>NZ_JBVKDS010000020.1:0-48899 GCF_055633695.1 Kitasatospora sp. NPDC114501 | reverse complement strand
TTGGCTTGCTCCTGTCTTTTCGTTGCTTTGTTTTTGTTCTTTGGGAGCGGTCGTGGTGTGTCGGTTTTTGTTCCTTCCCCCCCCTTCCCTCCCCCCCCCCCCGCCACCGGGCGCACGGGCAGCGACCGGGGCCGCCGCGCCACGACCAGCGGGGCGCCGACGGAACGCGGACGCACCGGACGGTCGGCCCGGACCACCGGGTCGTTCCGGCGCACGGAGGCGGTGCCCGCCTCGGGCGTCGACTCGGCGGGCGCCGGAGCAGCGGAAGGCACCGGCGCAGCGGGCCCCGTCGTGGCGGGCACCGGCGCAGCGGGCCTCGTCGCCGCAGGCTTCGGCGAACTCGCCCTCACCACGTCGGACTTCGGCGCACCGGAGCTGGGCGCACCCGGCTTCGGCTCGCCGCCGGCGCCGTCCGGCACAGCCCGCCGGTCGGCCCCGCCCGCACGCGCCGGGCGCGGGCCCGAGCGCACCGGAAGCCGCCGCATCCGGACGGACCGCTGGACCGGCCGGGCCCGCCGCGACGAGCCCGCCCGGCCGTCGGCCGAGGGCTCCTCCGCCGAGGGCCCCTCCGCCCCGGGCTCCGCCGGGAGGACCGGCACGACGAGGTCGTCCCCGCCCGTGAGCGCCGGGGACGGCGAGCCCGGCCGCGCGACCGCCCGCAGGATGCCCGCCGGGGCGGTCGGAAGGACCGCGTGGCCGAGCGGGCCGCACAGCGACGGGTCCTGCCAGGCGGTGAGCCGGGACCGGAACTTCAGGCCGTCGCTGACGCCGTGGGCCGGCCCGGCCAGGGTCGGGACCAGCGGCGCGACCGCGCGCCATCCCCCGTCCCCGCCCGCCGGGCGCCGCCGTGCGGCCTCAGCACCGCCGGAGGCGCCCGCGGAAGCACCGCCGGAGGCGCTGCCCGAAACGCCACCGGCAGAATCACCGGCAGCCCCAGCACCCCCGCCCTCGCCGCCCTTCCGGCGGCCGATCCAGTCCCGAAGCCCCACCCGGTTCACCCGCCTTCGCTGATGCGGGTGTTGAGCCGGGCGATCTCCCTGACCCACTGCCCGCGTTCGCGGTGGGTCAGGTCGAGGATGTCCTCCCGCTGCCAGTGGAAGTGGTAGGCGATGTACGCGATCTCCTCGTACAGCCGAGCAGGCGCGTACGTCACGATTCCCCCAGGCGCCCACCGGCGAGGTCGACCTCGAAGGCGCCGTCGCAGTGCGGGCAGGTCACCGCGGCGCGCGTGTGGCCCTCGCTGTTGATCCGCTGGTAGAGGTCCTGGAGGAAGGCCACGTCGGTGGCGTACATCCGCTCGACGACCCCGGCGTGCACGTCGGTGATGTCGCCCAGCCGGGTGATGACGTGGCTGAGCAGCACGACGCTGAGGTAGGCCGGGTTCTCCTTGACCCGCAGGTCGATCTGCGGCATCAGTTCGTCGCGGGCGGTGGCCAGGCGCATGGCACCGTGCCGGTGCACGGTGCCCGCGTCGTCGACGTAGCCGAGCGGCAGCTCGAACTCGAACTCGGTGTGCGGCGTCCGCCCCTGGGGCTGGGCCGCGGCCGCGGGGGCCTGCTGCTGGGGCGCGGTGTGCTGGGGCACGGCGGCTTGCGGGGCCGGAGCCCCTTCCAGCAGCTCCTCCAGGCCGATCTTCCTCCTCACTCGACCGAGATCTCCTCGAACACGATGGTCACGGTCTCGGTGGCGGCGCTGGACTCGCCGGCGCTGAGGGTCGGGCCCTCCCAGCGGCTCGCCCAGGCGTTGAGCAGCTGGATGCGCCGCAGGGTGGCACCGGTGGTGTCCTTGACCTCGATGGTGAGGTTCTGCCGCGCGGTGTTGATCGCCCCGTTGTTGAGGGTCTCCTTGATCCAGTCCGTGAACGCGCCGCTCTTGTCCAGGCCGCGGGTGATGGTCACCTCGCCGGGGAGCCGGGCGCCGGGCTGCTTGCGGACGATCAGTTTGCCCTCTTGGGTCACCTGCTTGTACTCGACGACGTCCTGTTCCACCGTCAGGTTGCTGATCTCCTTGACGGACTCGACGTTGTAGCCGCCGAGTTGGACGCCGAATATGTGTGTGGAGAGCGGATCGCCTTCAGCCATGGGTTTGTGTCACCTTCCGATGCGAGGGGTGCCGAGGGGTGGTGCCGACCGGGCCGGTCACTCGTTGACGAGGCTCGTGCTGTCGGAGAACTGGGACAGCCGGAACACCACGAACTCCGCGGGCTTCACCGGGGCGACGCCGATCTCGCAGATCACCTGGCCGAGGTCGATGGACTCCGGCGGGTTGTTGTCGCGGTCGCACTTGACGTAGAAGGCCTCGGCCGCGGTCTGGCCGAACAGGGCCCCGCGCCGCCACTCCTCGGTGAGGAACGCGGTGATGTTCCGGCGGATACTGGACCACAGCCGGTCGTCGTTGGGTTCGAAGACCACCCACTGGGTCCCCAGGAGGATGGACTCCTCCAGGTAGTTGAACAGCCGGCGCACGTTCAGGTAGCGCCACGCGGGGTCGGAGGAGAGGGTGCGCGCGCCCCAGATCCGGATGCCGCGCCCGGGGAACGCCCGTACGCAGTTGACGCCGATCGGGTTCAGCAGGTCCTGCTCGCCCTTGCTGAGGCGGATCTCCAGGTCCACCGCACCGCGGATGACCTCGTTGGCGGGCGCCTTGTGCACGCCGCGCTCGGCGTCGCTGCGCGCCCACACCCCGGCGACGTGCCCGCTCGGCGGGACCAGCACGTTGCGGCCGCTCGCCGGGTCGAACACCTTGATCCACGGGTAGTAGAGCGCGGCGTAGCGGGAGTCGAAGCCCGCCTCGTCGTTGCGCCAGGTGCGCATCCGCTGGGCGTTCAGACCGGGCGGCGGGTCCAGGACGGCGATCCGGTCGCCCATCTGCTCGCAGTGCGACATCACCGCCAGCTGGACGGTGCGCAGGCCCTCGTCGTCGAGGTCGCCGCGCTGGTAGGCGCTCATCAGGTCGGGCACCGCGACCATGGTGATCTCGTCGATCGCCTCCAGGCCGCCGAAGCCGGTCCGGGCGGCGGCGTCGCCGACGTACTCGGCGGGGTCGAGCCGGCCGGCCGGGACCGCGGCCGGCGCGGACGCGGCGGCCAGGGCGTGGGTGCGGCGCTCGGGGCGGCTCGGCGCGGTGCCGGGCTGCTCGGCGACGGCGACCAGCTTCGACTCGCGCAGCTGGGTGACGACGTAGCCCTTGGTGCTCTTGCGGGTCGAGACGTCGTACGTCTCGGCGACCTCGGCACCCCGGCGCACCAGCAGCCGGAAGCGGTCCTCGGGGACGTTCTCCCCCTCCAGGTCGGCGACCTCGACGGAGACCTCGCCGCCCGCGCCGGGCAGGGCGGAGAAGAGGAAGCCGGCGATCTCGACGGGCGGGGCCGCGGTGACGGCGGGCGCGGCGCCGGGCGTCCGCCGGGCCGGGTCGCCGACCCGCACCACGTAGGCGGAGCCGCCGCCGTTGGCGAAGAAGCCGTACACCGAGTGCGCCAGGTAGGTGCCCTCGGTGAAGCCCCCGAAGCGTTGGACGTACTGGTCCCAGTTGGTGACCAGTGTGGGCTCGTGGAAGGGCCCGGTCTCGGCGAAGCCGACGAAGGCGGCGACGGCCGTGCCGACGCCCTCGATCGGCCGGGCACCGGACTGGACCTCCTCCACGTACACGCCCGGGGTGAGGTACGACGGCATACGCGCTCCTTCGGCTGGCCATGCATTTCGCCGGTCATTCGCCCCCGAGTCTGCTGCCCGGGCCCCACCCGGAAACATGTCCACAGGTCCCGGACCGGGGGCAGCGACCACTGCCCCCGGCGGACACCGCCGTACGTCCCCGCCGGTGCCCTGGGCGTCCCGGGAGCGCCGGGAGCGCCGGGAGCGCTCAGCCGTGCCCGGCGTCCCCGATGACGCCCAGCCACGGCCCGAACTCGCCGGCCAGCACCAGCCGGCCGAGCTTGCGGTACTCGCCGACCACCGCGGAGACCAGCTGCGCCATGCCCAGCGGGGTGCCCGTCCCGGCGGCCAGGTAGGCCGCGGAGACCGCGCAGGCCCGGATGGAGCCGCCGGTGAGCTCGAAGTTCCGGGCGCAGAAGTCCAGGTCGAGGTCGTCGCCGCGGGGCACCAGCGGCCCCAGGCAGCGGTCCCACAGCAGGCGCCGCTGCGCCTCGTCCGGCAGCGGGAACTCCGCGATGACGTCCAGCCGCCGGGTGAACGCCTCGTCGAGGTTGGCCCGCAGATTGGACGTCAGCACCGCGATCCCGTCGAAGGACTCCATCCGCTGGAGCAGGTAGGCCGTCTCCACGTTGGCGTGCCGGTCGTGGGCGTCCTTGACCTCGGAGCGCTTGCCGAACAGCGCGTCCGCCTCGTCGAACAGCAGGACGCCGTTCACCTGGGCCGCCTCCGTGAAGATCCGTTCCAGGTTCTTCTCGGTCTCGCCGATGTACTTGTCCACCACGGTGGAGAGGTCCACCACGTACAGCTCCATGCCGAGTTCGGCGGCGACCACCTCGGCCGACATGGTCTTGCCGGTGCCGGACTCCCCGGCGAACAGGGCGATCACCGCGTTCCCCCGGCCGCCGCCGGGGCGCATCCGCCAGCGCCCGAGGACCTGGTCGCGGTGCCGGGCCCGGAGCACGAGTTCGCGCAGCCGGCCGGCGGTGGGGCCGGGCAGCACCAGGTCGGACCAGCCGACCGCGGGCTCGATCCGGCGGGCGAGCCGGGCCAGGCCCGCGGCGTTCTGCGCCCGCACCGCCGTCCGCAGGTCCTCGGCCCGCACCGGGCGCCGCTCGGCGGCCGCCGTCCGGGCCGCCACCGAGGCGGCCCGCGCCAGCTGCTCCTGGTCCAGCCGGTAGGCGGCCACCCCCTCGGCGAGTTCCTCGCTCAGCTCCTGGTTCAGCGCGCGGGCCCACTGCTCGGCCCGCTCGCTCGGGTCCGGCGGCGGGACGGTGACCACCACCGGGCTCTGCGCCGCCCAGGCCGGGTCCCAGACCTGCGGGCCGTGCACGACCAGCGGGACGTCGGCGAGTTCCGCGCACAGCTCGCGCAGCAGCGCGGCCCGCTCCGGCCGTTCGGGCTGGAGCCGGTCCAGCGGTCCGAGCACCACACCGCCCCCGCCCAGCCGCGCCTCGCGGGCGAGCACCCGTACGGTGCCCTCCGGCGGGCGGGCGGCGAGCGCGGCGGCGTCGACCACCAGGGGCGGCGGGCCGTCGGCCGCGAGGACGGCCACCGCGAGCGCACCGGCGTGCCCGCCGCGGTCCAGCAGGTGCACCAGGCCGCCGACGGCGACCACCGCGCGCAGCCGCTCGTCGGGCGACTTCTCGTCGGACCGCCGCTCGTCGGGATGCCCCTCGTCAGGCCGCCTCTGGTCCGCTCGCCGGTGGCCGGGCGGATCGGCGCGGCGGGCCAGCCCGGCGAGCGCGCCGTCCGGCTCGTCGTCGCCGAGCAGGTGGGCCGTCACCCGGTCCGGGACCCGCAGGGTGCGGGAGAGCAGCGGGCGGTCCGGCTCGGTGACCTCCAGCAGCCCGCCCGCGATCAGCGGGGCCCGGGTGGAGAAACGGAAGCGGCCGGCGCCGGCCCCGGGCTGTCCGCACAGTTCCAGGGCGAGGCCGACGGTCGCCCGGCGGCGGGTCAGGTCGTCGTTGAGGTAGCCGTAGAGCTGTTCGAAGCGGGGGTCGAGGTCGGGGGCGAGCGCCACCAGCAGCAGGTCGAGGTCCAGCGGGAGCAGCCCGAAGGCGGCGCTGAGCCGCCCGAGCCGGGAGCCGGGCGGCGGCGCCGTCCCGTCGCCGGGGTCCGCGGTCTCCCGGTGCACCGTGGCGGAGGCCGCCAGGATGCGGTCCACGGCCTCCGGGCCGAGGTACTGGCCGCGGTACGGGTCGTCCGGGTCGGGGTCGACGGCCCGGCGTTCGCGCACCGCGGCACGCACCCGCTGTTCGACCCGCCGCAGCCGCTCCCAGAGGTGGTCGGGGCTCGGGTGGTCGGGGCTCGGCGCGCCGCCGTTCACCGCCGGGGCCTCGGGGGCCTGGTCGAGGTCGAGGCTCATCGCGCCCTGCCCCGGGGCCGGCGGCCGGGCGGCAGCCCGCGTTCTCGGGGCGCGGCGAAGCCGTCCGGCCCGGGGTCGGCGGTGCCCTGGTAGCGCAGTCGGCGGCCCGGGCCGTCGGCGGGCGGCGGGCCGTCCTCGGTGGTGTCGCCGGCGTGCAGCACCAGCCCCTCGGTGACCGGCGGTCCGGCCGGGGCGCGCTCGCCGGGCAGCGGGGCGAGCACCCGGAGGTCGACCGAGGGCCGCAGTTCCCCGCCGAGCGAGGACCAGACGTCGGAGACCGACGGCAGGCCGGTGTCGTGCCCCGCGATGTCCAGCGTGACGGTCAGTCCGAGCTCGGCGAGCGTGCCGGTGAGCAGCCGGGCGGGCAGCGTGTCGGTGGCGGTGAGGCACTGCAACACCTCGGCCAGCAGCCGGTGTTCGTCCTGCGGCCGGTTGGTCCAGGCGGTGACCAGGTAGGCCAGCTCGAACCAGCGCGGCGCCGGGCGCCGGCCGGTCACCAGGCCCTGCTCGTCGTACTCCGCGACGGTGCCGGTCTGCCGGCGGCCGGTGTCCTCGCGGAGCCCGTAGAGGAAGACGCTGACCGTGGGCGCGTTGCGGCGGGCGGCGAAGTCCCGGGTGGGGGCGTCGAAGACCACCTCGATCCCGCGCTCGGTCAGGCCGGTCTCGGCGAGCAGTCGCCGCAGCGCCTCGTCGACTTCGTGGATCACCGCCGCTCCACCTCCCCGGGCGGGCCGATGCTGCCCTCGACCACCAGGAAGGGGCAGGTCACCGGGGAGAATCCGGGGCCTTCGGCGGTGATGGTGCGCGGGCCCGTCTCGTCCTTGGGGAGGATGAGCAGCTGCCCGGCGAAGGTCCCGTCGGCCTTCGGGCGGGTGGGCGCGGCGGCGGCGGTGATGCCGGGCTGCCAGGTGAAGCGGACCGGCGCGCCGGGCGGGAAGTCCACCCCGCGTACGGAGGTCACGAAGCCGGGCTTGCCGATCGGCGGCACCGCGACGATGCGGGGCTGGAGGATGCGCAGCGGGGTGCTCGCCCGGTGCGGCCCCGGGGTGGCGTCGGTGCCGGTGGTGGTCAGCTCGGCGGTGACGACGGTGTCCAGCGCCGCCACGGGCGAGAGCACCACCCGGATCACCGCGCTGCGGCCGGGGGCGAGGTCGCTCACCGTGCAGGTGCCGTTGCGGCAGCCGGGGGGCAGCGCCTCGGTGGGCACTCCGGCGGGCAGGCCGAGGGTGAGGCGCAGGCCGGTGGCGAGGGCCTGGCCGCTGTTGCGCACCGTGTAGCTGACGGTCACGTGGCCGCCGACGTAGCCGGGGTTCGGCTGGGCGTCGACCGTGACGCCGGGGCCGGCCTGGGGCGGGGGTGCGGGGGCCGGGGGCGGCGGCGGTGCGGGGGTGGGCGTGGCGGTGGTGGCCGTCGGTGTGGGTGTGGGCGTCGGGATCCGGGTGGGCGTCGGAGTCGGGGTGGCGGTCGGTGACGGGGTGGGCGTCGGCGAGGGGGTCGACGGCTCCAGCACCGGCAGGAAGGTCCGGGCGGAGTCGTCGTCGGGGTTCGGGTCGACGACCGTCCCGGTGACGCTCCAGCCGAAGTCCGGGTTGCCGGGCCGGGTGCCGATCAGGGTGGCCGTGATCCGGATCACCGCGCGCGGTGCCATGGTGCCGAGTTCGCAGCGCAGCGCCGCGGCGTCGCACGACCCGGTCGGGGTGGTCAGCCTGCCGAGCCGGGCGCCGGTCGGCACCGAGACGGTGAGGGCGGTGCCGGGCGAGGGCGCGGGGCCCTTGTTGGTGACGGTGACCGTCACGTCGGTGCTGCCGTCGACGGGGACGGCCGGGGTCCGCTCGGGCACGCTGACCGCCAGGTCGACGGACTGCTGGACGGCCGGCTCCTTCTGGCGGCCCGGCAGCCGCCAGTCGAGTTCGGTGAGCCGGCCGGTCGCGAAGTCGTAGACCTTGAGGCCCTCCGGCGAGCTCGGCGGGGCGGCACGGCGGGAGGTCATCAACAGCTGCGCGCTGTTCGCCGTCCAGGCGACGTCGCGGGGCTGGAAGGGGCCGCTGGTGGGGCGTTCGGGCAGCGGCCGGGTGCAGGCTCCCTGGCCGAGCCCGGCGGGCACGATCACCGTGCAGTCGGCGCCGGTCGGGGTGGTGACCACCACGCCGTCCTGGTGGTTGTTCCCGCCGTCACCGGCCTTGCGGTTGAAGGCGATGCGACGGCCGTCGGGGGCGAAGGCGGGGCTGTCGTCGATGACGTCGCAGCTGCCCGGGCAGGCCGTCCGGCTCAGGTCGTTCTGCCGGCTGAGGTCGTCGGCGGCGACGGTCCAGACGTGCAGGTTGCCGGCGTTGCCGTCGACCACGGCCGTCCGGGAGAAGGCGATCAGCTTGCCGTCGGGGGACCAGAACGGCTGGCCGTCGGAGGCGCCCTGCTGGCCGGCCGGCGGCTGGACGGTGCCGACGATCCTCCCGGTGGACACCTCGGCGATCAGGACGCGCCCGGGCCGGGCCGGCTGCCCGCCGGTGGCCGGGGTGCTGCGGCTGAACACGATCAGCCTGCCGTCCGGGGAGAGGGACGGGTCGGTGTCCCGGTCGCTCGGGCCGCGCCCGGCGAGGTTCATGGGGTGCGGGTTCGCCCCGTCGGCGTCGGCGAGCCAGATCCGCAGGATCCGCCCGGCGGGCCCGTCCTCGTATCGGGTCACCACGATCTGCCGGCCGTCGGGGGTGTAGGTCTGGCGCTCGTACCAGGGGTCGAAGCCGGGGCGGGGGTGGAACAGCGGGTCGGCGGCCGGGTCGGTGCTGGTGTTGCTGTCGGCGGCCGGGTCCTCGCGGAGCACGCTGATGCCGAGGTCGCGCGGGTCGGACCCGTCGGGGCGCATGTCCTGCACGTCGGCGACGTTGGAACCGGAGGCGCTGGTCTGCTCCACCACCGGGCCGCCGTCGTTCTGGGTGCCGAGCCAGGCCGGTGAGGCGATCAACCGGTCCGCGCGGTAGAGCAGTCTGGGCGCTTCGCAGTTGCAGGTCAGCGCGTGGTAGAGGTTCACCACCGGCGGCCGGGACGGGTCGGGCTGCGGGCTCGGGTTGTTGGGGTCGAGCAGGTCGGCGCTGAGGAACACCACCCCCTTGCCGTCGGCCGTCCAGGCGGCGGAGCCGGTCTTCCAGGTGGAGCCGGTGCCGGGGAAGTAGGCCTTGTCGCCGCCGGTGGGCGAGGTGAGCATCAGGGTCCGGCCCTGGTCGCCCCGGTCCCAGGTGTAGACGATCTCGTTGCGGTGCTCGTCGGTGTCCACCGGGTTCCAGGTCGGGTCGACCGCGTCGCCGTCGGTCACGTTGGTGACCTTGACCGGGGCGCCGCCCTGGAACGGCCTCAGGTAGACCTGACGGTGCGACGGTTCGCCGTCGCAGGAGTACGCGATCCACTTGCCGTCGGGTGAGACGGTCGGGTGGGTCTCGTCGGCCGCGCCGTCGGTGATCCGGCGCAGGCCGCTGCCGTCCCGGTTGACCGCCCACAGCACGTGCTGGGGCCTGCTGTCACCGCCGCGGTCCTCCAGCGCCTCGAAGACGACGCCCTTGCCGTCCGGGGCGAGGGCGGGGCGGGAGGTGTCCATGCCGGTGGTGACCCGGTGCACGGCGCCGGCCGCGTCGCGCAGGTAGACCTGGGGCAGCGGGCCGTCCCGCAGGCTGGTGAAGACCACCTCGTCGCCGCGGGCCGAAGGGTCCCGGTCGAAGTGGATCGGCCCCGGCCCGAACAGCGGGGTGCTCGACTCCGTGCCGGTCACCTTGCCGAGGCCGCGGTGGTCGGTGCCGGCGTAGACGATCCGCCCGGCCGCCGGGTCGACCGCGGCCACCGGGGCCGCGGTGGCGCCCGGCCCGCCGGGGGCGGCGCCGGTCAGGGTCACCAGGGCGGCCGCGAACGCGAGCAGCACCGCGACGGCGGCCCGGGCCGGCCGCCGGACGGAGCGGGGGGTGGCGGAGGCGCCGATCACGCTCGACCTCACAGGTTGCAGGGGCGGTCTCCCCCGCAGTGTCCCCGCCCCTGGGGCCCGGCGGGAGAGCCCGGGCACCCTCGGCGGGGGAAGCAACCGGTGTCCCCAAAGGGCAGCCCGCCCGCCCCTCGCGCGGGAAGTCGGCCGGGCCGACTTCCCGCGCGACGCTGTGGAGACGGCCTCCCCGGGCTGGAGGCGGAGGGTTCATCGGTCGCCGGGCGTAGGTCCACCGCCCCATGCGCGCCTCGAACCGCCTATCTATCGTCGGCACTCATGCGGAACACGGGGAACGGACTCCGCCCGGCGGCGGAACGCAGGCGCGACACTCTCGAACGGCTCGTCACCGAGCGGGACGTCTGGGTGTCGACGGCGCATCCCGATCACGGGCCGCACCAGGTGCCGCTGTGGTTCCTGTGGGACGGGCGAGCGGTGTGGCTGTGCACCGGCGCCGCTTCCCCGACTGCGCGGAACCTCCGCGTGGAGCCGCGCGTGCGTCTGGCGCTGCCCGACACCTTCGACGTGGTGCTCCTCCAGGGCGAGGCGGAGTGCTTCCCGGACCAGGACGTGCCAGGCGACGCGGCGGAGGCGTTCGCCGCCAAGTTCGGGTGGGACCCGCGCACGGAGGAGGGTTCCTTCCTGTACGTACGCGTGGTGCCGGTGACCGTCCGCGCCTGGCGCGGCGAACCGGAGTTGCGCGGCAGGGTCATCATGCGCGACGGGGCGTGGCCGGACTGAGGCGTGGCCGGTCTGAGGCGGCAGGGAAAGGGGTCGCCCCGGCACGCGGAGGCCCGTATCGTCGCGCGCATGAAACTGCTCTCCGTCAATGTCGGCAGGCCCCGGCCCAACCCGTGGAAGGGCCTCAGCGCGACAGGAATCGACAAGCAGCCCGTCCACGGTCCGGTCGCCGTCATCGCCCCCGGCCCCAAGGGCACCGGCGAGGTCGGTCTCGTGGGCGACCGCGTCTACGACGTGAAGCACCACGGCGGTCCCGATCAGGCCCTCTACGCCTACGCCCGCGAGGATCTCGACGGGTGGGAGGCCGAGTTGGGCAGGCCGCTTGCCAACGGCGTCTTCGGGGAGAACCTCACGACCCTGGGCCTCGACGTCAACGGCGCCCTGATCGGTGAGCGTTGGCGGATCGGGCCGGACGTGGTCCTGGAGGTGTCGTGCGCGCGGATCCCGTGCGCGACGTTCCAGGGATGGCTGGAGCGAGAGGGCTGGATCAAGCGGTTCACCCGGGCCGCGGTGCCGGGCGCCTACCTGCGCGTGATCGAGCCGGGAGACGTCCGGGCTTCCGACCCCGTCGAGATCGTGCACCGGCCCGACCACGACGTGACCGTCGCACTCGCGTTCCGTGCGATGACGCTCGAACCGGACCTGCTGCCGCGGCTGCTGGTCGCTGACGCGCTGCCGGAGGAGAGCAGGGAACTGGTGCGCAGGCGCACGGACTCGTAGCCGATCAGTCTCTCCGCCCGCGCGATCGGCACCCTCGGCATGCGGGGAACGGGCGCGCTGCGCCGGATCACGGCTCGACGGGCGCTCCCGCCACGGCACCCAGCTCGACCAGTTGCGCCCTGCCGTTGCCCACCGACCAGTCGTCGAGGGCGTTCTCGACGAGCGTGACGAACACGTCCTCGGGCCGCACGCCGACCTCGGTCAGGTTGGCCGCGATCCGCCGGTACAGGTCGAGCTTGAGCTCCCTGGGCCGACCGGCCACCAGGGAGATCTGGACGCAGACGACGTCCCGGCGGGCCACGTCGAGGTAGTTCGGGTCGAAGATCAGCTCTTCGGGATCGTGCGGGGTGACGATCTGGAAGCGGTCATCGGCCGGGATGCCGATGGCGTCGACGAGGGCCTGGTGCACGCCGTCGGCGATCGCGCGTCGGACGGCGGGCGACCGGTCGGTGGACAGGTCGATGCGGACCAGAGGCATGGGAACGCTCGCTTTCCGGAAGATCCAGCTAGAGTGTTCGATGACCATCGACCATACCAGTGTACGGCGGCCGTCGAACACTCTACAGAGGACCGGTCCATGTCCGCCCGCACCCGCAGCCTCACCCACACCCATCCGACCGAAGTGTCGCTCCAGGACGCGCTCGACGCGGTCGGCGACCCGGTACGACGCGCCATCCTCAGGGAGTTGGCCGGTGCCCCCGACTGGACCCGCGCCTGCGGCACGTTCGACCTTCCGGTCGCCAAGGCGACGCGCAGTCACCACTTCACCGTGCTGCGTGCCGCCGGCCTCGTCGAGCAGCGCGACGAGGGACCGCGCCGGCTCAACCGGCTCCGCCGCCCCGAGTTCGACCGGCGCTTCCCCGGCCTCCTCGATCTGGTGCTGGCGGAGTCCGCGACGGACCGTGGCGGGTCCGCGGAGTAGCACGAGGGACCGCCGATGCCGCACGAGAAGTCGGCCGGGCCGACTTCTCGTGCGCGTCCGTGTCCCGGCCGTCACTTCAGGGGATGGTCGGGCTCGTCCAGCCAGGCCGTCTGTCCGGCCGGGGTCACCGTGAGCCCGTACCGCTCGTACCCGGGGCGTCCGGCGGACTCCCATCGGCGGTAGGCGCCCTCCACCTCGTCCCAGAGTCGGCGCGGGCCGGACTGCCGGACGTCGAACCGGGATTCCCCGGGCACGGAATCCACGGTCGCCCAGGAGGTGACGGCCGTGTCGAACAGCCACCACGTCCAGCCCTCGCCGAACGCGTTGCGCCGGTAGTACACGTCCGGCAGGGCGAGGGCACAGGCGAACTGCGCCAACCAGTCGTCCCCGATGGCCTCGGGGTCGAGCTCCGTCCAGGACCGCCCGGAGTCGCCCGGCCACTCCCCCGGCAGGTAGGCGTCCACCGGGGCGCCCCCGTAACGCTGCTGTCGCAGCATCATGAAGGCGGACGAGCGGGTGAACCGGCCGCTTGCCGTCCCCTCGCCGTCCACCGTGAGGCGTACGACCGCGCCGCCGCCCAGCAGCGGCGAGACGGGGCTGACGATCACCCCGCCCGGCCGGGTCTGCGGCAGCCAGGCGGGCGGGAGGTGCCGCAGTGACACGGTGGAGATGATCCGATCGTACGGAGCGCGCACGGCCCACCCGAGCGCCCCGTCCCCGCACACGACCTCGGGCGTGTAGCCGGCGCCGCGAAGTGCGGCGCTCGCCTGGGCGGCGACCCGGGCGTCCACCTCGACGGTGGACACCGTCTCAGCGCCCAGGCGGTGCGCCAGCAGCGCCGCGTTGTACCCGGTACCGGTTCCGATCTCGAGCACCCGGTGACCGGGTTCCGCGTCCAGGTCGGACAGCATCTCGGCGACCACCGTGGGCATGGACGCCGACGACGTGGGCGTGCTGCGGGTCCCGTCGTCGGCTCCGTCGTCCCACTGCGTGATGATCGGCAGATCGCTGTAGGCGAGCCGCATCCACCGTTCGGGTTCCTCGGAGCGGCTGCACCCGGCGTCGCCGCCTCCCTCCTCCGCCGCCCAGATGGTCTCCGGGAGGAACGCGTGTCGGGGAACGGCCGCCACGGACGGGGCCCAGGCAGGGGTCAGCGACCCTTTCCCGGTCAGTGCGGCCACCAGCGCGGCGCGCAGTTCATCGGGGCTCACTTCTTGTGCTTCGGGTCCGGGGCGGGCTTCTGGCTGTCCGACGACGGCTTCGGGCCGATCGACGGTCCGCCGGGCTTGGCGTGCCCGGGGCTCCTGCCGTCGTTCGGGCCGCCCTTGTTCTCGTCACCCATGGTCAAGGTCCTCTCTGGGTTCGGTACTTCGATGGAGCAGGAAGTCGGCGGGACCGACTTCCTGCGCGGGGACTTCAGGAGACGGGGTGGCGGTCGCGGTTTCGATCCGGGGCCGCGGCGAGGTCCGGGCGGTGGGGCATCCGCAGGACGGCGACCGCGCCGAGGCCGACGACGGCGATCGCGAGGAGCAGGAGGAGGGGAAGCGCGAGGCCGATCAGGAGTCGCACGGGGCCTCGGCCTTGTCGTAGTGGCGGAGGATCGCGAGGAGGTTGAGCACGGTGCTCGCCGGAGCGGCGCCGAAGCGGACCAGGACACGGCCGTCGACCACCCGGTCCGTGGCCAGGGAGGGCCAGAGGAGGCCGAACTTGCGGCCCCGCGCGCGGAGTTCGCCGAGCAGGGAGGCGACCTCCGGTTCGGTGTAAGTGCGCATGACCGGGTCGGCCGGCCCGGTCGGGCGGCGGTGGTCGGCGGTCACGCGGCGGAGTCCAGCTCGAACCAGCAGGACTTCCCGGACTTCCGGGGCTCCGTACCGAAGCGGTCGGTGAGGGAGCGGACGAGGCGCAGGCCCCGGCCGGAGACTCCGAGGAGGTCGGAGCCGTCGCGCTGGATCGGGAGGATCGGGCTCCCGTCGCTGACGGACACCCGGAGCACGTGGTCGAGCAGGGCGATGACGACGATCGGCGCCGCACTGCCGCCGTGACGCCAGGCGTTGACGAAGAGTTCGAGGAGCGCGACCTCGGCATCGGCGACCAGGTCGGGCTTCCACCCGGCGCGCGCCGTGGCCTCGCGCAACTCCTCGCGCGCGGCCGACCAGTCAGGGGGGAGTTCGTGGGAGAGCACGATGAAACCTCCGCAGGGCTTCGGATGTGACCATCAATCGATCAAACGCGCGATCGAAGCGATGGAATGACGGAAAAACGCAACCGGATCCCAACCCTGATCACTCAGAGCATGCGGTCGGCTACACTCAGCATGACGTGAGGGCCGTCACATGTGCAAGTCGGCTCAACTAATCTGCAAAATCTCATATCGAACCCGAATTCGGTGCCTCTCCCTGTCAGTTGCCGGTAGCGCCCGTGCAATCGGCAAGGGCAGACTGGTCCACCGAGAAGTCAGGAGGGGCATCGCATGGCGGTATCAACCGTTCGCCGTCGTCGGCTGGGCGAGGAGCTGCGAAGGCTCCGCGAGCAAGCGATGATCGCCGCGGACACGGCGGCCGACGCCACCGGCATGAGCCTGGCCAAGCTGAACCGGATCGAGAACGCCCGCACGGCGGCCAAGATCGAGGACGTCAACAAGCTCCTCGACCACTACGGTTGCGACGACGAAGAGTTCCGCGCCAGCTTGATCGCCATCACGAAGGACGGCAGCAAGCGCGGCTGGTGGCTGAGCTATCGCGACGTGATCAACGTGTCAGCAACCGACCTGATCATGCTCGAAACCGAGGCTTCGACCTTCAAGACCTACGAACCCGCTTTCATCCCAGGGCTCTTCCAGACTGCCGAATACGCTCGGCTGGTCATCGATCGGCTCCGGACCACCAACCGCGGCACGGTTGACGATCTGGTACAGGTCCGCATGGCCCGGCAGTCCATCCTGACCCGCCCGAACCCCGTCGAGGTCTGGGCGGTCATCCACGAGGCCACGCTCCGAGCCATCGCAGATCGTCCCGACGTCATGGGCCCACAACTCGACAAGCTGCTCACGCTGAGCCGACTTGCGAACGTCAACATCCAGGTAATGCCTGCGGGTGCGGCCATCCACCCGGGCATGAGCGGAGCGTTCGCCCTGCTCGGATTCCCTCAGCGGAAGGACCTCGACGTGGTCTTCGTCGAAGGCATGCTCGCCGGTTTCTGGATCGAGGACCCGACCGACGTCGAGCTGTACCGGGCGAAGTTCCAGGAGATCACGGCCGAAGCCCTTTCTGTCGGCTCCTCGCTCGAGTTCATCACCGCACAGAGAGAACTGATCAAGTGACCCACTACCCCGACGCCGAGGCGACTGGCTTCACCTTCCGGAAGTCGAGCTACAGCGGCGGCAACGAGAACTGCGTCGAATACGCACTCCTCCCCGAGGCCGTCGCGGTCCGAGACAGCAAGGACCCTTTCGGCCCTGCCTTGGGCTTCGACCGCACGGCCCACGCAGCCTTCATTGCCGCTGTCGGCACCGGGGAATTCGACTTCGGACTCCTCTGACAACTCCTCTTCGAGCGGTGCCTCGCCCTGCCCGGGGCGAGGCACCGCTTCCCGCTCCCTTTCGCCTATATCAGGCCGCGCCGCATGGCGTAGCCCACGGCGTGGGCGCGGTTGCGCAGGCCCAGGCGGGTGATGATCTCGTGCAGCACGTTCTTCACCGTGCGCTCGGAGTACGAGGTCTTGGCGGCTATCTCACTGGTGTCGAAGCCCTCCGCCACCAGCTTCAGCATCTCCGCCTCCCGTGCCGTCAACGTCGAGAGGGTCAGGCCCCGCCCATCGAGCATGGTGCGCTGCAACATCCCGATCCGGTCGAGCAACTCCCCCAGCAGATCACCGGGCATCACGCCCTCTCCGTTGGCCAACGCCGTGATCAGGTGCACCAGCCGGTCCTGGGTGGCCTCCGAGCGGCGCAGCACGGCGCCGACCCCGTGCTCCACGATGGTCTGCAGCCCGCCCGCCTCGAACTGCCCCACCACCAGGCCTATCCGGCCGGAGTTGGCGAGCCGCAGCCGGCGCAGGTGCTCGGTCACCGTGTCGGTCAACGCGTCGACGACCAGCAGGGAGACCTCGGCCCGCCCGGCCTCGCCCTCGTTCAGCAGCTCCACCTCGGGGCGCTGGCGCAGTTGCTGGACCACGCCGGTCTGGAGGATGAGGTCCTCGGCGAAGACCGCGACCCGCACCTGGCCGCGCCTGCCGCGCAGTTGCTCGGGGACGCGCAACGCGGCGGCGGCGGTGCCGGAACGGGGCGCCACCCCGGTCCGGCGCGCGGTGACGACTTCCTCACGGGTTGTATCGGTCGACGTCATCGAACTACTCCATTCTTTCTGAGCCTGCGAGGGTGACGGCCGACTGCCCGCGAGGCGGGGCCGGCCGGGGGAATGTGGGAGCGGTCACGCGCGACGGGGCCGGGCCCGCGGCCGCACCGGGCGGGGTCTCCGGGCGGTCCGTACGGGCAAGGGGTGTGCCCACAGCTTGCCCGTACGGCCCTCTTCTCCGGCGCCGTACGGCCCTACCGTCACGCTATGACCACATCCGCCGAACTCGGCCTGCCCGCACTGACGGTGGCCCCCGGTGGCGTGGCCACCACGACCCTGACGGTACGCAACGACCTCGACATCGTTGAGGCCTACACGTTCGAGGTGGTCGGCGACTGCGCCGCCTGGACGACGGTCGAGCCGGCCCGGGTGTCGCTCTTCCCCGGGACCTCCGAGACGGTGACGATCCGGCTGGCCCCGCCGCGCTCCTCCGCGGCCCGGGCCGGCGAGTTCCCGCTCGGCGTCCGGGTGCTGCCGGTCGAGCGCCCCGACCTGGTGACGGTGCCGGAGACCACGGTCACCGTGACGCCGTTCCACGAGTTGCAGGCCGCGCTCGCCCCGCGCCGTCGGCGGGGCTGGCTGCGCGGGCGCTACCGGGCCTCGGTGCGCAACCAGGGCAACGCTCCCACCACGGTGGCCTTCACGCCCGGACAGGCCGGTGAGGACCTGCGGTTCGGGGTCACGCCGGAGAAGCTGCGGCTGGAGCCCGGTGAGTCCGGGGAGGTGCGGGTGCAGGCACGCACCCGCAAGCTGATCTGGTTCGGCAAGCCGGCGACCTGGCCGTTCGAGGTGACGGTGGGCCCGGAGGAGCGGCCGGACACCAAGGACGGCGCGAACGGCACGAACGACAAGGACGGCACCAACGGCAGGACCGGGAGCAGCGCCCCGGAGGCCGCCGCACCGGCGCCCCAGAAGCCCCTCCTGGACGGCGAGTTCGTCCAGCTGCCGATCTTCCCCACCTGGCTGCTCGCCCTGCTGGCCGCGCTGATCGCGCTGCTGCTGGCCTGGTTCGCGCTGGTCCGCCCGGCGGTGCGCAGTTCCGCGAAGCAGGCCGCCGAACAGGCCGTCGTCGCCCAGCAGAGCGCCACCCCGCTCGCGCCGGCGGCCACTGCGGCCGGTGACGCACCGGGCGCCCCCGCCAACGGGGCCACCCCCGGTGGGCAGACCAAGCCGGGCGCCGGGAAGCCGGCCACCGGCCCGGGCGGCCAGGGTGGTCCGGGCGCGGGCCCGGCGGTGCCGGGGACCGGGGCCCAGTTCTCCGAGACGATCGACGTGCAGACCGCGAACGGCGCGGCCGGGACGGGCAGTTATCCGGTGCCGCACGGCAAGGTCCTCGACATCACCGACATCGTGGTGGCCAACTTCCAGGGCGACCAGGGTGTGGTGACCATCACGGCCGGCAACAAGACGATCACCACCATCGCCTTGGAGACCTTCCGCAACCAGGACTACCACTGGGTGACTCCCATCCAGGTCCCCGAGGACCAGACCGTGACGGCGAACGTGACCTGTGAGGCGCCGGGCACTCCGGCGTCGGGCAAGCAGGCGGCCACGTGCCACGAACTCCTGAACGTCAGCGGGACATTGAGCGACATCCGGCCGGTGAACTGAAGGTTTCCGGCCCGTTCGTCTCCGATTTCCCGCTCCCCCCGCATCTCCCCTCACGTCTCGTGACCATGTCAACACTCGACGGACACTGTTGCATCGTGCACCCGTACGAACAAAGTCGACCCGCGCGCGACATGCCGCGGTCTGTCCTCCGGGGGCAACCGGCCTGGTCCCCGGGGGCAACCGGTTCGCCCCTTCGGACGGTGCGTTTGCCCCGGAACGCAGAACGCCGGTCCCGCCCTGACGGGGCGGGACCGGCGTCGACGTGGCTGCCGGAGGCTCAGAACCAGTGCAGGCAGTGCGGGGTGCGCTCGGCGCGGAACAGGGCGT
Source organism: Kitasatospora sp. NPDC114501 (assembly GCF_055633695.1). Classification (NCBI taxonomy): domain Bacteria; kingdom Bacillati; phylum Actinomycetota; class Actinomycetes; order Kitasatosporales; family Streptomycetaceae; genus Kitasatospora; species Kitasatospora sp. NPDC114501. The sequence continues at coordinate 30,253 of NZ_JBVKDS010000020.1, read as the reverse complement.
CGGCGAGGACGGCCGCGCCGGGGCGGTGGGCGCGGACGTGCCCGGCCCGGACGAGCGCGCTCGGGGCGGTGCCGCCGAGGTAGACCGCGCCCAGGTCGCGGACGTCCAGGGAGAGGTCGGGCTCCCGGTCCGTCGGCACGCACTCGGCCTTCCCGTCCCGGACGGTCAGCAGGTACCGGTGGTGCTCGCCGAGGAACGGGTCGTCGACCTCCAGGACCAGCTCGCCGTCCGTGAACCAGCCGCGCGAGGTCAGCGCGCGGGGAACGTCCAGCAGCCGCACCCAGAGCCAGTCGGTCTCCCCGCTCAGCTCGCCGGCCCGGAAGTCCTCGAACTGCCAGCGCAGCGGGTGGCCGGGCGGGTGGTGCCGGAACACGACCCTGGCGGCCAGGTCGTGGCCGAGCAGGAACCGGGCCAGGTCCGTGTAGCCGGCGTCGTCGACGGCGACGGTCTCGTCCACCGTCAGGGCGTCCCCGTCCATCCAGTAGCTGGCGTACCCGTCCGGGGTGCCGTCGGCGTCCCGGTGGACGGCGACGTAACGCGGCGTCGGGGCGGTCGGGACCTGCCCCGCGCCCAGCTCCCACCAGCGGCGCGGCCGGGACAGCGCGCCCGGCTGGACGCGGCGGTAGCGGTCGTAGACCTGCTCGACGATCTCCCCGCACTCGGCCCGCCGCAGCAGCTCGACCGAACCGCCCGCCGGGGCGTCGGCCGCCCGGGGCCCCCGGGGCGCGGCGAACGCCGCCTGGTGGCGCTGCACCGTCAGCCGCTGGGTGTACGTGGCCGGACCGTAGCCGAACCGGCCGTAGATCCCGGCCTCGGAGGCCAGCAGCACGGCGAGGAACTCCCCGCGGGCCCGCAGGTCGGCGAACTGTCGCCGCATCATGGCGGTGAGCACACCCTGGCGCCGGTGGGTGGGCAGGACGCCGACGGCCGTCACCCCGGGGGCCGGGACGACGACCTGCCCGGGCAGGGTGAGCTCGAAGCTGTACGCGCCGGCGGTGCCGACGGGCCGTCCGTCCGCCGTCACGGCCAGCAGGTTGCGGTCCATCTCGGTCGCCGCCCACCAGACCTCGCCGCCGTCCGCGTTCGGGGTGTCCGGGAAGCGCCCCAGCGCGGCGTGGAAGGTGTCGACGAAGGCGCCGAGGTCCTGGTCGGTCGTGGAACGGATCTCCATGTGGTGCTGCTGCCTCCCCGTGTGACGGCCACCGCCTCGCGCGGCGGCCCCCCGAAGTGCACCTTTGCGTCACCCCCCGGTCAAATGAATTACCGGCCCGGCCGCAGCGGTCCGGCCGCGGCCAGGGACCGCGCGAGGGCCGCCCGCGCCACAGGGTGATCACCAGGTCGGCGGCGTTGCGGGCCGCCGCGGATCCGCGGGCGGCGATGCCCGCCCCGATGTCGGCGGCGCGGATGGCGGCGTCGTCGGCGCCCTCCCCCACCATCGCCACCACCCGTCCCGCCTCCCGCGGCGCCTCGACGACCAGCACCTTCTGCTCCGGTGCGACCCGGGCGACCACGTCGCAGTCGCCCAGCGCGGGCCGGCCCGCCGTCCCAGTAGGCGGCGACCACGTCCGACCGCCTCGCCAGCCCCAGGCCCACCCGCCGGGCCGCGCCCTCCACGTCCCGCACCGGGCCGTCGCCGGGCGCAGCGAGAGCCGGATCCGGCTGCCCGTCTGCCAGTGGCCCCGGCCCGCCGCGGCAGCGTTCCCGGCCACCCGGGCCGCCCGCCGGGCGGTGGCGGTCGCGGAGAGCGCCGTACGGGCGCCGGTGCGGACCCCGGCCTCGGCCGTCGCCGCCGCCGCCGCCAGCCGGACGGCGGAGCGGGCGGTCGGCAGCGCGGCGCGGGCCGACCGACGGCAACGGCGCGGCCCGGCACCGCACGGCCGTTTGATCTTCCCCCCGACGGCAACCCGCAGCGGTATGGCGTACCTCGGAGAACCCGTCCCCACCGTTCCGCAGCCCTGGCCGTCCGGCCCCTGCGACCGGTCCGGCCCCTGGCTGACCGCCGCGCCCGGCCCGGCGGACCGGACCCGTGCGGTGCTGTTCGGCCGCGACGGCACGCTCCTCCAGGACGTCTCCTGCAACGGCGACCCCGCCATGGTCCACCCGACGGCGGGCGTCCGCGCCGCCCTCGCGGCGCTGCGCGCGGCCGGCTTCGCACTCGGCGTGCTGAGCAACCAGCCGGCCGTGGCGCGGGGGATGCTCGGCCACGGCCAGGTCGACGCCATCCAGGCCCGGGCCGAACTGCTGCTGGGACCGGTGGACGTGTGGGCGGTCTGCCCGCACGGCTCGCACGACGGCTGCGCCTGCCACATGCCCGACCCCGGCCTCGTGACGGCCGCCTGCCTGGCCCTCGGCCTGCCGCCCGCCCGCGTCACCGTGATCGGCGGCGCCGACTCCGTGATCGCCGCCGCGCTGGCCGCCGGCGCGCACGCGATCCGGGTCCGCGAGGCCGGCCGGCCGCCGCATCCCGCGTGCCCGCCCTGCACCCTCACCGCCTGCCCGTCCGCCGACGGCCCGGCCGAGGCCGCCGCTCTGCTGCTGCGCCACTGACCACGCCCCCAATGGCCCGTGTGAGCGGCCGCACGACGGAAAGACGCCTCACCGGGCCCGGTCCGCAGGCCCGGACACGAACGGAGGACAGCATGAACGGCGAACGGCACGAACGACCGCTGCACGACATGGGGGGCGCGATCGGCCCGGCGGACACCGCCGGGACGGAGCGGGACGAGGAGAGGACCGAGGACCCGGGGCGCCGGCCGTCGCCGATCGGCAAGGGCGGAACGCCCAACGTCGCGGGGAGTGACGTGCAGCAGCCGGAGATCGCCGAGGGCCCGGTACCCGGCGTCCAGCCCGACGAGGAGTACGGCGGCCCGCGACGCCTGCCCACGGACGCCGAGGAGTCCCCGGACGGGCCCGCCCAGAGCACCGCGGCCGCCGGAGCCCCGGCGTCCGCGGAAACGGTGGAACCGCTGGAGGAGCCGGAGGAGCCCGAGCGGGGCCGGCACGACCCCGGCGCCGAACCGGAGGACGAGGGCATCCCCGACCTCCAGGACGGCTCCCCCGCCCGGACGTGGTCGCAGGACCCCCAGGTCCAGCCCGTCCCCGGGGACACGCCGGTGGCCGCCGAGTCCTTCGGCACCACCCCGGCCGAGCAGGCCGAGGGCGAGTCGCTCGACGCCCGGCTCGCCCAGGAGGAACCCGAGACCGACGAACGGACGGCCGTGGCCGGCGTGCCCGAACAGGCCGCCGGACGCCTCGACCCGCCCGACCCGCACAGCGACCTGCGGGCCGACGCACCCGGCGACACCGCGGGCCTGTCGGCCGAGGAGGAGGCCGTGCGGATCCGCTCCGACGGCGGAGCCGAGCCCGGGGACACCGGGGCGGGCCCGGTCCGACGGCGGCCCGACGAGGAACCGGGCATCGAGGCGCCGGAGTCGGTCGAGGGTGCCACCGGGGGCGAGGACGCCGAGGGCGACCGACCGCCGCGGACCTGAGCACCCGCCGGGGCAGCGGTCGCGGGCCCGGCCTCACCGGGCCCGGCCGGTGCCCGGCGTGACCCGCGCGGAAACGGGCAGACGGGACCCGTCAGCGAGCCCCGAGGGGGAAGGAGTCCGCCGTGGTCGATCCGGCGAAGGCGAAGACATCACAGTCCGCACGGGAGGTCGAGCCGGGGGTGGTCGCCACCGACGTCCCCGCCCGCCTGGACCGGCTGCCCTGGTCACACTGGCACTGGCGGATCGTCATCGGCCTGGGCACGGTGTGGATCCTCGACGGCCTGGAGGTGACGATCGTCGGCAACATGGCCGGCCGACTGGCCGAGCAGGGCAGCGGCATCGCCATCAGCACCGCCGAGGTCACCACCGTGGCCGCCGCGCTCTACGTGGCGGGTGCCTGCGCCGGCGCCCTCTTCTTCGGGCGGCTGACCGACCGGCTGGGACGCAGGAAGCTCTTCATGCTCACCCTGGCCGTCTACCTCGCCGCCACCGCCGTCACCGCGCTCTCCTGGACCGCCTGGTTCTTCTTCCTCTGCCGCTTCCTCACCGGGTTCGGCATCGGAGGCGAGTACGCGGCGATCAACTCCGCCATCGACGAACTGATCCCCGCCCGGGTGCGCGGCCGGATCGACCTGATCATCAACGGCAGCTTCTGGCTCGGCGCGGCTCTCGGCGCCTTCGCGTCGATCGCCCTTCTGAACACCGCGTTCTTCGCCACCGACGTCGGCTGGCGGCTGGCCTTCGGCATCGGCGTCGTCCTCGGCCTGGTGATCCTGCTGGTCCGCCGCCACGTCCCGGAGAGCCCCCGCTGGTTGTTCACCCACGGGCGGGCCGGGGAGGCCGAGGAGATCGTGGCGCAGGCCGAGCGGACGGTGGAACGCCAGACCGGCCGGAAGCTGCCGCCCGTCGACGAGGAGCCCGTCCTCATCCGCGAACGCGCGCCCCTGGGCTTCCTCTCGATCGCCCGTACCGTGGTCAGCCGCTACCCGAAGCGCACCGTGCTCGGGCTCGCGCTGTTCATCGGCCAGGCCTTCCTCTACAACGCGGTGACCTTCGGTTACGCCACCGTCCTCACCACGTTCTTCGCCGTCCCCGAGGGCGACACCGGCTACTACTTCGCCGTCATCGCCGTCGGCAACTTCCTCGGCCCCCTCCTGCTCGGCCACCTCTTCGACAGCGTCGGCCGCAAGCCGATGATCGCCGGCTGCTACATCGGTTCCGGCGTGCTGCTGTTCGGCACCGCCTACCTCTTCCAGCGGGGCTCGCTCTCCGCCGACACCATGACCGCCTGCTGGACGATCGTGCTGTTCCTCGCCTCGGCCGGCGCGAGCGCGGCCTACCTGACCGTGAGCGAGATCTTCCCGCTGGAGACCCGCGCCCTGTGCATCGCCTTCTTCTACGCGGTCGGCACCGCCGTCGGCGGGATCAGCGGCCCGCTGCTCTTCAACGGCCTGGTCAGCAGCGGCAGGGCCGCCGACACGACCCTCGCCTTCTGCATCGGCGCCGCCCTGATGACGGCCGCGGGCCTCGTCGAGGCCGCCATCGGCGTCAAGGCCGAACGGCGCAGCCTGGAATCGCTGGCCACCCCGCTCAGCGCCGTCCGCGACGACGGCTTGACCGCTACCGGTACGAGGACGCCATCGGTGCCTGATTCCCGCGCGTGACGGCCGCTCCTCTGCGGCAGTGGGGCGCTGGACGGGACGGTCGAACCCGTTCCGCCGGTGGGGCGGCGGAACGGGCGGTCGGTGCGGGATCAGGGCAGCGGGGCACCGCGGGCGCTGATCCACAGGTCGTACCACTCCTCGTGGGTGAGTTCGGGTTCGCGCAGCACGGCGTCACGGCAGGCCGTGATGCGTTCGGGCCGCGTGGTCCCGATGACCGGTGCGATGCCGGCCGGGTGACGCCGGAGCCACCAGAGGAGGATCGTCTCCGGTGTCGTGCCCTTCTTCGCGGCGAGGGCGCGGACGAGGTCGCCGGTCGGCGTCGGCCCGCCGCTGGTGAAGCGACCACGGGCCAGGGCGCCCCAGGCCTGGAGGCCGATTCCGTTGGCGGAGCAGTACTCGACCGTTCCGTGCGGGAATCCGTTCCCGGCGGAGGCCTCGGTGTTGACCAGTACGCCGTCCTCGACCCAGGCGCGGTGGCCCAGGCTCATCTCCAGCTGATTGACGACCAGGGGGACGTCGAGCTCCGCCCGGAGCCGGGCGATCTGCGCGGCGCTCATGTTGGACACGCCGAACCGCCGCACCAGACCCTGCCGGTGCAGCGAGCCGAGGGCTTCGGCGATCTCCTCGGGACGGGCCAGCGGATCGGGTCGGTGCAGCAGCAGCACGTCGAGCGTGTCGGTGCGCAGCCGGGCGAGGCTCGCCTCCACCCGCCGTACGATGGTCGGCCCCCGGAGGTCGTACAGGCCGGGCCGCTCCCCGTCGGGGAGCCGGATGCCGCACTTGCTCTGCAGGGTGATGCGCGCCCGCAGTCCGGGGGATGCCGACAGCAACTCGCCGAAGACCGCTTCGGACTTGCCGCGCCGGTAGATGTCCGCGTGGTCGAACGCGGTGATCCCGGCGTCGAGCGCGGCTTCCACCGCGGTCTCGGCATGGCCGACGTCCGCCGCCGTGTACGCGCTGTCGTCCCAGCTGCCGCCCAGCCCCATGCACCCGTACAGGGCCCGGTCGGCGCCGGCGGCCGGGCCCGTCACGCCGCCTCCCGGACGAGGTCCGCCAGCATCTCCGCGACGGCGAGCACCGGCAGTTGGGTGTTGGCCGCCGGGACGGTCGGCAGGATGGAGGCGTCGACGACCCGCAGGTTGGACACGCCCCGGACGCGGGCCTCGCCGTCGACCACGGCCCGCGGGTCCTCGGGCGCGCCCATGGCGCAGGTGCCCACGGGGTGCCAGTAGGTGCCGAGGCGGGCACGCAGCTCCTGATCCGACAGGTCCCGGGCCGGGTGGCCCTGGACGGGACCGGCCAGCGGCGCCAGCGCCGTCGTCGCGGCCATCCGTTCGACGATCTCCAGGCCCGAGCGGAGGACGGCGAGGTCGCGGCCGCCCTCGTCGGAGAGGAAGCCGGGGTCGATCTCCGGCGCCGCCGTGTGGTCGGAGGACACGAGCCGCACGGTGCCCCGCGAGGCCGGCTTCATCACGAAGGCGGAGACGCCCGCCTCGTACCGGCCCTGCGGGAGCCTTCCGAACAGCGGCGGACCGGCCACCGGCAGGATGTGGAGGTCCCAGGAGCCGTCCGGGCAGAGCCCGCTGGCCGCTCTGACCAGCATCCTGCTGACGTACAGGTCACCGGCGGCCTCCTTGGCGGCGAGCGCCGCGTTCAGCTCGTCCGTCGGGGCCAGCGGCACGAACACGCCGGGTTGGTCGACGAGGTTCGACCCGACTCCGGGCAGGTCGATCTCGGGTCGGACGCCGACCTCCAGCAGGTGGGCCGCGGGACCGATCCCGCTGCGCATCAGGACGGCGGGCGAGCCGAAGGTGCCGCAGGCCAGGAGGTAGCTGTCGGCGTGCAGCGTCTCGCGCCGGCCGTCCACCTCGATCGACACGCCCCGGACGCGGCCGTCGCGCAGGTCCAGCCGGTCCACCGCGGCGTCTGCGACGACGGTGAGGTTGGGCCGTGAGCGCGCCGCGTCCAGGTAGGCGAAGGCCGCGTTGTGGCGGACGCCGTCGAAGGCGTTGAGCAGCGGGGTGCCGTACCCTGGCCCGCCGGGGGTGCCCATGTCCACCTCCCGGAAGCCGACCTCGGCGGCGGCCGCCAGGGCGGCCCGGCTCCACTGCGAGAACTCGTGCTCCGGTACGCGGCGCAGGCCCATCCGTTCCACCGCCCCGAGGCGGTACGGCTCCATCGCCGACGCCGTCCAGCGCGGGCCTCCGAGCCGGGCCCACTCGGCGTGGTCCGCCTCGGATCCCCAGGTGTTCCAGCAGCCGTTGATGCAGGACGAACCGCCGAGCAGTCGGGCACGGATGCGGTGGGCCGGCGCGTGGCGCTCCCACACCTCCTCGCGCGGCAACGCACGGGCGTTCAGCACCCCGGCCGGCCATCCCGACCGCTCGGGGCCGAAGTCCGGTCCGGCCTCCACCACGCACACGGTGCGGTCCGGGTCCTCGCTCAACCGGGCCGCCAGCACACAGCCGGCCACACCGCCGCCGAGGACGAGCACGTCGTAGCCGGCGGACGGGCCCGTCATGCGTTCCCCTCCGCCGTCGGCGTGTCCAGTTCGGCGACGCGGGCGAGGAGCTCGTCGCGGGCGATGGAGTCGGTTCCGGTCGCCGGCACGGTGCAGGCGAACGCTCCGGCGATCGCGCCGTAACGGGCGCACCGCGCGACCGGTTCGCCGGCCAGCCAACCGAACAGGAAGCCCGACGCGAAGGCGTCACCGGCGCCGTTGGAGTCGACCACCGGGGCGGGCGGCGGGACGACGGGGACGTGGGTGACGTCCCCGTCGGACAGCAGGTACGCGCCCTCGGCGCCGGCCGTGGCGACGACCACCCGGGCGCGGCCCCGTTCGGCGATCCGCCGCATGGTCCGCTCCGGCTCCGCGAGGGCGGTGGTGGAGAGGAAGACGACGTCGGCCTCGTACGCGAACGGCTCGTGGTAGGCGTTCGTGCCGTCCCAGTTGTGCAGGTCGGTGGAGACGGTCACACCGGCCTCGCGCAGCTGCGGCAGCGCGAACGCGCAGGGGTAGGTGATCGACACGTGGGCGTGGCGGCTCACCGAGGCCAGCGCCCGGACGGTCTCCTCGGGCAGCCGGTCCGCCTCGTCCGAGCGGGTGTCGTCGTAGAGGGACAGGCGTCGTCCGTCGGGGCCGACCAGGTTGACGGCGCGCTTGGTGCCGCCGGGCAGCGGGACCTCGGTCAGCGGGACGCCCCGGTCGCGGTGCAGGGCCCGGACGAGGTCGCCGGGGTGGTCCGCGCCGATCATGTCCAGGTGGTGGACGCGCAGGCCCAGCGCGCTGAGCCCGAGCGCGACGAAGTCGCCGGTCTGACCCGCCCGCATCTCGACCCTCGGCACCATGTAGCTGTCGGCGAAGGGCAGCGGAAGCTCGGGCACGTACACGATCGTGTCGACACCGGCGCCTCCCAGAACGAGGACGTCCGTCTCAGTGTTCATCGATGTTCCTCTCGGGCCTGGGACCTGGCGGCGACGACCGAGGCCCCGGTCGGCTCGGCCCGCAGGTGTGACCGGCCGTCAACCGGCAGTGGTGGAAAGGGAGTCAAGCAGGCACGACGAGCCATGGCAAGATGTTGCAGAATCTTTCAGAAACTATTTGCCGACTCCTGCGGCAAGCCGCCGTCCTGCGGTACCACGTCGGTGGCGCCCCGGTCGGAGAGGTCCCGGTAGAGCTCCGCGACGACACGGGGGCCCGGCCGTCCGGTCAGCTCCTCCAGGGTCAGCGGGTGGCCCTCCGGATCGGCGATCGGCAGCCGCCAGTTGGGATATTCGTCGACCGTGCCGGGCAGGTTCTGCGGACGGCGGTCCCCGACGGTGTCGGGCAGCCAGACGCCGAGCAGCTTGGCCGGGGTGAGTGCCAGGAACCGGTGGAGACCGAGCGCCTCCCGGCCCGGCACGCCCTCGGTTCGTGGCCCGAGGGCATCGACCCGCTCCAACTCCCGCATCCAGCCGTCCCGTTCGGCCTGCGCCGCAGCCGCGACCCGCTCCACCGGTTCGGCGAGCAGGCCGAGCCTCTCGTGCAGGTCCACGTGCTCGCCTTCGAGCCAGGCGGCGGTGCTGGGCAGGTCGTGCGTGGTCAGGGTGGCGAGGCAGTCACTGCGCCACCCCTCGGGCGGAAGCGGTCCCGAGCGCTGTTCCGATCCGCCGACGTACTCGAAACGGAGGACCGAGGTCCCGAGGATTCCCCGGTCGGCCAGCTCCTCCCGGACGCCCGGCTCGACCGTGCCCAGGTCCTCGCCGATCACGAGGCTGCCGGCCCGGTGCGCCTCCAGGGCGAGCACCCCGAGCATCGCCTCGTGGTCGTACCGGACGTAGGCGCCCTCGGAGGCCCGGGCCCCGGCGGGCACCCACCAGAGTCGGAACAATCCCATGATGTGGTCCAGCCGCAGCGCACCGGAGCGTCGCAGCGTCCCGCGCAGCACCTCGGCGAACGGCGCGTAGCCGGCATCGGCCAGCGTGTCGGGCCGCCAGGGCGGCAGCCCCCAGTCCTGGCCGTGCGGGTTGAAGTCATCGGCCGGGCACCCGACCGTCATGCCCTCGGCGAGGTAGCGCTGGAGGCTCCAGGCGTCCGCGCCCTCGGGGTCGACGCCGACCGCCAGGTCGTGCATCAGCCCGATGGCCATGCCGGCCCCGGTGGCCGCCCGCTGCGCCGCTCCGAGTTGTTCGTCGACCAGCCAGGTGACCTTGCGGTGGAACTCGACGCGGTCGGCCAGTTCCCGACGGGCCGCGGCGGTGCCGGGCCCGTCGGGATCGCGCAGCGCCACGGGCCAGGAGCGCCACCGGGTGCCGTGCTCCTCGGCGAGGGCGCACCAGGTCGCGAAATCGGTCAGCCCGCGCCCCTCGGCCTCGGCGTACCTGCGGTAGGCCGCCTGCCGAACGGGGTCGAGCGGGACCCGGTGGAGGAGTTCCAGGGCCCGGAGCTTGAGGTCGCGGACCGCGACCCGGTCGATCAGCCCACCGGTGAGCACGTTCTCGCGGAGGGCGTCGGCTCGCGCGGCCAGCTCCGCGACGACGGCCCGGGCCACCGGTGGCAGGGCCGCGAACTCGGGCACCGCCTCGATCCTCAGGTTCGTCGGGTCCGGGTAGCGCCGGCTGCTCGGCCGGTACGGCGACGGGTCCGGCAGCGGCCCGGGCACGTACGCGTGGAGCGGGTTGAGCTGGATGAAGTCGGCGCCGAGGCCGCCGGCCCAACGGCCCAGCTCGGCCAGGTCGCCGAGGTCGCCCATGCCCCAGGAGCGCTCGGAGAGCACCGAGTACAACTGGACCAGGAAGCCCCAGCCCCGCCTGGAGGGGCCCGCCAGCCGGGTGGGTGCGACCAGCAGTGGAACGGTCTCGCTGCGGCCGGCCCGCTCGGCGTGCAGGACATGGCGGCCCACCGGAAGCTCGGCCGGTTCCTTCTCCAGGTCGCGCAGCGGCCGGGTCCGACCGTCCTCGGTCTCGACCAGCAGTTCGACGCCGGGTGCCACCGGCAGGTCGGTGCGCGGCCGTCCGGAGCGGACCACGACGCTGGGCGGCAACAGCCGCTCGGCCAGGGCGTTCCGGCGCTCGGCCAGCGCCGCCCGGACCGCGCCGTCGGAGCCCGCGTCGACGCCCAGGGCGGCGAGCACGGCGCGCAGGGTCTCGGGCGGGGTCTGGACCCGTTGGCCCAGGTCGGTGGTCCAGTGGGTGGCGACGCGGTGGAGTTCGGCCAGTTCGGCCAGTTGACGGTCGGACGGCATCGGTCGGGGTCTCCGGTCGTTCGGCGGTGGGCGGGTCGGGGGCCGTTCGCACGGCGGCGGGTCCGTCAGGAGCTCAGCCGTACGGCGGCTCGTAGGGCGGCGGGCGGGAAGAGGCGTTCGAGCACCACCGCGACACCGTCCTCCTCGTTGCTGGGGGCCGTCTCGTCCGCACACCGGCGCAGTTCGGCGTGGGCGTTGCCCATGGCGACACCGTGACCGGCCCATCGGAGCATCGGGATGTCGTTCGGCATGTCCCCGAACGCGATGGTGTCGGCGGACTCGAAGCCCAGCAGGGCCGCCGCGGCGGCCAACCCGCTCGCCTTGCTGATCCCGGCCGGGAGCAGTTCCACCAGCCCTTCGCCGGAGTGGGTGACGGCGACCTCCTCCGCGCAGACCCGGCGGGCGAGGGCGGCGAGTTCGTCGTCTCCCAGCGCCTCGTGCCGGATCAGCACCTTGTCCACGGGGTGCTCCCAGAGGTCGGACGGCCGTTCGGCGAGCCGCCAGCCGTGCCGCACCCGGCCCTCGAAGCCTGGCGTGACGATGAATTCGCCGGCCAGGCCGGCGGTCACCACGGCGAGCTTCAACGGCCCGGCCTCATCGGCGATCCGGCCGACCAGCGCCCGCACGGCGGGACCGTGCAGGCTCGCCGAGGACAGCAGCCGGTCGGCGCCGACGTCGTAGAGCTGAGCGCCCTGGCCGCACACCGCCAGGCCCCGGTAGTCGAGTCGTTCCAGCAGGCTGCGGCAGCCGGCAGCGGCCCGGCCGGTCACCACCAGGTGGCGCGCACCGGCCGCTTCGGCCCGCGCGAGCGCGGCCCGGGTGCGGGCGGAGACGGTGAGGTCGCGCCGGAACAGCGTGCCGTCCAGGTCGGTGGCCACGACCGCGAAGGAGGGTGGACGGTCACGGGTGGGTGCGGTCATCGGTCAGTCCCTCTCCGGGCCGACGCCGACGGGCAGCGCGGCCCGGCAGGCGTCGAGCGACAGCTCGTCCCAGACGGAGCGGCCGTCGCGCAGCCGCAGCAGGAAGACCAGCGGCCCGGTCGGCTCCTGCGCCAGTGCGGTCTCGAAGAGCCCGCCGGTCCCGGTCAGTGCGTGCTCGCCGGTCGGCAGCACGAGCAGCACGCTCTCGGCGTGCGGCAGCCGGTACACGATCCGAAGCCCTCCGTCGGTCGGCTCGGCCAGGCAGCGCCCGGCCAGCAGGGCGCTCGTCTCCTGGTCGTCCAGGAGGCTCGCGAGCTCGGCGCAGCGCGCGAAGTCGGCCCTGGCGTACGCGGCGGCGAGCAGTCGCCGCAGCCCGGCCCGGTCCACCGACGGCACGCATCTGCGGTAGGCCGCCAGGTCGCCGCGCAGCAGGGCGGCCTCGGCTATCTCGCGCCGGTGGGTGACCCAGTCCGTCTCGGCCAGTTCCTCGAACCAGCCGTATCCGGCGGCCCGTTCGGGCGTCAGCCCGGGGAGGACCCCCGCGGCGGCGGCGGCGAACGTCGCCAACCGGGTGGTGGCCGCCTTGCGCCAGGTGAAACGGCGGGCGAGGGCGCGTGAGTTGTCGGACAGCCGACGGTACTCGGCCGGGTCCTCGCGGTGGATCCGCGCGGCCTCCCTGATGCGCTCCGCCAGAGCGGCGGCGAGCAGCGGATCGTCCTCGGTGAACGAGCGGGGGACGGCGAAGCCGGTCGCGTCCGGGTGTTCGCGTGGCAGCTGGTGGCGGTAGTGGGTGGTGACCTCCTGCGCGGTCCCGATCGGCACCGTGCCGCAGGCCATCAGCTGGCCCTGCGCGATCAGGAACGAGTCCAGTTCGAACTTGGACGGGAAGAGGCAGAAGTCCGCGGCCACCGCCTCCTGGTAGAGCACGTCCTCGCCCACCATCGCCCATTCCAGCCGGACCCGCCCGGCGTGGCGGTCGGCGACCTCCTGGAAGTACGGGTCGCCGACGGCACTGACCACGCCGTCCCCGCCGGCCGCGACGGCGCAGCGCACGACGAAGTTGGCGTCCGGGTCGTCGGCGAGCACCGCGTCGATCGCCCGGAACAGCTCGGTCTGGCCTTTGTGGTGCACGGAGAACCGGGCCACGTGGTAGAAGGTCGGCAGCGCCGGATCCAGTCCGAGCCCGGTGAGCACCCGTGTCCGGTCGACCTCGGCCGGATCGCGGGCCAGCCAGCCGTCGGGCACGGCACAGCCGCCGACGAAGTGACGGGCCGCCGACCGTCGGACGATCCGCGCGACGGTCAGGTCCTGGAAGGCGCGCTCGAATGGCGTGTCCCGGAACGCGGAGTAGAAGTCCAGCTGGCCCGGGGTGAGGAAGTCGAGCAGGTCGCAGTCGGCCGCGATCAGGGCGAAGTAGCCGATGCCGTCCGCCGTCGGGCGGTCGGCCAGGTGCGTGCTCGGCAACGCGGCGGCCATGGCGCCGGCCAGGGCACCTCGGCTCGGCGGGTCCGCGAGGGCGTCCAGGTCGGCCTCCGCCTCGAACAGCTCCAGCAGCCTTTCCAGCTGGGGCCGGTGGATCCGCTGGTCGATCGGCATGTTGCTGGCCAGCGTGCTGACCACCAGGAAGCGCGGGTCGCCGCGCAGCACCGGCGGCAGCAGGTAGTGGTAGTACGGCTCGTAGGCCTGGAGCACCGCGGGTTCCGCGCCCAGGTCGAGGCCGGTGCGCAGGAACCGCAGGCCGGACACCTGGAACACGAGCGGCTTGAAGAAGGCCAGGTCCCGGCCCTCGCTCGCACGAGCCGGGTAGATGCGTTCGGGGAGCAGGTCGAGGTACTCGTCGGACAGGAAGTAGATGTCGACGCCCTCGTGCCGGAGCAGGTGGGCTCGGGTGGTGAGCCGCAGTTCGAGCTCCGCGGGGTGTCCGGCCCAGACGTCGCGGTCGAGCACCAGCGGTACGGTGTGCCGGTCGAGGTACTCCAGTTCCGTCAGCTCGTAGTGGGCCCGGAGGTGGTCGAGGCAGCCGTGCGCCGGCGTGATCACGGAGACGCGGTGCCCCTGGTCGGCGAACTCGCGGGCGAGGTTCCACACCAGCGAGGCGAGGCCGCCGCGCATGAGTCGGACGTCGAAGCCCACGCTCTCGAAGGCGAATTTGACGATGTGCACCGTCGGGTCCTCTCTGTCGTCGTTCTCAGACCGCGCCCGAGGCGTGCAGCGTGAGCAGGGCGTGTGCGGCCAGGGTGGCGGCGTCGGTGATCCGGCCGGACAGGACGAGGCCGCGCCATTCGTCCGGGTCGGCCCAGCGCTGGAGCATGTCGGCCTCGGAGGCCTCCCGCTCCGGCTTCCCCGCTTCCAGTTGCTCCGCCAGGAAGACGTGGCAGCTCTGGCTGGAGTAGCCGTAGGCGACGTGCAGCCGGCCCAGGTGGGTCATCCGGCCGGCCCTCAGGCCGGTCTCCTCGCGGAGTTCGGCGCGGGCGAGCTCGAGCGGCGCCCCGCCGCGGTCCCCCGTCGGCCAGGAGCCCTGGGGGAACTCCCAGTACCGGCCGCCGGCCGGGTAGCGGTACTGCTCGACGAGGTGGACCCGGCCGTCCTGGCTGGGGATCACCAGCGCGTAGTCGGCCTTGTCGACCACGCCGTACAGCCCGGTGCTGCCGTCGGCCCGCTCTATGTCGTCCTCGCGGACCGTCATCCACGGATTGCGGTAGACCTCGCGGGAACGGACGGTTCGGATCACGGGGCGGCCTCCAGCAGTGTGCGGACGCCCTCGGCGACGCCGCGCACCCGCAGTCCGTGCACGGCGAGGAACCCGTCCAGCCGGTCGCTGGTCAGACAGGTGTTGGCGGGACGGCTGGCGTACCGGCCGGCGGCCTTGGGCACCCGGCGCACCAGCGAGCGCGGCACGCCGAGCCCGTCGGCGATGGCGTCCGCCCAGGCCGCCCTGGAGATCCGGTCCGGGCCGCCCAGGTGGAGCAGCGGGGGTGCTCCACCGGCCAGGACCGCGGCGGTCACGGCGGCGACGTCCTCGACCGGGACGGGCGTCGTCCACTGGTCGTCGGGGGCCTCGACCGGCTCGCCCCGGCGCAGGCCGTGGGCGCAGGCGGAGAAGAAGTTGAGCCACTTCCCCGTTCCGGCCGGCTCCCACCCGTAGACCAGGCTGACCCTCAGCACGGTGGAGTCGGGAATCCGCCGGACGATCCGCTCCGCCGCCAGCTTGGCCCGGCCGTACGCGTTGGCGGGGGCCGTCGACGTGTTCTCGTGATTGTCCGGCGAGACGCCGTCGAAGACGTTGTCGGTGGAGATCAGCACCGTCCGGCAACCGGGCGCGGCAGCCGTCAGGTTGGCGGCGGCAGCCGTGTGCAGTGCCATGGCGCGCCGGGGGTCGGCCTCGCACCAGGTGACGTCGGAGGGGCCGTGCACCAGCACCAGGCGGTCCGGACGGACCTGCTCGACGACCCGGGCACAGGACTGCGGGTCCGCCGCGTCCAGTGCGGTCCAGGGGACGGGTGGGTCGGAGACCGGGCGGCGGGAGGCGAGTACGGGACTGTCACCCCCGGCGGCCAGCCGGGTCGCGACGGCCCGCCCGACGAAGCCGCTGCCGACGATCAGGGTGCGGGTCACCGGACGGTCACCGCCTGCCGGACCGTACTGCGGGCGACGAGCAGCCGACCGGCCCCGATCAGCCCGTGGTCGTCGTCCGGCTCGCCGAGGGTGACCATCGTGCCGATCTGCTCGGCGCTCAGGCCGAAGCATCCGAGCCGTTGCAGCTCCTCGGTGAGCAGTTCGGCGTACCTGGCGCCGACGGCCAGTGCGAAGCCGCCCATCAGGACGTAGCGGCGCACCCCGATCGAGGTGAAGACGGAGGTGATCGCGGAGGCGAGGTGGACCAGGCCGTCGCGCAGCACCGCCGTCGCGAACTCGTCGCCGGCCCGGATCGCGGCGACCAGGGCTCGGTTGTCGAGCCCCTCGGGATCGGGAGCGCTGCGTGCGAGCCGGGAGCGCGCGTAGCCGTCCGGGTCGGCGAGGGCCGCGCGCCGGGCGGCGTCCCGCATGCCGCGACCCGAGGCGATGGCGCCGAGGTGGCCTCGTCTCCCGCAGTCGCAGCGCGGTGCCCGGGGGGAGAGGTCGCAGGTCCAGTGGCCGAGTTCGCCGCCGTGGCCCTCGGCGTCGAGCAGCACCTCCCCGGCCCGGTAGACCTTCGCGCCGATCCCGGAGCTCACCGTGATCAGGCAGAACGGCTGCTCGCCCTCGGTGGCGACGTACCGCCAGACCGCGGCCGTCAGGTCGTTGACCACGACCACCGGGAGGCCGAGTCGTTCCTCCAGCAGCAGGCGCAGTGGCAGTGGTTCGCCGCGGCCGCCCCAGACGGTGGGGGCGGCCGTCACCCGGCCGTCGGCCGTGACCGGACCCGCGAAGGCCAGCGCCAGGGCGCTGCTGCGGTGGCGCTCCACCGCCCGGCCGGCCAGCTCCGTCAGCTGGTCGACGACCCTGGCCTGGAGTTCGGGCACCGGCGCGCCGGGGTGACGGTCCATGCCCTCGGTCGGGGTGCGACGGACGTCGGTGACGGCATCGGTGTCGGTGCCGTAGCGGGCGATCCGCAGGGTGGTACCACCGAGGTCGGCGACGGTGAAGGCGGATTCAGACACTGGCCCCTCCTCGGGCGTTGTCCAGTCGTTGCACGACGCCGTCCTCCAGGACGATCGCCGAGTCGATCTCGGCCCCGGCGTCGACGGTCGCCCCGGGCAGGAGGACGCTGCGGCGCACCACCGCGCCGGCGCCGATCCGGACACCCGGGAAGGCGACGCTCCGCTCGATCCGGCCGTGGTTGACCAGGTCCGCGGGCACCACGCTGCGCTCGATGCCCGGCTCGGCGGCGACCAGCCTGCGCGCAGTGGCCGGCCGGACCGTGTGGGGCAGCCGGTCGAGGGTCAGCGGCGGGTTCCTCCCCACCATGGCCATGTGCGCGAGGTGGTAGCGGTCGGGCGTGCCGATGTCCTCCCAGTGGCCGGGGACTTCGTACCCGAGGATGCGCTCCCCGCCGGCCAGCATGGCGGGGATGACGTCCCGGCTGATGTCGTGCTGCCAGCCGGTGCCGTCGAGCTGTTCCAGGTAGCGGTGGAGCACGACCGCGTCGAAGACGCAGAAGGCGGCGAAGACCAGGTCGCCGGTCGGCTCGGCGGGCTTCTCGACGAACGCGGTCAGCTGCCCCGCCCCGTCGAATTCGACCATGCCGAACAGGTGCACGAAGCGGCGTTCGATCCGCTGGTAGGCCAGGGTCAGGGCGGCGCCGGACCGGCGGTGCCGGGCGATCAGCGGGCGGTAGTCGAAGCGGTAGACGTGGTCCGCGTGCAGGACGAGCACCTCGGAGGTGTCGGGGCGGAAGACGTAGCGGGCCTTGCGGATCAAGGCGTCCGCCGTGCCCCGCTCCGGCGGGCCGGCGGGGCGTACGGGCTCGAGTACGGCCCCCTCGCGGTACGCCCGGTCGTGGGGTCCGAAGTGGACCCGGAAGCCGGGGCGCCACCACGTCCGGTACAGATCGTCCATCAGCTGCTTCTCCTCGTACTGGGAGAGCAGGAGCACCTCGCCGAGGCCGGACGCGGCGGCGTTGGCGAGCGAGAAGTCGATCAGTCGGCAGGCACCGCCGAAGGGCACCAGCGGTTTGAGCCTGCCCTGCCCGAGCCTGCCCATCCGGCGGCCCTCACCGCCCGCCAGCAGGACGGCGCGCACCGAGTCAGCCATGGCGGACCACGTCCCACGTCGCGCGGCCGCTCGTGAGCGTGAGCAGCAGGTGCAGCTCCTCGCCCGCGGCGGGCAGGGGGCCGGTGAACCGGTCCCCCCGACGGTCGAGTCGGCGTACGGTCACCTGGCGGCGGCCCGGTCCGACCGGGGAGAGCCACACCAGCTCCACCCGCTCGGCGTGCGGCAACCGGTAGACGATCTCGCCGTTCTCGACGGTGCAGCGGCCGTCCAGTCTGGCCCGCAGTTCCGGGTCGCTGTCGGCGGTCCGCTCGCAGCGGGCGAAGTCGGCGCGGGCCCAGGCCGCTTCGAACAGCGCGCGGTCGGTCACCGGGTCGGGCTCCTGGCAGCGTCGGTGGGCCTCGGCGTCCCCCAACCGGGCGGCGGCCGCCACCACCGCGGCGCGGTGGTGGCCGTAGGCTTCGTCCGGCAGCAGGTCGAACCAGCCGTGCCGGAGCATCAGTTGCACGTCCGGCTCGGGCCGGCGTCCCTCCCAGAGCGTGGTGAAGGCCGCCACATGGAGGTCCGCGGCGCGCCGCCAGGTGAACTGCCGGGCATTGGCGATCGCGTTGGCCCGCAGTCGGCGGTACTCCTCGGGCCGTTCGCGCAGCAGCGCGGCGGCTCGGTGGATGCACCGGGCGAGGGCGTCGGCGAGCAGCGGGTCGTCCTCCGTGAACGAGCGGTTGACGGCGAAGCCGGTGGCCCGGTCGGCGTCGGGGCCCGCCAGCGGGTCGGCGACGTGCCCGAAGTGCGCCATGCCCCGCTGGGCGGTGGCTATCGGCACCGCGCCCGCCGCCATCGCCTCGCCCTGGGCGATCAGGAAGGTGTCCATCTCGAACTTGGAGGGGAAGAGGCAGAAGTCCGAGGACGCCGCGTACTCGGCGAGCCGCCGTTCGTCGACGCGCTGCCATTCGAGGTGGACGCGGCCCTCGTGCCGCCGGACCACCTCGTGGACGTACGGGTCGTCGATCCCGGAGTCGCTGATGCAGCGCAGCACGAAGTTGGCGGCCAGGCCCTCGCTCAGCACCCGGTCGACGGCCCGGAACAGTTCCACCTGCCCCTTGTGGTTCACCGCGTAGCGCGCGTTGTGGAAGAAGGTCGGCAGCTCGGGGTCCAGGCCGAGCCCGCCCAGCACCCGGGCCCGGTCGACGGACGGCGGTTCACCGGTGGTCCAGGCGTCGCCGACGGCGCAGCCGCCGACGAAGCTCTTGTGGGCGTTGCGGCGGACCGTCTCGTGGACCGGCAGCCTGGTGAAGACCTGCTCGAACGGCGTGTCGGCGAAGTCGGTGTAGAACTCCAGGTGACCGGGCGAGAGGAAGTCGACCAGGTCGGCGTGTTCGGCCACCAGGTCGTACACCCGGACGTGTCCGGGGCCGTACTCGTAGTGCAGATGGGTGAGTTGCTGGTAGCTGCTCATGACCGCCTCGTGCTCGGTCAGCGGACGGTCGGCGTCCTCCGGGGGCAGCTCGACCCCGGCTCCGAGGAAGGCGAGCAGCCGTTCCACCTTCGGGCGGTAGACCTTCTTGGTGATCGGCATGTTGCTCTGCACGGTGCCGACCACGAGTTTGCTCGGGTCGTGGCGGAACGCCGCGGGCATCAGGTAGTGGTAGTACGGCTCGTGGGCGTGCAGGACGGCCTTCTCCCCGGCGAACCACTCGCGGATGAAGCGGACCGAGTCCACCTGGTAGGCCAGCGGTTTGAAGAAGACCAGGTCCTCCCCCTTGCTCTGGTAGGGCGGGTAGAACCGGTCGGGCAGCTCGTCGAGCAGCCGGTTGGAGAGGAAGTAGAGGTCGACGCCGTCCAGGCGCAGCAGGTGCGCGGTGGTGGTGAGCGGGATCCGCACCTCGGCGGGGAAGCGCTCGCCCCAGGTCTGCGGGTCGAGGACGACCGGCAGCTCGTACTCGTCCCGGTAGTCGAGCGTCTCCAGGTCGTGGAACCGGCGCAGGTCGTCCAGCCGGCCGTGGGCCGGGGTGACGATGGAGACGCGGTGGCCCTGGTCGGCCAGGGCCTTGGAGAGGTTCCAGAGGTAGACCGAGGTGCCGCCCTGGATGAGGCGGTGGTCGAATCCGCCGCACTCGAAGTAGGTCTCGATGATGTGCACGGGTGTCAGTCCTCCGCTCCGGCGGCCCGCGGGCCGGCGGCCTCCACCGCGTGCCGCAGGTTGATCGCCGCGTGGTAGGCGCGGTCGTGGGCGTACGCGTAGTCGAGTTCGTGGAGCAGTCGGCGCAGTGTCAGCAGCCGCCAGGCGGGGTGCCCGGCCTGTGGTCGTCCGTCGGTGATCAGCAGGTCGGCGGTCCGGTCCGCCCAGAGCCTGGCCGCGGTCCCCAGCCGGGACAGCTCGGCGACGTGCCCGGTGGTCCAGCCGGGGGTGTCGGGATCCGTGCCGGTGGCGAGCAGCAGGGCCGTGCGACAGACGTCCTCGGCGTCCATGTCGAGCGCGCGCGCCGCGTGGTCGGCGAGCTCGTCGGCGGTGAAGATCTCCAGACCGCGCTGCAGGGCGGCCAGGTCCTGCCACGGTGACTGCGCGGTGCTCGGGTCGGCCGGGTCGGAGTGCGGCGTGGAGAGGTCGATGACGCACAACTCCCAGCGGCCGTCGTCGAGTTCACGGCGCAACAGGTGGGACAGGTGCAGGTCCCCGTGGCACGGGCCGGCCGGCCAGGGCTGCGACGGCAGGGCGGCGACCCCGGCCAGCTCGCGGTCGAGGCCGGCGACGGCGGCCTTCCGGACGCCCTCGGGGAAACGGTCGTCGTCGAGGATCAGGGGGCGCAGCGCGTCCACTCGTCCGGCCGTCTCGGCCAGGAACTCGGCCGCGGGGAACTCCGGGTGCGGGCCGAGCCGTTCGGCCAGCTCGCGGTGGAACTCCCGCAGGAAGCGGCCTGCCTCGCGCAGCGGCGGGACCAGCGTCCGCAGGGAT
Source organism: Kitasatospora sp. NPDC114501 (assembly GCF_055633695.1). Lineage (NCBI taxonomy): Bacteria > Bacillati > Actinomycetota > Actinomycetes > Kitasatosporales > Streptomycetaceae > Kitasatospora > Kitasatospora sp. NPDC114501. Next base: position 9,811 of record NZ_JBVKDS010000020.1, on the reverse strand, counting down.
TCGGTGACGGCGGCACCCGGGCCGGCCCCGGCGTGCAGCAGCGGCCACATGGCCCGGATCCCCGCGCTCAGCGGGACGTTCAGCCCCTCCCCGTCGGCGTAGCGGTAGAGCACGCCGAGCGGCTCCCGCCGACCGGTGGAGACGTCGACGTGGACGTAGTCGCCGGCCGGCTGCTGGGTCCGGCCGCCGGCCGCCATCAGCCGCAGCAGTTCGGGCTCGCGGGTGCCGACACCGACCCTCCGGTACGTCTTGTGGGCGTACGCCGTCCCGTCGAGGTCGAGCAGGGAGAGGGCGTTGGAGGACCAGCCCGGGTCGAACGGCAGTTGCCCGCGGAACTCGTCGGGGTCCCCGCGGAACTCGATCAGGTTGCCCCGCAGGGTGGGCAGGCGCAGTCCCTCCCGCAGAGCCCTGACGATCAGCCGGTCGTACTCGGCGGTGCGGTCGGCGGCACGGCCCGGGTCGTCGTCCATGACGGGGACGAACCAGCGTCCGGAGCGCCCGCCGGCGGGGGCGACGATCATCAGGCGGACGGTCTCCAGAGTGGCCTGGTCGAGGAGTACGAACTGTTCGGCGCGGCGGCCGGCCTCGTCGATCCAGGGCGCTCGACGCAGGAGTTCGACCGTGGCCTGCGGAATGCTGCCGAGCAGCAGGGTGTCCATGTTCAGCTCCCGGTCATCTCGTAGCGGTCGACGCCCCTGTGCCACACCAGCAGGGCGAGTGCCGCCAGGGCGGCGGTCACCACCGGGAGCCAGAGCAGCAGGTCCGTCCGGCCGAAGAGCAGGAAGGACACGGGGGCGTAGGCGGTGAAGGCGTAGGGCAGCAGCCAGGTGAGCAGCCACCGCAGGGACGGGTGGTAGAGGTCGAGGGGGTAACCGGAGTAGTCGCCCAGTTGGTTGGCCGCGTACAGGGCGGGGAAGCTGTTGGTGGTCCAGAAGGACAGGGCGGCGAACGCGGTCTTGATCGAGGCGAGGATCAGCGCGCCGCACAGCACCAGCAGCGGGATCAGCAGCAACCGGCCGGCGTCCGGGCCGGGGTCGAGCTGACCGGCGGCGTACCAGGTGATGGCGGCACCGGTGATCAGCTCACCGAAGCCGTCCGGGTAGAGGAAGCGCTCGGACAGCAGCGCGAACAGCGGGTGGACCGGCCGGATCAGGTACCGGTGGAACTCGCCGGACTGCACCAGCCGCCGGGCCATGATCCACAGCTGGTCGGTGAACAGCCGGTCGAGGCCGCGTGGCAGGAGCGAGAAGCCCAGAAGGAACAGCACCTGGTGGAGGTTCCACCCGGCGATCACCGGAACCTGCCGGAACACCATCCCGAGCACCGCGAGCTGTCCGCCCACGCGGAGCAGCAGGCCGCCCGCGCCGAGGACGAAGTCCATCCGGTACTCGGTCAGCCGGTGCAGGCTGATCGCGCTCAGGTGCCAGGTCAGCCGGGCGTAGCGGGCCGCGGCCGCGGACAGGCTCATCCGCCCAGCACCTCCACCCGTCGGACGGCACCTCGCCAGGCGAGGGCGGCCAGACCGACCAGGACGGCGGCCCAGCCGGCCTGGACCGCGAGGATCACGGCGGCTTCGGCCGGCCCGTGGTAGTGGCCGAGCAACAGCCGCAGCGGCCCGTCGACCAGTCCCTGGAACGGCAGCACCTGTGCGACGGCCGCCAGTGGCCCCGGCATCAGGGCGAGCGGCACGACCTGGCCGGCGAAGAACGCGACCACGCTGTCCTTGACGATCCGCACGCCCCAGATGTTGGTCGTGACGAATCCGGCCAGACCGACCAGCAGGTTCACGCCGAAGCCGATCACCACCGAGAGACCGGTGGACAGCGCGAACAGCACCACGCCCGCCCAGGTCGGCGCGGACAGCGGGAGCAGCAGCGCGTACAGGAGCACCACCGGGAGTGCGACCACGCCGGCGTTGGCCAGCGAGACCGGAAGGCCCGCGGCGAACCGGGCCAGCGGGTGGTTGACCGGGCGCAGCAGCGAGACCGCGATGTCCCCGCGCTGGACCTCCCCCGCCACCTCCTCGTCCACCCGGCTGGCCTGGAGCAGCGCCAGCATCTGTGCCAACAGCACGTAGGTGGTCAGCTCGGACAGGCGGTACCCGCCGGGCGGGGCGCCGCTCCGACCCGCGTAGACCGCGCGCCAGAGGAAGACCTGGAGGCCGACGGCGGCCGTCGCGGTGACGGCGTTGACGAGGAAGGTCGACCGGTACTGCAACAGGCCTTGCAGACTGGCGGAGGCGAACGGGGTGTAGCGGCGAAGCGCTGCGACGGCCGTCATGGCGCCACCTCCACGGGCTCGGGCCGGCCGGTGTAGATCCGGCGGAGCACCGTTTCGAGGTCCGGTTCCGGGGCGACGCAGTCGGTCACGTCGAAGTGCTCCAGGAGGAAGGCCATCACCTGCCGGGCGGACGACCGCCGGGTCGGGTACTCCACCCTGATCCGTCCGTCCTCGACCTGTCGGGCGGTCACCCCGGGCAGCCGGTCCTCGATCAGTGCGATCGCGCGGGCCGGGGGCGGCCCGTCGTGGTGCTCGAAGACGACCGCCCTGGTGTCGGCGGCGCGCAGCAGTTCGTGGACGGTGCCCTGGTGCACCACCTCGCCCCGGTTGACCACCAGGACCTGGTCGCAGATCGACGTGATGTCGCCGATGTCGTGGCTGGTGAGCATGACGGTCGTGCCGAGTTCCGCGTTGACGCGGTTGACCAGTTCACGGACGGCCTCCTTCAGCACCAGGTCGAGGCCGACGGTCGGCTCGTCCAGGAAGACCACCGCGGGGTCGTGCAGCAGGCTCGCGGCCACCTCCGCGCGCATCCGCTGCCCGAGACTCAGCTGCCGTACCGGAGTGATGCCGAGGGCGTCGAGGTCGAGCAGGTCGCGGTAGAGCGCCATGTTGCGCCGGTAGACCGGATCGGGGATCTCGTGGATGCGGCGCAGTATCCGGAAGGAGTCGGCCACCGGCAGGTCCCACCAGAGCTGGCTGCGCTGGCCGAACACGACGCCGATGTTGGCGGCGTTCCGTCGGCGCTCCCGGTACGGCTCCAGCCCGGCCACCAGGCAGCGGCCGGAGGTGGGCGTCATGACACCGGTCAGCATCTTGACGGTGGTGGACTTGCCCGCGCCGTTGGCGCCGATGTAGGCGGCCCTGGCGCCGGGCGGGATCCGGAAGGAGACGCCGGAGACGGCACGCACCAGGCGGTGCTTACGGCTGAACAGGGTGCCGAGGCTGCCCGCCAGGCCGGGTCTGCGCTCGTAGACCTTGAACTCCTTGACCAGGTTCTCCACGATGATCACCGCCCGGCCTCCGTGACCCGTTCCAGCGCCCGCCCGAGCAGGGTGACGCCCTCTTCCAGCAGGGCCCGGTCGATGGTGAACGGCGGGGCCAGCCGGATGACGTGGCCGCCGAGCGAGGTGCGGAGTCCGAGGTCGAGGGCTGCCAGGTAGACGGCGCGGGCGGTCTCGGGGGCCGGCTCCCTGCTCTCCCTGCTGCGGACGAACTCCAGCCCGTGCAGGAGTCCGAGGCCGCGGACGTCGCCCAGGACCTCGAAGCGGGACTTCAGCTCGGCGAGCCGGTCGTCGAGCAGTTCGCCGAGCGTGCGGACCTTCTCGATCAGGGTGTCACGGGCCACGACCTGGAGGGTGGCCTTCGCCGCCGCGATGCCCAGCGGGTTGTTCGCGTAGGTGGACGCGGTGGACCCGGCCCGGGCCGCGCTCGGGTGGCGCAGCACCTCCTGGCGACCGGCCAGCACGGCGAACGGGAAGCCCGAGGCCATGCCCTTCGAGAGGGCCACCAGGTCGGGTTCGATGCCGTACCCGGTGCTCGCCAGGAAGCTTCCGGTGCGGCCGCCCCCGGTGAGGACCTCGTCGGCGACCAGCAGCACGCCGTTCTGGCGGGCGCTGTCGGCGATCTGGTCCCAGTAGCCGGGAGGCGGCACGATGACGCCGGCCGCGCCGAGCACCGGCTCGAAGACCAGCGCCGCCACGTTGGCCTTCTCCGTGATGTGCCGCCGCACCAGCGACGCGCAGCGCACGCCGCAGGACGGGTACTCCAGTTCGAGCGGGCAGCGGTAGCAGTAGGGCGAGTAGCCGAGGATGCTGTTGCCGGAGTGGGCCTGGTTGCCGATGTCCCAGTGCACCAGCATCCGGGCGCCCTGGGTCTTGCCGTGGAAGCCGTGGCGCAGCGCGCCGATCCGGTTGCGACCGGGCTCGGCGACGGCCTGGACAGCTCGCAGGGCGGCTTCGACGACCTCGGCGCCGGTGGAGAAGAAGCCGTAGGTGTCGAGGTGTTCGGGCAGCAGTCGGGCGAGCAGCTCGCACAGGTCGGCCCGGTCCGCGGTGGCGGCGTCGTGGACGTTCCACAGCCGCCCGGCCTGTTCGGTGAGCGCGGCGACCACCTCGGGGTGGCAGTGGCCCAGCGACTGGGTGAGGGTCCCCGCGGCGAGGTCGATGTACTGGTCGCCGTCCAGGTCGGTGAGGACGGCACCACTGCCCTCCACGAAGACCCGGCGGCCGACCGCGGACTCCTCCGAGGCACCCGGCGAGAGGTGGGCGGCCTCCCGTGCCAGCAGTTCCAGCTGGCGGGGGCCGGTCACTCCACGCCGCCCAGCGGACCGACCTCGAAGACCAACAGCCGGAGGTCCCCGTCGGAGGCGTTGGCGAGGCCGTGCTCGCCGTACGCGCGGTTGGGGACGACGTCCCCGGCCCGGACCTCGAACTCCTCCCCGTCCAGCGTCATCAGGCCCCGGCCGTCGAGGATCACGTACGTCTCCTCGTCGTCGGCGTGCCGGTGCAGGCCGATGGAGGTGTTCGGGGGCAGCACCACCAGATCGATGAACGCGACGGGGGCCGGGGCACCCTCGCGCCGGTAGGCCCGGTGGGCGAGGATCGTGCCGGCTCCGCCGTGGTCGGCGGACACCCTGCGAAGGAGCCCGTCATGCAGGTTGGACACCCTGCTGCGGGACACGGCGCGGGCCGGTGGCGGTTCGGCGGTACTCATCTCGGGGTGGCTCCTGTCGGCCGGGGCGGGTGGGAAGTCCTGCGGCGGGCTGCCCTCAACGGGTGGCGGCGAGCGGTCCGGGCAGGGCGCCGGGCCGGACGGCCAGGGCGTCCAGTGCCTCCTCCAGTGCGGCGGCGGGGATGTCCTCCAGGTCGTCGACGAAGACCGCCGAACCGATCCCGTCGGGCACCACGAGGTGCAGCCGACGTCCTCGGCGCTCCCAGGAGGCCCGCAGAGCCTGCTCCATCAGTTCGGGCGTGCAGGTCCGCGGATCGTGGACGGGGAGGCCGAGGGCGGAGATCAGGCGGACGACGCGCTCGCAGTCCTCGGCGGCGATCAGGCCGAGCACCCGGGCGAGTTCGGCGGAGAGCGCCATGTCGATGGCCACCGACTCGCCGTGGGCGATCCGGTAGTCACTGGCCGTCTCGATCAGCGGCCCGAAGGTGTGCCCGAAGTCGACGAGGCGTGCCAGGTCGTGCTCCCGGAGGTTCGGGCAGAGCTCCTCCATCATCAGCGCCATGGACGTGCGCAGCACGTAGTCCTCGACGCTCCGCCCGCCGGCGTGGGCGGTCAGCCAGTCGGGCACCGTACAGGGCTGCCTGAAGACCTCGGGGCGCTCTTCCAGCGCGCGGAACAGCCGGGCGTCCCTGATGATCGCCATCTTGGCGATCTCTCCCAGCCCGCACCGGATCTGACGGTCCGGCAGCGAACGCAGGAACGACGGGTCGTTGATCGAGGCGTGCGCCGGGTGGTACGCCCCCAGCATGTTCTTGGTGCCGAGGGCGTTGACCCCGGTCTTGACGCCGACTCCGACGTCCACCTGGCCCACCAAGGTGGTGTTGACCTTGATGTAGCGCACGCCCCGGCAGTAGACGGCCGCCGCGAAGCCCACCGTGTCGCAGGTGACGCCGCCTCCGACGCCGATCATCACGCCACGCCGGTCCAGCCCGGCCGCCTTCGCCTCGGCACAGATCCTCTCGACCGACTCCATGGTCTTCTGCGCCTCGCCGCCGCCCGTCGTCACCACGCTCCAGGTGCCCGGCGTGAGGTGGGCGGCCAGGTAGCGGCGCAACCGCGCCCCGTAGAGCCGGTCGACGGTGGGGCCGAGGAAGGCGATCACCCGGCGCCCTTCGCAGTACTCCGCCAGTAGCGCGTTGTCCGACGCGAGCACTCCGTCGGTGATGTCGACACGGTAGGACGTCCCTTCCGGTGACAGGAGCCGAAAGCCCCCGTCGTCGCCCTCCACACCGGGCCCGGCCATTGCTGTCTGCTTGGTCACAACACTCCCCGGATCTGCCGGACCGTCCGCCGGACTGACCGTCAACTGCGTGCAACGAGTCGAGAGTCAAACAGTTGAACGACCTTTGCGGCAAGAGCATTCAGAAACTTTCAGCAAGCTCTTGCAGCCTTCTGGGGTCGATGAAAGCATCGAGATCGCTGTGCCACGCGCGCGACCTGTGCCGTCGCGTCGGCCTCGCACACCACGGAACTTCCGGCCGTACGCGTCCGCCCCCGCCAACCGCCAACCGCAACCGAGGAGTTCTTCGATGACCGCACCCACCGGGGCACCGGCTCGTACCGACACAGATCAGGACTGGTGGCAGCACGCCGTCGTCTACCAGGTCTACCCGCGGAGCTTCGCGGACGGCGACGGCGACGGCTGCGGCGACCTGACCGGAATCCGCAGCCGGCTCGGCTATCTACGGGAGCTGGGCGTCGACGCGCTCTGGATCTCGCCGTTCTACCCCTCACCGCAGGCAGACGGCGGCTACGACGTGGCCGACTACCGCTCCGTCGACCCGGTGTACGGCACGCTCCGCGACGCCGAGGCCCTGATCACCGACGCGCACGCCCTCGGCCTGCGGGTCATCGTCGACATCGTGCCCAACCACTGCTCGGACCAGCACCCGTGGTTCCAGCGGGCGCTGCGCGAGGGCGCCGACTCGCCCCTGCGGGCCCGGTTCCACTTCCGTGCGGGCCGCGGCCCCCGGGGCGAGGAGCCGCCGAACGACTGGATCTCGCTGTTCGGCGGTCCGGCCTGGACGAGGACGACCCGTCCCGACGGCACCCCGGGCGAGTGGTACCTGCACCTGTTCACCCCGCGGCAGCCCGATTTCAACTGGGAGTCCGACGCCGTCCAGGACGAGTTCCGCTCGATCCTGCGGTTCTGGCTCGACCTGGGCGTGGACGGCTTCCGCATCGACGTCGCCCACGGCCTGGTCAAGGCCCCCGGCCTGCCGGACCTCGGGCGGAGCGACCGACCCGGCCTGCTCGGGGAGAAGTGGGTCCCGTACTTCGACCAGGACGGCGTCCACGAGATCTACCGGTCATGGCGCGAGGTCCTGGAGGAGTACCCGGGCCCGCGGATCGCGGTGGCGGAGGCCTGGACCGCCACACTGGACCGCGCCGCCCGCTACGTCCGCCCCGGCGAGCTCCACCAGGTCTTCAACTTCAAGTTCCTGAAAGCGCCCTGGGAGGCGTCCCGGCTGCGCGAGCTGATCGGGATGTCGCTGGACGCCGTGCACGACACGGACGCTCCCACCACCTGGACGCTCTCCAACCACGACGTCGTCCGGCACGCCACCCGGTACGCCGAGGGCGATCCGGCCCTCGGCCGGCGCCGGGCGAGGGCCGCCGCCCTGCTGATGCTCGCCCTCCCCGGCTCCGCCTACCTCTACCAGGGCGAGGAACTCGGCCTGCCCGAGGTCACCGACATCCCGGACCACGTCCGGCAGGACCCGGCGTTCCACCGCGCCGACGGCGGCCACGGCAGGCGCGACGGCTGCCGGGTGCCGCTCCCGTGGTCCGGCACCGGCGCCCCGTACGGCTTCGGCCCCGTACCCGGCGGCCCCACCTGGTTGCCGCAGCCCGCCGAGTGGGCCGAACTCAGCGTCGAGGCGCAGACCGGCGATCCACACTCCGTCCTGGAGTTGTACCGCCGCGCGCTGCACCTGCGGCGGACCGACCCCGCCCTGGCCGCGGGCCGTTCGGTCGAGTGGCTGGACCTGGCTCCCGGGGTCCTCGCCTTCCGCCGCGCGGGGGAGGAAGCCGCACTGGTCTGCGCCGTCAACACCACCTCCGGGCCGGTGCGCGTCGCCGGCGCCGGCCTCGGCACCCTGCTGCTCTCCTCCGCCGAACCGCCGACGGCCGCGGACTCCGGCGACGTCGTGCTCCCGGCCGACACCACCTGCTGGTGGCGGGCCTGCTGACGGAGCACCCCGGAAGCCGCGGTCGAGGTCTCCGGCCGCGGCTCGTGCGGTGCCGGGCCCCGGCGGGCACGCGGGTTCCAGCGCCCCCGTCCACGGGGTGTGACGGTCTTCGGGCCCCGGCAGTACCCGGACTGCCGGCGCCCGGCACCCGGTAGGGGTCAGTACGGGGCGCGAACGGTCGCGGTGGAACCGCGCATCACCAGCTCCGGCTGGAACATGAACTCCCCCGGTTGCGTCGGATTGCCTCTGATCTCCTCAAGGAGGGCATTGGCGGCCGCGGTGGCCATCGCCTCGACCGGCTGGCGGATGGTGGTCAGCGGCGGCTCGGTGAAGGCGATCAGCGGCGAGTCGTCGAAGCCCACCACCGAGACGTCCCGTGGCACCGACAGCCCGCGCTGCCGCACCGCGCGGATGGCACCGAGCGCCATCATGTCGCTGCCGCAGGCGATCGCGGTGCAGCCCTTGCCCAGGAGCACGCCTGCGGCGGCGTGGCCCCCCTCGACACTGAACAGTGTCTGGTGGACGAGGTAGGCCGCCTCCTCCCTCATCATGCCGACGATGTCGTGGACCGCGGTGACGAAGCCCTCGATCTTGCGGACCGCGGGAACGAAACGCTTCTGCCCGATGGCGAGTCCGATCCTCCGGTGGCCGAGGTCGGCCAGGTGCCGCACAGCCATGCGCATGGCCGCGCGGTCGTCGAGGGAGATGAAGGAGGCCTCGATGAGGTCGCTGTGACCGTTGACGAGGACGAACGGCACCTGGCGGTGCCTGAGCCGGCTGTAGCGGTCGTGGTCGGCCGTGGTGTCGGCGTGCAGCCCGGAGACGAAGACGATGCCCGCCACGCCCCGGCCGACCAGCATCTCCACCAGTTCGTCCTCGGTGGAGCCGCCCGGCGTCTGGGTGCACAGCACCGGCGTGAAGCCGTGCCGGCTGAGCACCTGCTCGATCACCTGGGCCAGCGCCGGGAAGATCGGGTTGCTCAGCTCCGGCGTGATCAGGCCGATCAGCCCGGCGCTGCGCTGGCGAAGGCGGGTCGGCCGCTCGTACCCGAGCACGTCCAGCGCCGCCAGCACGGTCTGCCGGGTGGCGGCGGAAACGTTCGCCTTGCCGTTGAGCACGCGGGAGACGGTGGCTTCGCTCACCCGTGCCTGTGCCGCGATGTCCGAAAGACGCGCCGTGGTCATGGCTACCGAGGGTATGGCACTCACGTCAGGCTGCCCACCATGAGGTGGTGTCCGCTTCGAGGACGGCCTCGCCTTCGGCGGCGGTGTCCGGGTTCGGCGCCCCGCGGTGGGAGGCGAGCAGCAACCGGCCGGGCGCAGGTACACGGACGGGCTCGCCGGTGGTGTTCACGGTGCAGACGAAGGAGCCGCGACGGAACGCCAGGGTGCCCTCGGGGCTCTCCAGCCACTCGACTCCGGTGCCGGCGCCGAGGTCGGGCTGTGCCCGGCGGACGGCCAGCGCGCTGCGGTAGAGCTCCAGGGTGGACGTCGGGTCGCCGGTCTGCGCCTGGACGCTCAGCGCGGCCCACTCGGCCGGCTGCGGCAGCCAGGACGGCCCGCCGGCCACCGGGCCGAAGCCGTACGGGGCCTCGGTGCCGGACCACG
>NZ_JBVKDS010000019.1:162355-178385 GCF_055633695.1 Kitasatospora sp. NPDC114501 | reverse complement strand
GAGCGGGTTGCGGGTGCCGTCGGGGCGTTCGCGCAGTACGCCGCGGTCGATGAAGTCCTGGACGTGGGCGACGTGCAGGCGCAGGTTGTGCCGGGCGGCGACGCGGTCGCGGTAGGCGATGACCTCGGGGAAGTTGTGGCCGGTGTCGACGTGCAGGAGGGCGAAGGGGACCGGGGCGGGGTGGAAGGCCTTGAGGGCCAGGTGCAGCATGACGATGGAGTCCTTGCCGCCGGAGAACAGGATCACCGGGCGTTCGAACTCCCCCGCGACCTCGCGGAAGATGTGCACCGACTCCGCCTCCAACGCGTCCAGGTGGGACAACGCGAACGGAGTGTCGTCCGTGCGGACCGGGCTGTCGGTCACGGTGGTCATGCCAGGCCCCTCTCGGTCAGGAAGGCGTGCAACTCGGCGGCGGACTCGGCCACCGCGCGGCCCTGCGTCTGCAGACGCAACTCCGGGTCGGTGGGGGCCTCGTACGGGTCGTCCACGCCCGTCAGGCCGCTGAGCTCACCCGCCGCCTGCTTCGCGTACAGCCCCTTCACGTCGCGTTCGGCACACAGCTCGACCGGGGTGGCGACGTGCACCTCCAGGAACTCGGTGCCGTGGGCGGTGTGGCGCTCGCGCACCGCGGCGCGGGAGTCCGCGAACGGGGCGATCACCGGGGCGAGGACCTTCACGCCGTTGGCGGCGAGCTTCTGGGCGACGAAGCCGATCCGGGTGACGTTGGTGTGGCGGTCCTCGCGGGAGAAGCCGAGACCGGCTGAGAGGAACTCGCGGATCTCGTCGCCGTCCAGGACCTCCACCCGGTGGCCCTCGGCGCGCAGGCGCTCGGCGAGGGCGAAGGCGAGGGTGGTCTTGCCGGCGCTGGGCAGCCCGGTCAGCCACACGGTGGCGCCGCGCTCGCAGGCAACGGCCGCGGGGGCCGCCTCTACGGCTCCATCGGCGGCCGAGGTGTGTGCTGTCACGGTTCTTTCCTTACGCAGTAGGTGACTTGAGGTCAGGGGATCAGAGGTGGATGCCGCACTCGGTCTTGCCGGTGCCGGACCAGCGCCCGGCCCGGGCGTCCTCGCCCTCGGCGGGCTTGCGGGTGCAGGACAGCGGGGAGCAGCCGATCGAGGTGTAGCCCTCCCACAGCAGCGGATTGAGGAGCACGCCGTTCGCGGTGACGTAGGCGTCCACGTCCTCCTGCGTCCACCGGGCGATCGGGGCGATCTTGACCTTGCGGCGCTTGGGGTCCCAGGACACCACCGGGGTGTTCGCCCGGCTCGGGGACTCGTCGCGGCGCAGCCCGGTCGCCCAGGCGTCGTAGCCGGCCAGGCCCCGGTTGAGCGGCTCGACCTTGCGCAGCGCGCAGCACAGGTCCGGGTCGCGGTCGTGGAGGTTCGGCCCGTGCTCGGCGTCCTGCTCGGCGACCGTCTTCGACGGGGTGAGCGTGATGACGTTGACCGGCATCGTCGCGGCCACCGCGTCCCGGGTGCCGATCGTCTCCGCGAAGTGGTAGCCGGTGTCCAGGAACACCACGTCCACCCCCGGGAACACCGACGACGCCAGGTGCGCGACCACCGCGTCCTCCATCGAGGACGTCACGCAGAACCGCTCGCCGAAGGTATCGGCCGCCCACCGCAGGACCTCCTGCGCGCTCGCCTCCTCCAGCTCACGGCCCGCCCGCTCCGCCACCGCCCGGTAGTCGGTCGACCGGCCGTCAGCCGTGGTGCTGCTCATGTGACGTACCCCCGTGGTTGGTCGGTGACAGCAGGCCGAGGAACTTCAACTGGAAGGCGCGCCGGCATCCGTGGCACTCCCAGGCTCCGTGGCCGGCCTCGGAGGGGCGCAGGTCCTCGTCCCCGCAGTACGGGCAGAAGAACGGTGCCGCTCGCTCACTCACGACAGCTGCTCCTCGGTCGCCCGGGCCGCCCACTGGGCGAAGCGCTCGCCGTCGGCGCGGTCGGCCTGGTAGCGGGTCAGCACGCGCTCGACGTAGTCGGGCAGGCCCGCGCTGGTGACCTTGAGGCCGCGGACCTTGCGGCCGAAGCCGGCCTCCAGGCCGAGCGCGCCGCCGAGGTGCACCTGGTAGCCCTCGACCTGGTCGCCGTTCTCGTCGGTGACCAACTGGCCCTTGAGGCCGATGTCGGCGACCTGGATGCGGGCGCAGGCGTTCGGGCAGCCGTTGATGTTGATGGTCAGCGGCTCGGCGAAGTCCGGCAGGCGCTGCTCCAGCTCGTCGATGAGCGTGCGGCCGCGCTCCTTGGTCTCGACGATGGCGAGCTTGCAGTACTCGATGCCGGTGCAGGCCATGGTGCCGCGGCGGAACGGCGAGGGGGTCACCCGCAGGTCGAGCTCCTCCAGGCCGGCCACCACGGAGTCGACGTGCTCCTCGGCGATGTCGAGGATGAGCATCTTCTGCTCGGCGGTGGTGCGGACCCGGTCGCTGCCGTGGGCGGCGGCGAGGTCGGCGATCCGGCCGAGCAGCTTGCCGTCGACCCGGCCGACGCGCGGTGCGAAGCCGACGTAGAACTTCCCGTCCTTCTGCCGGTGGACGCCGACGTGGTCGCGCCAGCGGGCGGCGGGCTCGGCGGGGGCGGGGCCGTCGACCAGCGGGTGGCCGAGATACTCCTCCTCCAGCACCCGGCGGAACTTCTCCACGCCCCAGTCGGCGACCAGGAACTTCAGCCGGGCCCGGTTGCGCAGGCGCCGGTAGCCGTAGTCGCGGAAGATGCCGATGACCCCGCCGAAGACGTCCGGCACCTGGTCCAGCGGGACCCAGGCGCCCAGCCGCACGCCCAGCTTGGGGTTGGTCGACAGGCCGCCGCCGACCCACAGGTCGAAGCCGGGGCCGTGCTCGGGGTGGACCACGCCGACGAAGGAGACGTCGTTGATCTCGTGCGCGACGTCCAGCAGCGGGGAGCCGGAGACCGCGCTCTTGAACTTGCGCGGCAGGTTGGAGAAGTCCGGGTTGCCGATGAAGCGGCGCTGGATCTCCTCGATGGCGCTGGTGCCGTCGATGATCTCGTCCTCGGCGATGCCGGCCACCGGGGAGCCGAGGATGACGCGCGGGGTGTCGCCGCAGGCCTCGGTGGTGGACAGGCCGACGGCCTCCAGCTTCCGCCAGATCGCCGGGACGTCCTCGATCCGGATCCAGTGGTACTGGATGTTCTGCCGGTCGGTCAGGTCGGCGGTTCCGCGCGCGTACTGCTCGGAGACCTCGGCGATCGCCCGCAGCTGGGGGACGGTCAGCCGGCCGCCGTCGATGCGCACCCGGAGCATGAAGTACTCGGCGTCCAGCTCGTGCGGGTCGAGGATCGCGGTCTTGCCGCCGTCGATGCCCTCCTTGCGCTGGGTGTAGAGCCCCCACCAGCGCATCCGGCCGCGCAGGTCGGCCGGGTCGATCGAGTCGAAGCCCCGGTGCGCGTAGATCGTCTCAATACGTGTCCGCACGTTGAGACCGTCGTCGTCCTTCTTGAACTGCTCGTTGGCGTTCAGAGGGGTGTAGTGGCCCATGCCCCACTGGCCCTCACCGCGGTGGCGGGTCGCCTTGCGGGCCGCTGCCGGGCGGCGCTCGGCGGCGCGGTCGGCCGGGGGCTCGACGGTCTCGGGGAAGGTGGCCATGGTGAAGTCCTTCTGGGCAGATGGCGCTGGCGCCGGGGGGTCGCGGAGCGTGCTCGGCCGTTCGGTGCTGCTCTGACCTGCGGATTCGTCAAGGTCTTGAGGGCAGTGACCGGGACCGGGCGGGCGCCTGCGCATCCGCTGCGGCGGGGATGGCGGGGAAGGGCGGCGCCGGGTGCGGTGGTGCGGCGGAGTGGGGCTCAGGTCACCGGACAGATGGCGCTGGACACGCGAAGGAGATCGACGTGGAGTCGACCTACTAGGGTGGTTCCGGCGCTAGACATGGCAAGAGATTCGCACGGCGCGGGACTCGCGGTCCACTAACATCCGAATGCTGGACGCTGATGTTTCGTCATGTGGGACACCCGGATGTTCCCGCCGCTCCCCGCCCGGACGTCCGGCCACGCGCCCGCACCCCGGGGAGATCAACCGCGCGGCCCCGGCCCGATACGGTTGGCCCTGTGCAAGCAGCAGGCGATACGAGCAGAGCGAACGCCGAGCGGCCCTCCCGGCGGAGGGGCAAGGGCTCCCGGCGCGCGGCCAAACAGGCCACCTGGCGCCGCACGGCGTGGGAGCTGGTGAAGGACACCACCAACACCTGCGTCGAGTACCGGGTCACCGGCCTCGCCGCGGAGGCGGCCTTCTTCACCCTGCTGTCGATCCCGCCGCTGCTGCTCGGCCTGGCCGGCACCCTCGGCTACCTCGACGAGTTCCTCGGCGCGGGAACCATCGACCGGCTCAAGCACGACATCGTCTCGGCCTCCGGGACGGTGCTGTCGGACTCCTCCGTCAAGGAGGTCGTCGTCCCGCTCCTCAACCAGGTGTTCGACCACACCCGGCCCGACCTCGTCTCGATCGGCTTCCTGCTGTCGCTGTGGTCCGGATCCAGAGCGCTCTACATCTTCATCGACACCATCACCGTCATGTACGGGCTCGACGGCAAGCGGGGCATCGTCAAGACCCGGCTGATGTCGCTGGGCCTCTACCTCGGCGCCCTGGTGATCGGCTCGCTGGTGCTGCCGCTGCTGATGGCCGGTCCGGGGCTGGTGGAGAACGCCGTGCCGGGCGTGGCCGGGCTGGTCGGCGCCCTCTACTGGCCGGTCGCGATCGTGCTGCTGATCGTCTCGCTGACCACCCTCTACCACCTGGCCGTCCCGGTCTCGACCCCGTGGCGCGAGGACATCCCCGGCGCCCTGGTCGCCCTGGTGGTGCTGGTCTTCTGCAGCGTCGGCCTGCGGCTCTACCTGGTCAGCTCGGTCGAGGGCCCCTCGGTGTACGGCTCGCTCGCGGCGCCGGTGGCGGTGCTGCTGTGGATCTTCGTGGTGGCGCTCGCGGTGCTCATCGGCGCTGCGATGAACGCCGCGATAGACCGCCGCTGGCCCACCCTGGAGACCGCCGACGCGCGTGCCGAGAACGAGCGCGCCCACGAGGAGGCGGCCGCCGCGGTGGTCCGCGAGGTCGCCGCCCGGCGGGCCGTCGAACGGGCCCGGCGGGCGCGCGAACTCGGGCTCGCCGAGGGCGTCGAGGAGGAGTGGGGCGAGGACGAGGGCGAGGACGCGGACGTGCCCTCCGAGTACCCGGAGCGGTGGGCCGACGTGCTGGCCGCCGAGAACGTGCGCGGGCGGCTCACCGCCCGCGGCGGGCCGCACCACCGGCCCGGGCCCCCGCCGCCGGACAGCGACCGGCCGACCGGTCCGCCGCCGGGGGCGCAGGCGGGGCCGGGGCCGGGGTCGGAGCCGGGCGGTGCGCAGCCAGGGCCCGTGCCGGGGCCGCCGCCGGGGCCACCGGTTCCGCCGCCGGGTCCGCCAGGACCCCCGGGGCAGCAGCTGCCGGGGTACCCGCCGCGGCCGCCCCGACCGCCGTGGCCGCCGTGGGACGAACGGTAGGCGGACGGCGGGCAACCGGGGTAGGGCCTCTCCCGCGCGTGGGGGAGGCCCTGTTGCGTAGGTGGCGGTGGTGGCGGTGGTGGTGTGGGCCGTCGCGGTGGTGCGGCGGCGGGTGGTCGCTCAGCCCGCGGCCCGGGCCGGCGGTTGGCCGTACACGGGTGGAGCGGCTCGGCGGGGAGCGGGGGCGGATCCAGGGCGGTGCGCCCGGAGGAGTCGCTCAGCTTGATCAGCAGCGCCACCGTCAGCCAGTTCGCCAGCAGCGACGAGCCGCCGGCGGCCAGGAACGGCAGTGCCTTGCCGGTCAGCGGCACCAGCCCGCTCACCCCGCCGACCACCACGAACACCTGGAGCGCCAGCGCCGCCGACAGGCCGGTGGCCAGCAGCTTGCCGAACGGGTCGGTCAGGCCGACCGCCGTGCGCAGCCCGCGCTGGATCAGCAGCACGTAGACCAGCAGGATCGCGGTCACCCCGGCCAGCCCCAGCTCCTCGCCGATGGTGGTGAAGATGAAGTCGCTGCGTCCGGCGAAGCCGATCAGCCAGGGCCGTCCCGAGCCCAGGCCGGTCCCGGTCAGGTGGCCGGTGCCCAGACTGAACAGCGCCTCGGCGGGCTGCTCGGAGATCGCCCTGTCGTGCAGCGGCTTGTAGTAGTCGAGCGGGTGCAGCCAGGCCTCGACGCGGCCGTGCACATGGGGCTCGACGGTGCCGACCACCGCCGCGCCGCCGACCGCCATCAGCAGGCCGAGCACCACCCAGCTGGTGCGCTCGGTCGCCACGTACAGCATGACGACGAAGACCCCGAAGAAGATCAGCGAGGTGCCCAGGTCGCGTTCGAAGACCAGCACCAGCAGGCTGACCACCCAGACCGCCAGCACCGGGCCGGCGTGCCGCCCGCGCGGCAGGGTCAGCCCCCAGACCTTCCGTCCGGCCAGCGCCAGGGCGTCCCGGGCGGCCATCAGGTAGCCCGCGAAGAAGACCGTGATCGCGACCTTCACGAACTCGTCCGGCTCGAAGGAGAGCCCGAACAGCCGGATCCAGCGCTTGGCGCCGAAGCTGTCGCCGGGCGAGAGCACCGGCGCGGCCAGCAGGACCAGCGCACCCGCCATCAGCAGGTAGACGTAGCGCTGGAAGAAGCGGTGGTGCCTGACCAGGACGATCAGGGCGAGCGCCACCGCCACCGAGACGAACACCCACATCAGCTGGGCGGGCGCGGCCGGGAGCTTCTGGTAGTCGCCCCTGGCGGCGTGGGCGGCCCGGTAGCTGGTGTCCAGCCGGTCCAGCAGCACCAGCCCGAAGCCGGTCAGGAAGACGCCCAGCGGCAGGATCAGCGGATCGGCGTAGGGGGCGAACCGGCGCACCGCCAGGTGGGCCGCCCCGGCCAGCGCGCCCAGCGACAGGCCGTGCACCAGCAGCCCGGGCGGCAACCTGCCGGTGAGCGCCAGGTCGGCGTCGACGTGCCCCGCCAGACAGACGGCCACCGCGAGGGCCAGCAGGCCCAGTTCGATGTGGCGGTGGCGCGCCGCGAGCCGGCGGCCGTCGCCGCGTGCAGTGGTTCGCACCTCTTGTCATCCCCCCTGTCATCCCCTTGTCGGGCACGAGGCGGGTCCTGCCGACGGGGCACCCTGCCAGACGTCCCTGCTCTCGGGGCGGTTGCCGGAAGGAGGGGGTCGAGGGCAGAACTTTGCCTGGGCAAAGCATTACCGGGCCCCGGTAAAGCCTTCCTCAGGCCCGGGTACAGAGCCGGGCCCCGGGTCCGGCGGGGCCGTCGCGGAGGGACATCATGGCCGGGCGCCGGGGTGCCCCGGCGGCGGGCGCCCGACGGTCCGGGACCGCCGGAACGAGCGAGGTGAGCGGCGGATGGACGCGGTGGTGGGCGGTCTGGCGGGCGGTCTGGCGGGCGGTCTGGCGGGCGGCGGCCCGGTGGGCGGCCCCGCCCCGCCGCCCGCCTACAGCGGGCCGCCGCCGTGGCAGTGGTCCGACCTGGCGACCTCCTGGACGGCCGAGCCGCTGGTGCTCGCGCTGTCCGTGCTGCTCGCAGCCTGGTACCTGGCGGCGGTGCGCAGAGTCAACCGGGAGGCGGGCGAGCGGGCCGGACGGGGATGACCGGTCCGGGGGCGGGCGGTCCGGCGACGGGCGCCGGCAGCCGACCCGTACCGCCGCGTTCCTCGGCGGACTGCTGCTGTGGATCTGGTGCACCTGCTCCGGCCTCGGCGTGTACGACCGGATCCTCTTCACCGACCGGGCCGTGCAGGTCGTGCTGCTGCTGATGGTGGTCCCGCTGCTGCTCGCGCTCGGCGCGCCGGTCTCGCTGCTGGTCGACGCGGCGCCCGCGGCCCGGCGGGCGCGCCTCCTGCGGGCGCTGCGCAGCCGCCCGTCGAAGGTGCTGATGTTCCCGGCGGTCTCGACCGCGCTGCTGATGGCGCCGCCGTGGCTGCTCTACTTCACGCCCTGGTACGAGTGGTCGGTGTCCAGCGGGCTCGGGAACGCGGTGCTGCACCTGGGGCTGGTGCTGCTGGGCCTCGCGTACTTCTGGCCGCGCCTGCAACTGGATCCGGTCGGGCACGAGTACCCGCACCTGGTCGGGCTGTTCATCACCTTCGCCGAGGTGATCTTCGACGCGGGGCTCGGGATCGTGCTGATCTACGGCGGGCACTTGGTCGCCGAGCACTACTACCTGGCCCTCGGGCGCCCGTGGGGCCCGAGCCCGGCGCAGGACCAGACCTGGGGCGGCAACGCGTTCTGGGTGCTGGGGGACCTGGTCGGGCTGCCGTTCCTGGCCGCGCTGGTGCGGCGGATGGTGGTGCAGGGGCGGGAGGAGACCGAGGCGGTGGACGCCGAGCTGGACGCCCGCTTCGCGGCGGCGGCCGCGCGGGCCCGGGCGGCGGGTCGGCCGGAGGAGGAGACGGAGAGGGAGATGCGGCCGTGGTGGCTGGACGACCCGAACCTCAGGCACCGGTACGGGAGGTAGGGCGCGCGGGGCGGCCGGGTCGACCGGGCGGCCGTGTGACCGCGGGCGGAGGCGGGCCGATTGTGGTCCGCCAGGGCCTTCCTGACGTCCTCCGTACCGCATTTCCGCAGGTCGAAAATAGGTTGGCCCGGATCCCCCGGTCCGCTAGCGTGTGACACATCCGGTTCGGGGGCCATTGGGCCGCCCGAGGAGTAGAGAGCAGGAGGTGAACCCCCGTGGTCGTTGTCGCCCCGATAGCTGCCGAGGGCAGCACCCGCGTTCACCTCCTTTCCCCGGCCGCCGGCTGAGCCCTTCGCGCCAGCCGTAGCCCGCCGGGACCATCTCCTCCCGAAGGGCCACCGCGTTGTTCAACGCTGCCTCCGTTCCGTCGTTCTCTTCTTCTTCCTCCTCGTTCTCCGACGAGGCCTCCGCGCTGACCGGCTACGGCTGGACGGCCGAGCTCGCGGAGATGTTCACCCCGCTCGGCGAGGCCGGGCTGCTCCCGGCCCGGATCGTCCGGGTCGACCGCGGCCAGTGCGACGCCGTGATCGCCGACCCGGAGACGGGCGAGCCCCGTACCGTCCGGTTCGACACCCGGCCGGTGGGCGACGCCGACATGATCAACTGCCCGTGCACGGGCGACTGGGCGGCGGTCGACCTGTACGCCCAGCCGATGGCCTCCGTCGTAGCGCTGCTGCCGCGCTCCACCGCGATCATCCGCAAGGTGGCCGGCAAGCGCTCCGACGGCCAGGTGCTGGCCGCCAACGTCGACACCGTGCTGATCGCCTCCTCCCTCGCGAGCGATCCCGACCTCGGGCGGATCGAGCGCTTCCTCGCCCTGGCCTGGGAGTCCGGCGCAGACCCGCTGGTCGTCCTCACCAAGGCCGACCTCGTCGACGACGCCGACTTCATCCGGGCCGACGTCGAGGCGGTCGCCCCCGGGGTCACGGTGCTCGTGGTGAGCGCCGAGACGGGCGAGGGCATGGACGTGCTCCGCGCCTGCACCCCCGGCACCACCGCGGTGATAGGCCAGTCCGGCGTCGGCAAGTCCACGCTCACCAACGCGCTGGCCGGCTCCGTGGTGATGACCGTCCAGGAGGCCCGCGCGGTCGACCAGAAGGGCCGCCACACCACGACCACCCGTGAGCTGATCCCGATGCCCGGCGGGGGCGTGCTGATCGACACCCCCGGGCTGCGCGAGGTCGGCCTCTACGGTGGCGAGGGAGTGGACCTGGCCTTCGCCGACATCGCCGAGCTGGCCGAGGGGTGCCGCTTCCACGACTGCGGCCACCGTACCGAGCCGGGGTGCGCGGTGCAGGAGGCGCTGGCCGACGGCACCCTGCCGCAGCGCCGGATGGACAGCTACCTCAAGCTCCAGCGCGAGAACGAGTGGATCGCCTCGCGCTCGGACGCCCGGGTCGCCAAGGAGCGGCTGCAGAAGTGGAAGACGATCACCAAGTCGATGCGAGCCGCGGGAGGTCCGGTGAAGCGCTGAGCCCCGGCACCGGCCGGCCGCCGCGCAACGGCCGCCGGCCGGCCTCCGCCGGGCCCGCCCGGCTCAGCGGAGGTCGGCCACCACGCGGAAGCGTTGCAGGACCACCGGCGTGGAGTCGTCCACGGTGAAACCCGGGTCGTCGAGGGCGTCGAGCATCTCCGGACTGCGCCAGAACTGCTCGTGCACCGCACGCCACTCGGCCACGCTGGTGCACCCCTCGCCCTCGTCCAGGGCGTGCTGGAGGTCGACCTCCGCGAGCGGGACCACTCGGACGTCCGTGGTCTCGATCACGGCGACCCTGCGCTCGTCCGAGTCGACGACCGCGGAGCGCTCGCCGGGCAGCGGCAGGGGCTCGCCCTCGTGCTCGTAGCCGGCGACCACGCCGGTGGTGCTGGTCTTGGCGCCGTCGAGGATCGCGGCGACCAGCTGGTCCCGCAGCGGACCGGGGAACGCGAACTCGGCCGGCGGCAGGGCGGCGACGCGCGGGTCGTCCGGGCCGGTGTAGGGCTGCTGGGCACTCATGCCGCGAGAGTAACCGCGGGACGGCCGACGGGCTCGCGAATTTCGGGCCGGGCGGTTCTGCACGGCTCGGTGGGCCTCGCACGGTGGGCCCACCGGCCATGGGCCCGTGGCGCGATGGGTCGTGGAGCCGTGGAGCCGTGGGCTCCCCGGGAGAGGTGGGTGGTGGGTGGGTGGGATCGGGAGGGGTGGGGGGAGGGGGGAGGGGGAGGGAGGGCCCCCGAGGAGCGATCAACGGCGATGTCCGATTCCCGCCAGTCACCCCCCGCCCGGTGCCGCAGACTGGACAACGTGATCGACGACGACATCCGGTACCGAGCCGTGGACAGCCGCGACTCCCGCTTCGACGGGGTCTTCTTCACGGCGGTCACCTCCACCGGCATCTACTGCCGTCCGAGCTGCCCGGCCGTGACCCCCAAACGCGCCAACTGCGTCTTCTACCCCAGCGCCGCGGCCGCCCAGGGGGCCGGCTTCCGCGCCTGCCGCCGCTGCCGCCCCGACTCGGTGCCGGGCTCCCCCGAGTGGAACCACCGCGCCGACCTGGTCGGCCGGGCGATGCGCCTGATCGGCGACGGCGTGGTGGACCGCGAGGGCGTCGCCGGCCTGGCCGGCCGCCTCGGCTACAGCTCCCGCCAGTTGCAGCGCCAGCTGACCGCCGAGCTGGGCGCCGGCCCGATCGCGCTGGCCCGCGCCCGCCGCGCGCAGACCGCCCGCCTGCTCCTCCAGACCACCGAACTGTCCGTCACCGACGTCGCGTTCGCGGCCGGCTTCGCCTCCGTCCGCCAGTTCAACGACACCGTGCGCGAGGTCTACGACCGCACCCCCAGCGGTCTGCGCGCCGAGGTCGCCGCCGGCCGCCGCACCGCGACCCCGGCCGGTGGGCTCACCCTGCGCCTCGCCTACCGCGGCGCGCTCGACAGCGAGCACCTGATCGACTTCCTCGCCCTGCGCGCCGTTCCCGGCGTGGAGGAGGTCGTCCCCGGCTCGCGCCCCGGCGTGCGCGTCTACCGCCGCACCCTCGCGCTCCCGTACGGCCACGGCATCGCCGAGGTCGAGGGCCTGGCACCGGGGGAGCCCCGCACCCGCGGCTGGCTCGACTGCCGCCTGCTGCTCGCCGACCTGCGCGACCTGCCGACCGCCGTCCAGCGCCTGCGCATCCTCTTCGACCTGGACGCCGACCCGCTCGCGGTCGACGAACAGCTCGGCGCCGACCCGCTGCTCGGCCCGCTGGTCCGCGAGCGCCCCGGTCTGCGCTCGCCCGGCCACGTGGACCCGCACGAGCTCGCCGTCCGCGCCGTCCTCGGCCAGCAGATCAGCGTCGTCGCCGCCCGTACCCTGGCGGGACGGCTCGCCGAGAAGTACGGCACCGCGCTGCCCGAGCCCAGCGGCGGCCTGCGCCTGCTCTTCCCGACCGCGGCGGCGCTGGCCACCGCCGACCCGGAGGACTTCGCGATGCCCGCCGCCCGCCGCCGCGCGCTCACCGGTCTGTGCGCCGCACTGGCGGAGGGCGTGGTCCGGCTGGACAGCGGGGCCGACCGGGAGGAGGCCGCGGCCGCCCTGCTGGACCTGCCCGGCATCGGCCCGTGGACGGTCGGCTACCTGCGGATGCGGGCCCTGGCCGATCCCGACGTCTTCCTCCCGAGCGACGTGGGCGTCAAGCACGGCCTGCTCCGTCTCGGCGCCGCCGGGGACCCGAAGTCCGCCGCCCGCGCCGCCGAGGCCTGGGCCCCGTGGCGCTCCTACGCCGTCCACCGGCTGTGGGCCGGCCCCGCGAGCACCGGCCCCAGCACCGGCCGCAACGCCGACAGCACCAGCGACAGCAGTACCGGAACGGAGAACGAACGAGTATGAGCACCACCGTCTACACCACCATGGAGAGCCCCTTCGGTCGGCTGCTGCTCAGCGGGGTGCTGCCCGAGGACGGCGGACCGGCCGCGCTGGCCACCGTCACCGCGCCCGGCCAGAAGTACGCGCTGGCCGAGCCCGCCGACGACTGGGTGCTCGACCCGGAGGCGCTCGCCGAGCCGGTGGCCCAGCTGACCGCCTACTTCGCCGGCAAGCGCACCGGCTTCGACCTCCCGCTCGCGCCCGAGGGCACCGAGTTCCGCCGCCGGATCTGGGCCGCGCTGGACGAGATCCCGTACGGCAGGACCGTCACCTACGGCGAACTCGCCGAGCTGGCCGGGCAGGAGCCCCGCATGGTCCGGGCGGTCGGCGGAGCGGTGGGCGCCAACCCGCTGCTGATCGTCCGCCCCTGCCACCGGGTGCTGGGCGCCAACGGCGCGCTCACCGGCTTCGCCGCCGGCGTGGACCGCAAGCGCTGGCTGCTGGACCTGGAGGGTGGCACCCTGTTCTGACCGCGAAGGCCAGGCCCCCACGAACGCGCGGCCCCGCAGGTGTTCAAACCCGCCGCACGCTCAACTCCGCAGGTCCACCCGCCAGTTGTTGCTGCGCATGAACCGCCCGGGCGGGAACTCGAAGTCCGTCTCGCCGAGCAGCGTGAACCCGGCCTTCGCGCAGACCGCGTTGGAGGCGGGGTTGTCCACCGAGGGGAAGGCGTGCAGGTGGGGGTGCGCGGCCTCGCGGCGGGCGGCCGCGACCGCCGCGCGGGTGGCGGCGACCGCGATGCCCCGCCCCTGGAAGCCGGGCAGTACGTTCCACCCCATCTCGTGGACGGTCCGGCCATCCCAGGTCCGGGTGCCGTAGCCGACCGTCCCGACGGCCTCGCCCTCGGGCAGCAGCACGATCCGGTACATGCAGCCGAGCCCGGACGGGACGAAGTCCAGGTAGCGCCGGTGCCGTACGAGCAGCTGCTCCGCGCTCTCCGGCCCGCCCACGTGCTTCTTCATCTCCGGCGTGTTGACCCGGCGCAGCAGCGCGAGGTCGTCGTCCGTCCAGGGCTCGATCCGTACGTCTGCCCGTACGTCTGCGGTGGTCATGCCGGGGACGGTAGCGCCGGGCGAACCGCGGCGACCAGTGGTTTATCCGGCCCCGGGACCCGGCTCGGCCGCGGCCGCCTGCTCGACAGCAGCCCCATGTTCGGCCCCGGTGCCCGTCCGGGCGAGGGCGCGGGCGAGCTGCTCCAGCGCCGGCAGGGCGTCGACGACCGCCGCCCGGTCGGCCGGGTCGAGGGTGCCGAGCGCGGCGGCGATCCGCCGCTCGTGGGCGTGCTGCCAGTCGTCCAGCTGCCGCCGGCCGGCCGGGGTGAGGGCGATCCGGGCGGTGCGGCGGTCGCCGGGGTCGGCCTGGCGGTCCACGAATCCGGCGTCGAGCAGCTTCCCGACCAGCCCGCTGACGGTGTTGGGCGCGAGCCGCTGCCGCGCGGCCAGCTCGCCGACCCGCAGTGGCGCGGCGGCCAGCGTCTGGAGGAGTTCGACCTGCGCCATCGGCAGGGACTCCCACGGGTAGTCGGTGCGGATGCTGCTGCGCAACGCGCGGCGTAGCCGGGTGACGGTGTCGGTCAGCCGCCGGGCGTGCTCGACCGCCGGGTCGGTGCTTCCGGTGGCGGGGTCGGGAACGTGTGGTGACGACGGCATGGCGGACAGCGTATCTCCTGGTACGGGGCGGTTCGGCGGCCGGTTCGGGCCCTGGGCGCGCCTGGGCGCGACCCGGTCGCAGGCCCGGCTCCAGGCCCCGTCGCGGGCCCCATGGCAGGCGTCCGACCGGCACCGTCCGTACCGGGGAACACGTCCTGTCGTAGAGCGAACTGCTCGTAGAAGGAACATATCCGTATCCGATATATTCGTGCACGTGAACGCCACCACCCTCGCCTCGCGGCTGCTCACCGAGCGGCCCCGGCCGCGTGGCATAGCCGGCTGGCGCCACGCCCACTGGCTCGCCGTCGCCACGGTCTGCCTCGGAGCCTTCCTCGGCCAGCTCGACGCCAGCGTCATCGCCCTGGTCTTCCCCGCCATCGGCCGTGACTTCGACGCGGGCTTCGCCGCCGTCGAGTGGGTCGCCCTCGCCTACCTGCTGGTCCTGGTCGCCCTGCTGGCCCCGATCGGCTGGCTGTCCGACCGGGTGGGCCGCAAGACGATGTACATCGGCGGCTTCGCGGTCTTCGGCCTCTCCTCGCTCGGCGCCGGATTCGCCGGCAGTCTCTGGTCCCTGGTCGGCTGCCGCGCCGTCCAGGCGGTCGGCGCCGCGATGATGCAGGCCAACAGCGTCGCCCTCGTGGCGCGCGGCGTCCCCGAGCACGCGATGCGGCGCGCGCTCGGCATCCAGGCCTCCGCCCAGGGCCTCGGCCTGGCGCTCGGCCCCAGCCTCGGCGGACTGCTGGTCGAGCACGCCTCGTGGCGATGGGTCTTCTGGGTCAACGTGCCGATCGCGGTCTTCGGCATCGTGGCCGGCTGGTACCTGCTGCCCCGCACCCGCACGCCGGCCTCCCCAGCGTCACCGGCCGCCGTGCCGGGGCCCCGCCTCACCGGGGCCCACCGGGGCGGAGCCCGCCGCGGTGAAGCCCGACGGACCGGGTCCCGCGAGGACGCCCGCTTCGACCTGCCCGGCATGCTGCTGCTCACCGGGGCGACCACCGCGCTGCTGCTCGCCCTGTCCACCGCCTCCGGACTGCCCCTGCCCGGCTGGGCGGTGGCCGCCCTGCTGCTCGCCTCCACCGCGCTCACCCTGGCGCTGGTGCGCCAGGAACGGCGGGCCGCCCGGCCGATCCTGGCGCCCGGCCTGATCAACACCCCGGGCGTGCGCTCCGGCCTGGTGGTGGCGCTGATCGGCTACCTGCTGCTGTTCTGTCCGCTGGTGCTGGGCCCGGTGCTGCTCACCGGCGCGGGGGTGTCGACGGCCCACGCGGGCCTGGTGGTCACCCTGCTGCCCGCCGCGTTCGCGTTCGCCGCGACGGTCGGCGGCGGGCTGCTGCCCCGGGGCTGGTCGGACGTGACCCGGTGCCGCTCCGGCGCGCTGCTCGCGGCCGCCGGACTGCTGCTGTTCGCCCTGCTGCCGGCCTCGGACGCGGAGGCGCCCCCGCTGCTGATCGCCGGCTACGGGCTGGGCCTGCTGCTGCCCGCCAACAACGCGCTGGTGATGCGGGCGATCCCGGCGCAGTGCTCGGCGGTCGGCGGCGGCATGGTGAACATGGCCCGCAGCCTCGGCACGGCCCTCGGCATGGCGCTGTCCGTCCTCGGCGTCCACCTGGCGGGCGCCGAGTCCGGTGGGCGGACGGTCCTCCTCGTCCTCGCCGCCGTCGCAGCCACGGCCGCGCTCCTCACCCGCCCCACCCGGGCCACCCGGGCGTGAGGGCCACGGCAGGGAGGAACCGGCAGAACGGCGTGGCGCCCACGTCTGGGGGGCGGGCCTGCGGCCTGGGGGTTGGGGGTTGGGGTTGGGGTTGCGACCCGGTCACCCGGGCCGCCGAGAACGGCGCCTACCGGGTCCTGAACGCGCTGCTGTCCGCCGACCGCGACCCGCTGCGCGCTGCGGGTCGCCCGGGTCGCCCGGTCCGGCGATCAGTCAGGGGTCGTCCGGGGGCAGGCGGGGGCTCTCCGGAGGGGGTGGGGAAGAACGGCGGGCGGCCGGGGGGGAAAACAAGGCGCTGGGGACGGGGCCCCCCACACGGAGGACACAAAGATGTGG
>NZ_JBVKDS010000019.1:0-162345 GCF_055633695.1 Kitasatospora sp. NPDC114501 | reverse complement strand
AGGGGAGGGCAGGTGGGGGGGGGGGGGAGGGCACGAAGGAAGACCCCCCCCCCACCCCCCCCGGCCGCCCGGGGAGAACGCGGAGCGTGCGGAGCGGCCGCTCAGGAGGCGGGTACGCCGGGGGTGGCGCCGCGCTCCTTGAGCATGTCGGTCATCAGCTCGAGCTCGGAGGTCTGGCCGACCACCATCGACTGCGCGAGCCGCTTCTCCGTCTCGTTCCCGGCCTTGTCGACGTAGCCCTGGGCCATCTCGACGCCGCCCTTGTGGTGTTCGATCATCAGCTGGAGGTAGTACACCTCGGCGTCCCGCCCGCTGAGCGTGCGCAGCTTCGCGATCTGGGCGTTGGTGGCCATGCCGGGCATCAGCGAACCGTCGTGGGCCTGGTACTCGTGGCCCATCTTCATCCACGCCATCGGCGTGGCGGTCGAGTGCTGGGGCAGCCCCCACTGGTCGAGCCAGCCCATCATCATCCCGCGCTGGTTGGCCTGGGTGTTGATGATGTCGAAGGCCAGGGTGCGGGTCGGCTCGTCGGCGGTGCGGTCCCGGACGACGAACGACAGGTCCACGGCCTGCTGGTGGTGGGTCGCCATGTCGCGGGCGAACCCCGCCTCGGGGGAGTCGCCGGCCGGGACGGACAGCGTGGACGCGCCGGACGCGGAGGTCCCGCTCGCCACCAGGGCCGGCACCCCGAGCGCCAGTGCCACGGCGGCGGCGAGCGCGGCCGGCCACCACATGCGGCGGCGGCGCGGGGACCCGCCCTCGGCGACGGCGTCCGTCGCGGCGTGCGCGGCGTCCTCCGTCGCGGCCTCGTCGCGGCGGCCCGGGTCGGCGGTCACATCTGCCCCATGGTGCAGGAGGCGCCCGGCTCCTGGGTCTGCTTGCCCTGGACGTACTTGGTGAAGAACTGCTCCACCCGCGGGTCGCTGGCGCTCTCCACGATCAGCTGGGTGCTCCAGGCGTTCAGGGTGATGGTGCCCTCCTCGTCCGGGTACGGGCTCATCAGCGAGTACGGGGTCTTCTTGACCTTGTCGGAGAGGGTCTTCAGGTCGTCCGGCGTGGCCTTGCCGTTGTACGTCACCCAGACCGCGCCGTGCTCCAGCGAGTGGACGGCGCGTTCGTTCTCGACCGGCTGGTCGTAGACGTGGCCCATGCAGTCCAGCCAGATCGCGTTGTGGTCGCCGCCGACCGGCGGGGTCATCGGGTAGGTGACCTTGTCCTTGACGTGGGTGCGGCTCAGCTCGCCGAAGGTCTTCACGCCCGGGATGTCCGCGTTGGCGGCGGTCTCCTTGTCCTTCTTCTTCTGGTTCTGGTCCATGACGACCCAGGTGCCGGTGGCTATCGCACCGATCACCAGCACGCCTGCCGCCACCGAGGCGACGATCTTGTTGCGGCGGTCGCGGCGCTGCTCGGCGGCGCGCAGCTCGGCGATCCGGGCGCGGCGGTCGCCGCCGCCCTGCTTGCCGCCGGGCTTGTTGGACTGCTTGGAAGCGGAACCCATGGTGGTCGTCCTTGTCCCCGCCGCACCGGGTCGGGTGGCGGCGGTCAGCTGGAGTGAGAGGAAGGGCGGATCCGTCGGCGGCCGTGCCGACGGTGGGTTCCACTCAGGACCGGTGGACCTGGAGTTCGTGCAGGTCGGGAACCGGGTGCGAGCCGTCCAGCAGCCCGGTCGGCACCACCCGGGGCAGCGCCTCGGGCGCGGCGGGGGTCAGCGGTGACACGGCGGGCTGCGGCTGCGGCGGCGGGTTCGGCAGCTGGGCGTCCTGCGGGCAGTACGGGTGGCTGGAGCAGCCGTTGTCGCGCGGCGGCTGGCCGTCGGCGGTGCAGAGGATCCAGTGCCCCTGCTCCTCGGCCGTCCGGTGGTGGTCCGAGGACTGCGCGGACTTGGTGACCTTCGCGGCGCGGCCGCTGTGGGAGGTCTGCCCGGTGGCGACCTGGACGCTGACCACACTGACGACGGTGACGGCGCCGACCGCGGCCGAGGGCGGCGCCGGATGGCCGGAGCCGTCCGCCGCCTTCGCCGGGCCCGCGCAGGGCAGCAGCGTCAGCAGCGCGGTGAGCAGCAGGACCAACAGCCGACCCACCGGGCGGCCCGCGGACGCGGCCCTCCCCGGTCGGGGCGAACTGGGGGCCGACGCGGTCATGCGCACATTTAATCAGCCGAACGAGTGATGCGATGCCCCCCATTGGCCCCCATTTTCGGCGGCTCGGACACCCGGATGACCAGGAAACGCCCTGCTCCGGACACATCCGGCAAGCGCGGACGGAACGGAAGCGGACGAACCGAGGACGTACCCGGGGCCGGTCCGGCGAACCGGCTGGTGAGCGCGGTGGCCGGGACTCTCCGGTGGGTGACCGGTTGTCGCCGAAACCCGGACAGGGTCGTCGCAGGTGGAGAACAATGTCGTCAGCCCGGCCCGCCGGGGGCGGCGCGACCACGGAACGACCAGGAGCCGTCAGATGAGCAAGCAGGGTGCACCCGCACAACCGCACCGGCCGGACGACGGCTGGTGGGACGCCGTCTACGACGGTCCGACGGGCACCCTCCCGGACACCCCGCACGCCGACCCGGGGGACGGCAGCGTGGACGACTGGTTCGACACGGCGGTCGGGCTCATCGGGCAGCAGCGGTCGGCGGAGCCGGTGGCGGAACCGGAGCCGGAGCCGGAGCCGGAAGCGGAAGCGGAGTCGAAGTCCGAGCCGGAGGCGCCTGGGGGGCCTGACGGTTCCGGCGGGTCGGCGGGCTCAGCGGGCTCGGCGGGTTCGGAGGGCTCTGAGGTCTCGGCGGGTTCGGACGGTTCGGCGGGTTCGGACAACCGGGACAGCCTCGACGACTGGTTCGACACCGCGGTCGGCGTGATCGGCGGCACGGAAGGGATCGGGCGTCAGCGGACCTCCACCGAGACCCACCGGTTCCCGGCCCCCGCCTTCGCCGACGACGCACCGAAGGCGGCACCGGAGCCGGAGGCCGTACCGGTCCCGGACCCGGTCTCCCTGGAGAAGCCCACCCCGCCGCCCACCCCCGAACCTGCGCCCGAACCCGAGCCCGAGCCCGTCGTCGAGGCACAACCCGAAGCCGAAGCGGAGCCTGAGCCCGGACCCGTCCACACCCGGGAGCCCGACCCCGAGCCCGACCCCGCGGCCCAGACCGCGCCCGTCCCCGACCCCCGCCTGGCCGCCCGCGCACCGCTCGCCGACGGCGGCACCGCCGTCCCACACGTCGGCGAACGCCCCCCTACCTACGGACCCGAGCCGACGGCCGTACCCGAGGCGGACCCGGGCTCACTGCGCGCGGTCGTACCGGACACCGTGCTGGACGGCGCCCAGTACGGATCGTCCGTCCTGCGCGCCGCCTCCGTGCGGGGCGACTCCGCGCGCTACCGGGGAGAGCCGCGCCGCGACTCCCTGCTGGTCACGCGGTTCGGCGAGGGCCCCGACGGTCTGCTGCTCGCCGTCCTCGGCGGCTTCGACCGTACGGGTGGGCCTGCCGAGGAGGAGATGGTCACCGCGGCGGCGGTCGCGGCCGCCACCGGCGAGGCGTGCCACCAGCTCGCCGCCGCGATCGGGCGCAGCCGGGCCGGACTGGCCGCCGACCTGCGCGACGGCGCCCGCGACCGGCTCCGCTACGGCCTCCAGCGTCTCGCCACCGGCGCGGCCGCCCCGCTGCGTGCCCTGGCGCCCCGGGCGGAGGGGGACGACACCCCGTCACCGGCCTCGCTGCACTGCCTGATGGTGTCGCTGGACCCGGAGGCGGGTTACCGGGCGTCCTTCGGCGTCGGCCCGGGCGGGCTCTACCTGCTGCGCTCCGGCCACTGGATCGACGCCTACGCGGCCCGGCTGCTGCACCACCCGGACGGTCAGCCGCCGGTCTCCGAGGCCCCGGTCCCCGGCCCGCGTCCGTTCCGCTTCCGGCTCGTCCCCGCGACGCCGGGTGACATCCTCCTCCTCTGCGCCCCCGGCCTGGCCCGCCCCATCGCCGACGAGCCGGCCGTCGCCCACTTCCTCTCCTCCCACTGGGCCCACCCCCACCCCCCGGGCACCGTCGACTTCCTCCGCCAGGTCCAGGTCCGCGCCAAGGGCTACGCCGACGACCGCACAGCCGCCGCCATCTGGACCGAGTGACCCCGCCCCGCACGAGAAGTCGACCCGGCCGACTTCCCGCGCACGACCCCAGCGTCCCCCTGCCGTATAGGAAGTCGGCCGACCCGACTTCCTACGCCCGAGGGCACGATTCCCGCTCCTGCGTGAGAAGTCGGCCTGATCGACTTCTCGCGTGCAGGTCCCCATGTCACCTGCCGTACAGGAAGTCGACCGGCCCGACTTCCCGTGTGCGAGGGGGTGCCTGGGCGGAAACAAATCTGTAGACCGGTCTGCATATTCATGGCAGGTTGGGTGCGGCCTGTGCTTGCGTGAGAATTCGGTCTGGTCGACTTCTCGCGCGCAGGCCCTCAGGTCGCTGCCGCCCGATGGGGGTGAGTGCCTGCCCCGGGGCGCATATGTAGACCGGTCTGCATATTCGGGGCACGGTCGGTCGGGCTTGCGCGAGAAGTCAGCAGGGCCGACTTCCTATGCGGGGGTGGCTTGGCGAGCTAAATCTGTAGACCGGTCTGCATATTTGGTGCCGCACAGTCGACGTCCTGAAGGGGCGTGGTCCGACGGTTGCGTGAGAAGTCGGTCTGGTCGACTTCTCACGCGCAGGCCTCCAGTCGCCGCCGCAGGGGAGGGCGATGGGTATCGGCGCGATGACGAATGTGTAGACCGGTCTGCATATTCGGCGAGCAGGGTAGCCGGGCGCTTGCGCGGGAAGTCGACGGGGCCGACTTCCTGTGCGCGCGGGTGGCCGGACAGGGGAAACCCTGTAGACCGGTCTGCATATTCGGCCGGGCGGCGGCGTTGGGCGCAGGCGCGAGAAGTCGGCGGGGCCGACTTCTCGCGCAGGGCCAGGGCCAGGGCCAGGGGCAACACCAGGCCCAGGCGCGGTCAGGTGCGGAGGAGGATGGTGGTGACGGCGGTGGCCTGGGTGAGGGCGGCGGGGCGGTGGGCGTCGGGGAGGCCGATGGCGATGGGGACGGCGAGGCCGTCGAGCAGGGCGCGGATCTGCACCGCGCGGTCGGCGGCGGGGCCCGGGGTGAAGTGGCCGGCGGCGGTGCCCTCCTCGATGAGGGCGACCAGGTCGGCCTGCCAGGGGGCCTCGATCTCCTGCTGGCCCTGGCGGATCTCGGCGCTCGCGGGGGAGCGGCCCCACACCTCGACCCAGAGGATCCAGCGCGGGTCGCCGGCCCCCTCCGGCAGGTAGAGGCGCAGGTAGGCGTCGAGGCGCTGCCAGGGGTCGAGGGCGCGGTCGGCGAGGGCCTCGCGGCGGCGGGCGCCGAGCTGGTCCTCGCTCCAGCGGAGGGTCTCCAGCAGCAGCTGGTCCTTGCTGCCGAAGTAGTAGAGCAGGTGCCCGGCGCTCATCTGGAGCTGCTTGCCGAGCCCGGCCATGGTGAGTTTGCCGAGCCCGTGTTCGGCGATCGCGGCCCGGGCGGCGGCGAAGACCTCCTCGCGGGGTCGGGCCGGCCGGCGCGGGCGGGGGTCGGCCATGTGCGGATCTCCTCGGGGGCACGGCGCTCGGAGGGCTGCCCGGGTGGGAGCGCGCGGCTCCCACCCGGGTGGGGCGTCAGAGCGCCTTCGGCTGCTGCTGGGTGATGCAGTGGATGCCGCCGCCGTTGGCGAAGATCTCACGGGCGTCGACGAGTTCGACGGTGCGCCCCGGGTAGGCCTCGGCGAGGACGGCGGCGGCCTGCTGGTCGCGCAGGTCGTCGAAGGCGCAGAGGATCACGGCGCCGTTGGCCACGTAGTGGTTGATGTACGAGTAGTCGACCGGCTCGCCGTCCTCGTCCAGCAGGACGGTGGGGGCGGGCAGTTCGATGACCTCCAGCGTCCGGCCCTGGGCGTCGGTCGAGGCCCGCAGGACGGCGACCAGTTCGCGGCAGACCTCGTGGTCCGGGTGCGAGGGGTCGGGCTGGACGTGGGCGACCACGACGCCGGGGCGCACGAAGGAGGCGACGATGTCGATGTGCCCGCGGGTGCCGAACTCGTCGTAGTCGCGGGTGAGTCCGCGCGGCAGCCAGATGGCCTTGGTGGTGCCGAGGAAGGCGTGCAGCTCGGCCTCGACCTCCTCCTTGGTCCAGTCCGCGTTGCGGCCCTCGCCGAGCTGGACGGTCTCGGTGACCAGCACCGTGCCCTCACCGTCGACGTGGATGCCGCCGCCTTCGTTGATCAGCCGGGAGGCGAAGTGCCGCGCCCCCGTCAGTTCGCCGAGGTGCTCGGCGACGTGCTGGTCCTTGTCCCAGCGGGCCCAGGACTGCGCGCCCCAGCCGTTGAAGATCCAGTCGGCGGCGGCCAGTGAACCCTTGCCGTCGATCAGGAAGGACGGGCCGATGTCGCGCATCCACGCGTCGTTCAGCGGGCGCTCGACGATCTCGACCCGCTCGGAGACGTACTTGCGCGCCTCCGCCGTCTCACCGGTGTTGACGACCAGCGTCACCGGCTCGTACCCGGCGATGGTGTCGGCGACGGCGGCCCAGGCCCGGCGGGCGGCGTGCAGCTGCTCGGGGCCGTCGAAGGTGGGGTTGGCGGTGGGGAAGGCCATCCAGGTGCGGTCGTGCGGGTGCCACTCGGCGGGCATCCGGTAGCCGAGCGAGGCGGGCGTGGGGGTGGTCATCATCGCGTCCTAGGGGAGGGTCAGAGGAAGTAGAGGCGGCTGAGCGAGACGCTGTCGGCGGGCTCGGAGCGCAGCGGCGAGCCGTCCAGGGAGACCAGTCCGGTCTCGGTGACCTCGACGTGGCCGACGCGGGCGTTGCGCACCATGTCGCGCGGCCCGATGCCGCGGGTGTTCCGCACGCCGACCCGGCGGCGGCGGGTGGGCAGTCCGTCGGCGGCCCGGTCGAGGTAGGCGCCGTCGGCGGCGGCCTGGGCGACGAAGGCCACCGAGATGTCGGCGGCGGTCGCGCCGTGGGCGCCGAACTGGGGCCCCAGGACGAGCGGTTCGCAGCGGTCGGTGGAGGCGTTGGGGTCGCCGACCACTCCGTACGCGGGGAAGCCGGCCTTGAGGACCAGCTGCGGCTTGGCGCCGAAGTGGTCCGGGCGCCAGAGCACGATGTCGGCGAGCTTGCCGACCTCGATCGAGCCGACCTCGTGCGAAAGGCCGTGCGCGATGGCCGGGTTGACGGTGAGCTTGGCGATGTAGCGCAGCACGCGCTCGTTGTCGTCGCCGCTCTCCGTCGTCCCGTACGAGCCGGTGCCGTCGAGCGGGCCGAGTTCGGCCTTCATCTTCCCGGCCATGGCGAAGGTACGGCGCACCGTCTCGCCGGCCCGGCCCATGCCCTGGGCGTCGGAGGAGGTGATGCCGATGACCCCGAGGTCGTGCAGCACGTCCTCGGCGCCCATGGTGCCGGCACGGATGCGGTCGCGGGCCATCGCGGCGTCGCCGGGCAGGTCGGGCTTGAGGTCGTGCGCGGAGACGATCATGTCGTAGTGCTCGCCGAGCGCGTCCCGGCCGAACGGCAGGGTGGGGTTGGTGGAGGAGCCGATGACGTTCGGCACGCCCGCCATCTTGAGCACGTTGGGGACGTGCCCGCCGCCGCAGCCCTCGATGTGGAAGGCGTGGATGGTCCGGCCCTCCAGCACCTTCAGGGTGTCCTCGACCGACAGGCACTCGTTCAGGCCGTCGGTGTGCAGGGCGACCTGGACGTCGTACTCCTCGGCGACCCGCAGCGCGGTGTCCAGGGCGCGGGTGTGCGCGCCCATGTCCTCGTGCACCTTGAAGCCGGACGCGCCGCCCTCGGCCAGCGCCTCGATCAGCGGGGCCTCGTCGGAGGACGAACCGCGGCCCAGGAAGCCGATGTTGACGGGCCAGGCGTCGAACGCGTTGAAGGCGTGGCGCAGCGCCCAGGGCGAGTTGACGCCGACGCCCCAGACCGGGCCGAACTCCTGGCCGATGATCGTGGTGACGCCGGAGGCCAGCGAGGCCTCCATGATCCGCGGCGAGAGCAGGTGGACGTGGGTGTCGATGGCGCCGGCGGTGGCGATCAGGCCCTCGCCGGAGACGATCGTGGTGCCGGTGCCGACGACCACGTCGACGCCGTCGAGGGTGTCCGGGTTGCCGGCCCGCCCGATCGAGGCGATCCGGCCGCCGATCAGGCCGATCGAGGTCTTGCGGATGCCCTGGACCGCGTCGATCACCAGCACGTTGCTGATCACCACGTCGCAGGTGTCCCGGACGGCGGCGGGCTTGAGGTGCAGGCCGTCGCGGGCGGTCTTGCCGAAGCCGGCCAGGAACTCGTCGCCGGGCGCCTGGGAGTCGGACTCCACGCGGACGATCAGTCCGCTGTCGCCGAGCCGGACGCGGTCCCCGGCGCGCGGGCCGTGCACGGAGATGTAGTCGTGGGGAGAGATCGCCGTCACGAGGGCACCTCCGAGTCGTCGAAGTCGGTCAGGTAGCCGGTCGCGCGGGCCTTCGCGAGGGCGGCCTCCTTCGCGCCGGGCGCGTCGAGGGGGCCGTCCACGAGCCCCGCGAAGCCGATCGCGACCCGCTCGCCGCCGATCGGCACCAGGCCGACCTCGACGGTGCTGCCCGGGTCGAAGCGGACCGAGGAGCCGGCCGGGACGGCCAGGTGGGTGCCGTAGGCGGCGGCCCGGTCGAAGGCCAGACGCGGGTTGGCCTCGAAGAAGTGGAAGTGCGAGGTGACCGAGATCGGCACCCCGGAGGTGTTGTGGACGGGGAGCAGGAGCGTCTCCTCGACCGGGTCGTAGCCGGTGCCGTCACCGATCAGCGCGCCGCCGGGGGCCTCGTCGCCGAGCGAGCCGGCGCCCCTGAACGGGTCGTTGACGACGGCGAGGCGGGTTCCGTCGTCGAAGACCGCTTCGACCTGGACGACGGTGACCACGTCCGGCACGCCGGGCAGCACGTCCTCGGCGGTCAGCACGGAGCGGCCGGCCTCGATGGCCTCGGCCAGGCGTCGGCCGTCGCGGGCGGCCTCGCAGACGGTGTCCGCGATCAGGGCGGTGGCCTCGGGGATGTTGAGGCGCACGCCCCGGGCGCGGCGGGCGCGGGCCAGCTCGGCTGCTGTGAAGATCAGCAGCCGGTCCCGCTCGGTGGGGGTCAGTCGCACGGTTCCTCGCTCGCGGTCGCCGGGGAGGGGGTCGGCTCGGGGGCCTCGGAAGGGGTCCGGTCCCGGAAGGTCCGGGCCTCGGAAGGTCCGGGGCCGATGTTAGAACGTCGTTCAAACACCTCGGGTCATTGAACCCGCACCGGGCCGCCCTGTCCAGCGTTGCCGCTGCGCGGGCGTTCGGCTTGCTGGGCGGGGGGTGGGGGTGAGCGGCCGGACGGCGCGAGGCGCCCGACGCCCGCCCTGGCGTGCGGCCCGCCCCCGGCGTGCGGCCGGCGCGCGGCGGGAGCGGGGGAGGGGGCGCGCAGGCGGGCGCATGGTCCTTACGGGCGCCGGGTGTGCGCGGGATCGGGCGGGGGCGTCCTCGAAAACAGCCCCTGCGCTTCGCAAACCTGTCCGGCGCGGGCAGTTGGATCACGCGAACCTTCCCGTGCCCCTTTCACCCCACGTGATCGGACGCACACTGTTGCAAACGCCGTCAACTGGGCATGAGGATGAGTGGTCAGATCGAGGGGGCCACCCGGCCGGCGGGGGATCCGGAGGCGGGGGCCTGGGATTCAGGGCGGGGGCATGGGTTGATGGACGGTCAGTCGCGATTCCCGCGGCAGCGGACGAGTTCCGGCGACGCCTACCGGTCCGGGCCGGTCCAGGGGCCGGTCGGCGGCACCGGGACGACCCTGCCGGGCGCACCGGCTCCGGGTTGTGCCGTGCACCGGCGGCTGCACCTGACGCTCGACCCGGCGGACCTGGTCGGGGTGGGCGCGGTCCGGCGGCGGCTGCGGTCGGCGCTGAGCCACTGGGGGGTGCCGGAGCTGTCCGACACCGCCGAGCTGCTCACCTCCGAGCTGGTCACCAACGCGCTGCTGCACACCGGCAAGGGCGCGGTGTTCGACGCGGTGCTCGGCTCGGACCACCGGCTGCGCGTCGAGGTGCAGGACGGCACCAGCAGACTGCCCGGCCGCCGGCGCGATCCGGAGGCCGAGTACGCGACCTCGGGGCGCGGCCTGCTGCTGGTGGAGGCGCTCGCGGACTCCTGGGGCGTGCAGCTGCGCGGCGACGGCAAGGTCACCTGGTTCGAACTCGCCACGCCCTGAGTCGGCGGGTCGTCCCGGTGCTGCCGTGCCGACCGGCCCCGTCCCGCCACCGCCGGCCGGGCCGTACGATGGTTCGCCGTCGATTGATTCGCTGGCGAAGGAAGCCCTGAACAGAAGGCGGAACGGAAGATTTCCGGGCCGTTGGCATTGCCGCTCGGCCGAACATTGGCCAGGATGGTGGGAATGTGTGTCCACGTGCGGGAAGCAGCGGGGAGACCGAACCTCGACTGGCCACCGCCCGTCGTACCGTCCTATCCAGCACGACCCATCACACCGCCACGCGGCCCGTCCGGACGGTCGGCGCGGTCCGCCACGGCAGCGGCAGGAGCAGCATGCCCACTGAGCCCGAGTCGCCGGGGCCGGCGCATCCTCCCGGCGCGGCGCCCGTCGTCGAGCCGCGAACCGTAGAGCCGAGGACCGTGGAGCCGCGAACCGTGGAACCGCGAACCGGAGAGCCGAGGACCGTGGAGCCGCGAACCGGAGAGCCGAGGACCGTGGCACCCAGGACCATCGCACCCCGGACCGTCGAGCCGCGGGTCGCCGAGCAGCCCGGCGCCCCGGAGCCGCGCACCTCCGGGCAGCCCGTCGCAGGCCCCGCCCCCACCGGGACGGGCCGGGCCCGGCCGCCCGCCCAGCCCGCGCGCCGCGGCTCCGTGGCGCGCCCGTCCCCGAGCCTCGCCGCCGCCCGGGTGGCGCCCGTGCTGTCCGGCGGCCTGCCGCCGTCCTCCGCGGACACCATGCCGGACTGGCTGGAGCCCGCGATGGCCGCCAACGGCATCGGCTCCTTCGACTGGGACATCCGCCGCGACGTCCTGGAGGGCGACCAGCGGGCCTGCGCCATCGTCGGACTCGACGCCCTGGAGCACGGCCGCTTCGACCGCACCGCCGCCTCCTTCCTGTCCCTGCTGCACCCCGAGGACGCGCCCGTGGTGCGCCGCCGGGTCGAGCGCGCGGTGGCCGAACTGGGCCAGTGCGGCGCCTACTACCGCACGGTCGGGGCGAAGGGCGGCATGCGCGCGGTGCGCTTCCGCGGCCGGGTGCTCGCCGACGCCTTCGGCCGGGCCTCCCGGATGGTCGGCTTCGTCTGGGACGCCACCGTCGAGCTGCACAAGCGCGACCACGCCGACCGGATGGCCCTGCTGCGCGAGGAGCGCTCCCGGTTCATCAAGGAGGCGGCGCGCGCCCTCTCCGAAGCCGTCACCGTGCGTGACGTGGCCCGGGTGTTCACCGAGCTGCCGCTGCCCGGGCTGCCCCCGGACGGCCTGGTGCTGGCCTCCTTCGAGGCCGGACGGGCGCGGATCCTCGGCGCCTCCGGCTACCGCGCCGACTCGCTGGCGGTCTGGGACCGCACCGTGCTGCCGGCCGGCCACCCGGCCGCCGAGGCGCTGCGCCACCGCGCGCCCGTCTTCGTCTCCACCCGCGAGGACTTCCGCGAGGGCTACCCGGAGGTGTGGGAGCCGACCAGCCGCACCGGCCGCGGCTCCTGGGCGTACCTGCCGCTGGTGGCCAGCGGCCGGGCGATCGGCGTCTGCGTGGTCAGCTTCGACGACGAGCGCGAGCTGGACGCGGACGAGCGCACCCTGCTGACCACCCTGGGCGGGCTGGTCGCCCAGTCGCTGGCCCGGGCCCGGCTGCACGACGCCGAGCACGAGCTCGCGGCCGGCCTCCAGCGGGTGATGCTGCCGCGCACCGTCCCGTCCATCCCGGGCGTGAGCACCGCCGTGCGCTACATCGCGGCCGGCTCCGGCCTCCAGATCGGCGGCGACTGGTACGACGTGGTGCCGCTGCCCGGCGGGCACGTCGGTCTGGTGATCGGCGACGTCCAGGGCCACGACGTGCACGCCGCCGGGATCATGGGCCAGCTGCGGATCGCGCTGCGCGCCTACGCGGCCGAGGGGCACCCGCCCGCCGCCGTGATGGCCCGTGCCTCCCGCTTCCTCGCCGACCTGGACACCGACCACTTCGCGACCTGCACCTACGCCGAGGTCAACGTGGACTACGGGGTGGTCTACGCCGTCCGGGCCGGCCACCTCGACCCGGTGGTGCGCCGCGCGGACGGCACCGCCGCCGTGGTGCCGGTGGCCGGCGGGCTGCCGCTGGGCATCGACCCGGACCAGGAGTACCGGGTCACCCGGTTCAGCCTGGACCCGGGCGAGACCGTGCTGCTCTGCACCGACGGCCTGGTCGAGGCGCGCGGCATGGACCTGGACGAGGGCATCGACCGGCTCACCCGGGTGCTCGCGCGCCCGCTGCCGGACGCCGCGGAGGCCGCGCGCGACCCGCTGGAGGAGCTGGCCGACCGGATCTCCTCCCAGGCCGCCGACTCCGGTGAGCGCGAGGACGACATAGCGCTGCTGCTCCTGCGCTGGGACGGCCCGGCCGGCGGTCTGGCCGCCCAGCAGCTGCGCCGCCGGATCGGCCAGGCCGACCTGGCGCGGGTCGCCGAGGTCCGGGCCGAACTGCGCGACGCGCTGCGCCGCTGGGGCGTGGCCGAGTTCATCGACACCGCCGAGCTGCTCTCCTCCGAGCTGGTCACCAACGCCATCCGGCACACCGACCGGGACGCCATGTTCACCGCCCGGCTCTACCGGGAGCCGGAGGAGGACGGCGGCCGGGCCCGGCTGCGGGTCGAGGTGGAGGACGAGTCGGACCTCTGGCCGACCCGCCGGACGCCGGGGGAGCAGGCCTCCTCCGGGCGCGGGCTGATGCTGGTGGAGGCGCTCGCGGACTCCTGGGGCGTGGAGCCGCGCGGCTCCGGCAAGCGGATGTGGTTCGAGCTCAGCGGGATGGCGGTGGCCGCGGCCTGAGCACCCGTCCGGTTCTCCGGCCTCCGTGGCGTCCGCGCGCCACCGGGGGGAACCGGCCCGGGGGGTCAGCCGAACTGCTGCTCCAGGTCCTTCAGTTTGCGCTCCAGCGAGTCCAGCCGGGGCAGCGTGACGGTGTCGTCCTCGGTGGTGAGGTCGATGGTGCGCCGCTCCGGACCGGCCGGCAGGCCCGGCTGGACGACCGCGCCCTCGGCCGGCGCGGTGGGGACCCGTTCCGCTCCGGCCCGTTCCGTCACCGCCCGTTCCGTCACCGCTCGCTCCGTCACCGCCCGTTCCGTGCCGGGACGGGCCGCTCCGGCGGCCGTCGCGGGCTCCGCAGCGGAGGCCAGTTGCCGAGCCGCGCCGCCGCCGCGCCGCCAGGCGCTGTGGGAGCGGTTGATCGCCCGGATCTCGGCCCGCTCCCGGCGCCCGGCCAGCTTGCGGCGCTGCTTCTCGACGGCGCGCTCCCGCTTCTCCTCGCGAACCTCGTCCACCGCCTCGTCCAGGCTGCGCACGCCTTCCAGGAGCATCAGCGACCAGGCCGCGTAGGTCTCGCGCGGGGCGCGCAGCCAGCGGACGACGCGGATCTGCGGCAGCGGTCGCGGTACCAGGCCCTGCTCGCGCAGGGCGGCCCGGCGCGTCTGCTTGAGCGCCCGGTCGAACAGGACCGCCGCCGAGAGGGACATGCCGGAGAAGAACTGCGGGGCGCCGGCGTGGGTCAGGCCGCGCGGGGCGTGCACCCAGTTGAACCAGGCCGAGGCACCGGCGAAGATCCAGACCAGCAGCCGGGAGCCGAACGCCGCGTCGCCGTGGCTGGCCTCGCGGACGGCGAGCACCGAGCAGAACATCGCGGCGCCGTCGAGTCCGAACGGGACGAGGTACTCCCAGCCGCCGGACAGGCCCAGGTTCTGCACCCCGAAGCCGACCAGGCCGTGGAAGGAGAGGGCGGCCGCGACGCCGGCGCAGCAGAACAGCAGGGTGTAGGAGGCGCCGCCGTACAGGGATTCCTTGCGGCGGCGCCGTTCCTCGGAGCGCTCCCAGGAATCCGTGCCGGCGGTGGGGGAGGTGGATCCCCGGCTGCGGAGCAGGGCCACCAGGAGTGCGCTGACCAGCAGCCCCACGACCACGGTGATCGCCCATCCGAGCGGTATGTCGGACAATTTCATCGCCGGAACCGGCCTCGCTTTCCTGCGTCGCTTGCCTGCGTCTTCCTGCGTCGTGACGGCGGGGACCATCATGGCGGATGCTCGGCGGGGGAATGGCTGATTCTCCGTCAATGCGCTGAGGAGAGGGATTTCTGACCCGGTTACCATCGCATTGTCATATGAATTTGGCGTGGATTGTTCCCGGAATCACGGGCTTTTCGAGCCTGCCCTCGGACAGGTTTTCGTCAACGTCGTGTGACGCGCGGGCAGCCGGCGCACATGTCCTGCGGATCCGCGGTGTAGACGAGGCAGCAGCTGGCCCGGGACCGCTCCGGGCCCGGAGCACCGTCGTCCCCGGGTGCCGGGGGCGCGAAACCGGCGCCCGGGGTGAAGGGGGCCGGGGCCGGAGCGGGGCGGGCGCCCGCGCCGGGCGGACGCGCGGGGTCGAGGGGCTCGCCGGGCGCCAGCAGCGCGGACAGTTCGGTGCGCGCCCTCTCCTGCTCGCCGAGCAGCCCGCCCGCGTACCAGAGCCCCTCCACCACCGCGTCGGTGGCCATCGCCCACAGCACCCGGGGCCCGCGCCGCGCCTCCGGGCCGAAGGCGGTGAGCACCGGGGCCAGGAAGGCGCCCAGCGCGGACCGCAGGGCGGCGGCCAGCGCCCGCTCGTCCGCCACCGTCCGGGGCCGCCCCGAGCCGGTCGCCGGGTCGGCCACCGAGCCGACCGCCGACCCCGCCGCCGGGTCGTCCGGCAGACAGGCGAACTCCGCCGGACGGACCGTCAGTTCGACCGCCCCGGGGCGCCGGCGCAGCGCGACGTCCCCGAGGGCGAGCAGCGGGACGCGCCGCTCCAGGAACCACGGCAGCGTGAACAGCAGCGAGACCGGCCAGACGAAGCGGTGCAGCCCGAAGCCGGCGGCGACGTCCGGGCGCAGCGGCTGCCCGTAGCGGGCGAGGCCCTGCCGGGCGTCGTGGTCGATCAGCTCGCGCACCGCCTCGGGGCGGGTGGCGAGGTCGGCGGCGGGCAGCCAGCCGTCGCCGCGCCGGGGTGGGGCGCAGCGCACCGTGAGGACGGGGGTGAGCCCGGACAGCCGCTGGTACGAGGGGGTGCCCGGGGCGGTGGGGCCGGGAGTCGGGGCGGGGGCGGGGGTGCGCGCCCCGGTGGTGCGGGGGGCACGCGGTCGGGGGCCGGGCCGGGCGCTGCTCACGGTCATGGACGGCCCCATCGGGTCGACCGGGGCGCCCATGGTCCGCCCGGCGGTGCCCGGCGCAGTGGAGGAGCCGGACGCGGCCGGACCGGGGCATGGCGGTGCCCGGGGAACGGCAAGGCGACCCGGCCGGGGTACTGCTCCCCCCGGCCAGGTTAGCCTCACCTTAGCTGATGCTGCCCCCGGTCTCGCTCGCGATGCGTCCGTCCGGGGGAGTCCCCGGCGTGCGGACGGCTCCCAGCTGGCGCGCCAGCCAGACCGGCACCCCGCCCAGGGCGGCCACCAGCCGGGTGGCCTCGGCCCGCAGCCGCGCGGCCTCGGGCGGCTCGGACACTTCGGCGAGCGCCGCGAGCGCCGGTGCCACCCCCACCGTGAAGCCGAGTTGCTCGCGCAGCCGCAGCGAGGCGTCGAACCCCTCCCGGGCGTTCCCGCGGTCCCCGCGGGAGAGCGCCAGCGCGCCCAGGTGCCGCCAGGTGTACGAGCGCAGCAGTTCGTCGCCGCGCTCGCCGGCGCCGTCGTGCGCCCGGCGGTAGGCGATCCAGGCGGCGCTGCGGTCGCGCAGCAGGTTCTCGGCGACCAGCCCGCGCCGGAAGTCCAGCAGCGGGCGGCCCGGGGCGTCCGGCGGCAGCAGCGCCGAGGTGCGGCCGAGCGCGGCCTGCGCCTCGTCCAGCCGGTCCCGCGGGCCGAGTACGCTCGCGACGTACGCGAGGAAGCCGCGGGCGCAGGCGGCGGCCGCGCGCTGCTCGGTGCCGGAGGCCAGGGCCTCCGCCAGGCGCAGCGCCTGCTCCGCCTGGGTCCAGTTCGCGGCGGTGAACAGGCACTGTTCGATGAGGAGTTCGGCCCGCCCGAGGGCCGCGTCCGGGTCGTGCTCGGCGGTCGGTCGCAGCAGTTCGGCAGCCTCCTGCCAGCACCCCCGGGACCTCAGCCGCCACACGGTGTCACCCGGCTCCTCCGCTGCCGCCCTCCCCCGCCCGACCGGCCCGCTCGGGTCCCATCCGTGCTCCGACAACGCCACCTCCTTGTGTGCGCCATCCGGCAAGGGCG
This sequence comes from Kitasatospora sp. NPDC114501, assembly GCF_055633695.1. Classification (NCBI taxonomy): domain Bacteria; kingdom Bacillati; phylum Actinomycetota; class Actinomycetes; order Kitasatosporales; family Streptomycetaceae; genus Kitasatospora; species Kitasatospora sp. NPDC114501. The sequence continues at coordinate 145,907 of NZ_JBVKDS010000019.1, read as the reverse complement.
CGGACCAGCCCCTGAGGCCCTGCCGTCACGACCCGTACGCATGACGACGACAGGGCGAAAGGCCCGCGCTGTGGCGGCAATTCAACACGGGGGTGAGCTTGTGCACCAGATCACGAGCGAAGGTTGTTGCTTTTGGAAGAAGAATGATCTAGAGGAGGTGGAGCGGGCCGGTCCGGTGGGCCGCCCGGCGGGTCAGGAGGTCCAGCCGGTCTCCATCAGGGCCTCGGCGGCGCCGTTCGCGGGCTGCGGCACCCCCGCCAGGTCCAGGCTGAACAGGGCGACCAGCAGCTGTTCGCCGCGCACGGTGGCCTGGTGCGAATAACCCGCGAGGGTGAACATCGCGGCGGCCGTCTCCTCGGCGTGCAGGGTCTGCAGCCACAGGCACTCGACCGACTTCACGTCGGCGGGCTCGGTCCAGGTGTCCACCTGGGCGACCATCCGGCTGCCCAGCAGGGTGACCCCGTCGCGCTCCTGGGCCTCGGTCAGTTCCAGGTCGTCGAAGCCCAGCCACTCCAGGTAGCGGGCGGCGGTGAACACCGCGTCCTGCGAGGTGCGCACCGGGTGCGGACGGAACGGCGCGCGGTGGCGGAACGGGCGGGAGCGGCCGGCCGAGGGCGGCGCGGGCGGGGCCGGGGCGGGCGCGTTCGCCGGGTGGGCCGGGTACGGGCGGGCGGCCTGCGGGCCGGGGGCGGCGAGCGGGGCGGCGGTGCCGGTGCCCAGCCGGGTGGTGCGGTCCACCGGCAGCCGGACGGTGGCCCCGCAGTTGCAGGTGAACTCGGGCTGCGGCCACTGGTCGGAGCGGCCGCAGTGCGGGCAGCGCATGCTCAGCCAGGAGTCCTCCCAGGAGCGGAAGCGGACCTGCACCGGCACCCCGCCGCGCAGCAGCGGCACCTTGAGCGAGGCCCCGCACGGGCAGGGCAGGGAGGGCGGTTCGTAGAGGTGCTCGCGGCGGCAGGCGGGGCAGCGGATCGCCCGGGCGCCACCGCCCGGCCCCGGCCGCGTGGGGTCGTGTCCGGTGAAGTCGTCGGGCAGTCCGGCCATCGCGGGCTCCGTCCGTCGGTGTCGGGTGGGTGGGACGTCTCCCATGCTCCCCGAAATGTCCGGCGCCGGACGCGGAATGGGGCAATCCTCAGGGACGGATCAGGGGATCCTGCCCGCCCGGGTAGGAGCGGAATCCTTCCCGAGGGGGATGCTCGGCCGGCCGCGCCGGGACGCTCACCCGGCGGACCAGCGGGCCAGGTCGGCGGGGGTGTCGAGGTCGTCCGGGACGGCGACGTCGGCGCACTCGACCAGCACCAGTTCCGCCGCGTGCGCCGCCAGCAGGGCGCGCGCCCCGGTGTCGCCGCGGGCGCCCGCCGCCGCCTCGGCGAAGTGCCGGGCGCCGATCAGCACCGGGTGCCCGCGCCGCCCGCCGTAGGCCGCCGCGGCCAGTTCGGCGCCGGCCCGGTGGGCGGCCAGCAGCCGGGCCACCGCGGCCGGGGTGACGCCCGGGGTGTCCACCAGCATCACCAGCGCCGCCGGGGCGTGCGGCGGCAGAGCGGCCAGGCCGGCCCGCAGCGAGGATCCCATGCCCTGCGCCCAGTCCGGGTTGCCGACCAGCCGGCAGCCCGGCAGGTGCGCGGTGGCCCGTACCCGTCCGGCCTCCGCGCCCAGCACCACCGTGACGTCCGCGCAGCCGCCGGCCCGGACCACCGCCACCGCGTGCTCCACCAGCGGCCGCCCCCCGTACCGGAGCAGCGCCTTGGGCCGCCCGCCGAGGCGCCGCCCGCCCCCGGCGGCGAGCACCAGGGCGGCGACCGGAGCGGCGACAGGGGCGGGTCCGGCGGGTGTCGGCGCAGTCTGCATGGGGACAGCGTGCCCGGTCGGGGCCGGGGCGCGCACCGTGGGGCCCGCAGCGGGAGCCGTACGCGGCGGCCGCGCCCCGGCAGTTCGGCTGCCGGGACGGGACGGGGCGGGGCGGGCGGTCGAGGAACCGGACCTGAGCGGGTGTGAGCTTCGGCATGCTCCGGGGGCGCCGCGTGGCGTCGCCTTGACCTGCCCCGGGGCGGCTGATCTGCTGGTTCGCCGTCAACCCACCCCTGATCCCGGGAGTTCTCCGTGCCCGCCCGCCGCACCACGCTGTCCGCCGCCACCGTGTTCCTGATATGCGCGCTCGCGCTGGTCGGCTGGCTGATCGGCGGCCGCGACCACCAGCCGAGCGACCCCGGACCCGGCGGCGGCACCGCCGCCGGAGGCGCGGGCACCAGCCCGCTGCGGAACCCGGACGGCACCAAGCCCGGCCTGGCGCCGCTGACCACCCCCGAGGACCGGAAGGCCGGCCGTGACGTCATCGCCAAGGTCGCCACCGCCGCCGTCGGCACCAAGGACGGCTACGACCGCAACGAGTTCGGCCCCGCCTGGACGGACAACGTCGAGGGCGTCCCGTTCGGCGGCAACAAGTGCGACACCCGCAACGACCTGCTCGCCCGGGACGGCACCGCCGTCGAGCACAAGGACGGCTCGGACTGCACGGTCACCGCGATGACCATCTGGGACCCGTACACCGGCAAGAGCGTCCAGTGGACCAAGCAGCAGGCCTCCCGGATCCAGATCGACCACGTGATGCCGCTCTCCTACGACTGGCAGATGGGCGCCCGCACGTGGGACAAGGCCAAGCGCGTCCAGATCGCCAACGACCCGCTCAACCTGATCCCCGCCGACGGCTCGCAGAACGCCTCCAAGGGCGACTCCGGCCCGGCCACCTGGCTGCCCGCCAACCCCGAGATCCGCTGCGCGTACGCGGTGCGCTTCGCCCAGGTCTCGCTGAAGTACCAGCTGCCCGTCACCGATGCCGACAAGAGGGCCATGCTCCAGCAGTGCGACGGCTGACGAAACGCCGGTCCACGGCGAGACGTCGACGCGCGGCCGGAGAAGGCGGGTGCCCGGGAACGCGGGTGCGGTGTGCCCCGGGCCGGGGCCGGGTGGTATTCGTGGGCGGTGGCCCCGAAGACTTCCCGGCACCGCCGGTCGCCCAGGCACGCCGTGCCCGCCCTCGCCGCCGCCCTCGTCCTCGCGCTGGCGGGCGGCTGCACGGGCGCCGCCCGACCGGGCGACCGGCCGCCGCTGGACGAGCGGGTCGCCGCCACCGCCGCCCCCGCCCTGCGCGCGCTCTACGACCAGCGGATCGACTGGCACCGCTGCCCCGGCGAGGACGGCACCGGCCCGGACGGGGCCGTGGTGCGCTGCGCCACCCTCAGGGTCCCGCTGGACTACGCCGACCCGGGCGGCCGCACCGTCGACGTCGCCCTCGCCATGGTGCCCGCCGCAGACCGGAAGCGGCGGCTCGGCGCCCTGCTGCTCAACCCCGGAGGCCCTGGCAACTCCGGTGTCGAAACGGTCCGTTGGGGTTGGAAGGGCTACCAGGGGCCGCTGCACGACCGGTACGACCTGGTCGGCTTCGACCCGCGCGGCGCCGGCGACACCACCCCCGTCCACTGCCTGGACGACCGCACCCGCGACCAGTGGGACGCCACCGACGACCCGGCCTACGACCGCGCCGGGATCCTCGCCGAGGCCTGCCGGGCCCGGCACGCCGACCTGCTCCCGCACCTCGGCACCCGCGACACCGCCCGCGACCTCGACGTGCTGCGCGGCGCCCTCGGCGAACGCCGGCTGGACTTCCTCGGCTACTCCTACGGCACCCACCTCGGCGCCCGCTACGCCGAGGAGTTCCCCGAGCGCACCGGCCGGCTCGTCCTCGACGGCGCCGTCGACCACAGCGCCCCCGCCGCCCGGCTCGGCATCGAACAGGCCGCCGCCGCCGAGGCCGGACTCCGGGCCTTCGCCGCCGCCTGCGCCACCGAGGACGGGCCGGCCTGCCCGCTCGGCGCCGACCCGGCCGCCGCCCCGCAACGCCTCGCCCGCTTCCTCGACGGCCTGCGCGACCACCCGCTGCGCGCCGCCGGCGGCCGTACGCTCACCGCCGCACTCGGCTGGGACGCCGCCCTGAACGTGCTCGCCGACGGCCACCGCTCCTGGCCCCGGCTGCGCGCGGCCCTCGACCCGGCTGTCACCCGGGGCGCCGCGGAGGGCCTGCTCGCCCTCGCCGACGGCGCCGACGGCCGCGGCGAGGACGGCCGCTACCGGACCCCGGCCGACGCCTACGCCGCCATCTCCTGCGCCGACGGCCCGCCGCCGCCCACCGAGGCGGAACTGCGCCCGGCGCTCGCCGAACTCGCCGCCCGCGCCCCGCTGACCAGCGGACACGACCCGGTCGGCACCCTGCTCGACCCGGACTGCCGCCCCTGGCCGATCCGCACCCCCGAACCACCGCGGCTGGTCCGGGCGCCGGGCAGCGCGCCGCTCCTGGTGATCGGCTCCACCGGCGACCCGGTCACCCCGTACGCCTGGGCGCAGCGGCTCGCCGGCGGGCTGGAGCACGGCGTGCTGCTCACCCGGGAGGGCGACGGGCACACCGGGTACGACAAGAGCGGCTGCGTCCGGGACGCGGTGATCGCCTACCTGGTGGACGGCCGGCTGCCGACGGCGGGCACCCACTGCCCGTCCGACTGACCGGGCCGAGGACGCGGAAAGGGGGCGTGCCGTGCGAACGCGGCACGCCCCTTCGGGGGTTGGGCTCAGGAGGCGGGGGCCGTCAGGTCGTAGAACGGGGTCGAGCCGATGGTCCTCGCGGTGAAGTGGGCGGCCACCCAGGACTCGATCTGCGCGGACTCGTTCTGTTGCCCGCCCTCGCCGCCGCCCGCGCCGCCACCGAAGCCGCGCCGGGAGCCGCCCGCGCCGATGAACCAGTGCACCTTGCCCTCCTGGACGTACCTCTGGAAGCCGGCCAGGGTCAGCGACGGGTCGGTGCCGTTGAAGCCGCCCAGGGCCATCACCGGTTCACCGGTGGCCAGTTGGTAGCCGGCGGCGGTCTGGGAGCCGATCGCGGCGGCGGCCCAGGTGTAGCGGTCGGCGTCCTCCTCGAGCAGGGCGGCGACCTCGTCGGTCACCTTGGGGCCGTCGAGCAGCCCGCCCATGCCACCGGGGGGGCGGCCCGCCGGCCGTGCCGCCCCCGGAACCGCCGGCCGTGCCGCCGCCCGGGAGGGGCTGCCGGCCGTCCCGGCCGTCCTGGCCCGCCGGACCGCCCTGGCCGAACCAGCGGCCGTTGCCGTCGCCGCCCGGGAAGCCCTTGGCGCCCTTGGCGCCGCTGCCGCCCCTGTGCCCCGCGCCGCCCGGCCCGAACGCGCCCGCCACACCCGGCCCGGCGGTCACGATCGAGCCGGTGTGCGGGGTGTTCACGGTGTCCACCGCGTACGCCGCGGGGCCGCCGAGCGCCGTCGCCAGGCCCAGTAGGCCCGCCACCGAGGCGATCCGCGTGCCGACCCGGCCGGAGAGCCGCCCGGCCGTGGCCCCGGCAGAACCGGTGACCGACGGCCCGCTGACCGAAGGCCTGCCGACCGCCCGCCCGGCGAGCAGCGGCCCGGCGGCCAGCGCGGCCGACGCCACCAGCCCGCCGACCAGCACCGCCCAGCGCAGCCACGGCAGGAAGTCCGGGCTGCGGCCGAGCAGCACGAACGCCCAGACCGCCGTCACCGCGAGCGTCCCGGCCAGCACCGGTGCCCAGGGCAGCCGGTGCCGGGCCCGCCACAGCCCGTCCACGCCCATGCCGACCAGCGCCGCGACGGCCGGGGCCAGCGCCACCGTGTAGTACTGGTGGAAGATCCCGGACATGAAGCTGAAGATCAGCGCGGTGGAGAGCAGCCAGCCGCCCCAGAGCAGGAACGCCGCGCGGGCAGTGTCGGTGCGGGCGTGGCGGCGGGTCGCCCAGAGCCCGGCCAGCAGCAGGATCAGCGCGGCCGGCAGCAGCCAGGCGATCTGTCCGCCGATGTCGGTGCCGAACATCCGGGTCAGTCCGGTCTCGCCCCAGCCGCGCCCGCCGCCGGGCGCCCTGCCGGGCATCGCGCCGCCCGGCAGGTCGAACCCGGCGGGCATCCGGCCGCCGCCTACGCTGCCGGTCTCGTCACCGTTGATCCGGCCCAGGCCGTTGTAGCCGAAGGTGAGCGAGAGGAAGCTGTTGTCCTGCGAGCCGCCGACGTACGGGCGGGCCGACGCGGGCAGCAGCTCGACGACCGCCACCCACCAGCCGCCGGCCAGTACCATCGCCGCGCCCGCGAGCAGCAGCTGCCGCACCCGCCGCCACCGGTCGGTGGGCGCGACGACCAGGTAGATCACCGCGAAGGCGGGCAGCACCAGGAAGGCCTGGAGGGTCTTGGTGAGGAAGGCGAGGCCGAACATCACCCCGGTGAACACCAGCCACCGGGTGCCCGCCGCCTCGACCGCCCGCACCAGCCCGTACGCGGCCAGCGTCAGCAGCAGCACCAGCAGCGCGTCCGGGTTGTTGAAGCGGAACATCAGCGCCGCGACCGGGGTGAGCGCCAGCGCGGCGCCCGCCAGCAGGCCGCCGAGCGGGGAGAAGCGGCGGCGCACCGTCGCGTACAGCACGCCGACGGTGGCCGTGCCCATCAGCACCTCCGGGACCAGCACCGACCAGGAGGAGAGGCCGAAGACCCGCGCCGAGAGCGCCATCGGCCACAGCGCGGCCGGGGGCTTGTCGACGGTGATGAAGTTCGCGGCGTCCGAGGAGCCGAAGAAGAAGGCCTTCCAGCTCCGGGAGCCGGCCTGGACGGCGGCCGAGTAGAAGGAGTTGGCCCAGCCGGAGGCGCTCAGGCCCCACAGGTAGAGGAGGGTGGTCGCGGCCAGCAGCGCCAGCAGGGCCGGGCGCACCCAGCGCGGGTCGTCCGCGCGACCGCGCCAGGCGCGGGCCGGGAGGGTGCGCAGCCGACCGGACCAGGAGGCCGGGCCCTTGGGACCGGCGGGCGGCAGGGGCTGCTCGGGGAAGAGCGGTGCCGGGTCCGGCCGGACCGCGTCCGGCCGCGGCACCTCCGGCGGCGGGTACTTCGCGGCCTCGGGCCACGGTTCGCCGGCCGGAGGGGAGTAGCTGCTGGTGGTCATGCGCCATACGGTCGGTGGCGCTACTGAGAGAACCGTGAGACGGACCTGTGAGGCGGGTGTGATCTGCCGGACGTCACGCGGACGGCGGCATGGTGATCTGCCGGCCCAGCCATTCCAGGGCCGGGGGGATCTCCCGGGTCCAGGTGTGGAAGTTGTGGCCGGCGGTGTCCAGGGTGATGGTGGACATCTTGGTGGGGGCCTTGAAGGCGGCGACCATGGCCTTGGTCTCGTCGTAGTTGTTCTCGTCGTACGCGGTGGTCAGCAGCAGCGAGACCGGGGCCGGGGGCTGGTTATTGAGCCGCCACAGCAGGTCGTTCTCCTGCTTCAGCTGGGCGCTGCCGCCGAACAGGTCGCCGGTGGTCGGGTCGTGGGCGGCGCTGTAGTAGCCGGAGAGCGCGACGGCCGCGCGGTAGGAGTCGGGCTTGCGCAGCGCGAACTTGAGCGCGCAGTAGCCGCCGGTGGAGTTGCCGATCACCGCCCGGTTGGCCGGGTCGGTGCCGATCCGGTAGGTGATGGCCAGCGCCTTGGGCAGGTCGGAGGTGAAGAAGGTCTCCACCTGGGGGCCGTTCGGCACGTCCACGCACTCGGTGTCCCGGTCGCCGACCAGAGTGGGGCGGGTCATCACCAGGACGGTCGGCGGCAGCTTCTTCTGCTCGATGGCGCTCAGCGTGGACGCCGGGTACTGCATCAGCGAGATCAGCTTCTCCGGGGTGCCCGGGTAGCCGGTGAGCACCAGGGCCATCGGGAAGCGCTGCTTGGCGTAGTCCGGCTGGAAGTACTGCGGCGGCAGGTAGACGTACGCCTCGGTGGTCAGGCCGCTGCCGGCTCCTTTGACGTCGACCTTCTGGATCAGGCCGGAGCGCTCCGGGTCCGAGCCCTGGGAGGAGTAGAACTTCTCCTCCCCGGTGATCGCCACGCCGGAGGCGTTGGGCTGGTGGTCGACCACCGTGCCGAGGCCGCCGCTGGTGCCGAGCAGGTCGGTCCAGGAGCTGTAGAAGCCGAAGTAGCTGTTGGCGATCAGACCCATCGCGGCCAGCACCGCCACCTGGGTCGCCAGGAACGCGCCGATCCGGCCCAGCCAGGCCTTCCAGCCCCTCCCGCCGAACCGCGGCCAGAGCCACATGGTGGCGGCGAAGACGGCGATCGCGAGGACCGAGGCGATGATCTGGAGGGGGAGTCCGGTGAGACTGAGCACGGGCCCGATCGTAGTTGACCTCCGTCGACGGCCGGGGACGGGCCCTTCCGGTGATCTTCTGACCGCTCAACCGGGTTGACCCGGACGGTTCGTGCTCGGCAGCATGTCGCCCGGGACGTGCACGGACTGTGCACGGGATGTCATCGGGGTGGGGTTGTGAAGTCGGTTCGGTTCACGGGGCCTTCGGGTGGGGCGGCCCTGGCCGTCGTCGGTGTGCTGGTGCTCGCGGGCTGTTCCGGCGGGGGAGGGACGACGGCGGCGCCGAGCGCCTCGGCGACGCCGTTCGGCACGACGGCCACCCAGGCCCTGGAGCCGGTCGGCACCGGGCTGGGGAAAGTGGCCGCGGCGACCACCACCATGGACATCGCGACCGCGCTCGCCGCCGTCCAGTCCAACGCCGACCGGGCCGTCCGCAGCCTGCAGTCCGCCGTGCCGCCGACCGGGGCCGGAGCGGAGACGGCGCGCGCCGAACTGGTGGCCGGTCTGAACTCGCTCTCCTCCGAGGCCTCGACGATCCGCGATGACGTCAACGTCCACAAGTACTGCTCGGCCGGCGTCGTGCTGGCACGGCTCGGCGCCGGCCCGGGGCTGACGGCGGTGCCGGCCGCCCTTGCCAAGCTGGCGGCGGCCGGCCACCAGGCCGCTTTCCCCGCCCCCCAGTTCCCCAAGCCGCAGCCGCAGCCGCGGGCCCTGGCGAACGGTGCCGTGGTCCGCGACGGCGGGAACCGGGGCACGGGCGCGCTGACGTTCGAGAACAACGACGAGATGGACGCCGTCGTCTCGATCGTCCGGGACGGGCAGGCGGTGGCCTCGGCGTACGTGGTCAAGGGGCGGCAGGCCACCGTCGGGGGCATCGAGGCCGGCTCGTACGACTTCTACTACACCGCCGGGGTGGACTGGGACTCCGATGCGCGGCAGTTCACCCAGAACTGCCTGGCCGCCAGGGTGGGGGAGAAGCGCGAGTTCCAGCCGGGTGGGACGACCTGGACGGTCAAGGCTCCAGCGCTGGACGGCAACAGCAACACCAGCCCCGACGTCGAGTGGGTGGCCGCGGACGGGGCCGCCCCCAAGCCGTAGCCCGTCGAGGTGACTGCCCGGTACCGGTTGACGGTGCCGTTCGTGCTCGGGAGCATGTGTGATCGTGCGGCTGCGCGGTGTGCGCGCAGGGCGGGTTCCCGGGGGTGGGGCATGAGGTTCGTGAAGTCCGAGCGGTTCGTGGGGAAGGCCGGCGTGGCCGTGGGTGCGGCGTTGGTGCTGGCGGCCTGTTCCGGGGGCGGTGGTTCGGCGGGCGGCTCGTCCGGGCAGGGGTCGGCGGGGGCGGGGGGCTCGTCGGCCGCCGCGAAGCCGACCGCGACGCCGAAGCCGACGCCGACCCGGGCGCCGTACGGCCCGGTGCTCAGCGCGAGCGTCGACCCGGTCACCACCGCGCTCGCCCAGGTGGCCGGCGCCAAGAGCGTGGGCGACCTCGACACCGTGCTCGGCGGCATCGTCACCAGCGCCGAGGGCGCCGCCAAGACGCTGGGCAGGGCGGACGAGCCGCCCACGGTGACGGCGGCACAGACCGAGCTGGTGGCGGCGATGAGCTCGCTCGCCACCGACGCGGGCAAGGTCCGCAGCGACATCACGTCCCACAAGGTCTGCGCCCTGAGTTCGGCCGAGGCCGAACTGGGCACCTCCCAGGGCCTGGCGGCGGTGTCGGCGGCCCTCACCAAGATGACCGCGGCCGGCTACCAGACCACCTTCGCCGTCCCGCCGCTGCCCCCGCAGCAGTCCCGCTCGCTGGACAACGGCACCATGGTCCGCAAGGGGAAGCTCCGCGGCGAGGGCGTGTTCAAGGTCGAGAACGGCGGCAGGACGGACGCGGTGGTCTCGCTCGCGCTGAACGGCAAGGCCGTGCACTCGGTGTTCGTGGGCAAGGGGCAGAACGCCGACGTCGAGGGCGTGGAGGACGGGACGTACGAGGTCTTCGTCTCCGGGGGCGCGGACTGGGACTCCGACGCCAAGGCCTTCACCCAGAACTGCCACTTCACCAAGTTCGAGGACACGTTCCCGTTCGAGACCGGGCGGACCGCGACCTCCTGGGAGATCACCCTCCAGCCGGTGGCCGACGGCAACGCCAAGACCAGCGACGTGGACCCGAACGCCTTCCCGCAGCCGTAACCGTAACCGTAGTTGCAGCCCCGTCTCCGGCCCCGGCGCCGGCCCGTAACGGGCATACCGGGACGGGTCGTTGCCGTCGGATGGCACGACCCGTCCCGGACAGTGCGAGTTCGGTCAGAGTGGTTGACCTCTTTGAAGTGACCATGGCACTTTCGTGCGGCGTGGGCGTCGACGACCAGTCGTACACCCCGCGATCCCCCACAAGGAGAGCCATGTTCAAGAGACTTGTCGCGGTGGCCGGTACGAGTGCCGTTGTCGCCGGCGGGCTGGCCTTCGCGGCCGCCCCCGCGCAGGCCGTCCAGGCGGCCGACCTGACGTCCACCATCGCCCTGAGCAACTGCTCGGCCTCGCTGGTCCGTTACCCCACCTCGGTGGCCGGCGACCGGGCGATGATGCTCACCAACGGACACTGCCTGCCGACCATGCCCGCGGCCGGGCAGGTCATCCAGAACACCACGGCCAGCCGTAGCGGCACCCTGCTCAACGCCTCCGGCGGCAGCCTGGGCACCGTCCAGGCCGACAAGCTGCTCTACGCGACCATGACCGGTACCGACGTCGCGCTCTACCAACTCACCGACACCTACGGGTCGATCACCTCCAAGTACGGCGCCGCCGCGCTGACCATCAGCGACACCCACCCGGCCGACGGCGCGTCGATGTACATACCCTCGTCGTACTGGAAGCAGGTCTGGAACTGCTCGGTCAACGGCTTCGTGCCGACCCTGCGCGAGGACGAGTGGACCTGGCACGACTCGCTGCGCTACAGCTCCGGCTGCAACACCACGCACGGCACCTCCGGCTCGCCGATCGTCGACTCCGCCAGCGGACGGATCATCGGCATCAACAACACCGGCAACGACGACGGCGCCATGTGCACCCTCAACAACCCGTGCGAGGTGGCCGCCGACGGCACCACCAAGGCCTACAAGGGCCAGAGCTACGGCGAGCAGACGTACTGGTTCACCACCTGCCTGAACTCCAGCCGGGTCATCGACCTCAACGTCTCCGGCTGCCTGCTCACCAAGCCGGCCGGCAGCGGCGCCGTCTCGGTGACCAACCCGGGCAACCAGTCCACCGCCGTCGGCGGCGCGGTCAACCTCCAGATCAACGCCTCCGGTGGCACCGCCCCCCTGTCCTACGCCGCGACCGGCCTGCCCGCCGGGCTGTCGATCAACTCCTCCACCGGCGTGATCACCGGCACCGCCTCCACCGCGGGCAGCGCCAACGTGACCGTCACCGTGACGGACGCCGCGGGCAAGTCGGCCTCCACCTCCTTCACCTGGGCGGTGACCGGCGGCGGTGGCGGCACCTGCACGCCGGCCCAGCTGCTGGGCAACGCGGGCTTCGAGACGGGTACGGCGACGCCGTGGACCGCGTCGAGCGGCGTGGTGGACAACAGCTCCTCCCAGGCGGCCCACGGCGGCTCCTGGAAGGCGTGGATGAACGGCTACGGCTCCACCCACTCGGACTCGCTGTCGCAGACCGTGAGCATCCCGTCGGGCTGCAAGGCGACGCTGAGCTTCTGGCTGCACATCGACACCGCCGAGTCGGGCAGCACCGCGTATGACAAGCTGACCGTGACCGTGAACGGCACCGCGCTGAAGACCTACTCCAACGCGGACGCCGCGGCGGGCTACCAGCAGCGCACCTTCGACCTGTCGGCCTACGCGGGCCAGACGGTCACCGTGAAGTTCGCCGGGACCGAGGACGCCTCGCTCCAGACCAGCTTCGTGATCGACGACACCGCCGTCCAGACCGGCTGAACCGGTAACGCCCCGAAGGCCCGGCGGCCGTAGCCGCCGGGCCTTTCCCGTTCTTCCTCAGAAGTAGCTCAACTCCCGTGTGCGGTACGGATTCATGGCTAAGCTTCCACAGGGATCCGTTCGTACGAACGATTCATCAGTGGGATTCGAGCAGGCATTCCGACGTCGACTCGCGGTCGGATGTGCCGAACTCTTTGGGGGAAATCGGGTGGCCGACCCGGATTGCGAGCGGCGGGTGAATCCGTGGCTCTTCGACGCCGCGCAGGGAACCGGGCTGAACCCGCAGGAGATCGAGGCGCTGTCCACGGGAGCCGCGAACGAGGTGCGGGCCGGCGCGGCCGACAGCGCGGGGCTCTTCGCCCGGGCCGTCAGTGGCTGAGGGCAAGCGGCTCCGGCGGCGGTGGCTCACCGCCATGGTTGCGGCGGTGGTCCTCGCCGGGGCTGGCGTCGGGTGGTGGTGGCGGTCGGCCCACGCACCGGCGAAGCCGTCGGCCGGTGCCTGCTGGTCGGTGCTCACCCGGGCGGACCTCGCGCCCCTGGCGGATGGCCTTCCCCCAACGTTAGTCGAGCACTACGGGGGCGGCAGCAGGGAGCGCCTCAGGCCAGGCCAGGAGGAGCAGACCTGCGTGCTCTGGCGGGACGCGGAGACGGCCCTCCTGACGGTCCGGGTGCGGTCGATGGACGAGTCGACCATGAACTACAGCTATGGTGCGGGCTCGGAGACCTACGACAACGGCATGAGCCGGCTCGACTTCGGTGCCGATGTTCAGGGGTGGGTCGGGAGAAAGTCCGTGGGCCTCGGGTTCCGCTGTGACCACCCGGAGAACAACCGCACGGGCCGTCCGTACATGGAGGTCCGGGTCAGCGTGGACACGGTTCAGCGGGCCGTCCTCGACATCGCGCTGAAGTACGCCAAGTCCGTCGTGGCGGGCTACCCGTGCTCGAACCCGGTGCGGTTGCCGGACAGCGTCCCCGGGGCGGTGACGAGCCTCCCGCCGCCGGGCCCCTGACGGTGCGGGGCCGCCCTATCCTGGGCGGATGATCAAGCCGATTGAGCTGGTGATATTCGACTGCGACGGCGTCCTGGTGGACAGCGAGGTGATCGCCGTACGGGTGCTGGTGCGGCTGGGGGAGGAGTACGGCTGGCCGTTGACCGCCGCGGAGGCGATCGAGCGGTTCGTCGGGCGGTCCGAGGCGGCGAACCGGGCGACGGTCGCCGAGCGGCTGGGCGGGGACACGGCGGCGGTGTGGAGCAAGCGCTTCGTCGAGCTGCACGCCGAGGAGGTCGACGCCGGGCTGACTCCCGTGGACGGCCTGCCGGAGGCGCTGGCGGCGATCACCCTGCCCACCTGCGTGGCCTCCAGCGGTACGCACGAGAAGATGCGCCACACCCTGGGCCGGACCGGCCTGCACGACCACTTCGCCGGGCGGATCTTCAGCGCCACCGAGGTCGAGCGGGGCAAGCCCGCCCCCGACCTGTTCCTGCACGCCGCGCGCTCGATGGGCGTCGACCCGGCCGCCTGCGTGGTGGTCGAGGACAGCGGGCCCGGCGTCGAGGCCGCCCGCGCCGCCGGGATGCGCGCGCTCGGCTACGCGGGCGGCGTCACGGCGGCGCAGCGGCTGGCCGGGCCGGGCACGGTGGTCTTCGACGACATGCGGGACCTGCCCGGCCTGATCGCCGCCGGCGCGGTTCACCAGGGGTAGGTGCCGCCCTCCGGCCGGAAGAACGACCCGCTCGCCCCGGCCGCCGCCTCGCCGAGCTGCCGGGCGATGCGGCGGCCGCCCTCCTCGGCACTGGCGGGACCGCTGTGCTCGTTCAGGTCGGTCGCGCAGTAGCCAGGCTCCAGCGCGCTGACCTTGATGCCGGATTCGCGCAGCGCCCGGGCGTACACCAGGGTGACGGCGTTGAGCGCGGCCTTGGAGGAGTTGTAGGCGAGCAGCGCCGCGTGCTCCCACGTCGGGTCCTGCGGGTCGGCCAGGAAGGAGAAGCTGCCGAGGCGGCTGGAGACGTTGCCGATCAGCCCGGCCGGCGACCTGCGCAGCAGCGGCAGCATCGCGTTGGTGACGGCGACGACGCCGAAGACGTTGGTCTCGTACGTCTCGCGCACGGCCTCGACGGGCAGCTCCTCCGGTGCCCGCTGCCAGTCCCGGGCCACGCCCGCGTTGTTGACCAGGGTGTCCAGCCGGCCGTACTCGCCGTCGATCCGGTCGGCCGCGGCGGCGACGGTCGCCGGGTCGGTCACGTCCAGGTGGACGAAGCGGGCGTCGAGGCCCTGGGCGGTGAGTGCGGCGGCGGCCGCCGTGCCGCGCTCCGGGTCGCGGGCGCCGATCAGCACGGTGTGCCCGGCGCGGGCGAGTTCCCCGGCGGTGGCGAGGCCGATGCCCTTGTTGGCGCCGGTGATCAGGGCGATGCGGTGCTGCGCTGAAGTGGTCATGGGCCCCACCCTGGCCGGGTGCGGCGGGGGCCGGGAGAGCACTGTCGAGGGTGGTACCGGCGGTCCCATGGTGGCGTGGGCCGGTGTCGGGGAGACTGGCGGCGTGGAACACGTCGACCGAGCGGAGCTTGCCGCCTTCCTGCGGCGCCGGCGCGCCCGCGTCCAGCCGGCCGACGTCGGCCTGCCGGACGGCGGTCGGCGGCGCACTCCCGGCCTGCGGCGCCAGGAGGTCGCGCAGCTGGCGGGCATGTCGGTGGAGTACTACATCCGCCTCGAACAGGGCCGGGGGCCGCGGCCGTCCCGGCAGATGATCGGGGCGATCGGCCGGGCGCTGCGGCTGTCCGACGACGAACGCGCCCACCTGCACCACCTGGTGGGCGAGTCGCCGCTGCCACCGCCCGGTCCGGTCCGGGACGTGCGGCCGGGCGTCCTGCACCTGCTCGACCGGCTGGACGACACCCCGGC
This sequence comes from Kitasatospora sp. NPDC114501, assembly GCF_055633695.1. Lineage (NCBI taxonomy): Bacteria > Bacillati > Actinomycetota > Actinomycetes > Kitasatosporales > Streptomycetaceae > Kitasatospora > Kitasatospora sp. NPDC114501. The sequence continues at coordinate 130,899 of NZ_JBVKDS010000019.1, read as the reverse complement.
CATGGTCTGCAGCGCCGTCCGCGAGGTGCTCGCCTGGAACGCCATGGCGGCCGCGCTGCTCGGCGACTTCTCCGCCCTGCCGCCGGACGAGCGCAACCTGGTCTGGCGGTTCTTCACCGACCCGGCGGCCCGTGCCCTGCACGATCCCGACGGTGCCACGGCCTTCGCCTGCGGGGCGGTCGCCGACCTGCGCTCCGCCACCGCCCGCTACCCCGCCGACAGCGGGCTGCGCGCCCTGGTCGACCGGCTGCTCGCGCACAGTGCCGAGTTCCGTGAGCTGTGGGCACGGCAGGACGTCGAGGTCCGCCGTTCGACGAGGAAGCGGATCATCCACCCGGTGGTCGGCCCGCTCGACCTCGACTGCGAGGCGCTGCACGACCCGCACCGGGACCAGTGGACGATCTTCTACACCGCGGCTCCCGGGACGCCCTCGCACTCGGCGCTGCGGCTGCTGAAGGTGGTGGGCGGTCAGGACCTCGCGGTACGGGGCTGACGCGCGGCGCGCGGCGCGGGACCGGACGGGCGTGGAGGCGGGCGAGGTCAGCGGAACGCCCCACCGGACGGCGGGCGCAGGGTGGCGGTGGCGATGTCCAGGAAGGCCGCCACCGGGCCCGGGCGGTCGCCCTCCGGCACCGCCAGGCAGATCCCGACCGGCGGCGAGTCGGTGACCGGCAGGTACACCAGGCCGGGGCGGGAGTACGAGCCGGCGACGCTCACCGGGACCAGCGCGATGCCCTGCCCGGAGGCGATCAGCTCGAACTTCTCGTCCAGCGAGGAGGTCCGCCGCGTCCGGGCGTCGAGGACCGGCTCGCCGTGGAGGTCGGCCGTGGTGAGGGCGGTGCGGTCGGCCAGGGGGTGGGTGACCGGCAGGCAGGCGACCTTGGTCTCCTGCCCGACCGGGACGGTGCGCAGCCCGGTGTCGTCGAAGGGCCGGCGCAGCAGGCCGACGTGCGCGCGGCCGTCGCGCAGCGGGGCGTCCTGCTCCCACCAGCGCAGCGGCAGGACGTCCACCGCGACCTGCGGGTGGCGCGCGGTGAACGCCCGGATCGCCTCCGAGACGTGCAGGCCGGGGGAGAAGGCCACCACCAGCCGCTGCTCGCCGCGCGCGGCCTCCTGGACGCGGCGCAGGGCGGTGGTGACCACCGTGCCGATCAGCGCCGCCTCCTCGTACAACCGCCTCCCGGCCTCGGTCAGTTCGACGCTGCGGGTGGTCCGGGTGAACAGCCGGCAGCCCAACTCCCGTTCGAACGCCCGGATCTGCCGACTGAGCACCGGCTGGGTGATGAACAGTTCCTGCGCCGCCCGGCCGAACTGCCGGTGTTCGGCCACCGCGACGAAGTAGCGGAGCTTGCGCAGGTCCAGATCCATGCCCGCACGGTATCAACGCGTCCGGAAGGGCATTGGACGCCCGGTCCCGGCGCTCCGAGACTCGACCCATGACCCACACCATCGACACCGCGGGTAGCACCGACCGCACCAGGACCGCCCTCGTCATCGGCGCCTCGCGCACCCTGGGCCTGGGGATCGCCGCCGAGTACCTCCGCCTCGGCTGGGACGTCATCGGCACCGTGCGGGGCGGAGGGCGCACCGGCCTGCACGAGCTCGCGGAGACCGCCGGCGGACGGCTGACCGTCGAGTCCCTGGAGATGACCGACCCGGGGCAGACCGCGGCCCTGCGCGAGCGGCTGGCCGGGCGCACCCTGGACCTGCTCTTCGTCAACGCCGCCGTCACCCGCGGCGACCTGCCGATCGGCGAGGTGCCGACGGAGATGTTCACCGAGGTCATGGTCACCAACGCGCTCAGCCCGATGCGGGTCGTGGAGTGCCTGGGCCCGCTGGTCGCGCCGGCCGGGACCATCGGCGTGATGTCCTCCGACCAGGGGAGCGTCTCCCTCAACACCGAGGGCGGGCAGGACCTGTACCGGGCCAGCAAGTCCGCGCTGAACCAGCTGATGCGCTGCTACGCCGTCCGCCAGGCCGGCAGCGCGCGGTCCCTGCTGCTGATGGACCCGGGCTGGGTGCGCACCGAACTCGGCGGGCCCGACGCCGAACTCGGCGTGGAGGAGAGCGTCCCCGGGGTGGTGGCGACGATCGAGCGCCACCGGGGCCGGCCCGGCCTGCGGTTCCTGGACCACGAGGGGAACGTGGTGCCCTGGTAGCGGCGGTGCTCCGGTGGCCACGGCGCTCGGCGCCAATCCGGTTGCCGGGCCCGGCCGTCCGGTGAGAGGGTCGGGCCCCATGGCCTCCTCCCGCAAGTTGCACCCGGACGAACTGGACATCGACGAGGCGCTGGTGGGCCGCATGGTCGCCGAGCACTTCCCACAGTGGGCCGGCCTGCCGGTCGAGCCGGTGGTGCCGGCCGGGACCAGCAACGCGATGTACCGGCTGGGGACGGAGCTGGTGGTGCGCATCCCGCGGATCCCCGGGGTGGTCGAGGAGATCGCCAAGGAGGACGTCTGGCTGCGGCGCCTGGCCCCCCGGCTGCCGGTCCCGGTGCCCGTCCCGCTGGCCGTGGGCGGGCCGGTGGACGGCTGCCCCTGGTCCTGGTCGGTGCTGCGCTGGCTCGACGGCACCACCCCGGACCCCGGGTCTGTCGCCGAACCCCGGCTGCTGGCAAGGGACTTGGCGGCCTTCGTGACCGCCGTCCGGCGGATCGACCCGACCGGCGCCCCCGCCGCCTACCGCAGCGAGTCGCTGGCGGAGCGCGACGCCGCGACCAGGACGGCGATCGCGGCCGTGCCGGACCTGGTCGACGCCGCCGCCGTGACCGCCGCCTGGGAGCACGCCCTGCGGGCCCCCGCGCCCGTCGGCCCGCCGGTCTGGATCCACGGCGACCTCCAGCCCGGCAACCTGCTGGTGGACCCGGGCGGCCGGCTGAGCGCCGTCATCGACTTCGGCTGCGCGGGCCTGGGGGAGCCGGCCGTCGACCTGATCCCCGCCTGGTACGTGCTGCCCGCCACCGCCCGCCCCGACTTCCGTACGGCCGTGGCCGCCGACGACGCGACGTGGGACCGGGCCCGCGGCTGGGCCCTGTCCATCGCCCTGCTGGAGCTGGCCTACTACCGGGACAGCGACCCGAGGATGACGGGCATCGCCCGCCGGGTGGTCGCCGAGGTGCTGGCCGATCACGCCTCCCCGTCCGGCAGCCGCCACTCGTAGGGGAACAGCTCCAGCTCCCACCCGGGGGAGGCGGCGAGTCCGGCGGCCGCCCGCGGGGTGCGCAGGAGGCTGCGGTGGCGCAGGAGTTCACGCCGTTCGGTGGCGGTGAGCAGGCGCTCCTCGGGGGTGAGGTCCCGGTAGGGGCCGAGGTCGGGGCGGCCGTCGACCGATCCGGCGTCGGTGGCGTTCAGCAGGTCGCCCCCGGCGGTGCGGTAGTCGAGCCGGAAGCCGGTGCGCCACTGCGAGTTGCCGCCCCAGCCGTGGGAGAGGTCGCGGGTGGGGCGGTGCGCGCGGCGGAACGTCCAGTAGAGCGGGAAGCGGTCGGCCACCCCGCGTTCGGCGTGTGCCGTGCCCGCACGGACCCGTACGCCGGCCCGGTTGAACAGCAGCTCGCCGAGCATCAGGCCGGGCCACCGGACGTCCAGGACGGTGATCGGCGCCCACGGGTCCTCGGCCTGTTCGACCTCGACGATCTCGTGCAGGAAGGGGTCGAAGGGGCCGGCGCCGTCGAAGGGCGCCATCCCGAGCGCGGTGAACAGGCGTTGGTAGCCGGACGGTTGCGGGTCGAGCAGCAGCAGGTCGGCGACCCGGCCGAGGGCGTGGAGCTCCTCCAGCAGCCCGGGCCCGTCCGCGCTCTCGTCCGCCCACCAGGAGGTGCCGTGGACGGCGGCGGTCCGGAGGCGTTCGAGGTACCCGGGCGCCTGCGGACCGGCGAGCCAGCGGTCGAGGTCGTCCTGGTACGGCCCGTCGTGGTCGAGGAGCCGCTCGTAGAGGGTGCGTGCGTTCACGGGGGCGATGATCGGCGGGCCGCACCGGAAGGTCAACCGCCGGAGGCCCACAGTCGGAAGGTCGACCGCCGGAAGGGCCGGCCGCTGGAGGCCAACGGCCGGACAGTCGACCGCCGGCCGCTCAGGCGCGGTCCCGGGGCACCCGGTGCTGCCACTCGCGGGCGAACACCACCGAGCCCGCCTCCAGCGCCCGCACCTGGACGACGCTGACGAAGTGCCCGGCGTCGCAACGCAGTTGGGTGCGGGTCTGGACCGTGACGTCCCAGCCGATGTCGGGCCGCTCCAGCCGGACGGTGTGGTCGGTGCGGGCCTGGGCGCTGAGCGGGGCGCCGGTGAGCACCCGGTAGGCGGTAACGGTGTGTTCGTCGCGGACCAGGCCGTCGGGGTGGGTACGGCTGCCGTCGCCGGCGGGGGAGAGCTCGGTGCGCCACTCGTGGCGGCCGATGTCGTGCACGGTGAGGTGCTCGGGCCGGGCGGTGAGCGGCTCGGTGAGGTGGATGTCGAGCGGGTCGGGCAGCACCGGGGCCTCGAAGGTGAGGGGCGGGGCGCCGACGTCGGCGGCGAGGTGGCGCACCGGCAGGCTCAGCGCGGAGCGGGACGGGTCGACGCCGTACCCGGTGTCCTCCGCCGGGGGCCACACCCAGGGCCAGTAGACCGAGGAGAGGGCCAGCCGCAGCCGGTGCCCGGCCGGGACCGCCCAGGCGCAGGCCGCGAGCTCGACCTCGGCGTCCGGCCCCTCGGCGACCAGGACGCCCCGGGTGACCAGCTCCGAGGTGCCGTCGGGGCCGACCGCGCACAGCCGTACCGCCACCTGGACGGGCGCCCCTTCCTCGCGCAGCCGCAGCCGTACGGTCGGGATGCCGAGCAGCTCGACCGGTTCGGGCAGTGGCTGGGAGTCGAAGCAGACCGACCGGCCGTCCTCCTCGCGCTGGTCCGGCGGCCGGTCGGCGGGGCGGCCGTGCGGGACGTACGCGCCGGCGTTGAGGCCGGTGTGCTGCGGGGAGCGGACCCGGACGTACCGGTCGTCGGAGGCGGTGCCGGCGGTGCGCAGCGGCCCGTCCAGGCCGTAGTGGATCTCCCGCACGTCGGGGGAGGGCCAGGCCTCGTCGCCGGCCCAGCGGTCGCCGAGCCGGCTGCGCAGGGCGGGCGCCTTGAGGGCGTCGGTGTCGGCGCCGCGCAGCCAGTGGTCCCACCAGCGCAGGGCGTCGGGCAGGGCGTCCTCGGGCAGCCCGTGCGGCCAGGGGCCGATCAGGGCGCGCGCGGTGGGGGACTCGGCGAGCAGCCGCAGCACGAAGGAGCAGGACGGGTCGCCCCAGCCGGCCACCGCGAGGGCGGGCACGGACACCGGGACGGTGCTCTCGCCGGCCGCGAGCCAGTCCTCGACGGGCGGCCGAAGCGACTCCAGCCGGGCCAGCCAGGCGGCCCGCCAGGCGTCGCCGACGTGCCGCGGGTCCGGTGGCAGGGCGGCGTCGGCGACCAGGGCGGTGAGCCGGGTGTGCAGGTCGGCGGCGAGCACGGCCCCGCCGAGCCGGTGGCCGCCCTCGGGGCAGGCGGTGACCACGGCGCCGACGGTGTCGGGGGTCCGGGCGGCGAGCCGCAGGGCGGTGGTGCCGGCCGCGCCGACGCCGAGCAGGCCGAGCCGGCCGTTGCACCAGGGGCGGCGGGAGAGCCAGTCGACCACGGCGGCGCCGTCGGCCAGCTCCTGGTCGCCGCCGGGTTCGCCGGGGACGCCCTCGGAGTTGCCGTGCCCGCGGGTGTCGACCCGGACGGCGGCGTAGCCGTGGCCCGCGAACCAGGGGTGGCGGCGGGCGTCCTCGGCGGCGGTCCGGTCGGTGAGGCGGCCGCCGGAGTACTCCAGCACCGCGGGGCCGGGCTCGCCGCCGACCGGCCGCCACAGCCGGGCGGCCAGCCGCGTCCCGTCGGGCAGCGGGATGCGCAGGTCCTCGCGGGTGGTGTGGAAGGGGTAGGACGGCATGGCCGCTCCCATCGGTCCCGGGCGTCGGTAATCCGACAGTAGGGGAGGGAGCGGACCTTTTCCTGATGAGGGGGCCTGGTGAACGGAGGCCCCGACGGCGGCGCCCCGGCGGGAAGGCCCGCCGGGGCGCGCGGCCGGTCAGGCCTTGCTCAGCCAGGCGGTGGCGTTGAGGGCGAGCGCGGCGTTGGTGCCCGCCGGGTCGTCCCAGCCGTTGAAGAGGGTGTTGCCGGACTGCCCGGTGCCGTCGTCGGCCGGGGAGCTGTCGCCCCAGATCGCGACCCGGCCGGAGCCGAAGGTGCTGGTGACGAAGAACGCGCCGGTGTTGCCGCTGTAGCCGGTCCGGTAGACCAGGCCCTTGACCGCCGGGTTGTCGGCGGGCTTGAGGGTGAAGGTGGTGCCGCTGCGCAGGATCGAGCCGGTGACGGTGCCGAAGGTGCCGTGCAGCACGGGGTCGGTGGCGTCGTTGGTCGCGCGCGGGTTGTCGGTGGAGATGTTGAGCAGGTCGACCGAGAAGCCGAAGGGGTCGTTGTCGTTCACCCCGTTGCCGGTCATCAGGTCGTTGATGATCTTCGGGGAGTCCCAGCCGTCGTTGTTGCGGTCGCTGTTGAGGTGGTCGGAGATCAGGAACAGACCGCCACCGTTCTGCACGAACTTCATGATCGCGGTCTTCTCGCTCGCGCTGAACCGGATGTTGGGCTCCGGGATCACGAAGGTGTCGAAGTTGGCGAGGTCGAGCGCGGCGCCGGTGCCGTAGCTGATCGTGGAGCCGGCCGGCAGGGTCTTCAGGCTGTACTGGCCGGTCTTCTGGAGGGCGACGCCCCAGGCGGACAGGGCGCCGGTCCAGCTCTTCTCGGTGGTGGGGGCGGCGTTCTGGGCCAGCGGGTCCGGCTGGCTGGTGCTGATGATCCAGTCGGCGTTGCCCGCGGTCTCGGCCTTGCTGTTGTCGAACAGCACCCGGTGCGGGGTGGCGCTGACCGCGGCGGCCGTGGCGGCGGGAGCGCTGGCGGTGGGGGCGGCGGTGGCGGGGGCGGTGAGACCGGCCGCGAGCAGCGCCGCGCCGGCCAGGGCCGCGGCGGTTCGGATACGGATCGTCATGGGCCGTTCCTCCGTGGGGAGTTGAGGGTTCGGCGCTCAGGTTTTCGCGCGTAGAACGGAAGTATCCGCGCGTAGAGCGCGGGGTGAAAGCCCCGGAAGGTTACGAAGCCTTGTACGGGTCGTGGCGATCTTCGGGAGGGGGTGCGATCGGGGGGAGGCGAATCCGTAATTGCGCATGACTTGCAACTGCGCGCGTCCAGGCGGAAAGATGGCCCAGCTCCGACCGCCCGACCGAAAGGACACGACGATGACCGCCCCCCGCTGGCGCGACCGGCTCACCCGTGAGGAGTGGATCCGCCTGGCCGGAATGGGCGGCTTCATCCTCGCGCTGCACGTGATCGGCTGGTTCACCCTGCTCGCGCTGGTCGAGCCCGAGCACTACGACGTCGGAGGCCAGGCGTTCGGCGCGGGCATGGGCCTGACCGCCTACACCCTCGGCATGCGGCACGCCTTCGACGCGGACCACATCGCCGCCATCGACAACACCACCCGCAAGCTGATGGGCCAGGGCAAGCGGCCGCTCTCGGTCGGCTTCTGGTTCTCGCTCGGGCACTCCTCGATCGTCTTCGGCCTCTGCGCGCTGCTGGCCCTCGGCGTCCGCTCGCTGGCCGGCCAGGTGGAGTCCGACGACTCGACGCTGCACGAGATGACCGGCCTGATCGGCGTCACCGTCTCCGGCACCTTCCTGCTGCTGCTCGGGCTGATCAACCTGGGCGCCTTCAACGGCATCCTCAAGGTCTTCCGCCGGATGCGCGTGGGCGACTACGACGAGGCCGAGCTGGAGCGCCAGCTGGAGCGGCGCGGGCTGATGAACCGCATCCTCGGCCGGGTCACCAGGGCCGTCACCAAGCCCTGGCACATGTACCCGGTGGGCCTGCTGTTCGGGCTGGGCTTCGACACCGCCACCGAGGTGTCCCTGCTGGTGCTGGCGGGCGGCGCGGCGGCCTTCTCGCTGCCCTGGTACGCGCTGCTCACCCTGCCGATCCTGTTCGCGGCCGGGATGAGCCTGCTGGACACCATCGACGGCTCGTTCATGAACTTCGCGTACGAGTGGGCCTTCTCCAAGCCGGTCCGCAAGATCTACTACAACCTGACCGTCACCGGGCTGTCGGTGCTGGTCGCGCTGGTGATCGGCTCGATCGAGCTGATCGGCCTGCTCGGCGAGAAGCTGGACGTCACCAGCGGCCCGATCGCCTGGATCGGCGGGCTGGACCTCAACTTCGTCGGCTACGCCATCGTCGGGCTGTTCGTGCTCACCTGGGCCGCGGCGATCGCCTACTGGAAGTTCGGCAACGTCGAGGAGAAGTGGTCGGCCGGGCTGGCCTCCGCCACCGCCTCCGCCTCCGGCGATTCCGAGTAGCGCGCGCACGTGGCCGAGGGCCGGTGACCGGGGTCCGGTCACCGGCCCTCGGGGTTGTCGAGGGCCGGGCGGGCCGGCCGGCCCGGCGGCGGGCGGTGCTACTTCAGCGCGGCGAGCACCGCCTGCGCCATCACCTGCTCGCCGGTCGCGTTCGGGTGGAACGGCACGGCGGGCGAGCCGGGCAGCGCGCCCTCGATCCAGCGGTCGTCCGAGCAGACGTCGTGCCCGAGGGTCGGCGTCGCGGTGTCCACGTAGGTCGCGCCGTTCGCGGCCGCGGTGGACTTCAGGGCGGCGTTCAGCGTGTCGAGCACCCCGTGCATGTACTCGACGTCGCCCGGGGTCACCGGCTGGCGCAGGACGCAGGTCGAGCCGTCGGCGGGCAGCACCGACGGGTAGCCGACCAGCAGCACCTTGGCCCCGGGGGCCTTGGCGTGGATGCGCCTGAGGGTGTCGGCCAACTGCGGGGCGATGGTGGTGCGGATCCGCTCGGCCAGGTCGTCGGTGCCGTACTGCCAGGACATGGTGCTCCAGTCCCAGTAGCCGTGGTGGTAGACGTCCTTGCAGGGCGTGCCGAACGGGTTGACGACGGCGCCGGCGACGCAGGTGGCGACGAGTTCGCCGAGACCGAGGTCGCTGGCGGCCAGGTCGTTGCCGCCGATCCCGAGGGTGACCAGGTCGGTGTCGGCGGTCACCGCGTCCAGCTGCGGGTCGTTGACCCGGATGAAGGCGTCGTACTGGGGCTGCGTCATCGCCTTGATCTTGGCCGCGGCGCAGGTGACGTCGCTGTACCGGCCGGCCTTGAGGGCGCCGGCGACCAGGTGGCCGTAGTTGCGGTCGGAGCGCAGGCACAGGCCGGCCGACTGGCCCGGCACGCCGGCGCCCGCGGCGTAGGAGTCGCCGAGCGCCACGTAGTGCTTCGGCGCCGCGACGGCGGCCTGGGCGGTGGTGGAGGTGAGCGCGAGCGCGGCGCCGAGGGCGACGGCGGCGAGCGCGGTGGAATTCCGGAGGTGCCGGGATTTCCGGGCAGGGCGGAGCACGGTTCCTCCTGGGGGAGAGAAACGACGGGTGGGGGGTCGTGCCGAGCCGGGCCACAGCTACTCGCAGGTAAGTTACTGCCAGGTTTCGCGGGCGTCCATGCTTTGCGCGGAAATTGCCGATATTCCGTCAGATGGGCCCGTGCGGCATTTCGCATTTCGCTCCACCGCGTATCGTTCGGCCCCCGACGGCAATTCCGAAACGGACCGGAGCGGAATTCGGCCCGGTGCCTGTCACCCACGGGTTGACCGGACGTCACCGCGGGCCGCACTATCGGGCGCACAGCGGCGGCGCGTCCCGGGCGCGCCGCCACCGCGAGCCGCGACGGAGGACTGCGCATGGCCCTGGACGCCGACGTCATCGTCATCGGGGCGGGCCTCGCGGGCCTCGCCGCCACCGCCGAACTCGCCGACGCCGGACGGAAGGTGATCCTGCTCGACCAGGAGCCCGCGACCGGTCTCGGCGGCCAGGCGCACTGGTCCTTCGGCGGCCTCTTCCTGGTCGACTCGCCCGAGCAGCGCCGGATGCGGATCCGCGACTCGCACGCCCTCGCCCGGCAGGACTGGCTCGGCACCGCGGGCTTCGACCGGCCCGAGGACACCTGGCCGCGCCGCTGGGCCGACGCGTACGTGGACTTCGCGGCCGGTGAGAAGCGCTCCTGGCTGCACGTCATGGGCGTGCGCTTCTTCCCGGTGGTCGGCTGGGCCGAGCGCGGCGGATTCCTCGCCGACGGGCCCGGCAACTCGGTGCCGCGCTTCCACATCACCTGGGGCACCGGGCCCGGGCTGCTGGCGCCCTTCGTCCGGCGGGTCCGCGCGGCCGCCGCGCGCGGCCTGGTGGACCTGCGCTTCCGGCACCGGGTCACCGGGCTGTCCGCCACCGCGGGCGCCGTCGACACCGTCACCGGCGAGGTGCTGGTGCCGAGCCCGGCGGGCCGGGGCGAGGCCAGCTCGCGCGAGGTCGCCGGGGGCTTCGAACTGCGCGCCCAGGCGGTGGTCGTCACCTCCGGCGGCATCGGCGGCAACCACGACCTGGTCCGCAAGGCCTGGCCGGCCCGGCTCGGCACCCCGCCCGCCCGGCTGCTCTCCGGCGTGCCCGCGCACGTGGACGGGCTGATGCTGGAGGTCGCCGGCCGGGCCGGGGCCAACCTGATCAACGGCGACCGGATGTGGCACTACACCGAGGGCATCGCCAACTGGGACCCGGTCTGGGCCCGGCACGGCATCCGCATCCTGCCCGGCCCCTCCTCGCTCTGGCTGGACGCGCGCGGCCGGCGGCTGCCCGTCCCGCTGTTCCCCGGCTTCGACACCCTCGGGACGCTCGAACACATCATGACCACCGGGTACGACCACACCTGGTTCGTGCTCAACCAGCGCATCGTCGAGAAGGAGTTCACCCTCTCCGGCTCCGAGCAGAACCCCGACCTGACCGGCAAGTCGGTGCGCGGCGTGCTCGGCCGCGCGCTGCCCGGCGCCCCCGGCCCGGTCCGGGCCCACCTGCGGCACGGGCCGGACTTCGTGGTCGCCGGCAACCTCGCCGACCTCGCCCGCGGCATGAACGCCAAGACCGGCGGGCCGCTGATCGACCCGGACGAGCTGCGCCGCACCGTCGAGGACCGCGACCGGCAGCTGGCCAACCCCTTCTCCAAGGACCTCCAGGTCACCGCGATCCACGGCGCCCGCCGCTACCTCGGCGACAAGCTCGTCCGCACCGCGGCCCCGCACCGCATCCTCGACCCGGCCGCCGCCCCGCTGATCGCCGTCCGGCTGAGCATCCTGACCCGCAAGTCGCTGGGCGGGCTGGAGACCGACCTGTCCTCCCGGGTGCTGCGGCCGGACGGCGAGGTGCTGCCGGGGGTGTACGCGGCGGGCGAGGCGGCCGGGTTCGGCGGCGGGGGCGTCCACGGGTACCGCTCGCTGGAGGGCACGTTCCTGGGCGGCTGCCTGTTCTCCGGCCGCACGGCGGGACGGGCGGCGGCGCGGGCGGTCGGCTAGCGCGGTCGGCCGGGGGGTCCTGTCGGGCGCGGGGACGGGGAGCGCTCCGGGGGCGTGCCCCGGTGCGCCCCCTCCCCCGCGCGGGGTGCACCGGATCCGACCCGCGGCGGGGCCGTGGCGGCGTGACGGGTACAGTGCGGAGGCCGGTGCGCAGGGCGCCGCCGACCAGGAGGGTCAGGAGAACCGATGAGCCGCCGAGACCGCGACGGTGCCCGGGACCGCAAGCGGGGCGCCGGCGCCCCCGTGACCGTGACGGTCTGCCGGGGCTGCTGCTGCGGCACCGAGGCGAAGCACCCTGGGGTGGACCACGCGGGCCAGTACGAGCGGCTGCGGACGGCGGTGGGCCCGGCGGGCCGGGTCCGGGCGGTCAAGTGCCTCGACGTGTGCACCCAGTCCAACGTGGTGGTGGTCGGCCCCTCCGCCGAGGGCCGGGCGGCGGGCGGCCGGCCGGTCTGGCTGGGCTTCGTGCTGATGGACGAGATGATCGACGACATCGCCGCCTGGGTGCGCGCGGGCGGTCCCGGCCTGGCCGACCCGCCCGGGCTGCTCGACCTCCAGCTGATCTCGGTCTCCCGGCGGGTCCGCGAGGGCCTGCCCGAGTGAGGCCGCTGCCCGAGCCGATTGAATGATCGTCAGATCACCTCGGCCGGGGGTGGTTCGCGGCCTTCACCACTACGATGACCGGTGGCGTCGGGCGGTTCCGGACGGCGCCGAGCCGCTTTCGGGCGGCGCCGAGCCGTTTCCGCGCGAGGAAGGAAGCCGATGACGACGGTCTGCCGCATCTGCGCGGGCACCGGCCGGACCGCCGGTCTCAGCTGCCGGACCTGCCAGGGTACCGGCACCACCGAGGTGGGCGGCGGGGGCGGCAACTGCTTCCTCTGCGACGGCACCGGGGTGTACGTGCGCTACCGGGTGGACGCGACCGGCGCCAAGCACGCCTACCGGGACGAGATCTGCCGCACCTGCGACGGCACCGGCAACCGGGCCGCCACCCAGTAGGACGATCCCTCCGGCTGACGCACCCGCTGACGCACCGGCTGACGCTCCCGGCCGTCGGCGGGCCATGATGCGGCGTCAAGGCGATCCGGACACGTCCTTGACCGAATCATGGTCGAACAATTGCGTTCGAATGACCGGTACGCTGCGACCCGTTCACCCGGCGTCCGTGCGCGATCAACGAACCGCTGGAAGAGTCCCGCGCATGGATATCCCCAACATGGGCGTGCCGGCCGAGCTCGCCGACCGCATGAGCATGGCCGAGCAGCACGAGTACCTGCGGGCCCGCTTCTCCCGCCGCCGGATGCTGCGCGCCGGTGCCGTCACGGTGGGCGCCGTCGCCGTCGGCGGCGCGCTGGGCAACGGGACGGCCTTCGCCGCCCCGGCCGGCCCGCAGCTGCTGACCGGCGGCACGACCGACGGCGTCGACGGCTCGCTGGTCGCCCCGATCGGCCGCCACCTCCAGTTCGGCCCCGAGCCGGACACCCAGTTCCGCATCTCCTGGCAGGTGCCGGCCCCGGTCAGGAAGCCCTTCCTGCGCTTCGGGCGGACCCCGTGGGAGCTGAGCCACAAGGTCCAGGCCGAGGTCCGCGCCCTGCACACCCCCGCGCTGACCCCGAACAGCCGGCCGGTGGACCAGTACTACCTGCACGTGGCGCTGGAGGACCTGCGCCCCGACACCACCTACTACTACGGTGTCGGCCACGAGGGCTTCGACCCGGCCTCGCAGCAGCGGATCTCCACCCTGCACACCTTCCGCACCGCGCCCTCCCGCGACCACCGCTGGGGCAAGGTGTACGAGCCGTTCACCTTCACCGCCTTCGGCGACCAGGGCGTCAGCGCGCACGCGGCCGGCAACGACCACGTCATCAAGGCCCAGAACCCGGCCTTCCACCTGCACGCCGGCGACATCTGCTACGCCGACCCGGCCGGTTCCGGCACCGACCCGGACAAGTCCGTCTTCAACGCACGGACCTGGGACGACTTCCTGGTGCAGACCGAGACGGTCGCCGCCGACATCCCGTGGATGGTCGCGTACGGCAACCACGACATCGAGGCCTGGTACTCGCCGAACGGCTACGGCGGCGAGAACGCCCGCTTCTTCCTGCCGAACAACGGCCCGGACCCGCGCACCGTCCCCGGCGTCTACACCTTCCGCTACAAGAACGTCGGCGTGATCTCGCTGGACGCCAATGACGTGTCCTACGAGATCCCGGCCAACCTGGGCATCTCGGCGAACAAGCAGACCAGGTGGCTGGAGCGCACCCTCAAGGACCTGCGCGGCGACGAGACCGTCGACTTCGTGGTGGTCTTCTTCCACCACTGCGCCTTCTCCACCACCGTCGCGCACGCCTCCGAGGGCGGCGTCCGCGAGGCCTGGGTGCCGCTGTTCGAGAAGTACCGGGTGGACCTGGTCGTCAACGGCCACAACCACATCTACGAGCGCACCGACGCGATCCTCGGCAACAAGGTCTCGAAGCAGGTGCCGAGCGGCGCCACCATCGAGCCGGCCAAGGACGGCGTGGTCTACGTGACCGCGGGCGCGGCCGGCCGCAGCCTGTACAAGTTCGACGTGCCGGACACCTACGAGGGGCACGAGAACCACCAGGAGGAGGTCAGCACCTACTACTGGAGCAAGGGCCGGGTGAAGACCCCCGAGACCATCCAGTGGTCGCGGGTGCGCTACACGGGCTACTCCTTCATCAAGGTCGACGTCACCCCGAAGCAGCTGGGCCAGAAGTCGGTCATGAAGGTCACGGCGCTGGCCGAGGACGGCACGCAGATCGACAACTACACGATCCTGCGCGAGGTCGGCGAGGGCTGGGACTCGAACCGGGACGACGACGGCCAGGGCGGCGGCTGGGGCTGGTAGTCCACGGGACCGGTGGTTCACGGGACCGCTGGTCCACGGACGCCCGTACCGGGCCCCGGCGTCGAGGGAGGACCTCAGCGCCGGGGCCCGTACATGATGACGGCGACCCCGGCCAGGCAGATCAGCGCGCCCAGCACGTCGTAGCGGGTCGGCCGGAAGCCGTCCACCGCCATGCCCCACAGCAGCGAACCGGCCACGAACACCCCGCCGTACGCGGCCAGCACCCGGCCGAAGTGGCTGTCCGGTTGCAGCGCCGCGACGAAGCCGTACGCGCCGAGCACCACCACGCCCACCCCGGCCAGCCACCACGGCCGTTGCTCGCGCACGCTCTGCCAGACCAGCCAGCAGCCGCCGATCTCGGCGAGCGCGGCGAGGACGAACAGGGCGACGGAGCGGAGGACGGTCATGCGGTCGAGCCTAGGCGTCGGCCTGGGCGCTCAGGTCTGGCGGTAGGTGGCCAGGAAGCGCCCGATCCGGTTGACGGCCGTCTCCAGGTCGTCGGCCCGGGGCAGGGTGACGAAGCGGAAGTGGTCCGGGCGGGGCCAGTTGAAGCCGGTGCCCTGGACGACGTGGATCTTCTCGCGCAGCAGCAGGTCCAGCACGAACCGCTCGTCGTCGACGATCCGGTGCACCGCCGGGTCCAGCCTGGCGAAGGCGTACAGCGCGCCCTTGGGCTTGACGCAGCTGACGCCCGGGATCTCGTTGAGCGCCTTGACCGCGATGTCGCGCTGCTCGGTGAGCCGGCCGCCGGGCAGCACCAGGTCGTTGATGGACTGGTGGCCGCCGAGCGCGGCCTGCACGGCGTACTGGGCGGGCACGTTGGGGCACAGCCGCATGCCGGAGAGCATGGTCAGGCCCTCCAGGTAGTCGGTGGCGTGCTGCCGGGGCCCGGAGACGACCAGCCAGCCGCTGCGGAAGCCGGCCACCCGGTAGGACTTGGACAGGCCGTTGAAGGTGAGGGTCAGCACGTCGTCGGCCAGGGCGGCCAGGCAGTGGTGCTCGGTGCCGTCGTAGAGGATCTTGTCGTAGATCTCGTCGGCCAGCACCATCAGGTGGTGGCGGCGGGCCAGGTCGAGGATGCCCTCCAGCAGTTCCTTCGGGTAGACCGCGCCGGTGGGGTTGTTGGGGTTGATGACGACGATCGCCTTGGTGCGGGCGGTGATCTTGGCGGCGATGTCGTCCAGGTCCGGGTACCACTCGGCCCCTTCGTCGCACAGGTAGTGCACGGCCTTGCCGCCGGCCAGCCGCACCACGGCCGTCCAGAGCGGGTAGTCGGGCATCGGCACGAGCACCTCGTCGCCGTCGTCCACCAGCGCGGTGACGGCCATCTGGATCAGCTCGGAGACGCCGTTGCCGAGGAAGACGTCGTCGACGGTGACGCCCTCGACCCCGCGCTGCTGGTAGTACTGCACCACCGCGCGGCGGGCCGGCAGGATGCCGCGCGAGTCGCTGTACCCGTGTGCCTTGGGCAGGTTGCGGATGATGTCCTGGATGATCTCCTCGGGCGCCTCGAAGCCGAACGGGGCCGGGTTGCCGGTGTTCAGCCGCAGCACGCTGTGCCCGGCCTCCTCCAGGGCGTTGGCCTGGTCGACCACCGGTCCGCGGATCTCGTAGCACACGTCATTCAGCTTGCTGGACTGCCGAAACTCCATCTGCGGCCTCCCGACCGTCACCACCGCTCCGCTGCTTCAGCTTTGTTCTACCAAGTGTGTACTTGGAAAGTCCAACCTCTTGGCTATGCTGATCCGCATGTCACGCCGAAGCTACGACCAGTACTGCGCCGTCGCCCGCGCCCTGGACGCGGTGGGGGAGCGCTGGAGCCTCCTGATCGTCCGTGAGCTCCTCGGTGGCCCGCGCCGCTACACCGACCTGCACGCCGACCTGCCCGGCGTCTCCACCGACATCCTGGCCACCCGGCTCAAGCAGCTGGAGGGGGACGGACTGGTCGTCCGCCGCCGACTGGAACGGCCCGCCAACGCGATGGTCTACGAACTGACCGGGCGAGGCCGCGAACTGCGGCCGGTCGTCGAGGCGTTGGGTGAGTGGGGGCTCGCCGCCCTCGGCGAGCAGCGGCCCACCGACGCCGTGCGCGAGCACTGGTTCATGCCGCGGAAGGCGGCGGAGGAGACGGCGGCGGTCGCGGCCGGCTGACGGCTGGCGACTGGCGGCGGTCGCTGGCGGCGGACGGCCGCGGGGCGTGCCCGGCGGGGACCGGGGCGGCGGCAAGGCCCCCGTCGCCGGCCGCCGCCCCGTGTCCTCAGGATGGCCCGGACCGATAAACGAACACTCGACGTGCGATGAGCGCCAGGGCCCGTCGCCGCCCCGGGTGGGCACACACGTACGATCGTCGGATCGCGAAGCCGTCTCGGGAGACCAGGAGAGCGAGGCCAGCCCGTGCCCACCCCCTACCGCAGCTACGTCGCCGTCGGCGACTCCTTCACCGAGGGCATGTGCGACGACCTGCTGCCCGACGGCCACTACCGGGGCTGGGCCGACCGGGTCGCCTCGGCGCTGGCCGGTGAGAACGGCGGCGGTTTCCGGTACGCCAACCTCGCCGTCCGGGGCAAGCTGATCGGCCAGATCCACGACGAGCAGCTCGCCCCCGCCGTCGCGATGGGCGCCGAGCTGGTCACCCTGGCCGGCGGCCTCAACGACGTGCTGCGCCCCGGCTGCGACATCGACGCGGTCGAGCGGCAGCTCGGCCGCTGCGCCGCCGAGCTGCGCGCCACCGGTGCCACCGTCGTGCTGTTCACCAGCACCGACCCCACCCGCCGCCTGGCGGGCAGCGCCCGGCTGCTGCCCGCGATCCTGCGGATGAAGGCCTTCGTCCAGGAGCTGGGCCGACAGGACGGCTTCGCCGTGGTCGACCTGTTCTCCGCGCCCTGCTTCGACGACCGCCGGCTGTGGGCCGAGGACCGCCTGCACCTCTCGCCCGAGGGCCACCGCAGGGTCGCCGCGGGCGTGCTGGAGGCGCTCGGCCGCCCCGCCGCCTTCGACTGGCGGGCCCCGCTGCCCGCCGCCGCCCCGGCCGGCCGCGCCGAGCGGCTGCGCGCGGACGCCCGCTGGCTGGGCACCCACCTCGGCCCGTGGATCGGCCGCCGCCTCACCGGCCGCTCCTCCGGCGACGGCCGCCCGGCGAAGCGGCCGGAGCTGCTGCCGTACCCCTAGGCCTCCGGGCTCGCCGGCTGGAGCACCAGGCTCGTCATCGGGGAGTGGGTGGTCCAGCCGAGCGCCGTGTAGAGCGCCTGCCCCTCCGGCGTGCCGACCAGCACGCCGGTGCGCGCGCCCCGCTCGTACGCGGCGGACTGGAGCGTCCGCATCACCAGGCCGCCCAGGCCCCGGCGGCGGTGCTCGGGCACGGTGGTGATCTGGTCCGGTACGGCCACCGGGCCGGCCAGGCCCGCCTGGCCGCGTGCGGCCAGGTGCCCCTCCCCAGTGCGCACCAGCACCCGGAGGACCCCGCCGCGCTCCCAGGTGGTCACGGTGTAGCCGGCCGGCGCCCCGGGCCGCTCGGCGGCGAGCGGGACGCTCATCAGGAAGCCCGGCACGTCCAGGTGCCACCGCTCGTCCAGCCAGGGGAGCACGGTCGCGCCCTCGGCGAACAGCTTCAGCCAGGTGGTCGGCGCGGTGACGGTCTCGGCGAGCTTGCGGACCTCGGCCTCGGTCGGCTCGGGCAGCACGTGCCGGCCCACCTCGCCGACCGGCGCGCCGACGTCGATGCTCCAGCCCCAGGGCTGGTCGACGGGCTCGGCGGAGCCGCGCGAGACGGCCCAGCCCGAGATCCACATCCGGACCAGCTCCCTGATGCTCGGGTCCTGCATGGCGCCCACCCCTACGTGTAATGGTCTCTTGGTCGATGTGTACCTTACAGGCGTCGAGGGCCGTCTGCCCAGTAGGATTTCCGGGTTCACCGCGCCGCCCGGCGCCCAGCCGTTGGAAGGACCCGGAACGTGCGCGAGACCGAACCGCCGCAGGACCCCACGGCGGCCGCGCCGACCCCGCTCGAGTCCGACTGCGGCAGCTGCTTCGGCCTCTGCTGCGCCGCCCTGCCGTTCGCCGCCGGCAGCGACTTCGCCATGAACAAGGCCGCCGGCACCGCCTGCCACAACCTCCGGACCGACTTCAGCTGCGGCATCCACGCCCAGCTGCGCGAGCGGGGCTTCCAGGGCTGCACCGTCTACGACTGCTTCGGCGCCGGGCAGCGGGTCTCCCAGGTGACCTTCGGCGGCCGCAGCTGGCGCGAGGAGCCGGACAGCGCCAAGCCGATGTTCGACGTCTTCCCGATCGTGCGGCAGCTGCACGAGCTGCTCCACTACCTCACCGAGGCGCTCACCTTCGCCCCCGCCCGCGCCGTCCACGACGAGCTGCGGCAGGCGCTGGCGGAGACCGACCGGCTGGCCGGCGGCACCCCCGAGGAGATCCTCGCCGTCGACGTCCCGGCCCACCGGCAGCGGGTCAGCGAGCTGCTGCTGCGCGCCAGCGAACTGGTCCGCGCCGCCGTCCCGCGCCGCCGCGAGCACCGGGGCGCCGACCTCTTCGGCGCCCGCCTGCGCGGCGCCGACCTGCGGGGGGCCAACCTGCGCGGCGCCCTGCTCGTCGCGGCCGACCTCTCCGGCGCGGACCTGCGCCTCGCCGACCTGGTCGGCGCCGACCTGCGGGACGCCGACCTGGCCGGCGCCGACCTCACCACGGCCCTCTTCCTCACCCAGGCCCAGCTCAAAGCCGCCCGCGGCGACGCCACCACCCGCCTCCCCGAGGGCCTCACCCGGCCCACCCACTGGCCGGAGCAGGCCCCGGCCCCGAAGGCGCCCCGCCGGACCGGCGGCCCCCGCCCGTCCCGGGCCCCCCGCCGCAGGTAGGCCCCGGCGCCGCTGGTCCCCGGCGCTACTGGCCCACCCGGCCGTCGACGCACTCGCGCAGCAGGTCGGCGTGGCCGCAGTGACGGGCGTACTCCTCGATCCGGTGCACCAGCAGTTCCCGGATCGCGATCCGGTCCCTGCCGACCCGCTCGCCCAGGTCCCGGTGGCCGGCCAACTCGGCGTCCAACGCGGCCTGTTCGTGTTCCAGGTCACGGAACGCGGCGTCCACTACGGCCTGGTCGCCGACCGCCTCGTCGAAGGCCGCGTCCCGCCTGCCGTACAGCCTGGGCAGCGGCTCGCCGTCGGTGATCCAGTTCCGCCAGTCCCGTTCCACCTCGGCCAGGTGCCGGACCAGCCCGAGCAGCGACATCGTCGACGGGGGCACCGAGCGGCGGGCCAGCTGCTCCGGGTCCAGGCCGTCGCACTTCATCCGCAGGGTCAGCCGGTAGTTCGTCAGGCAGTCCTGGAGCGCCCCGAGTTCGCCGTCCGGGCTGGGCCCGTCACTGTTGCGGGGGTCGTCGTCCGGGTCGGCCCACATGTCGGGGTGAACGGTCGCCTCGGTCCATCGCACGGGTTGTTCGGTCATACGGTGCATGGTCGTCCGTGACCACCCCGTCCCGCCAGCGGGTTGTGACGCGCCCCGGTCCTCGCCCCGACGGCCACCGCCGCTGGTGCGGGCTCGCGTGGGAGGTCGGCCGGGCAGACTTCCCACGCGGCTGGGAACGTTCGCTCAGGCGGTCAGCAGGCGGTCAGCAGGCGGGCGCGCAGGGCCTCGATCTGGTCACGGTCGATGCCGACGGTGCCGGTGAGGTAGCCCTCGACCGAGCCGTGGCGGTCGGCGAGGTCGGCGAGGGCGAGCCGGATGACGGTCTCCGGGGCGCGCCCGTAGCCGGGCCAGCGCAGGGTGCGGCCGGGGTGGGCGGTGTGCCACTCGGCGACGAGGTGCGGGGTGGCGAGCTCGGTGAGGGCGAAGTCGGCGGCGATGTCGTCCTCGCCGACGCCGAGCAGGGTGTGCAGCAGTGCGGCGACCAGCCCGGTGCGGTCCTTGCCGGAGGCGCAGTGGAAGACCACCGGGGCCTCGGCGGCCGCGATCACGTCCAGGACCTGGCGGATCTCCTTCACCCCGTCCTCGGCGACCTCGGCGAAGCGGTCGGCGAGGTAGCGCCAGGGGTCGAGCTCCGGGTCGATCTCGGCCTGGTCGTACGGGCGGTGCTCGATCGAGAGGTTGTGGTACTCCAGGCCCTCGAACTCCGGCACCCGGCCCTTGGCGGCGATCTCCCAGGGGTAGCGCAGGTCGATCACGGTCCGCACTCCGAGGGCCCGCAGCCGGTCGAGGTCCTCGGGGGTGCCGAGCTTGCCGAGCGAGTCGGAGCGGTACAGCAGCCCCCACCGGACGGACCGTCCGTCGGCGGCCGGATAGCCGCCCAGGTCACGGAAGTTGTGCAGGGCATCGAAGGAGACGTGACGCGTTGTCATGCGCGCACTCTAGTCAGCGGGCCTCAGCCGGCGGCGGGCCGGTCCCCGTCGCCGGTCCGGTCCCCGCCATCCGTCCGGTCCCCGGCGGCCGGGCCGTAGCCGTGGGCGAGCAGGTCGAAGGCGCGGGTGGCGTCCCCGACGGCCTCCGCGTGCAGGTCGTCGGCGCTGCGGCCGTCCTGGACGCGGCGCCAGTTGTGCAGGGCGAGGACCCGCTGGGTGGCGGTGACCTGGGCGGCGAGCAGGGCGGCGGTGACGTCCTGCGGCCCGGGCAGGCCGGGGGCCTCGCGCAGCGCCTCGGCCAGCGACCGCTCGGCGCGGGCCACGTACTCGCCGACCCGGGCGGCCAGGCTGGGGGTGCCGTAGACCAGCGCGGTGAAGGCGAGCACCCCGGGGTGGTCGTTGAGGCCGGTGACCGGGTCGCGCCGGGCGAGGCCGGCCAGGAAGTCCCGCAGCAGCGCGTCGAGCACCGGCTCGCCGGGCAGTCGCCCGCGGACCACCTCGGCGGCCTGCTCCTGGTGGTCGGCGAAGCGGTGGACGACCAGGTCCTCCTTGGTGGGGAAGTAGGAGAAGAGCGTCGGCTTGGAGACCTCGGCGGCCGCCGCGACGTCCGCCACCGACACCCGGTCGAAGCCGTGCTCCAGGAAGAGCGCGATGGCCGCCTCGGAGATGGCCCGCCGGGTCCGCTCCTTCTTCCGCTCCCGCAGTCCGGTCATGGAACCAAGCTAGCAGGGTTGACCCGGGCAGGTTTTGTACCCGGTCCCGGTGACCTCGCTCCCGCTCCGGGGTCGGCCCGGGCCGCACACCCGCCAGGGTGGCCGCCGCCGCGTGCCTACTCCGGCCGCCGCGGCGGCCGGTAGTTCGCCCCCGCGGCGTCGACGTACGCGAGCCAGACCGACCTGGTCGTCGACGTACTCCCCGATCGCCGCCGGCACCGTCGACCCTTCCCTGTACAGCTCGTAGCGCTCCTGTTCCTCCACCGGGCGCGGGTACTCGGACCGCCGCCCCCGTCCCGACGGAATTGACCCGGCGAGACCAACCCGGCGAACCCGTGCGGTCGGTACGGTCAGACGCTACGGTCGGCGAGCACCTCGCGGACGACGTGGCGGGCGTTGGCGGTCAGCGCCTGGTCGGTGTGGCGGTAGTACGGGATCGTCACCAGCGCGATGGAGAACGCCCAGGCGCGGCCGCGGGCCCACATGGACCCGTCCGCGTGGAGGGCGGCGCGGAAGGCCGGACGGGCGGTGGCGGGCAGCAGGTTCCAGGCGGCGATCAGGTCGGCGGTCGGGTCGCCGACGCCCATCAGGGCGAAGTCGATGACGGCGGAGAGCCGGCCGGTGCGGGCGAGCAGCAGGTTGCCCGGGGTGAGGTCGCCGTGCAGCCAGACCGGCGGCCCGGCGTACTCGGGAAGCCGAAGTGCCTTGTCCCACAGCGAGGTTGCGGCCGCTGCGTCGATCGAGCCGGAGAGCTGGGCGATGGCCGCGCGGGTGGCGCCGTCCCGGGAGGCGAGCGGCACGCTGCGCTGGGAGACCGGGGCGCCGGCCGGGTCGACGGCGCGCAGGGCGTTGACGAAGCCGGCCAGGTCGCGGGCCAGGCCCTCGGGCGCGGCCAGCGCCCCGACCACCGGGTTGGCGCCGTCGAGCCAGTGCAGCACCGACCACTCCCACGGGTAGCCGGCGGCGGGCCGGCCGACCGCGAGCGGCGCAGGGACCGGCAGCGGAAGCCGCGGCGCCAGCCGGGACAGCCACTGCTGCTCGCGCCGCGGGCCCCCGGCGGCCCACTCCACCAGGGGCAGCCGGACGGCGAGTTCGGGCCCGAGGCGGAACATCGCGTTGTCCGCCCCTGGGACGGGGACGGGGGTGACGGGGAGGCGCTCCCACTGCGGGAACTGGGCGGAGATCAGCCGCCGCACCAGGGCCGCGTCGACCACCGGTCCGTCGGGGTGCATCCGGGTGGCAGCGCACATGCCCGGCAGCGTACAGCGCCGGTCGTTCCCGTTCAGCAGGATTCCCGAACTGGGCGGACTCATGGGCCGACGACACGGCCCGGGAACCCCGACCGGGCCCCGCCCGAGCCCCGGTGGAGTCCCGCGCCGGCCCTCGGACCGGTCCCGCGGCGGCGCGCCACGCCCGGCCGCCCCGGGTGCGGCCGGGCGTCGTCGCCGGCACCTGCCAGAATGCAGGGCGTACGGCGCAAGCACTGATGGAGAAGGTGACCGGCTTCGTGACCACGCCAGTCGAACATGGGGCCCGGCAGGCCCAGCAGGCGATCGAGCGGAAGATCGCCGAGGAACTGGGCGTCCGCGAAGGGCAGGTGAAGGCGGCGGTCGACCTGCTCGACGGCGGCGCGACCGTGCCCTTCGTCGCCCGCTACCGCAAGGAGGTCACCGGCTCCCTCGACGACGCCCAACTGCGCGCCCTGGAGGAGCGGCTGCGCTACCTGCGCGAGCTGGAGGACCGCAGGGCGGCCGTCCTGGAGTCGATCGAGGCCCAGGGCAAGCTGGACGACGCGCTGCGCGCCCAGGTGCTCGCCGCCGACTCCAAGGCCCGCCTGGAGGACATCTACCTGCCCTTCAAACCGAAGCGGCGCACCAAGGCGCAGATCGCCCGCGAGGCCGGCCTGGAGCCGCTCGCCGACACCCTGCTCGCCGATCCGGGCCAGGACCCGGCCGTGCTGGCCGACCAGTACCTCAACGACTCCGTGGCGGACCGGAGTGCCGCCCTGGAGGGCGCCCGGGCGATCCTGGTCGAGCGCTTCGGCGAGGACGCCGACCTGGTCGGCTCGCTGCGCGAGCGGATGTGGACCCGCGGCCGGCTGGTCGCGAAGGTCCGCGACGGCAAGGAGGGCGACGGCGCCAAGTTCGCCGACTACTTCGACTTCGCCGAGCCGTACACCAAGCTCCCCTCGCACCGCATCCTGGCGATGCTGCGCGGGGAGAAGGAGGAGGTGCTCGACCTCGACCTCTCCCCGTACGACGGCGAGTCCGAGGGCGACCTGCCCGGCGAGAACGACTACGAGCAGCGGATCGCCGCCCGCTTCGGCATCGCCGACCGCGGCCGCCCGGCCGACAAGTGGCTCTGCGACACCGTCCGTTGGGCCTGGCGCACCCGCATCCTGGTCCGGCTCGGCATCGACCTGCGGGCCCGGCTGCGCGCCGAGGCCGAGGAGGAGGCGGTGCGGGTCTTCGCCGCCAACCTGCGCGACCTGCTGCTCGCCGCCCCGGCCGGCACCCGCGCCACCATGGGCCTGGACCCGGGCTTCCGCACCGGCGTGAAGGTCGCCGTGGTGGACGCCACCGGCAAGGTCGTCGCGTACGACACGATCTACCCGCACCAGCCCGCCAACAAGTGGGACGCGGCCCTGGCCACCCTGGCGGCCCTGGCGAAGAAGCACGACGTCGACCTGGTCGCGATCGGCAACGGCACCGCCTCCCGGGAGACCGACAAGCTCGCCGAGGACCTGCTCAAGCGCCACCCCGAGCTGAAGCTCACCAAGGCGATGGTCAGCGAGGCCGGCGCCTCGGTCTACTCGGCCTCCGCCTTCGCCTCGCAGGAGCTGCCGGACCTGGACGTGTCGATCCGCGGCGCGGTCTCGATCGCCCGCCGGCTCCAGGACCCGCTGGCCGAACTGGTCAAGATCGACCCCAAGTCGATCGGCGTCGGCCAGTACCAGCACGACCTGAGCGAGGTGAAGCTCTCCCGCTCGCTGGACGCGGTGGTCGAGGACTGCGTCAACGCCGTCGGCGTGGACGTCAACACCGCCTCGGCGCCGCTGCTCACCAGGGTCTCCGGGATCACCGGCACGCTGGCCGACAACATCGTGGCCCACCGCGACGCCAACGGGCCGTTCCGCACCCGCAGGCAGCTCAAGGACGTCGCCCGGCTCGGCCCCAAGGCCTTCGAGCAGTGCGCCGGCTTCCTGCGCATCCCCGGCGGCGACGACCCGCTGGACGCCTCCAGCGTGCACCCCGAGGCCTACCCGGTGGTGCGCCGCATCCTGGCCGCGACCGGTGGGGAGCTGCGCGAGCTGATCGGCAACGGCGAGCGGCTGCGCGCGCTGCGTCCGGCGGACTTCGCCGACGACACCTTCGGCGTCCCGACCGTCACCGACATCCTCGGCGAGCTGGACAAGCCGGGCCGCGACCCGCGTCCGGCGTTCCGTACCGCGACCTTCAAGGAGGGCGTCGACAAGATCGGCGACCTGGAGGTCGGCATGGTGCTGGAGGGCGTGGTGACCAACGTCGCCGCCTTCGGCGCCTTCGTGGACGTGGGCGTCCACCAGGACGGGCTGGTGCACGTCTCGGCGCTGTCCAGGAACTTCGTCAAGGACCCGCGCGAGGTGGTCAAGCCCGGCGACATCGTCAAGGTCCGGGTGCTCACAGTGGACGTGCCGCGCAAGCGGATCGGGCTGACCCTGCGGCTGGACGACGAGGTCGGACGCGAGCGCGGCGGGGACCGAGGCGACCGCGGTGACCGCCAGGCCCGCCCGCCGCGCCAGGAGCGCCGCAGCGGCGGCCAGGACCGGCGCGGGGGCGGCGGTCAGGGCGGGGGCCAGGGCGGCGATCGCGGCGGCTTCGGCGGCGGTGCGCCGGCCAACAGCGCCATGGCGGACGCGCTGCGCCGCGCGGGCCTCACCGGCGGCGGCAACGGCGGCTCGGGCGACCGGCGCTCCGGGCGGCGCTGAGCCGTCCCGGGCACGGACGACGCACGACAGCACGACAGCACGACCGCACGACAGCACGACCGCACGACAGCACGACCGCACGACCGCACGACCGCACGACCGCACGACCGCACGACAGCACGACCGCACGACAGCACGACCGCACGACAGCACGACCGCACGACAGCACGACCGCACGACGGCCGGGAGCCGGTGGGCGCGCAGCACGCACCCGCCGGCCCCCGGCCGTCGTCCGTCACACCAGGAGCTTCTCCTTGGCCTTCTGGTACTCCTCGTCCGAGATGGCGCCCCGGTCCCTCAGGTCCGCCAGCCTGGCCAGGTCGTCGACGTGGCTGCGGCCCGCACCGGTGCCGGTGCCGACGCCGGTGGCGGTGGCGCCGACGTCGCCCGGCGCGGCCCCGGCCGCGTCCCGGATGTAGGCCTTGAACGCGGCCTCGGACCGCTGCGCCTGTTCGACGTCCCGTCGGCCCATCGACTGCCCGCGGGCGATCAGGTACGCGAGGACGCCGATCAGCGGCAGGATGATCACCAGGACGAGCCAGCCGGCCTTGCCCCAGCCGCTGAGGTCGTGGCTGCGGAAGATGTCCGTGATGATCTTGAACAGGAGGAAGAACCAGAGGATCCAGAGGAACAGCTCCAGCATCGTCCAGAAGATGTTGAGCACCGGGTAGTCCACGGCCAACAGTTTGGTCTCCATGGCCGAGTCATATCACCGCAAAACGGACATGACTCCCCGCTGTTCGGCTGTTCCGGTGGTGTTCCGGCCTGACGGGAATATCCGCGGCGGAGGGAAGCCCGGGGGCCTCAGGCCAGCCCGGCCCGCCGCCGCAGCTCCACCGCCAGCTCGACCAGCTCGCCCCACCAGGCCTCGTGGCCGGCCAGCAGCAGCCGCCGGGCCTCCGCGGGCGCCACCGGACGGACCTCGACCACCTGCTCGCCGTCCGCCGGGTTGGTCGGCGCGGAGTCCAGCGCGACCTCGCCCCAGCCCCACAGCCAGGCCTTCTCCGGGTGCGGCTGCCACGGCCGGTACGGCACCGGGTCCTCGGTGCGGCAGCGGTGCGCGCCCAGCCAGTGCGGCTCGCCGAGCAGCCGGGCGCCGGCCTCCTCCCGCAGCTCGCGGGTGAGGCAGGACGGGATGCTCTCGTCCTGCTCCCGGGTGCCGCCGGGCAGGAACCAGTGGTCCCGGTCGTCGCGGCAGAGCACCACCCGGCCGTCCGCGAACCCGACCAGGTGGATGTTGGTGACCAGCGCGTCCGGCGGCAGCTCGGTGGAGAACTGTGCGTCGAACCGCCCCCATCCCCAGTACTGCGGCGCGTGCAACGCCGGGAACAGTGAGGCGAGTTCGGCGGATCTGGCAGAGGCGTCGGCGCGGTCCGTGGTGTCGGTCATTCGGTGATCGTAGTGCCGGCCGGGAAACGGTGGGGGGCGCTCGGATGGACGAGGGCGATGTCGGAGGTGGAGATGGCGCGGGGGCGGCGCGGGCGAGGGCCCTCGGTCGCCGTGCCGACCCAACTGCCCAGGGAGATCTCGGCGGTGATGCCCGGGCCGAAGCCGGCGATCAGCCCGGTGGTGCCCTCGGGCACGCCGCCGTCGGCGAACAGCCGGGCCAGCGCGTCGAAGACCACCGCGCTGGCGATGTTGCCGCGTTCGGTGAGCGTCGCCCGGCTGTAGCGGAAGGTGGCCGGCTCCAGGTTGAGGAAGCGGCACAGGTCGTCCAGGATGCGCGGGCCGCCCGCGTGCACGATGTAGAAGCCGAGGCCGGAGACGTCCCAGCCGTGTTCCCCGGCCAGGCCGCGCAGCGCGGGCGCGAGCATCTCCATGGTGCCGGGGACCCGCTTGTCCAGTTGGAAGTGGAAGCCGGTCTCCTTCACCCCGTACGAGATCCAGTCCACGGTGTGCGGGACGAGGTGCGAGCCGTTGCGCTCGACCTGGACGCCGCAGCCGCCGTTGCCGCGCATCACCACGGCGGCGACGGCGTCCCCGAACAGGCCGTTGGAGAGCAGCGAGCCGACGCCGAGGTCGGTCGGCTGGTAGCAGAGCGAGCAGAACTCGCAGGCGACGATCAGCACGTTGGCGCCCGGGTAGGCGCGGCAGAAGTCGTGAGCCCGGTTGACGGCGGCGCCGCCGGCCGCGCAGCCGAGCTGGGCGATCGGCACCTGGCGGGTGTCGGAGCGGAAGCCCATGGTGTTGATCAGCCAGGCGGTCATCGACGGCATCATGAAGCCGGTGCACGAGACGTAGACGATCAGGTCGATGTCCCGGGCGGTCAACTCGCCGTGGGCGAGGGCGCGTTCGACCACCTCAGGGACGCGCCGCTTGGCCTCGCGTTCGTACACCTCGTTGCGGACGGTGAAGCCCGGGTGGGTGAGGGTCCGCTCGATCGGCTGGACCAGGTGCCGGGTGCGCACCCCGGTGTTCTCGATCAGCCGCAGTGCCAGGCCGAGCTGGGGGTGGTCGGCGTGCAGGGTGCGGGCGAGGTCGAGGGTCTCCTCGAGGGTGATGACGTGCTCGGGCACGGCGATCGCCGGGCGGCAGAGAGTTGCCATGGGTGCGGGTCTCCCCAGTGCTGCGGGAACGGTGGGTTGGTGGGGAGGCGGTTACCAGGCGACCGGCAGGGTGCGCGGGAAGCGCCAGATCGAGCCGGAGTTCCAGTCGAGTTCGGACGGCTCGGCGGCCAGCCGCAGGCCGGGGAAGCGGCGCAGCAGGGTGCCGATGGCGACCTGCAGCTCCATCCGGGCCAGGTGCGAGCCGAGGCAGTGGTGCTGGCCGTACCCGAAGGCCATGTGGGTGGGCGCGCCGCGGTCGAGGTCCAGCTCGTCGGGGCGTTCGTAGAAGGCCGGGTCCCGGTTGGCGGTGAGGTAGGAGACGTGCACGGCCTCGCCGGCCCGGATCAGCACTCCGCCCAGTTCGACGTCCTCGGTGGCGACCCGGGCGATGCCGACGCCCTGGCGGAAGGGGATGAAGCGCAGCAGCTCCTCCAGGGCGCTCGGCAGCGTCTCCGGGCGGGCGCGCAGTTTCGCGAGCTGTTCGGGGTGGGTGAGCAGGGTGTAGGTGATGTTGCCGAGCTGGTAGGTGCTGGTGTCGTGGCCGGTGACCAGCAGGACCATCGCCATGACGGTCAGTTCGTCCGGGTCGAGCAGCTCGTCGCCGTCGCGGGCGGTGGCCAGGGCACTGATCAGGTCCTCGCCGGGGTGGGCCCGGCGTTCGGCGGTCAGCTCGGTGAAGTAGCCGCGCAGCGCGGTCTTGGCGGCCTCCTGGCCGTCCCGGCTGCCCGGGCCCATCCGCATCATGGCCACCGCGTGGCCGCGCAGTTCGGCGCGGTCGGCGGCGGGGATGTCCAGCAGTTCGCAGATGGTGGTGAGCGGGAGGCGGTTGGCCAGGAAGTGCATCAGGTCGGCGGGGGCGCCGTGTTCGGTCATCTCGTCGAAGTAGCCGTCGACGGTGCGCTGGGTGGCCGGGCGCATCCGCTCGACCTGGCGGTTGGTGAAGCCCTGGGCGACCAGCCGGCGCAGCCGGTTGTGGGCGGGCGGGTCCATCAGGTTGATCGCCTCGGCCTGGGCGATCGGGGCGGGCGTCATCCGGGGCAGGTCGCGGCCGATGCCCCCGGCACGGCTGAACCGGCGGTCGGTGGTGACCAGTTTGACGTCCTCGTAGCGGGTGGCCAGCCAGGCCTCGCCCTCGCCGTACGGCAGCCGGATCCTGGCGACCGGGGCCTCGGTGAGCAGCCGCTTCAGGAGGGGGTCGAACTCCAGGCCGTCGGTGTGGTGGAAGGGGCAGTCCCACACGGGGGCGGTGGTGGTCACGGGCCGGTCCAAGTGGTCTCGTCATGCCGGGGGGTGGCGCCCGAGGTGTCGGTTCTGTTCGGGCGTGGACATGCAGATGGTGCCCCATGAATTGGCAAAAAGGCGGATTTGGCGAAGAGTTAGCTCTAAGGAGTGAGATTCGGATGATAGTCACGCGAATTGGGGCGCGGCGCGGGTGAGTTGGCGGCCGTCAGCCGCCGGGCGCGGCCGGCCCGGTCCCGTCGGCGGCGGTCAGCCGCCGCCGGGCGCCACCAGCCCGGTCTCGTAGGCGAGCACCACCGCCTGCGCCCGGTCGCGCAGGTGGAGCTTGGCGAAGATCCGGGCCACATGGGTCTTCACCGTCGACTCGCTGAGGGTGAGTTCGCGCGCCAGCTCGGTGTTGGACAGCCCGCGCCCGAGCAGCGTGAGCACCTCCGCCTCGCGCGGGGTGAGCGGGGCGAGGTCCCGGTGCAGCGGCGGGCCGTCGGCGCCGGGGGCCGGGCGCGGGGCACCGGCCGCGAAGCGCTCGACCAGGCGCCGGGTGATCGAGGGCGCGAGCAGCGCGTCCCCGGTGTCCACCAGCCGTACGGCGGCGGCGAGATGGGCCGAGGTGACGTCCTTGAGCAGGAAGCCGCTGGCCCCGGCGGACAGCGCGGCGTAGACGTAGTGGTCCAGGTCGAAGGTGGTCAGCATGATCACCCGGCAGCCCGGCACCCGGGCCAGGATGCGGCGGGCGGCCTCCAGGCCGTCCGTGCCGGGCATCCGGATGTCCAGCAGGGCGACGTCCGGGCGGTGCAGCACGGCCGCGGCCACCGCCTCGGCGCCGTCGGCGGCCTCGGCGACCACGTCGATGCCGCGCGCGGTGAGGATCATCCGGAAGCCGGTGCGGACCAGTTCCTGGTCGTCGGCGATCACCACGCGCGGACGGCGCCGCCCGTCGTGCTCCACGGCGCCCGCCGTCACGGCCGGTCCAGCGGGATGCGGGCGCGCACCCGGAAGCCGCCGCCGAGCCGGCGCCGGGCGTCCAGGTCCCCGCCGTACACCGCGACGCGCTCGCGCAGGCCGATCAGCCCGCGTCCGGCGCCGTCGGCCGGCCGTGGCGTCGGCCGTGGGGCAGGGCCGGACGCTCCGGAGAGCACGCTCGGGCCGCTGTTGAGCACCTCCACCCGCAGGTAGTGGTCCGCGTAGCGCACCGTCACCTCCGCCGTCACCCCGTCCCCGTGTTTGAGCGCATTGGTCAGTGCCTCCTGGACGATCCGGTACGCCGTCACGTCGATGCCGCCGGGCAGCGGCCGCGGCTCGCCGGAGATCCGCACCTCGACCGGCAGCCCGGCGAAGGCGAACCGGTCGATCAGCGGGCTCAGCCGGCTCAGGCTGGGCTGCGGCGCGAACCCGTCCGCGGCCGGTTCCTCGCTCCCGTCGGCGGCGGGGGCGAGCAGGCCGAGCAGGTGCCGCAGTTCGGTCATCGTGTCCCGCCCGGCCGCCTCGACCGCCGCCATCGCGGCCGCCGCCTCCTCGGGCATGGTGGCCAGCACCTCGCGCGCGGCCCCGGCCTGCACCACCATCAGGCTCACGTTGTGGCTCACGATGTCGTGCAACTCGGCGGCGATCCGGGCCCGTTCGGCGTCCACGGCGGTGCGGGCGGCGCTCTCCCGCTCCCGTTCCAGCAGCCAGCCGCGCTCGCCGACGGCCGCCCGGTGCCGCCGTCGCGCCCGGCCGAGGGCCACCGCCAGCCACCCGGCCGCGGTGCCCGCCGCACCGGCCGTCGCGGCCGCCGCCCAGTCCCACCCCGTTCCCCACACGGCGCCAGCCTCCCAGGTCACGGCATGATCCACATCATCCGGAGGTGCCGCGCCCGTACATCCCGGGTACTACGGCCGCCCGCGGTTACACCCGGGGTGGGACGTACCGGCGGCGCCCCCGCCCCTACGGTCGTCCACCATGAGCAACCACAACGGGGCCTCCCCGCCGGACGACGCGCAGGTCGTCGTCGAGCTGTCCGGGGTGCACAAGGAGTTCGGCGACGCCAAGGCGCTCGACGGCGTCGACCTGCGGATCCGCGCCGGCGAGGCGGTCGCCGTGATGGGCCCCTCGGGGTGCGGCAAGTCCACCCTGCTGAACATGGTGGCCGGACTGGACCGGCCCACCGCCGGCACCGTCCGGGTGCAGGGGCAGGACCTCGGGCGGCTGAACGAGACCGGACTGGCGCTGTTCCGCCGCCGCCACATCGGCATGGTCTTCCAGTTCTTCAACCTGATCGACGACCTCCCCGCCCTCGACAACGTCGCCCTGGCCGCCCAGCTGACCGGCACCAGTGCCCGCCAGGCCCGCCGCCGGGCCCTGGAACTGCTGGACGAACTCGGCGTCGCCCACCGCAAGGACGTCTACCCGGCCGCGCTCAGCGGCGGCGAACGCCAGCGGGTCGCGGTGGCCCGGGCCCTGATGAACCGCCCGGCGCTGCTGCTCGCGGACGAGCCCACCGGCGCGCTGGACAGCCGCTCGGGCGAGCAGGTGATGGACCTGCTGATCGACCTCAACCAGATCGGCCAGACCCTGCTGATCGTCACCCACGACCCCGACCTGGCCACCCGCTGCGCCAGCCGGCTGGTCGAGGTGGCGGACGGCCGCGTGGCGCGCGAGCGGATGCTGGAGGCGCGGTCGTGAACGAGCGGTGGGGGTACCCCCGGCCGGAGGCTGGGGGAGAGCGAACCGTCGAGAGGTGCGCGTTGCGCGAAGCGCCCGCCGAGTGCGGCGAGGTGGGCGCATGACCGGTGCTGTGTGGCGCGCCTCCCGGGCGGCCGTGAAGCGCCGCCGGGTGCAGACCCTGGTGATCGGCCTGGTCGTCTTCTGCTCCACCACGACCGTGCTGCTAGCCCTGGCGGTGATCAGCGCCGCCCGGGCCCCCTTCGACGAGGCCTTCGGCGGCCAGCGCGGGGCGCACGTCGTGGCGGCCTTCGACCCGGCCAGGGCCTCGGCGGAGCAGCTGGCCGCCACCGCCCACCGGCCGGGCGTCGAGGCCGCCGCCGGGCCGTTCGACCAGGCCGTGGTGGACATCCCGACCGACTGGGCCGGCCGCCCGCCCGGTCCGCTGACCCTGGTCGGCCGGGCCGACCCGGCCGGGCCGGTGGACCGGGTGGAACTGCTGTCCGGCCGCTGGGCCGCCGCACCCGGCGAGGTGGTCGTCAACAACCCCTTCGGGGGCGCCGCCACCATGCTGCTGGGGCAGTCGGTCACCACCGGCACGGGCCTGAAGCTCACCATGGTCGGCTTCGCCACCAGCATGAGCCAGAGCGCCGGCGGCTGGGTCACCCCCGAGCAGGCGGCCGCCCTGCACCCCACCGGCCGGCAGATGCTCTACCGCTTCGCCGACGCCGGCGGCGACGGCGAGCGGGGGCTCACCGCCGCCCTGGCCGAGGCCACCGAGGGCCTGCCCCGGGACGCGGTCGTCAGCGCGCAGTCGTACCTGGTGCTCAAGCAGGCCTTCTCGGCGGGCGCCGACGCCTACCTGCCGCTGATGACGGTGTTCGGCGTGCTCGGCCTGGTGGTCTCCGCGCTGATCGTCGGCAACGTGGTGAGCGGCGCGGTGGTCTCCGGCTACCGGCACATCGGCGTGCTGAAGTCGATCGGCTTCACCCCGCGCCAGGTGCTCACGGTCTACCTGACCATGGTCTCGGTGCCCGCCGTCGTCGGCACCGTCCTCGGTACGGCGGCCGGCTGGGCGGCGTCGTACCCGATTCTCGAATCCGCGTTCTCCGGCATCGTCACCGGCACCGCCGTGATCAGGCCCGCCGGCTGGCTGCCGCCCGCCACCCTGGCCGGCATCCCGGTGCTGGTCGTGCTCGCCGCCCTGGTCCCGGCCGCGCGCGCCCACCGGCTCTCCGCCGCCGAGGCGATCTCGGCCGGCAGCGCGCCGCGCACCGGGCGCGGGCTGAGGGTCCAGCGGTGGCTGAGCGGCACCCGGCTGCCGCGCGCCGTCAGCATGGGCCTCGGCCAGCCCTTCGCCCGCCCGGCCCGGACCGCGCTGACCATGGCGGCGATCGTGCTCGGCGTGGTCACCGTGACCGTGACGACCGGTCTGAGCAGCACCCTGACCAAGGCGACGGACCACCGCGACGGCCGTACCCACGTCAACGTCCGGACCGCCCACTTCTCGGGCAGCCCGATCGAGCCCAGGCTCACCCCGGCCGGGACCGCGGCGATGCTGCGGACCGCCCCCGGCGCCGAGCGGGTCAGCTCGCGGGGGCTGGTCCAGGTCGGGCTGGTCGGCCACACCCAGCTCGCGTTCGCCGCCTTCTACGGCGGCGACGACATCGCCGACCCCAAGCGGCTCGACGTGGTCAGGGGGCGCGCGGCGACGGGGCCGAACGAGATCGAGGCCGGGCCGTCCTTCCTCAAGCAGCACGGCCTGCGGATCGGCGACCGGCTCACCCTGGAGCTGGACGGCCGCCGGCTGACCGTCACCGTCGTCGGCGAGGAGGCCCAGGGCAACGCCCGGGCGTTCGCCTCCAACGACGCGACCAGGGCCGCGCTCACCGACGACCCGCACGTGGTCGAGTACGACGTGAGGCTCGCCGGGGGCGCCGACGCCGAGGCGTACCGGAAGGCGGTCTCGGCCGCCGACCCGAGCCTCTCGCCCTCGGTGGTCGAGCACAGCGCGGACGGGCCGGTCGTCGCGGTCATCGGCTTCTGCACCGTCTTCACGGTGCTGCTGTCGGTGGTCGCCGCGCTGGGCGTCTTCAACACCCTGCTGCTCACCGTCCGCGAGCGCCGCCGGGACCTCGGCATGCTGAAGTCCATCGGGATGACGCCCCGGCAGGTGGTGGCGATGACGGTCACCTCGGTGGCCTGGCAGGGCGTGGTCAGCGGGGTCGTCGGCATCCCGGTCGGGGTGCTGGCCCACCGGCTGATCGCGGAGAACGTCGGGATCATCGTCTTCTCGGAGGAGACGCTCGACGTCTGGAGCGCCCCGCTGCTCACCGGCCTCGCCCTCGCGGGCGTCGCGACCGCCGTCCTGGGTGCGCTCGTCCCGGCGCGGTCGGCGGCCCGGCTGCCGATCGCCGAGGTGCTGCACAACGAGTGACACGCGTGCGCCGGGTTCGGACGGCCGGTCGGCACCCCTCGACCGGCCGTCCGTGTTGTCCGAGCTTGCGGAAACCTCCGCCGCGCGTGTCATGGCACTGATGCATGCTCAATCCCCGGTGTGAGGACGCCTATCATCGCGCCATGGCCACCGCTGAGCTGATCCGCATCGTCTCCCGCTCCTCGCCCATGGCGCTCGCCCAGGTCGAGCGGGTCCGCACCGAACTCGCCGCCCTGCACCCGGGCCTGCGCACCGAGGTGGTGCCCGTCACCACCTCGGGGGACCGCTGGACGGGTGATCTCGCCCAGCTCGGCGGCAAGGGCGCGTTCACCAAGGAGGTCGACGCCGCGCTGCTCGCCGGGGAGGCCGACGTCGCCGTCCACTGCCTCAAGGACGTGCCAGCCGACCGCCCGCTGCCGGCGGGCACCGTCTTCGCCGCCTACCTGCGCCGCGACGACATCCGCGACGCCCTCGTCCACCCCGGCGGCCTGCCGCTGGCCGCACTCCCGCCCGGCACCCGGATCGGCACCTCCTCCGTCCGCCGGGTCGCCCAACTCGCCGCCTCCCACCCGCACCTGGAGTGCGTCCCGATCCGCGGCAACGCCAACAGCCGGCTCGCCAAGCTGGACGCCGGGGACGTCGACGCGCTGCTGCTCGCCGTCTCCGGCCTGGAGCGGATCGGCGAGCAGGCGCGGATCACCGAGGTGCTCGGCATCGAGGCGATGTGCCCGCCGATCGGCGCCGGCATCCTCGTCCTGCAGTGCCGCGAGGGCGACACCGCGACCATCGAGGCGGTCACCTCCCTCGGCCACCACGACACCTGGCGCGAGGCGGCGGCCGAGCGGATGTTCCTGCACGCGCTCCAGGGCCACTGCAACAGCCCGATCGCCGGCTACGCCCGGGCCGAGCGGGACGGCCGCCTCTCCCTGCGCGGCCGGGTCTTCACGCCGGACGGCAAGCAGGTGCTGGACGCCCACGAGTGGGCGGGCGCGCTCAGCCCGGAGGACCTGGGGACCTCGGTGGCGCTGGCGCTCAAGCGGCAGGGGGCGCAGGAGCTGATCTCCTCGATCCCGCACTGAGCCTGCGGGACCGCTTCGGCGGTCCGGCCTCCGACCGGGCGGTGACCGCCCGGCGGTCTCACCCGCCCCGGATTCCCCGCTGCGGATCCGTCCCGGATTTCCCGCCGCGGATCCGTCCCGGATTTCCCGCTCCGGACGAGAACCGGGCGGGTGTGCGGGGCGTCCGTTTGAGTCGTGATCAGTGCGGTGCTCGGCGGGATGCCGATGTTCTGGCCCGGGCTGCTGCTCTCGCTGGTGCCCGCGGCCCTGTTGAACCGGCCGGTGGGGCGGTTGCTGCGGGCCCACTGGGCGGTGGGCTTCGTGCTGCTGCTCGGGCTCGGCGGGGTGGTCGTGGCGACGCTGCTGCCGGAGGCGTTCCGGCTCACGGAGGGCGCCGTCCGGCACTGCGCCGTGGAGGGCGGCCGGCCGCGTTCGCCGTACGAGCTGCTGCACGTCCGGGACATCGAGTTCAAGCTGGCGACCTTCGCCCCGGTGGGCTTCGCGGCCGCGCTGGCGGGCACCCGGCGGCGGACGGCGGTGGCGCTGCTGGGTGCGGCGGCGCTCCCGTTCGCGGTGTCCGCGGTGCACTACGCGGTGCCGGCGATCGGCCGGGCCTGCGATGTGCAGGACGTCTGGGACGGGGTACAGGGCGTCGCCCTGGGGGCGGCGCTGGGCCTGGCGGTCGGGCCGCTGGTACGGGCGGTGCGGACGCGCACCGTCTGAACCTCCCGGACTACCGGTCGAGGAGCGGGAAGAGCCGGGTGACGGCGGCGACCGGCCGGGCCCCGGCGGGCCGGGTGGCCGGGTCGGCCTCGCGGCCCCGGTAGCGGGCCAGCATCCGGCGGACCTCCTCGCCGACGGCGGCCAGTTCCCCGGGCGTCAGGTAGACGACGGCGCTGAAGGCCTCGTCCTGCTGCCACTCGGCCGGGGCCTCGGCGCGCCGGGTGAGCCAGCGCTGGTAGCTCTCGTCCTCCAGGCCGCGCGCCAGTTCCCCGAACTCCTCCTCCGCCGCCGGAGGTTGGGCCCTGGGCAGCCGCCACGGCCGGGCCCGCCCGTCGACGGCCGGGGCCTCCTCGATCAGCCCGTAGCGGGCCAGCTGCCGCAGGTGGAACGAGCAGAGGCCCGAGCTGACGCCGAGTCGGGCGGCGGCCTCGGTGGAGGTGACGGTGCCCTGCGCGGCGAGCAGCTCCAGCAGGGCGGTGCGGACGGCGTGCTCGGGGAGGGAGCCGGTTCTGGCGAGGTCTTCGGTCACTTTGCAAAGTCTGCTACTTTGCAAAGTCGACAGCAAGTCCATCGTCCGTCGAGGGAGTGCCCGTGTCCGAGCTGCGTGAGCGTCCGACCGTCCTGCGGATCACCGAGGTGGGGGAGGAGATCCTGCGCCGCACCTGCCGTACGGCCACCGGGGAGGACTTCGGCAGCGAGCGCCTGGCGCAGCTCATCGACGACATGTTCGTCACCATGCACGTCGCCGACGGCTGCGGCCTCGCCGCCAACCAGGTGGACGTCGACCTGCGCCTGTTCGTCTACGACTGCCCCGACGACGACGGTGTCCGGCACACCGGGCACATCCTCAACCCGGTGGTCGAGGAGCAGGAGCCCGGCCGCGCGCTGATCGAGGAGGTCGAGGGCTGCCTCTCAGTCCCCGGTGCCAACACCAGGCTCGCCCGCCCGGCCCGTACGGTGGTGCGCGGCGTCAACCAGCACGGCGAGCCCGTCACCATCGAGGGCACAGGCTACTTCGCCCGCTGCCTCCAGCACGAGACCGACCACCTGAACGGCGGGCTCTACATCGACCGCCTCTCCGCCCGCGACCGCAAGCGGATGCTGAAGCAGGCCGCCGACCGGCGGGAGAAGGTCTTCGCCGAGCGCGCCGCCAAGGCTGCCACACTGGAACGGTGACCGAGCCCGCGCACCTCGCCGCCGTCCGGGAGTCGTACGACACCGTCGCCGCCGACTACGTCCGCCTCGTCGTCCCGCCCGAGGGAATGGACCCCGTCTCCCGGGCGATGCTCGCCGCGTTCGCGGAGCTGGTGCGGGAGTCGGGCGCCGGAGAGGTCGCCGACCTCGGGTGCGGGCCGGGGCGGGTGACGGCGTACCTGTGCGGCCTGGGGCTGTCGGCCTTCGGGGTGGACGTGTCCGGCGAGATGGTCGCGCTGGCCCGCCGCGCCCACCCCCGACTGCGCTTCGTGCAGGGCTCGATGGCCGCCCTCGACCTCCCCGACGGCGCCCTCGGCGGCATCCTCGCCTGGTACTCCGTCCACCACACCCCGGTTGAGCGACTGCCCTCGCTGTTCGCCGAGTTCCACCGCGTCCTCGCGCCCGGCGGCCACCTCCTCCTCGGCGGCCACGTCGGCGAGCCCCAACTGCTGCGCCCTGCCCAGGCGTACGGCCATCCGGTGTCGTACGCCTCGTACCTCGTGCCGGCCGGGCGGCTCGTCGAACTCCTCGAAGAGGCCGGGTTCACCGTCACCACCAGGCTCGAACAGCCCAACCCCGAGCGGAATACCCGCTCCTACGTCTGCCTGCTGGCCACGCCCGCCGAGCGGCGTGCCCTCTGAGTGGTGTCCGAGCTTCTCGTCCGGGCCGACGTTCGAGAGCACCTCACGGTCACAGCCGGCGCCACCGGCCAGGAGGCCCGATCCGGCGTCCGTGACGAGAGCACGAAGCCGCCCTCTGAACAGGGCCCGGCTCTCGCCAACCTCGCAGCATGAACGTGCTCAGCCGCCACACCGAGGCCGAAGCGCAGAACCGTACGAAGGAGCCGGGGGACACCCGTGCTGAACCCGCTCGACGCTGCGGACGCGGTGGCGGCCGCAGCCGAACCGCTCCAGGATCTGCTCGACGACTGCCACCACGTGGCGTCCATCGAGCTGTTCTCCGTGGTCCCGGCGGCTGGGACGGCATCCGGCCTCGACCGGATGAGGGGTCTCGCCCAGGCCGTGTACGCGGTGGGGGCAGAGGACACCAGGCGTTCGTCGGCCCGCTCGTGTCACCACGGGCCTGGCGGGGCGTCTTCCGCGGGGCGGTGACCAGAGGGTTCATGCAGCCCGCGGTGAGGTACTCGGACCCCGACCTGCGCACCCCCGCTGGGATCCGGCGGGCAGGCGAAGTCGCCGACGGCATCGCCGACCTCATCGAGGCGCACCTGGGCCCCGTCCGCTGCTCCGGCGACGTCAGCGACCCGCGCAGGGGTTTCGTAGGGCGGTGCAACATGCTGTTGGTCACCGACGACCGGGCCACCATCCTGCATCTCGGGATCTACGACTGACCGCGCACGCCCCCGTCGGCTGCGGGCGCCTCGGCCCGAGTGAAGCCGGCCGGGACCGGGGCTTCCCGTAACCGAGTGCGGTGCCGGCCGCCCGGTCGGGGCTGGCACGATGGCTGCCGTGACCACATGTCGAAAGGCCGATGCCGCGTGATCGGCTGCCGCGTGAGCGGCCACGTGAGCTACGCGCCGAACGAGCGGTTCCCCGTGTCTGGGGACCAGCCCCGCCCGCCCGTATCCACGGGCTCTCCGCCACGGCGAGCCTGGCTGTGCTCCGCGCCGAGCACCAGGGCGGCAGCTACCTCATCCATCCCGGCGGCACCGAGCGAGCCCTCCGGCGCTACCGGGAGTTCCTCCACCCGCCGGGCCGGCGCCCGCTCTACCCGCAGGACTCCGCGTGCTCCTGCCACAGCTGCTCCTTCGTCGACGTCCGGCACGCGCGCGACGTGCTGGAGGAGGTCCTGACCAGGCTGCCGGACCGGCCCCGCGCCGAGCTCCTCCGGGTGCTCCGGCCGCTGGACGCCGCCTTCCTGCGCCGTACCCTGCCGGACCCGTTCGCCCATCGGCGAAGCCGGCGCACGGAGTTCTGGTGGTACCGCCGCTTGGCCCGCCCCGGGTAGGCGGCCGTCGTCCGTTCCCCGTTCGGCTGGTATGACCATCTGTTAGCTTGCCCGGATGGAGGATCTAGGAGTGGCGGCGTGGCCGCCGGAGCCGATCAGGACCGAGCGGCTCGTGCTCCGTGAGCCCGAGGCGAGGGACCGCGAGGCGTTCATCGAACTGCTCGCCTCGCCGGAGGTGCACACCTACCTCGGCGGTCCCCGCCCGCGTGACGAGCTCGAGCGCGAGATGCCCGAGGCGCCCGGGCGGTGGCCCGGGAGCTTCGTCGTCGATCTCGACGGGGCGATGATCGGCCGGATCCTGCTCAGGAGGGCGACCGGACACCGCCGTCCGGCTGCCGCGGGGAAGGCCGATCTCGGCTACCTCTTCCTGCCGTGGGCGTGGGGATCCGGGTACGCCGCCGAGGCGTGCGCGGCGGCGCTCGGCTGGTTCGACGGCGTCCTGCCCGGCGAGCCCGTGGTGCTCACCACCCAGACCGCCAACACCGGTTCGCTGCGCCTCGCGGCGAAGCTGGGATTCACCGAGGTGGAGCGGTTCGAGGCCTGGGGCGCCGAGCAGTGGCTCGGCATGCGGGCCCCGGTCACGCCGTCCAGGTGAGTTCCGGCGCGAAGGGCCTTCCGCCCTCAGCCGGACGGGCGGGGGCGGATCGCGTCACGTCGGAGGAGCACGGCGACCAGCCTGGCGCCGCACACGCGCCGCACACGCACCGCACCTCTTGGGTGTACCGCCTCGGTCTGCTGAAGGCTCCGTCGGCCTGGAGCTCCGGGCCTGACGGCCCGTCTCGACCTTTGTGCTGACGGCCGGTTGGCTCGCGTGGGGGAGGCGAAGGGGCCTTGCGGTGGACGTGGGGCGGGTGTGGTGTCCGGGACGGTGGATCCATGCTGAAGAACATCCCGGTGGGCGACACCGAACGCCCCGTTCCCCGGTGGGCCCTGCGACTGGCCAAGGCCCTCCCGTTCATCGTGCTGCCGCACTGCCTGTGGCGACTGCCGTTCGCGTTCGACTTCCGGATGGGCACCGTCGACCCGGCCGCCCCGGCCTACGTCTGGTGGTCCACCCCGTACGTGATCGGCCTGAGCGTGGTCACCGAGGCGTTGACGATCCTGACCCTCGGGCTGGTCAGCGGGTGGGGCGAGGTGTTCCCGCGCTGGGTGCCGGTGCTGCGGGGCCGCCGGGTGCCGCCACTCGCGGCGGTCGTCCCGGCCGTGCTGGGCGGGTTGGTCCTGGTGGTCCTCTTCGACGGCATGCCCCTCGCCTGGCTGGGCCTGTTCGAAGAGGTCGGTTTCAGCAACGGCTGGTGGCTGGCCCTGGGCCGGATCTGCACCTCGACGGCAATGCTCTGGGGCCCGATCACCCTCGCCCTGGCCTGGGCCTACCACCGCCGCCGCCGAAGCCCAGCCCCCGCATGAGCCCGTCCCATCTCTCCCCTCCTCCCCGAGACACAGCGCGAGAAGTCGGCCCGTCCGACTTCTCGACCAGGCCGCATTTCCGCCTGCTGCCCCTTCACCCTTCACCCTGCACCCTGAACCCTGCGCAGGAAGTCGGCCCGCCCGACTTCCTGTGCGCACTGCCGAGCGGGCCTGGGCGCACTGTCGAGCGGGCCTGGGCGCTATATGTAGACCGGCCGTCATATTCGACGCCCGGCGCTGATTAGCGCCGCGCGAGAGGCCGACCAATTTGAAATCCCAGCGCTGCGGCTTGCCCCCAGCGCGTGTAGATCGGACGCCATGTTCCGCCGGGCCGTGCACGTACCTTGGTGGCCGCCGCCCGGCATTTCACTGCGCAGGAAGTCGGCCGGCCCGACTTCCTGCGCCGCGGCATTGCCGCCCGTCTCCCTGCGAGGTCTGGCATGTTCGACTTCTGCGGTGGTCGCATCCCGAAGCGAATATGTAGACCGGTTGGCCTATTTCTTGGTGCCCTGCATTGGTTTCTGCGTGAGAAGTCGGCCGGGCCGACTTTCTGTGCGCCGGGAGGTGCGTGAGTGGGGGGCTAGGTAGACCGACCGTCATATTCTGGGGCCGATCCTGCTGTGCGGCGCGAGAAGTCGGCCGGGCGCCTTTCTGCGTGGCCTGATCCCAGCGTATGTAGCGGGCCTCGTGTTCTTGTTGGGCTGCGTGGCCGGCTTGCGGGTCTGGCGCCTTGCGGGTTCGCGGCGCAGGAAGTCGGCCGGCCCGACTTCCTGCGCGCAGCATCGCCGCCCGCCTACTGGCGCTCTCCGGCCAGGTGCGGTGCGGCCGGCCTGTTCGGCTTCTGCGTTGGCCGCGTCCCGAGTGAATATGTAGACCGGTTAGTCTATTTCTGCTGGTCTTATGTTGGCCTTCTGAGTGAGAAGTCGGCCGGGCCGACTTTCTGTGCGCCCGGTAGTGCGTGGGGTGGGGGCTATGTAGACCGACCGTCATATTCTGTGGCTGATCCTGCTGTGTGGCGCGAGAAGTCGGCTGGGCCGGATGCCTGTGCTGGGCTGGTCTTCGAGTATGTGGATCGGTCGACATATTTCTTCTGGCCGCGCACTCGCGCTGCGGCCCCTGCGACCTCTACGACTGGTGCCTGGCGGCCCGCTGCGCAGGAAGTCGGGCGGGCCGACTTCCTGCGCAACGGCGGGGACAGTGGGTGCCGTAGTAGTCGGCGAGGGTGAAGAAGGCTTTCTTCGGGTTCGGGCGGGGTTGCGGGTCAGGGGATGAGGGAGTCGGCGAGGCGTGCGGCGGTGTCGGCGTCCAGGGGGCCGTGGCCGAGCAGGAAGCGGTACCAGAACACCCCGTAGACCTGGTCGGCGATGAGGTCCAGGTCGGTGGTCCCGGCCAGTTCGCCGCGGTCGCGTGCCTTGGCGAGGAGGTCGCGCAGGGCGGTGCGGCGGGCGGCGGTGAAGGTCCGCATCAGTTCGGCGAGGTGCGGGTCGCGGGCGGCCTCGCGGGTGACGGTGCGCAGGGCGGAGGCGGTGGTCTCGCGCTGGGCCGCCTCGAAGGTGGTGGTGATGAAGGCGCGCAGGTCGGTGCGGAGGTCGCCGGTGTCGGGGCCGTGGACGTCCTGGTCGGCGCGGTCGGTGAGGGCGTCGAGCAGGACGGCGCCCTTGGAGGGCCACCAGCGGTAGACGGTC
Organism: Kitasatospora sp. NPDC114501; assembly: GCF_055633695.1. Taxonomy (NCBI): domain Bacteria; kingdom Bacillati; phylum Actinomycetota; class Actinomycetes; order Kitasatosporales; family Streptomycetaceae; genus Kitasatospora; species Kitasatospora sp. NPDC114501. Next base: position 88,712 of record NZ_JBVKDS010000019.1, on the reverse strand, counting down.
TGCTTGCCGACGCCGGCCGTGCGGGCGATGGCGTCGATGGTGACGGGCGTGCCGTCGGACTCGGCGAGCAGGCGCAGTGCGGCGTCGAGGATCGCCCGGCGGGCGGCCTCGTTGCGGCGGCGCCCGGTGTGCGGGCGTACGGCCGGGGAGGCCTCGGCGCTCTCGGCGCTCTCGGTGGCGTCGGCGCTCTCGCTCATCGTGTTCCCTCTCCTCCTGCCGTCACTTGACAAGACTAGCAGTCTCGACAAGCATCATTGCCGGAACCATCGGTCTCGACAAGTCGGAAGGCCCCACCATGAGCACTGCGTCAAACCCCTTCGCCGGACAGCGCGTCGTCGTGATGGGCGGCAGCTCGGGCATCGGCGAGGCGGCGGCCACCGCCTTCGCCGCGGACGGCGCCGAGGTCGTGGTCACCGGCCGCGACCGCGACCGGCTGGCCGCCGCCGTCGCCCGGATCGGCGGACGGAGCACCGGTCGCCGCCTGGACGCGGCGGACCCGGCCGCCCTCGCCGAGTTCTTCGCCGGGGCCGGCACCGTGGACCACCTGGTCGTCGCGGTCAGCGGCGCGGCCGGCGCCGGGCCGTTCGCCGGGCTGGACCTGGCCGAGCTGGCGACCGGCTTCGACGCCAAGTTCTGGCCGCAGGTGCGCGTCCTCCAGGCGGCGCTGCCGCACCTGCGCGAGGACGGCTCGGTCACCCTGATCACCGCCGCCTCGGCCCGCGCAGCCATCCCGGGCACCGCCGGACTGGCCGCCATCAACGGCGCGCTGGAGGCGATGGTCCCGCCGCTGGCCGTCGAGCTCGCCCCGCTGCGGGTCAACGCCGTCTCGCCCGGCGTGATCGACACCCCGTGGTGGGACCGCGTCCCCGCCGAGCAGCGGGCCGCGCTGTTCGAGGGCCTCGCCGCCACCACCCCGGTCGGCCGGGTGGGCCGCGCGGAGGACGTCGCCCGGGCGATCCACATGCTGGCCGCCAACAGCTTCGTCACCGGGGTGGTGTTCGACTGCACAGGCGGGGCCAACCTCCCCACCGGGCGCTGAGTCGGCCACTGTCACAGGCCGCCCGTACGGTGCGACCGTGAACGTTCCCGACGTCATCCCCATCAGCCACCGGCCCGACTACCGCACCAACACCATCGGCTGCTGGCAGGGCGGCCAGTTCTTCGCCTCGGCCGTCTGCCTCGGGGTCGGCCGGTACTACGCCGTCCTGCACCGATTCGACGCCGCCGGCCGACACCTCGACTCGCGGATCCGCTCCGCCGGCGACGCGGCGGAGGCCAAGCGCCTGCTGGCGGAGGGGCTCGACGCCCTGCCCGGCCGGGAGTACCGGGACATCGCGATCGCCCCGTTCGCTGTGCACGTCGACGGCGAGCTGTTCGGCCTGGTCCGCGAGGACTATGAGGAGGACGAAGAAGGCGAGGACGACGAGGACGACGAGGACGAGCGCGTCCACTTCGAGCTGTACCCCGACGGCCTCGGCTTCGACGCCCCCTGGTGCGGCTGCTACGACACCTGAGCCGCCGCCGCGCCGGCGCGCCCGGGCGTCACCACTCCGCCACCCGGTAGTCCTTGAGGAACACCCCCGACACCGGGTCCCCGGCCTCGCCGCGGACGATCGGGTCGTAGATCCGGGCCGCGCCGTCCACGATGTCGAGCGGGGTGCGGAACCCGTGGGCGGCGATCCTGGCCTTCTTCGGCGCCGGGTTCTCGTCCGTGATCCACCCGGTGTCGACGGCGCACATGTGCACGCCCTGGTCGGCGAGTTGGGCCGCGCTGGTGCGGGTGAGCATGTTGAGCGCGGCCTTCGCCATGTTCGTGTGCGGGTGGCGGGCGGTCTTGTTGCGGACGGCGAACCGGCCCTCCACCGCCGTGACGTTGACGATGTAGCGGGCGGGGTGCGGTGAGGCCAGCAGCAGGGGCAGTAGCCGGTCGCAGAGCAGGGCCGGGGCCAGCGCGTTGACCAGCTGGGTCTCCAGGACCTCCGCCGGGTCGAGCGAACCGAGCGTGGCGGACCAGGAGTTGGCGGGGGCGAGGTCGGGCAGCAGTCCGGCCTCGTCGGTGAGGTCCGGCAAGGGCCCGGCGCCGGAGGGGAGTCGGGCGAGTCCGGTGGCCGGACGGAACCCGGGTGCGGCGTGGCCGATCGCCCGGCGGTCGGCGGCGGGCAGGGCGTCCTGCTCGCCCGCGGCCAGCAACGCGTACGACTCGGGCGGGCGGCGCAGGGTCTGCGCGGCGTTGTTGACCAGGATGTCGAGCGGGCGGCCCTCGGCACGCAACCGGTCGGTCAGGCCGATGACTTGGCGCGGGTCGCGGAGGTCGATGCCGACGACGGTGAGCCGCTCCCACCACTGCCCGCTGCCCTCGGCGGCCCGGAAGCGGCGGACGGTGTCCTGCGGGAAGCGGCTGGTGACGGTCAGCTCGGCGCCGTCCCGCAGCATCATCAGGGCGAGCTGGAAGCCGATCTTGACCCGTCCGCCGGTGAGCAGCGCCCGGCGCCCGCGCAGGTCGGTGCCGAGGGCGCGGCGGGCGGAGTTGTCGGCCGCGCAGTCCGGGCAGAGCATGTGGTAGAAGCCGTCGACCTGGCGGTAGGCCTGCTTGCAGACGTAGCACTTGCGCGGGATCCGCAGCTCGCCGACCGGCCCGGGGAGCCCGTCCGCCGCGGCCAGCGGCGCGTCCTCGCGGCGGGTCCGGCGGCCGGTCGCGGTGGCGGCGAGCAGGTCGGCGTCGGCCTGTCGCTGGGCCTGCCGGGCCTCCTGGCGGCGGCGCTTGCGGCTCTCCATGACGAAGGAGCTGAGCTGCCGCTCGGCGTGCAGCCGGGTGCGGTCGTGGGCGGGGAGGGCGCGCAGCCGGCCGAGGGTGCGGCTGAAGGCGGCGAGCTCCTCGGCGGTGACGTCCGCGCCGGCTGCTTCGTCGCAGGCCGGAGTGGTCGTGCTCAACTGGATGTGGTCGTCCCGGACCGTCATGTCCGCCCCCTCGTGCCGTACAGGTGGGACGGACTGTAATCGACGGTCCGGGACGATGAGATGCCAATTTCCACCGGTGGGGTTGGGCGGTGGGGATGGGCAGTGGGGATGGGCGGCGGGCGGTGGACGGGGCCGGTGGGCGGCGGATCAGCCCGCGTACTGGCCGAGGATCCTCGCGAACTCGTACGGCTGCTGCGGGATGCCGGTGCACGCGGACAGCGGGCCGCCGGTGCAGGCGTTGGCGTCCCGGGTGGCGTCCCAGAAGGAGAGCATCCCGAGGTGGTTCTGCCGGGCGAAGGCCAGCAACTGCTGGGCGTCGGCCTGGTTGTAGACCTGGTGGTCGTCGTTCTCGCCGATCATCGGGGTGACGCCGACCATGGCCCACAGCCGGGTGTCGGTCCTCGCCGGGTGGAGCGCCTTGAGCTGGCCGAACAGCGACTGGGCGGCCTGCACGGTGGCGTCGCCGTAGTCGGTCCCGCTCCGGTAGTAGTCCATCGCCATGATGTTGACCAGGTCGACGGCCACCCCGGCGTCCCGGGCGGACCTGACGACGGCGACGCCCTCGCTGGTCAGGCCCTCGGGCAGGGCGGGCAGGGTGAGGGACACCTTGAGGCTGGGGTGGGCCTGCTGGAGCTTGGCGAGCGCGGCGGAGCGGCGCTCGTTGGCGGCGGTGTCGGCGATGGCCGCGCCCTCGACGTCGAAGTCGACGTAGCGCAGGCCGTAGGCCTTCACCACGGCGTCGTACTCGGCGAACAGCGCGTCCACCGTGCCGCAGGCGGCGGCGAGTTCGGTGCCGGCGGCGCCGCCGAAGGACACCTTGACGTCGCCGCCGGCCGCGCGCAGCGCGTCCACCTGGTCCTTGGCCCAGGCAGTGCGCGGGTCGTAGGCGTTGAACCAACTGGCCTTGCAGCCGACGCCGGTGACGAAGCCCATGGTGTAGCCCTTGAGGCCGCCGGCCTCGGCCAGGCCGGGCATCGAGGGGGTGGACCAGGCGCCCATGTCGATGTACGGGGCGACCGGAAGTGCGACGCTCGGCCCCGGCGTGGCCGGGTCGCCGGTGGGCGTGCCGGGCGGGGTGCCCGTCGGCGAGCCGGTCGGGCTCGGCGTCATCGAACTCGGCGGCGGCGTCGACGGGTTGCCGCCGCCGGGGCCGGTCAGCGCGATGTCGTCGGCGAGGTAGCCGCCCTGCCCGTACCATCCGTGCAGGTACACCGTGACGCTGGTGGTGGCCGGTCCGGTGGTGAAACTCGTTGACAGCTGCTGCCAGTCGGCGCCGCCGGCGGTCCAGGTGGCCGGGTCGGTGACGCCGCTGCCGGTGGCGCCTAGGTAGACGTACCGGCCCCGCACCCAGGCGCTGAGCGTGTACTCGGTGCCGGGCCGGACGCCGACGGTCTGTCCGCACTGCGCGGTGTCGCTCGCGCCGACCGCCCCCTTGAGTGCGTACGTCCCGCTGTGCGCACCGGAGTCGACCACACTCCCGGTGCCGGCGGAGCAGCTCCAGGAACCGGTCGCGCCGCTCTCCAGCCCGCCGTCGGCGAGCAGGTTGCCGTCGGCGGCTCCGGCGTTCCCGGCGAGGACGGCCAGGCCGCCGGCGGCGAGCGCGGTGGCGGCGGCGAGGCTCAGCAGGGCGGTCCGACGGGCGGGGCGGCGGCGCGTGGAGGCGTGCTGGGGCGCGCTGGGCATGGGGGTGCCTCTCGGGACATGGTGGCCGCCCGCGCCGCGAGGGGGGAGGCACGGGGCGGGGCGGCGGCCTTGGGGGTGGTCCGGTGCGGGGCGGGGTGCTGAACATCAAACTGGACTAGACCAGCTGTGCACGTCAAGCACTTCCCGGTCCCGGAAGCCCCATCGGGGGCACGCTTCAGGAATGGTCGAAGCGGCCCTGGCGACCCGTCACGGCACGTGGAGGAGGCTGGGGGTGGGGAGACCGCCGGTCGGGCAGAACAGGCGGCCGGAGTTCGGGTCGGCGGTGCAGACGGTCGCGGGACCGTCCCGTACGGGTGCGCCGGCGGGACGAGTCCGAGCCCACCCGCTCCTGCGTCGTGTACGTCTCCAGGCAGCGGGCCTCGGCCGGGAGCCCCTCGGCCAGGGTCCGGACCCGCAGCCGGGCCCGGCGCACCCCGAGCACCGGCTTGACCACCCCCAGGCCGACGACCAGCAGTCCGATGGCGCCGAACAGGATGCCGACGGCAGTTCCGCCCTGGGACATGTCCACCCCCGTGGATCGTTCTGTCGAACGCGTGACCCCTCGTCAGGAGGATGGTGACCACCGTGGTCCGGTTCCCCGACCGCTCCTCCGTGCGGGCCGGGCGGAAGGGGCTTGACCTTGAGTGCACTCGAAGGTGAATGCTGAAGGCGTTGATCACGCACCACCACGCGAACCACGATGGGAGCACCACCATGCGCAACGCCTCGTTCGGTACCGGCGGACCTGAGATCGGCGTCATCGGCCTCGGCTGCATGGGCATGACCTGGGCCTACGACATGGGGAGCCGGGACGACGAGAACTCCGTCCGGGTGATCCGGCAGGCGCTCGACCTCGGCGTCTCCCTGATCGACACCGCCGACATGTACGGCCCCTACACCAACGAGGAGGTGGTCGGCGCCGCGCTGGCCGGCCCGTACCGGGAGCGCGCCTTCCTGGCCACCAAGGCGGGCATCGTGCCGGGCGGCGCGGGCCAGCAGGAGCGCAACGGCCGGCCCGAGCACGTGCGCCGCTCGATCGACGAGAGCCTGCGCCGGCTGGGCACCGACCACGTCGACCTGTACCAGCTGCACCGGGTCGACCCGGAGGTCCCGATCGAGGAGACCTGGGGCGCCTTCGCCGAGGTCGTCGCGGCGGGCAAGGCCCGGAGCATCGGCCTCTCCGAGGCGACCGTCGAGGAGATCAAGCGGGCGCAGTCCGTGCACCCGGTGGCCTCGGTGCAGTCCGAGCTGTCGCTGTGGACCCGGGACGCGCTGGCCGAGGTGCTGCCGTACACCGAGGAGCAGGGCATCGCCTTCCTGCCGTTCTCGCCGCTCGGCCGGGGCTTCCTGACCGGCGGCATCAGCTCCTTCGACGAGCTGGCCGACGACGACTTCCGCCGTCGCCTGCCGCGCTTCCAGCAGGACGCGCTGAAGGCCAACCTGGAGCTGGTCGGGACGGTGCGGGCGGTCGCCGAGCGGATCGGCGCCACTCCCGCGCAGGTCGCGCTGGCCTGGGTGCTGGCGCAGGGCCGGTACGTCTTCCCGATCCCGGGCACCCGGACGCCGCGCTACCTGGTGGACAACGTGGGGGCGGCCGGGGTGGAGCTCTCGGCGGCGGACCTGGCCGAGCTGGACGCGCTGCCGGCCCCGACCGGCGAGCGCTACTGAGGGCCGGCGTTCGGGGCTCTCAGGGCTTTCGGCGCTCGGAGCGCGCCCGGCGCTCCATCACCCACACCAGCTGCCGCCCGGTCTCGCCCGGAGCCCGGACGGCGGCCTCGGCGATCCGGTCCAGCCGGTAGCCGAGCTTGCGCGGGACGGCCGCGCTGGCGCCGTTCGCCTGGTCGCAGTGGATCTCCACCCGGGTGATCCCGGGCAGCGCCAGCGCGGCCTCGGTCAGCGCCCCGGCCGCGGCGGTGGCGATGCCGCGGCCGACGTGCCCGGTGGCGACCCAGTAGCCGATCTCCAGCGCACCCGGGCCGATCCGCCCGTGCAGGCCGAAGGCGCCGATCACGCCGCCGGGTTCGGCGTCCAGCCCGGCCAGGTACATGAAGTCGGTGCCGGCCTCCCAGGCGGCCGCGCCGGCCCGGGTCAGCTCGGCGGTCCGGGCCCGGGACGGGGCCTCGGCCGCCCACTCCATCCAGGGCCGCAGGTGGTCCAGGTTGGCGCGGACGGCCCGGTTCAGCGCTTCCGCGTGGGTGCTGCGGCGGCGCCGCAGCCAGAGGCCGCCGGGCAGCCGCAGCCGTTCCGGCGGCCGCCCGGCGGTCACCGCCACGGCCGGCGGGGCGAGGCCACAGGACCGTGGCTGTGCTCGGCTCATGGCGGCGATTATGTCCTTGGCCGGGACCTGTCACCATGCGAGTCCCCCCGGTGGCGGGCGCGTCCGGCCGTGCCCCGGCGCGTCAGAGCCGGACCATCACCTCGTCGAGCTCCTTGCGCCGCAGATCCGGCACGCGCGCCCCCTCGGCCGGGTAGCCGACCGGGATCACGTACGCCGCGCGCTCCTCGGCCGGGCGGTCGCACACCTCGTTGAGGAACCTCATCGGGCTCGGGGTGTGGGTCAGCGTGGCCAGTCCGGCCTGGTGCAGGGTGGCCAGCAGCAGTCCGACCGCGATCCCCACCGACTCCTTGGTGTAGTACGGGCGCGGCGAGTCGGGGCCCTTGTGCACCTCGAACACCACGATCACGGCCGGCGCGTCCTCCAGGAACGGCTTGCGCCAGTCGGTGCCGATCGGGGCGAGCGCGGCCAGCCACTCCGCCGAGGCCCGGTGGCCGTAGAACTCGCGCTCCTCGGCCTCGGCCGCCTCGCGCAGCCGCCGCTTGCGCTCCGGGTCGGTGATCACCACGAACCGCCAGGGCTGGACGTGTGCGCCGCTGGGCGCGGTGCCCGCGGTCCGGACCGCCCACTCGATCACCCCGTCCGGGATCGGGCGGGTGGAGTAGTCGCGGACGGTCCGGCGCTGGGCCATCACCTGGTGGAAGGTCCTGCTGCGGGCCTCGGCCTCGTGGGCGGGCACCGTCATGGGCGTGAGCGGGACGGTCGGGTGGGACGTCCCCGCCACGGCGCTGTCTGTGCTGTCAACCATGGCGGACAGCACAGCACATGACGGCCCCTCCGGGAAGAGGTAGAGACCAATCGCCGGTCAGCGGCGGCTCAGAGCTCGTGCACCCGACCGTCCCTGACCTCGATCCGCCGGTTCACCGTCACCGTGTCCAGCATCCGGCGGTCGTGGGTGACCAGCAGCAGGGTGCCGGTGTACGAGGCGAGCGCGGACTCCAGCTGCTCGATCGCGGGCAGGTCCAGGTGGTTGGTGGGCTCGTCCAGCACCAGCAGGTTGACCCCGCGGGCCTGGAGCAGCGCCAGCGCGGCCCGGGTGCGCTCGCCGGGGGAGAGGGTGGCGGCCGGACGCATGACGTGCACCGCCTTGAGACCGAACTTGGCCAGCAGGGTGCGCACCTCCTCCGGCGAGAGCTCCGGTACGGCGGCGGCGAAGGCGTCCGCCAGCGGCTCCCCGCCGAGGAACAGCCCGCGCGCCTGGTCCACCTCGCCGACCACCACGCCGGAGCCCAGCGAGGCGCTGCCGCCGTCCAGCTCCAGCCGGCCGAGCAGGGCGGCCAGCAGCATGGACTTGCCCGCGCCGTTGGCGCCGGTGATGGCGACCCGGTCGGCCCAGTCGATCTGGAGGTCCACCGGGCCGAAGGCGAAGTCGCCGCGCCGGGCGCTCGCCCCGCGCAGGGTGGCGACCACCGAGCCGGAGCGCGGCGCGGTGGCGATCTCCATCCGCAGCTCCCACTCCTTGCGCGGCTCCTCGACCACGTCCAGCCGCTCGATCATCCGCTGGGTCTGCCGGGCCTTGGAGGCCTGCTTCTCGGTGGACTCGGCGCGCACCGCACGCCCGATCTTGTCGTTGTCGGAGGACTTGCGACGGGCGTTGCGCACCCCGTGCTCCATCCAGCCGCGCTGCATCCGCGCCCGGGCCTCCAGCCCGGCCTTGGTGTCGGCGTACTCGTCGTACTCCTCGCGGGCGTGCCGACGGGCCACCGCCCGCTCCTCCAGGTACGCCTCGTAGCCGCCGCCGTACAGGTTGACCTGCTGCTGGTGCAGGTCCAGCTCCAGCACCTTGGTCACGGTGCGGGCCAGGAACTCGCGGTCGTGGCTGATCAGCACGGTGCCCGCGCGCAGGCCCTTGACGAAGGACTCCAGCCGCTCCAGGCCGTCCAGGTCGAGGTCGTTGGTGGGCTCGTCGAGCAGGAAGACGTCGTAGCGGGAGAGCAGCAGCGAGGCGAGGCCGGCCCGCGCGGCCTGGCCGCCGGACAGGGCGGTCATCGGCAGGTCCAGCGAGACCTTCAGCCCGAGCGAGTCGGCGACCTCCTCGGCGCGCTCCTCCAGGTCGGCGCCGCCGAGGTCCAGCCAGCGGTCCAGGCCCGCCGCGTACGCGTCGTCGGCGCCCGGCCGGCCCTCGACCAGGCCCTCGGTGGCCTCGTCCAGCGCGGCCTGGGCGGCTGCCACACCGGTGCGGCGGGCGAGGAAGTCGCGCACCGACTCGCCCTCGCGCCGCTCCGGCTCCTGCGGCAGGTGGCCGACGTTGGCGCCGGCCGGGCTCAGCCGCAGCGAGCCGCCCTCGGGGGTGTCCAGGCCGGCCAGCAGCCGCAGCAGGGTCGACTTGCCGGCGCCGTTCACGCCGACCAGGCCGATCACGTCGCCGGGGGCGATGACCAGGTCCAGGCCGGAGAAGAGGGTGCGTTCGCCGTGGCCGGCGCTGAGGTCCTTGACTACGAGTGTCGCGCTCATGATGGGGCCGATTGTAGGAGGAGCGGCCCGGGCAGCGGAAAAACGGGGCGAGCGGGCGCGGAAGAGCCGGGGGCCGCGGCTGGCTCGGCCGCGGCCCCCGGATCGCCGGACTACCGGATCACCGGTGGATCACTTGGCCTTCTTCGAGAAGTACTCGAACATGTGCTGGGCCACGTCCTCCAGGTACGGACCGGCCTCGTAGGTGTTCGCGCCGTTGCCGATGGAGGTGTCGCTGACCAGGGCCGGCTTGCCGTCCTTGGTCGTGAACCAGCCGCCGCCGCTGCTGCCGCCGGTCATGTTGCAGCCGATCAGCAGCATCGCCGGGCGGCTCGGGTCGCCGGTCTTCTTGGACGGCTTGCCACCGTCGCAGTGCTCCAGCTCCACGCCGTCGAAGGGCTTGCCCTCCGGGAAGCCGTAGTTGCTGACGGCGCCGACCTGGTCACGCGGGGCGTTGAACCAGAGCGGGACGGAGCCGCCGACGGTCTCCTCCAGCGACTTGCCGCCCGGGGTGGGGTTGGTGACCTTGATGATGCCGAAGTCGTACTGGCTCCACGGGCCGCCCTTCTCCGGGTCGGCCTCGGCGGTCCACTGCGGCGAGACCATCCCGGAGGTCGCGGTCCACTCGCCGTACGGTTCGGCGTCCTCCAGCTTGGCCTGCTTGTTGCCGTTGCTCAGCACGCCGTTGCTGTTGAAGGCCGGGGCGAAGGTGATGTCGGTGTAGTACTTGTTGCCCTTGCCGCCGTGCAGGCAGTGGCTGGCGGTCCACACCAGGTTGCTCTTGCCCGGGTTGGCCGGGTCGGAGACGACGGTGCCGGAGCACACGTAGTCCTCGTTGCCGTCCTTGAAGAAGATCTTGCCGTTGACGTGCATGTTCTTCGGGAACGGGTGCGCGACGGGCTTGGCCGGGACCATGGCGGGCAACTGGTCCGCGCCGCCGCCGGGCTGGGCCGCGGTGGGCTGGGCGGTCGGCTGGGCCGGGGCGGGCGCGCTGGTGGCCGGAGCGGCGCCGGTGGGCTGCGCGGGCGGCTGGGTCGCGTCCGGGGCGGGCGCCGGCAGCGGCTTCGGCTTGGCCTCCAGCAGCTTCTGCAGGGTCCAGTAGCCCTTGACCGCCGGGGTGATGACGTTCGCCTGGGCCCACTTGTCCCAGTCGTCGAGCTTCCAGGTCTTCAGCTCCTCGAGCGTCGGAAGCTTGATCGGGGCCGCGCCCGGCTTGCCGGGGACGCTGGCGGCGGCGCTGGGAGCCGCGGTGGCGGCCGGGTCGGCGTTGTCGGGGCCGCACGCGGTGGCGACCACCATGGTCAGCGCGACGACGGAGGCGCCCAGGACGGCACGGCCCGGCCGGGATATCGGTGACATGAGTTCAAATCCCCCTGTTGGACTACCGCCATGCGGCCCGTTCCCCGGGTGCGGCCCCACTCGGCCGCAGGCATGGCAGGTGAGGAGTCTGCCATGAGGCCTGGGAACTCCCGACATCCGCCCCTGGCCGGGACGGAGCCGTCACCGGACCGGGACGAAGCCGTCACCGGACCGGGACGAAGCTGCCACCGGATCGGCACGGGATCGGCACCGGGCCTCCGTCGGGCGGGGGCCGGTAAATCGGTTGCGGGGGGCGCAGCGGCTGCCTACCGTGGTCCGGGTCATCAGCCAGACAAGGAGAAGGCCGTTGCTCTACTGAGGTCCCGGGACACCGCCCCCGCCGCGCAGGCCCTGCTGCCGTCGCGCGGTGCGCGAGTGTGCGACCTCAGTCACGGCCCGTGGCGCTCCTCTGCGTGACGCCACCTCTCATCCCCTTCCGGCCGTCCCCGGTTCCGCACCCCGCGGTGTCTCCCCGTGTTGCTCACCACCCCTTCGGCAACCACCCCGGGAGGCCTGTATGGCACACCAACCCACCACCACCGCCGTCCTCTGCACCGAGCTCTCGTTCGAGTGGCCCGACGGCAAGCCCGTCCTGGACGGCTTCCACCTCGCCGTCGGCCCCGGCCGCACCGGCCTGATCGGGCTCAACGGCGCGGGCAAGTCCACCCTGATGCGACTGATCGCCGGCGAACTCACCCCGACCGGCGGCACCGTCCGGATCGACGGCGAACTCGGCTACCTGCCACAGGGGCTGACGCTCGACACCACCCTGCGGGTGGACGAGGCGCTCGGCATCCGCGCCACCCGCGAGGCCCTGCACGCCATCGAGTCCGGCGACACCGACCAGCGCCACTTCGACGCGATCGGCGACGACTGGGACGTCGAGGAGCGCGCACGCGCCACCCTCGACCGGCTCGGCCTGCGCCGCCTCGGCCTCGACCGCACCACCGGCGAACTCTCCGGCGGCGAGGCGGTGCTGCTGCGGCTGGCCGCCCTGCTGATGGCCCGCCCCGACGTCCTGCTGCTCGACGAGCCCACCAACAACCTCGACCGGGCCGCCCGCGAGCGGCTCTACGAGACGGTGGCCGGCTGGAACGGCGTGCTGCTGATCGTCAGCCACGACCGCGAACTGCTCCGGCACGTCGACCAGATAGCCGACCTGAGGGACGGCGAAGTCACCTGGTACGGCGGCAACTTCGAGGAGTACGAACGCACCCTCGCGGCCCAGCAGGAGACGGCCGAGCGGGTGCTGCGCAACGCCGAGGCCGACGTCCAGCGCCAGAAACGGGACTTGGCCGAGGCCCGGATCCGGCTGGACCGCAGTGCCGCGTACGGCAAGAAGCGCTCGGTCACCCGGAACGACCCGCACATCTTCGCCGGGATGCTCAAGCGCAAGGGCCAGGAGACGGCCGGCCGTCTCCAGGGCATGCACACCGAGCGCCTGGAGGAGGCCAGGGCGCGGGTCAGCGCGGCCGAGGAGGCCGTCCGGGACGACGCCGAGATCCGGATCGACCTGCCACGCACCGCCGTCCCGGCCGGGCGCACCGTGCTCACCCTGGACAAGGTCCGGCTGCCCTACGGCACCACCGCCGACCTCGACCTGCGCGGGCCCGAGCGGATCGCCCTGGTCGGCCGCAACGGCGCGGGCAAGACCACCCTGCTGCGCACCATCGCGGGCGAACTCGCCCCGCTGGCGGGGGAGGTGATCACGCCGGTGCCGCTGCGGCACCTCCCGCAGCGGCTCGATCTGCTGGACGACGAGCGCTCCGTCGTGGAGAACGTCAAGCTGTTCGCCCCCGCCGCCGGGGACAACGCGGTCCGCGCCCGGCTCGCCCGCTTCCTGTTCCGCGGCGCCCGGGCCGACCAGCCCGCCGCCACCCTCTCCGGCGGCGAGCGGTTCCGCGCGACGCTGGCCGCCCTGCTGCTGGCCGACCCGCCGCCGCAGCTGCTGCTGCTCGACGAGCCGACCAACAACCTGGACCTCGCCAGTGCCCGCCAGCTCACCCAGGCGCTGGCCGCGTACCAGGGCGCGCTGATCGTGGCCAGCCACGACGTGGCGTTCCTGCGCGGCCTGGGGCTCACCCGGTGGCTGGAGCTGGACGGCGAACTGCGGGCGGTGGAGCCGATGTAGCGCCTACTGCCGGAGGCGGCGGAACGGTCCCGCGAGGTCCCGACAGCGGCCGTTCCGACCGCGGGCGGAAATCCGCCGTCCGCGGCCCCGACTGCCCTGCGCTCCAGTAGCACCGGCGGCATGCCTGCGCTCACCATCGAGTACACGGAGCACGAGCTCGCCGCGATCCGCGAGGCCGCCGCCGCGGAGGGCAAGACGGTGAAGGCGTACATCCACGACCTGAGCGTGCGGGAGCAGCGGCGCCGGGTCTTCGTGGACCACGCGGTGGCGTTCTGGAAGGCGCACCGGGCCGGGTTCGACGCGGCCTTCCCCGAGGACGCCCCCGCCGCCTGAGGCCGGGCGCGGACGGGTACCGGCGGGTACGGCCGGACCGGATCCGCGCCGGGCGGATCCGAGGTCGGCGGATCCGAGGCCGGCCGCCGCGGCGGTCCGTCGGGGTCAGGAGGTCTGCGCCGCCGGCCGCAGCCTGCCCGCGATCCGCGTCCCGAGCCGGTCCAGTCCGACGACGAGCGCGGCGAGCACCACGAACTCGACGGTCAGCAGGGCGATCTGGCCCCAGACGTAGCCGTAGCCCTTGGTGGTCGGGTCGAAGAAGAAGTACGGGTAGGGCAGCGGGTAGTCGTCGAACAGGGCGTTGCGGGCGAGCACGATCGCCGCGTAGCCGAGCGGGAAGGCCAGCCAGAGCGGGATGTCCTTCCAGGCGGCGGCGTTGCGCGGCCTGAGCACCAGCCAGTCGGCGATCACCATCACCGGCGTCACGTAGTGCAGGAAGAACGAGGACCAGTGCGCCAGCTTGTCCGGCCCGCTGACCAGGCCGGGCAGCGGGTTGGCGCCGTGTTGGAGCAGGACGTGCGAGACCAGGCCGGTGATCAGGATGTACAGCGTGGCGGCGCCGCGCAGCCGGGGCGCGGGCGCGTCCACGGTGTCGCGCTTGAGCATCCAGTAGACCGCGCCGATGAAGTAGCCGAACACGATCACGTTGCTCTGCACGGTGAAGTAGACCAGCGGCGCGGTTCCGAGGATCAGGCCGAGGCCCGCCGAGAGCACGATGCCCATGCGCCACCAGAGCGCGGGACGGGTCCGGACTGTCATGCGGCCACCAGTTCGTTCCAGGCGATACGGGAGGTATCGGACGTTGCAGGGGGAAATCCGCACTCTACTCGCTGGTTCCGATCGGATGGAATCCGTGTTCGACGCTCCCGCCGTGCCGGAGGGCCGGGTGCGGGCCGGGGTGCGGGCCGGGCAGCGGCCGGGCGGGCGTCAGCCGGGCAGCACGAAGCCCGACTCGTACGCCGCGATGACCGCCTGGGTGCGGTCCCGTGCGCCCAGCTTGGAGAGCACGCTGCCGACGTGCGTCTTCACCGTCTCCTGGCTCACCACCAGCTGCCGCGCGATCTCCCCGTTGTTGAGGCCGGTGGCCATCAGTCGCAGCACCTGGCCCTCCCGCTCGGTCAGCCGCCCGATCGGACCGCGGTCCGCCGACCCCGCCTCCCGCCGCCGGTCCGCGCCGTGGCGCAGCGCGAGGTCGCGGACGGCCGCCGGGAACAGCAGCGAGTCCCCGCGGGCGACCAGCCGTACCGCCTGCACCATCTCCTCGGCCCGGGCCCGCTTCAGCAGGAACCCGGCGGCGCCCGCGCGCAGCGCGTCGTAGACGTGGTCGTCGTGCTCGAAGGTGGTGACCACCAGGATGCGCGGCGGCACGGCCATCCCGTTGACCAGCTGTTCGGTGGCCCGGATGCCGTCGATGCCGGGCATCCGGACGTCCATCAGCACCACGTCCGGGCGCAGTTCGCGCACCAGCGGGACGACCTCGGCGCCGTCGGCGGCGTCGCCGACCACGGTGAGGTCGGGTTCGCTGTCGATCACCACTCGCAGGCCCAGGCGGACCAGCCGCTCGTCGTCCGCGATCACCACCCGGATGACGTCGGCGTCCCCGCTCGTGTTCCGGTCCACGTTCCGGTCCACGTCCCGGTCCACGCTCTGAGTCACGTTCCGGTTCACGTCCTGCGTCACGCTCTGGTTCACGTCGTCCCCTCCACCGGCAGCCAGACGGCCAGCCGCCATGTCGTTCCGTCCTCGTCCGGCCCCGCCGTGCTGCCGCCGTGCAGGGCCGCCGCCCGCTCCCCGATCCCGCGCAGTCCGCGCCCGCCGCCGGGGCGGCTCGGCCGGGCCGGGCCGAGCGGGTTGGTCAGTTCGATCTCCAGCCGGCCGTCGGCCAGCCCGACCCGCAGCCCGGCGGGGGCGGGCCCGGCGTGGCGCAGCACATTGGTCAGGCCCTCCTGCACGATCCGGTACGCCTCGCGGGAGACCGCCCCCGGCAGGCCGGCCAGCCCGGGCGCCAGCTCGGCGTCCACCGCCACCCCGGCGCGGCCGAGCTGGCGCAGCAGGTCGTCCAGCCCGCCGAGGGTGGGCCCGGCCGGCTCGGCGGCCTCCGGGTCCTCCTCGCGCAACAGTCCGAGTACGGTGTCGAGTTCGGCGACGGCGGACCGGGCGGTCTCCTCGATCGCCGCGAGCGCCTCGGCGGCGAAGTCCGGATTGCTGCGCAGCACCCGGGCGGCGGCCGAGGCCTGGATGCCGACGGCGCTGAGCGCGTGCCCGACCGAGTCGTGCAGTTCGCGGGCCAGCCGGTTGCGCTGGGCGAGCACGGTGGCCCGGCGCTCGGCGGCGGCCACCCGCTCCTCCGGGGTGGGGCCGAGCAGGGCGGGCGCCCAGCGGGCGAGCAGCGCGCCGCAGACGGCGTTGGTGCCGACGATCAGCAGCAGCACGCCGAGGCCGAGGGCGGGACCGGTGACCAGCCAGCCGGGGAAGTGTCGCTCCCAGGTGCGGACGAACTCCTCGGTCCCCGAGAAGCCGACGACCAGCACCACCGCGAAGGGGGTGCCGGCCAGTGTCATCCCGGCGACCACCCCGCCGAACAGGACGTGCAGGACGTACCAGAGCGCGGTGCGCCACCGCGCCGCCCAGGAGCGGGCCGGTCCGGTGGCCAGTTCCTCCGGCCGGGCCACCGAGCACAGCGCCCGCGCGGCCGCGCCCTCCAGCCCCCGCACCATCGGCACCAGCGCGG
This sequence comes from Kitasatospora sp. NPDC114501, assembly GCF_055633695.1. Lineage (NCBI taxonomy): Bacteria > Bacillati > Actinomycetota > Actinomycetes > Kitasatosporales > Streptomycetaceae > Kitasatospora > Kitasatospora sp. NPDC114501. The sequence continues at coordinate 72,731 of NZ_JBVKDS010000019.1, read as the reverse complement.
TGACGGCGGCCATCGGCAGCGAGGTGAGCAGCGACAGGACGTACAGCAGCAGCTGGCGGGCGGGCGACTGGTCGGGGTTGAGCGCGCCGAACAGCACCACCGACAGCATCCAGTACGGCATCAGCAGCGCGCCGCCCAGCACCAGGTGCACCCAGCGCAGCCGCGCCCGCCGCCCGACCGCCGCCCCCGCCGTACGCCGCAAGCGGCCGCCCACCCCCGTGATCACCCGCGCGACTCTACGGCAGCGGCGCGCCGGTGGGCGCCCCGTTCGGTGAGCGCGACCGCCCCGACGGTCAGCACCAGTACGGCGGCCACCACCTGGGCGGCCTGCACCAGGGTCAGCAGCCCGGGCACGGCCATCCGCAGCTCGGTCACCCGGGTCGTCGACGCCCCGAAGGCCACCAGCTGCCAGCCGCCCCAGCCGAACAACGAGCCGGCCGCCGTCCAGACCACCGTCAGCGGCCCGAGCAGCCGGCGCCCCGGACGGATCCGGAAGACGAGGACCAGCAGCGCCGCCGCCGCGGCGACCGCCATCACCGCGGTCACCCCGTCCATCACCACCACGCCCCGGTTGTGGTCCTCCGCCATGCTCTGCGGCAGTCCGGCGGTGCCGCCGAGCGCCCAGTAGGCCCGGCCCGCCGCGACGCCCGCGGCGAGCAGCGCGGCGACGCAGGCGAGGGCGCGCTGCACGGTCAGGGTGGGGGAGTCGGGCAGGTCGCCGGTCCGCTCCCGGAGCAGCCCGGCCCAGCGCCGGCGGGCGTACAGCGCGAAGGCGGTGATCAGGGCGAGGCCCTGGACGACGAAGCCGCCGTACACGACGAGGAAGACCCAGTCGCCGAGGCCCTTGTCGTCCGGGTCGCCGTGTTCGGGGCCGAGTACCAGGAGGCTCAGCAGGTACAGCGGCAGTGCGACGAGGATGGTGCCGAGCAGCCCGGTCGCCACCCACATCGGGAACGCCACCAGCCCGGCCGGGGCCCGCCGCCCCCACGGGCGGACGAACGCCAGCGCCAGGGCCACGGCGATCGCGTCCATGCCGAAGGTCAGCAGGTTCACCACCCACAGCCGGTCCATCGCGCCGGGGTCGTCAGTCCCCACCGGGTGCCCGGTCAGCCAGAGCAGCTTCAGGGTCAGGTACGGCCCGGTCGCCGCCACCGCCGTCCAGGCCGCCCCGGCCCGCACCATGTGCTCGTTGATCCTCATGCCCCCACGGTCCCGCCGGGCCCCGCCCCGGGGCCTCCGCCCGGGGCGCGATCCCGCTCCCCCTGGCGGGGGATCTCCGGGCCGGCATCTCCGGGCGGGGGGATCTCCGGGCTCAGGCCATCCGGTGGATCAGCCGGTCCTCCTCGTCGGTGCGGCCGTCCGGGTCGGCGACCAGGCCGAGCCGCTCGGCGAGCCGGCGGGAGGGCAGGTTGTCGGCGTGGATCAGGGCGATCACCGGGATGCCGGGGTGGCGCGGCAGCGCCTCGGCCATCGCCGCCCGGGCCGCCTCGGCCGCGTACCCCCGGCCCCAGGCGGACGGCCGGAAGCGGTAGTAGAGGTTGAACACCCGCTCCCCGTCCAGGGTGTGCAGGTACAGCCCGGCGAAGCCGATGACCGTCTCCGGGTCCTCCCTGGTGGCGACGGTGCAGTACCCCACCCCGTCCCGCACCCAGTCGGCGACGAACCCGTCCAGCATCTCCCGGCTCGCCGCCCGGTCCCGCTGGGGCCCGTACGGGTTGTACCGGTTGGTCTCCGGGTCGCCGTGGATCGCGAACACCGCCTCGACGTCCCCCTCCTGCGGCCGCGTCAGCACCAGCCGCTCGGAGACGGTGACGATCGTGCGGCCGGTGCGGTCGGTGCGCGCGGCTCGGTCGATGGTGGTCATGGCGCTACCCCCGTCTTCGTAATGGCTGCATCGCAGGATAGACCATTACGGAGCTGGCCGCCGGTGGATTTCGGGCGCGTGCCGAGCCGGTCCGGAACCGGTGGGCGGGGCTGGGTGCGGAGGTCTTGTTACTGACGGGTCGCTTGCCTATCATCCCGAGTGTTACAGCTTTACTGTCAAACCCATCGGGAAGGGTTCAGCAGCCAATGGGTGACGCGAGCAGTGGGTCGACGGCCGGGGGCCCGCTGGCGGGCGTGCGGGTGGTGGAGCTCGCCGGGATCGGGCCGGGGCCGTTCGCGGCGATGCTGCTGGGGGACCTCGGGGCCGACGTGGTGCGGGTGGACCGGCCGGAGCCCTCGCCGCTCGGTACCGACCCGGCGTACGACCTCAGCAACCGCAACAAGCGCTCGGTGCTGATCGACCTGAAGTCCCCCGAGGGCCCCGGACGGGTGCTGGACCTGGTCGAGCGGGCCGACCTGCTGATCGAGGGCTACCGGCCGGGCGTCGCGGAGCGGCTCGGGGTCGGGCCCGAGGAGTGCCTCGCGCGCAACCCGGCGCTGGTGTACGGGCGGATGACCGGCTGGGGGCAGCACGGCCCCCGGGCCGCGACCGCCGGGCACGACCTCGGGTACGCGGCGGTCGCCGGGGTGCTCGGCATGGTGGCGGCGCCGGGCGGGGCCGAGGAGCCCCCCGGCATCCCGGCCAACCTGCTGGGCGACTACGCGGGCGGCTCGCTCTACCTGGTCGTCGGCCTGCTCGCCGGACTTCACCACGCCCGCGCCACCGGTGCCGGCCAGGTGGTCGACGCCGCGATCGTGGACGGCGCGGCACACCTCGGCAGCATGCTGTGGGGCCTGCTCGCGGCCGGCCACTGGCAGGACCGCCGGGGCGTCAACCTGCTCGACGGCGGCGCGCCGTTCTACGCGGTCTACCGGGCGGCCGACGGCGGCCACCTGGCCGTCGGCGCGCTGGAGCCGCGCTTCTACGCGGAGTTCGCCCGGCTGCTGGGGCTGGGCCCGGACGCGCCCGGCCAGTACGACCTCGCCCGCTGGCCCGAACTGCGCGCCCTGATCGCGGCCCGCTTCGCCACCCGGACCAGGGCCGAGTGGGAGGCCGTCTTCGCGGGCTCCGACGCCTGCGTGGAACCGGTTCTGACGATGCGTCAGGCCGCCGCCGACGGCCACCTGTCGGCGCGCGGGACGTACGTCGAGGCGGATGGCGTCACCCAGCCCGCCCCCGCCCCGCGCTTCTCCGCCACCCCGGGCGCCCTGCGCCGCCCGCCGGCCCGCCCGGGCGCGGACACCGCCGAGGTGGCCCGGGACTGGGGCGTCTCCTCCCTCGACCCCTCTCCGGATCTTTCGGCAGACCCTTCGACCAGCCCTTCGACAGCCCCTTCGACCGACCCCTCGGCCAACGCTTCGGCAGAGCAAGGAGAGTAGCGGTGCAGCGCGAGATCTTCACCGAGCAGCACGACGACTTCCGGGCCACCGTACGGTCCTTCCTGGCCAAGGAGGTGCTGCCGCACTACGACCGCTGGGAGAAGGCCGGCATCGTCGACCGCTCCGCCTGGCTCGCGGCCGGCCGCCAGGGCCTGCTCGGCCTCGCCGTCCCCGAGGAGTACGGGGGCGGCGGCACCCCCGACTTCCGCTACGCCGCCGTGCTGGCCGAGGAGTTCGCCCGGGCCGGAGCCTCCGGCCTGGCGATCGGCCTGCACAACGACATCATCGGCCCGTACCTCACCTCGCTCGCCACCGAGGAGCAGAAGCGCCGCTGGCTGCCCGGCTTCTGCTCGGGCGAGCTGATCACCGCGATCGCGATGACCGAGCCCGGCACCGGCTCCGACCTCCAGGGCATCCGCACCCAGGCGGTCGACCAGGGCGACCACTTCCTGCTCAACGGCGCCAAGACCTTCATCTCCAACGGCATCCTCGCCGACCTGGTGATCGTGGTCGCCTGCACCACCCCGGAGGGCGGTGCGCACGGGCTGAGCCTGCTGGCGGTCGAGCGCGGCACGCCCGGCTTCGAGCGCGGCCGCAACCTCGACAAGATCGGCCAGAAGGCCCAGGACACCGCCGAACTGTTCTTCGAGGACGTCCGGGTTCCGAAGGAGAACCTGATCGGCGAACTCGACGGCGGCTTCGTCCACCTGATGCAGAACCTCGCCCAGGAGCGGCTCACCATCGCCGCCGCCGCGATCGCCGGCGCCGAGTACCTGGTCGAGATCACCACCGACTACGTCAAGCAGCGCGAGGCCTTCGGACGCCCGCTCGCCAAGCTCCAGCACGTCCGCTTCGAGATCGCCGAACTGGCCACCGAGTGCGCCGTCACCCGCGCGTTCGTGGACCGCTGCATCACCGAGCACAACCGCTGGGCGCTCACCCCGGCGGACGCCTCGATGGCCAAGTGGTGGGCCACCGAACTACAGAAGCGCACCGCCGACCGCTGCCTCCAACTGCACGGCGGCTACGGCTACATGAGCGAGTTCCCGGTCGCCCGGGCGTTCACCGACGGCCGCATCCAGACCATCTACGGCGGAACCACCGAGATCATGAAGGAGATCGTCGGCCGGTCCGTCCTCGGCTGAGCGGTCCCCGTTCTCGCCACTGTCCGCACCCTCCCGAGCTTTCCGCCCTCGGACCTCCCGCCCCTGAAAACCCGCTGAAAGGCGTTCCCACCGTGACCACCGAAGCGTACGTCTACGACGCGATCCGCACCCCGCGCGGCCGGGGCAAGGCCTCCGGCTCGCTGCACGGCACCAAGCCGATCGACCTGGTCGTCGGACTGATCCACGAACTGCGCAACCGCTTCCCCGGGCTGGACCCGGCCGCGATCGACGACATCGTGCTCGGCGTGGTCAGCCCGGTCGGCGACCAGGGCTCCGACATCGCCCGGATCGCCGCCATCGCGGCCGGCCTGCCCGACACCGTCGCCGGCGTCCAGGAGAACCGCTTCTGCGCCTCCGGCCTGGAAGCCGTCAACCTGGCCGCCGCCAAGGTCCGGTCCGGCTGGGAGGACCTGGTCCTGGCCGGCGGCGTGGAGTCGATGTCCCGGGTGAAGATGGCCTCCGACGGCGGCGCCTGGTTCGCCGACCCGATGACGGCGTACGAGACCGACTTCGCCCCGCAGGGCATCGGCGCCGACCTCATCGCCACCATCGAGGGCCTCTCCCGCACCGACGTGGACGCCTTCGCCGCCGAGTCCCAGGCCCGCGCGGCCAAGGCCCAGGCGGACGGCCTGTTCGACCGCTCGGTCGTCCCGGTGCGCGACCGCAACGGCCTGGTCGTGCTGGAGCGCGACGAGTTCATCCGCCCCGGCACCACCGTCGAGACCCTGGCCGGCCTCAAGCCGTCCTTCGCCGCCATCGGCGAGGCGGGCGGCTTCGACGCCGTCGCCCTGCAGAAGTACCACTGGGTCGAGGCCATCGACCACGTCCACCACGCGGGCAACTCCTCCGGCATCGTGGACGGCGCCGCCCTCGTCGCCATCGGCAACCGCGAGGTCGGCGAGCGGTACGGGCTGCGCCCGCGCGCCCGGATCGTCTCCGCCGCCGTCTCCGGCTCCGAGCCGACCATCATGCTCACCGGCCCCGCCCCGGCCACCCACAAGGCGCTCGCCAAGGCCGGGCTCACCGCCGCCGACATCGACCTGGTCGAGATCAACGAGGCCTTCGCCGCGGTCGCGCTCCGCTTCATCCGCGAACTCGGCTTCCGCCACGACCAGGTGAACGTCAACGGCGGCGCGATCGCGCTCGGCCACCCGCTCGGCGCCACCGGCGCGATGCTGCTCGGCACCGTGATCGACGAACTGGAGCGGCGCGACCTGCGCTACGGCCTGATCACCCTCTGCGTGGGCGGCGGCATGGGCATCGCCACCATCGTCGAGCGCATCTGACCCCCCTCCCAGACCTGGAGCACCTGATGAGCGACACCACCACCATCCGCTGGGAGCAGGACCGGGACGGCGTGGTCACCCTCGTCCTCGACGACCCCACCCAGTCCGTCAACACCATGAACGAGGCCTTCACCGCCGACTTCGAGACCGTGGTCGGGCGGCTGGCCGAGCTCGCCTCCGCCGACGCGCTGCGCGGCGTGGTGGTCACCTCCGGCAAGAAGACCTTCTTCGCCGGGGGAGACCTGCGGATGCTCTCCGCCGCCCGCCCCGAGGACGCCGAGGCCGTCTTCGAGAAGTCGATGCGGATCAAGCGCGCGCTGCGCAGGCTGGAGACCCTCGGCAAGCCCGTCGTCGCCGCCGTCAACGGCAGCGCGCTCGGCGGCGGCCTGGAGATCGCCCTCGCCTGCCACCACCGGATCGCGCTGGACACCCCGGCCAGCCGGATCGGCCTGCCCGAGGTCACCCTCGGCCTGCTGCCGGGCGGCGGCGGAGTGGTCCGTACGGTCCGGCTGTTCGGCATCACCGACGCCCTGCTGAAGTTCCTGCTCCAGGGCCGCCAGTACCGCCCGGCGCAGGCGCTGGAGCACGGCCTGGTGCACGAACTGGTCGACACCCCCGAGGACCTCGCCGCCCGGGCGCGCGCCTGGATCGAGGCCAACCCGACCGCCGTCCAGCCCTGGGACGTCAAGGGGTACAAGATCCCCGGCGGCACCCCCGCCACCCCGGCCTTCGCCGCCAACCTGCCCGCCTTCCCGGCCAACCTGCGCAAGCAGCTGAACGGCGCGCCCTACCCGGCGCCGCGCAACGTCCTGGCCGCCGCCGTGGAGAGCGCCCAGGTGGACGTCGACACCGCGATGACCGTCGAGGCCCGCTACTTCACCGAGCTGGCCTGCGGACAGACCAGCAAGAACATGATCCAGGCGCTGTTCTTCGACATGCAGGCGGTCAACTCCGGTGCCGGGCGCCCGAAGGACGTCGAGAAGCGGCTGGTCCGCAGGGTCGCGGTGCTCGGCGCCGGGATGATGGGCGCGGGCATCGCCTACACCTGCGCCAAGGCCGGCATCGAGGTCGTGCTCAAGGACGTCAGCGTCGAGGCCGCCGAGCGCGGCAAGGCCTACTCCGAGGGGCTGCTGGACAAGGCCGTCGCGCGCGGGCGCTCCACCGAGGCCCAGCGCGACGAACTGCTCGCCCGGATCACCCCCACCGGCGACGCCGCCGACCTGGCCGGCTGCGACGCGGTGATCGAGGCCGTCTTCGAGAACACCGAGCTCAAGCACAAGGTGTTCCAGGAGGTCGAGGGCGTGGTCGACCCCGACGCGCTGCTCTGCTCCAACACCTCCACCCTGCCGATCGGCCTGCTCGCCGAGGGCGTCGAGCGCCAGGCCGACTTCATCGGGCTGCACTTCTTCTCGCCGGTCGACAAGATGCGCCTGGTCGAGATCATCCGTGGCCCGCAGACCGGGGACGGCGCCCTCGCCCGCGCCTTCGACCTGGTCCGGCAGATCGACCGCACCCCGATCGTGGTCAACGACTCGCGCGGCTTCTTCACCTCGCGGGTGATCGGCCAGTTCCTCAACGAGGGCGTCGCCATGGTCGGCGAGGGCGTCCACCCGGCCAGCATCGAGCAGGCCGCCGCCCAGGCCGGCTACCCCGCCAAGGTGCTCTCCCTGATGGACGAGCTCACCCTCACCCTGCCGCGCAAGATCCGCGACGAGTACCGGCGCTCGGTCGAGGCCGTCGGCGGCACCTGGACGCCGCACCCGGCCGACGCGGTGGTCGACCGGATGGTCGACGAGTTCGGCCGCCCGGGACGCAGCGGCGGCGCGGGCTTCTACGAGTACGGCGAGGACGGCAAGCGCGGGCGGCTCTGGCCGGGGCTGCTGGAGCACTTCGGCGGCTCGCCCGCCGACGTCCCCTTCGAGGACCTCAAGGAGCGGATGCTGTTCAGCGAGGCGCTGGACTCGGTGCGCTGCCTGGAGGAGGGCGTGCTGACCTCGGTCGCCGACGCCAACGTCGGCTCGATCCTCGGCATCGGCTTCCCGGCCTGGACGGGCGGCGTGTTCCAGTACATCAACGGGTACGAGGGCGGCCCGGCCGGCTTCGTGGCCCGCGCCCGCGAACTCGCCGCCGCGTACGGCGAGCGGTTCGCGCCGCCGGCGCTGCTGGAGCGGGTCGCGGCCGAGGGGCGGACCTTCACGGACTGACGTCCACGGACCGGCCTTGACGGACCGACCGGTGGGTTGGTCCGGGCTCCGGTGAGGCCGTGCGGTGCACGGCCCCACCGGGGACCTGCTACAGCTCCTGCTGCTACTGCTCCTTGTCCTGCTCCTGGCGCAGCTCCTCGCCCAGCTCCTCCCGCAGGTACCGCTGGAAGGCCGTGACCAGCGCCTGCGCCACCATGGGCTGGATGTGGTCGGTCAGCGCCCGCATCCGGGCCAGCTCCGCCGGCTCGGGCTCGCTCTCCCGGTACGGCTTCCACACCGTCTCGCGGAACAGCCGCTGCAGCTCCCGTGCCGTCGCCCGGCTGTGCTCCAGCACGACCGCCCGGGCGGCCAGCAGCGTCTCCAACGGGATCGGCACGTCCAGGATCCGCACGCCCAGCGGCAGCAGGCCGGGATCCACCCGGAACACCTCCGGATCGTCCGTCCGCTCCAGCGCCCCCATCGCGGTGAGCCGCTCGACCTGCTCCTCCGTCAGCCCCCGACCGGCCCGGCGCTCCAGCTGCGCCCTGGTGGCCTCCTCCGGGGCCTCCGGCGTCCAGGACGCCACCAGCGCCCGGTGGATCGCCAGGTCCAGCGGGGTGCTGTCCTCCGGCAACCGCGCCAGGTACCGCTCGATCGCGGCCAGCGTCAGCCCCTGCCGCTGCAGTTCCTCGATCAGCTCCAGCCGGTCCAGGTGCGCCGCCCCGTACAGCCCCACCCGCCGCGGCCCCAGCTCCGGCGGCGGCAGCAGGCCCTTCGTCCCGTAGAACCGCACCGTCCGCACCGTCACCCCGGCCCGCGCCGCCAGCTCGTCCACCGTCAGCCGCGGCCCGGCTCCGGTCCCGGCTCCGGCCGTGGCCCCGGCCCCGCCGTGCTCCCCCATCTGCCGCCTCCCGCGCTGGCACACTCCTGCTGTGACAGCAGCAGTGTGACAGTGCGCTCCACGCCCGGTCCACCGACGGGAGAGGAAGGGGGGTCCGGTGTGCGGCGAGGTGTGGGGGCGGGTGGGCTCGGCCGGGTACGCCGACGCCCCTGCCCTCCGCCGGGGGTCCGGCTTCGGGCAGGGGCGTCGGGGCGGTGCGTGCCCCGGGTCAGGCGAGGGCGGGGTGGTGGCGGCGGGTGACCTCGGGGTGGGCCCTGGTGTAGCCCTTCCACTCGTTGAGGCCGAAGTCGGCGAAGAGCGGGTTGTCCGGGTCCTCGGTGGCGCCCGGGGCGTGGTGGGCGAGCGGGAAGTCCAGCGGCTCGATGTGGGCGTCGAGGCGGGGGTTGTAGAAGAACGGCACCGAGAAGCGCTCGCGGGCGCCGGGCGGGCTGACCACGCGGTGGCTGGTGGCCTTGAGGTAGCCGTCCGTGGCCACCTCCAGCAGCTCGCCGAGGTTGACGACGAAGGCGCCGTCGAGCGGCGGGACGTCCAGGAAGGTGCCGTCCGCGCGCTCGACCTGGAGGCCGCCGACGGTGTCCTGCAGCAGCAGGGTGATGAAGCCGTAGTCCTTGTGGGCGCCGACGCCCTGCCCTGCGCCGTCCGGGGCGGTGCCGGGGTAGCGGACCAGCTTCAGACGCAGGTGGGGGTGGCCCGCGAAGGCCTCGTCGTAGAAGTCGGGGCGGGCGCCGATCGAGGTGAGGAGTTCGTGCAGCAGACGGCGGGCGACCGCGCCGAGGTGGTCGATCCAGCCGAGCGCGGCGGTGCGCAGCTCGGGCAGTGCCGCGGGCCACTGGTTGGGCCCCTCCAGCCACCAGTACGGGGGCTCGCCGGTGCCGGGGACGTGCGGGGGCAGCTCGGCGCCGATGTCCAGCTGGTCGCGCCAGTCCTGGCTGCCGCCGGTGCGCTCGTCACCGGTGCGGGTGTAGCCCCGGTAATGGGGGGAGTTGAGGTTGCTCACGGCGAGCCGGTCGGCCTCGGGGAGCGTGAAGAAGGCGCGCATCGCCCGGGTGAGCGCGGCGGTCTCCTCCGGGGTGACGCCGTGGCCGACGAGCTGGAAGAAGCCGACGCCGGTGGCCGCGGAGCGGAGCTCGTCGTGCAGCCTGCGGCGGTCCTCCGGGCTGCCGTCGGCGAGCGAGAGGTCGATCACCGGGAGGGCGTCCGGGGCGGATCCGGCACCGGTTTCGGATATGGGGGTGTACTGCTGCGTCATGTGTGACATCCGCTGGGTCTCGTCCCGGCTGGTCCCGGTGGTCGACCGGGGACGGCCGGAGCAGTGCCTGGTGCGGCGGGTGCTCGGGAGCCGGGAGGTGGTGGCGACCGGGCAGGGGTCGCCGTTGAGGGTGGTGGCGCGAGGTTCAGCCGGAGCGTCGACAGGACATGGTCGTCACGCGGAGCAGGTCCACGTGGCGGCGGCGAACAAGGATGAGCACCCCACCAGCCTAATTGACCCGTTCCGCGGCAGGCGAGCCCCCTGCGGCGGAGGGCCACTCACCACTTGTCGGTGACCTATCAAGTTAGGGGATGGCGGTGCCGGTGGTGCTGCCGGGGGCCGCCGGTGGTGGGGCCGCTGACACTCGGCGGCCTGGCGCCGGCCGTGCTCGGCGCCGCCCTCCCGGCCGCCTGGGCGGCCGCAACCGGACGGTCACGGCGCTGCGGACGCAGTGAGATGAAGCGCAGGCGGGGGAGGGCCGGGAGCCGGGCTGGACACGGCGTCCAGCCAGGGCTCTCCGGCCCCGCCCGGCCCGGATCAGGACAGCCGCGCCGCCGCGTACGCCTCCATGGCGGCACGCTGGTACGCGGCCAGGCCCGGGGTGATGGCCTCGTACGCGGCGCTCCACTGCTCGTTCTCGGTGCAGGAGCGGGCGATCGCCAGGTACTCCTCGGCCGGGACCGACCGGATGGCGCCGAGCAGTCGGTACTCCTCGTCGACCGCGCTCTGCACGGGCTCGGCGTCGGCGGGGTGGCCGGCCGCCATCAGCTCGGCCAGGTGGATCATGCGGGTGGTCCGCTCGCGCTGTCCGGCCTCGACCTCGGCGGGGGTCATCGCGGCGGTCGCGCGCCGGGCCGCCTCGGCGTGCTCGGGGAAGTCGCGCAGGCTCGCGTCGACGTCGTCGGGCTGGACGCCTTCGAACAGGTTCTCGGGGCGGTTGATGGTCATGGGTGTGCCGTCCTTCCGGGAGCGTTCCAGGTCGGCGATCGTGCGGGAAACGGTGACGGCCAGGGCGTCGAGCCGGTCGCGCTCGGCGACCAGCCGGCGGCGGTGGCCCCGCAGGGCCTCCAGCTCGTCCACCTGATCGCCCAGGATCCGGGCGATCTCGGTCAGCCGTACGCCCAGCGCCCGCAGCACCAGGATCTGCTGGAGCTGGAGCAACTGCCTCTGCCCGTAGTAGCGGTGGCCGTTGGAGCCGATCCGGGCCGGGGGCAGCAGCCCGATCTCGTCGTAGTGCCGGAGCGTCCGGGCGGTCACGCCGGACATCCGGGCCACTTCGGCGATGGGCCAGTCCATGGCTGCCTCCCTCCTTTCCACGTCCCCGCGTTCGCGTGGACCGGGGCCGGTCCTCCGGCCCCGGTCACGACGGTAGAAGCTGCCGTTGCGGCAGCTTCAAGCCCGAGGCGCCGGTCCGTTCCCGACAGCCCCCGGCTGTCCCCGACAGCCCCCGGCCGCCCCCGGTCGCCCCGCCCTCCCCGCCGCAGGCCCCGGCCCGGCCGCCGCCCGGCACCGGGGTCGGGGCGGCCGAGGCGCTCAGCCCAGCAGTCCGCCCATGTGCCCGTCCTCGGCGAGCAGCCGCCAGGAGCAGCCCGGTGAGGCGAACGCCTCCGGGTCGACGGCCTCCACCAGCCGGTCCACCACCGCGCTCAGCAGCGCCTGAGGATCGAACACCGCCCAGGTGCCCCGGGCCCGGCCGTAGTCCCAGCGGTCCCACTCGGCGCGCAGCCGCTCGTACGTCCAGAGGGCGTAGAGCAGGGCGGACAGATCGCGGTTCAGGTAGGCCTCGGGGTGGCCGTCGTCGTACCAGTCCGGCAGCTCCAGCCGGCCGGTGGCGCCGTCCAGGGCGATCGTGAGGTCGGTCGGCCAGTCCCCGAGGGCCAGGAAGTCCCGCTGGTACGGGCGCTCCTCCTCACCGTCGAAGTACTCGGGGTACGCCTCGCCCATGGTGACCAGCGGCTCCTCGCACACCCCGAACATCGCCCCGCCCAGCGGCAGACCGACCTCGGTCAGCAGCTGCCGGGTCGGACCGTGCACCAGGGCGGCGGGCAGCTCCTCGGACCGGAAGCGGTGCACCCGGCCGGGGCCGCCGTCCTGGTCCGTCAGCGCGGCCAGCTCCGCCACCAGCTCCGGGGCTATCTCGTACGCGGGCCCGCCCGGACCGCCCGGCAGCGCACCCCAGCCCAGCGCCCGCACCAGCAGCGCGGTGCCCCAGTGCGGGGGCGGCGCGGACCCGTCGCCGAACAGTCCGGGATCGACCTCCCGCAGCCGCCGCTCGGCCTCCGCCAGCACCTCCGCCGTCACGGCCGGCCCGCGCCGCCCGTCCAGCGCCTCCGGCCGCCGGGCCGCCTCGGCCACCGCGTCCACCTCACGGACCAGGCCCGCCAGCGCGGCCAGGCCGGAGGCCAGCAGGTCGCGCCGCGGGCCGCCGTTGTCCAGGAACACCTCGCCGGTCACCCCGTCCAGCAGCACCAGGCTCCCGCCGGCCGCGAACGGCGTGCAGTACTCCGTCTCCCCGAGGACGAACAGCCGCTCCGCCTCCGCCGGGAACGCCGTCAGCTCCCCGTCCCCGAGCGCCTCGAAGTCCAGGAACGCCCCCGTCGACGGCAGTCCCTCCCGCACCAGGAACTCCCGGCTCCCCGCGTGCACCACCCCGTCCGGCAACTCCGCCACCCGCTCGAACCGCACCTGTCCCACCCCTTTCCCGACCTACCCCGTGACCCACAGACCCTAGCGGCCCGGCCCGACAGCCCCGACGGGCTTGCCGTGGGGAGGTGTGCGGCGGGTGGTGGGGCGGTGGGGCCCGGGTCTGTGGCGGCGGGAGTGTTCTCCGGCGACGGCGGGCCAGGAGGTGGTGTTAGCCGGTGGACTGGTTGCTGACCGTCTCGACCTTCCATCCGTCCCGCGCCCGCCGGAATCCGATCTCCCGGCGCTCAGCACCAACTCCCCGTCCGCGCAGGCAGCATGCTCGCTACGGCGCGGCGCGAGCCGCAGCCGTCGAGGTCGACCACGTAGGTGAACGGTTCCGCGAGCTCCGCCGCAGGCCGGTCCTCCGCCCAGGCGGCGAACTCGCCACCCGTACGCCCTGTTCCGTGCCCGGCACGCCTGACTTCCCCCCGCCCCGGTAGGCCCAGGCCCGACAGCCTACGGCGCCCCTGCCGCCGCCACCGGGCCCGTAGAGTGCGGGGATGAGGCGCTACCTGCTGACCGGCACCCCGGGGGCCGGGAAGACGGCGATCCTGCGGTGGCTGGAGTGCGCGGGCTACCCGGTGGTCGAGGAGGCCGCCACGGACGTGATCGCGCTGCGGCAGGCCCAGGGCGAGCCGGAGCCGTGGACGGACCCGTCGTTCGTGGACGCGGTGGTCGCCCTTCAGCGGCGGCGACAGGAGGGGGCGGTCGGCCCGCCGGGCGAGGTGCGGTTCTTCGACCGCTCGCCGGTGTGCACGTACGCCCTGGCGGTGTACCTCGGCCATCCGGTGACCCCGGCCCTCGCCGGGGAGCTCGACCGGGTCCGGGAGGCGGGGGTCTACGAGCGCCGGGTGTTCTTCGTGGAGAGCCCGGGCTTCGTCACCCCGACCGGGGCGCGGCGCATCTCGTACGAGGAGTCGCTGCGGTTCGAGCGGATCCACCGGGAGGCCTACGCCGAGTTCGGGTACACGTGCGTCCCGATCGCCCCGGGGCCCCTCGCCGACCGGGCGGCGGCCGTCGTACGGCACGTCGGCGCGGCCGCCCGGCACGGAGGCTGACGGCCCGGTTCCCCGCGCTGCCCCGCCCCCCGAAGCCCCGACTCAGGCAAACCCGCCGGCCTCCCGGGCTGCCTGCTCCACGCGGTCGTGGTGGGCCCGCCACCAGTCGGCGTCGCCGGGGGCGGTGTTGGCGCCGTCGGAGCGCTGGCCGGCGGAGCCGTCCACGAGTTCGCGGACCAGGTCGGCGTGGCCGACGTGGCGGTGGGTCTCGGCGATCATGTGGACGAGCACCCGGTGCAGGGTCTGCTCGTGGCGGGCGCCGAACGGAACCCTGCCGACGGCGTCCAGTGGCAGGGCCTCGATGGTGGCGTCGGAGTGCGCCCAGACCCGCCGGTAGCGCCCGACGATCTCCTCGGTGCTCTCGTCCGCCCGTGCCCACAGGTCGCCGTTCGGCTCGGTCCGGCCGGTGATCCACACGGGGGCCGGCTCGGGGAAGGGGCGGCCGAAGGTGTCGCCGAAGTACAGGGCCTCGGCGCCGGTGACGTGCTTGACCAGCCCCAGCAGGTTGGTCCCGGTGGGGCTGAGCGGTCGGCGCAGGTCGTACTCGGAGAGGCCTTCGAGCTTCCAGAGCAGGGCGTCACGGGCGTCCTGGATGTAGATCCGGAGGTCGGTCTTGTCGTCTGTCACGGTCATCGGATCAGTCTGTTGATCGCAGGGTGCCTGTCCATCGATTTCCGACCCCGACGATTCCTGGGTGCCAGTCAACCCGTGCCATGCTCAGGCCTGTTCACCGGGAACCCGACCCGAAGGAGCGGACATGTCCGGCGACGCCTGGTCCTGGGACGAGACGCTGTTCGCCGGAACGGCCGCCCACTACACCCGCGGCAGACTCCCTTACGCCCCCGGGCTGGCGGAGGCGCTGGCCGCCGAGGCGTTGGGACCCGACGGGCGGGGGCGGCTGCTCGACGTGGGGTGCGGGCCGGGGCCGAGGAACTGCCGGCGGGCCTCGGCACCTTCACGCTGGCGGTCTTCGGCCAGTCCTTCCACTGGATGGACCGCGACCTGGTGGCGGCGACCGTACGGCGCGTGCTGCGGCCCGGCGGCGCCCTGGCGCACGTCTCGGACCTGAAGGGTGAACCGCGCCCCACCGAGGGATTGCCGCACCCGCCCGTCCCGTACGCCGCGATCGAGGAACTGGTCCGGCGCTACCTCGGCCCGGTCCGCCGCGCCGGGCAGGGGCTGCTGCCGCACGGCACGCCGGGCGACGAGGCCGCCGTCCTCGCCCGGGCGGGCTTCGCCGGGCCGCAGCGGCTCGTCGTTCCGGGCGGGCGGCCGCTGGAGCGCACGGCCGACGACGCGGTCGCGGGTGTCTTCGCGCTCTCCTCCTCAGCCCCGCACCTCTTCGCCGGGCGCCGCCCGGACTTCGAGGCGGACCTCCGCCGGATCCTCGCCCGGACCTCGCCGTCGGGGCTCTTCTCGGAGCGGCAGCCGAGCAGCGAGGTGTTCATCCGGCGCACTGTGGAAGGACGTTGAGGGGAGGTGGGGAGAGCGGTCAGCGGACGACGTCGAGGACCTGCTTCTGGACGCCGTTCCCGTACGCCTCGTGCTCGACCAGCTTCAGCTTCTGGACGTCCTTGTCCGTCGCGCTGAACAGGCGCTTGCCGGCGCCGAGCAGCAGCGGGAAGACGAGCAGGTGGTAGCGGTCGATCAGGCCGGCGTCCGAGAGGACGTGGTTCAGGGTGGCGCTGCCGTGGACGATGATCGGGCCGCCCTCGGTCTCCTTCAGCGCGGCGACCTCGTCGAGCGAGCGGAGGATCGTGGTCTCCCCCCAGTTCGACACCAGGTCGTCCTCGGCGAGGGTGGTGGAGACGACGTACTTCGGCAGCGCCTTGTAGCGGGCGAACTCCGCCATGTCCGGCCACACCTGGCTGAACGCCTGGTAGCTGGTGCGGCCGAGCAGCATCGCGGTGGCCTCCTCCTGCTCCCGCCCCTTGATCTCGAACGCCTCGGGGAGGAACTCGATGTCCTTGAAGGTCCAGCCGGAGTTGCGGTAGCCGGGTTCGCCGCCGGGGCCCTCGACGACGCCGTCGAGCGAGATGAAGGCGGTGCTGATCAGGGTGCGCATGGGTGGTTCCTCGGTTCTCGTGCGGGCGGGTCCGGAGCGGTCGGCCACGAAGGCCCGACAGCTCGGACGGTTTCCATGGGTCTTACGGGTCTGGACGATCTGAAGGGTCTGGACGATCTGGGCGTTCTGAGCGACCTGGACGGAGCAGGTCAGGCGAGGAGCCCGGCCAGCCACTGCTGCCAGGCGGCCTCGGCTCCGTCCCCGGCCCCGACCGCAGCCGGGCCGAAGAGGTGGTGGAACATCAGCACCAGGCCGGAGCCGTGGTGGAAGGTGTAGAGCCCGTCGGCGGTGCGGACCTCCAGGCGCTCGTCGTCCGCCCAGACCACCTCACCGTCCAGCGGCGGCAGGGCCGCCGGTCCGCCGTGGACCCGGGTGCCCACGGCGGCCGGGAGCGGCAGCGACAGGGCACGGGCGAGCAGGGCCCGGACCTCCGGCTCCGGTCGGCCGCCCGAGGGCGCGGCGGCGAAGACGGGGACGGCGGTGCGGCCGGGGAAGTGGGTGAGGTACTCGCGGAGCGTGTGGAGGTGGAAGGGCCAGCCGCGGCGCAGCGCGTCGTACTCGTCCTGCCAGTCGTCGCCGAGCAGCCCGCTGTGGACGACGCGGAGCACGGTGGAGCCGCCGTCCCGCCCCTCGACCAGGTACTCGAAGGCCATGAACCGGCCGTCCTCGCCGGTGGCCGTACGGGTGGCCAGGCGCTTGCCGGGCTCGTAGGCGGTGACGACGGCCTCCTCGCGGTGGCCTCCGGTCTCCATGACGGCGGTGCCGCCCTCGCGCGGGTCCAGTTCGTTGCGGCCCATGAACCAGGAGTCGATGCCCGGTCCGGTGGCGATCGCCTCCCAGACCTGCTCCGGGCTCGCCGGGAGGGAGGTCTCCAGCTCGATCTCGAACGGGTGGGTCATCGCGGGTCCTCCTGGTTCGGCTTCTCCCCGTCCGGCCTCTCCTCGTGCGACGCGGATCCGGCGGGACCGGTCTCCGCCCCGGCTCCGGGCTGTGCGGCGGGGATCTGGTGGAGTCCGACGACCACCCGGTGGCTGCGGCCCCCGGGGGCGGACTCGTCGTGGTAGCGGCTGACGAGGGCGGCCACGGACTGGGCCAGCTCCTCGGCGAAGGCGGCCCGGTCGGCCGCGGAGGCGAACCGCACCTGGGCGTCGATGCCGAAGGTGGCGACCCGTCGACGGGCCCGGGAGGCGCCGGTCAGCAGGGTTCCGACCTCCTGCACCAGCCGGGAGCCGAGTGCCAGCAGCCAGCGGGCGGAGAGCTGGTCGGGGGAGCGGGCCGGGTCCGGGCTCACGGCGGCCAGGACGCTGGGGGAGATCACGTAGGAGGACGCGGTGGCGCGGTACACCCGTTCGGTGACGTTGCCCTTGCGGCGTTCCTCGGCGAGTTCGACGAGGCCGTGCCGCTCCAGCTCCTTCAGGTGGTAGTTGACCTTCTGCCGGGGCAGTCCCAGCCGGGCGGCCAGCATGGCGGCCGAGGCGGGCTCGGTCAGGGCGGCGAGGAGGCGTGACCGCATCGGGTCCAGCGAGGCCTCGGCCGCGGCGGGTTCTTCGATCACGGCGACTTCCAGCACCGTTCCAGGATCCAGCCGACAAAAAAATTTGTCAAGGAAAAAATGCTTGTCGGTGACCGGGGCGGCCCCGTGCCCGTGCCTCCCCCCGCGAGGCACGGGCACGGTCGTCCTTCAGGAGGCGGTCTTCCCGGGGTGCCTGTCGTGGCCGGCGACGGTCAGCCTGCACCGGCCGTCCTCGCAGGAGCGCTGGAGGCGGCCCCGCGAGACGGTCTGCATCAGGCCGATCGTCCAGCACATCGGGCAGCCGCGCAGGGCGAACAGGCCGACCGGCAGGAGGACCAGGCCGACCGGTCCGACCAGCGGGAGGAGGGCGATCGAGCCGATCAGCGAGCCGAAGCCCACCACGCCGCGCGCGACGTGCTCGGACAGGGTCCTGCTGGCGTAGTCGGGGCCCGCGGGGCGGGCGTCGGCTCCGGGCTGGGACCCGGTCGGCGTCTTGATCAGCGTCGTGGTCGTCGTCCTGATCGTCGCTTCGGTCATCGCTCTGGTCTTCGTCCTGGTCATCGTTCCGGGCATCGGTTCCCTCCGGGGACTGTTTCGGGGTTGGCCAGCAGGGCCCGTTGAACCGCCGAACGGGCCCGGTGCAGGCGGGACTTCATCGCGGGTGTGCTGAGGCCCAACGCGTCGGCGACCATCCGGCCGCTGTAGCCCTGGACGTCCCGCATGATCAGCACCCGGCGCTGGTCGGCGGGCAGGGCGGCGACCGCGGCCGCCACCCGCTCCGCTTCCAGGCGTCGCAGGACCGCATCCTCGGCCGAGGCCACGGAGGCGTCCTGCCGCAACGGTGCGGCGTCGTCCCGCAGTCGGGTCCGCGCGCGCCGCAGGCACTCGTTGCGGACGATGCGGAACATCCACGACGCCAGGGCGCCGGAGGCCCGCAGCATCCCGATCTTGCGGTACAGGATGATCAGGGCCTCCTGCGCCGCGTCCTCCGCGTCCTCCGGGGTGGCGCAGAGCGAGCGGGCGAACCGTTGCACATTGGGGTGCGAGCCCGACACCAACGCGGCGATCGAGTCGACGTCACCGCCCTGCGCGGCGGCGATCAACTGCTCGCCGGGCCAGGTCGATTCAGCCACGCCCGGCTCGCTTGCGCTTCACGACCAGCATGCAGGTGCAGAGCAGCACCAGGGCGACGGCGATGCCGATTCCGATGACCATCACTACCTCCGGATCCCGTGCCCGACGTTTGTCGGAACGTTTATAAGAGGCACGGGGCGCCTCGAAGGATTCGGCCCCACCCCGGAAAAAATCGTCCGCGTTCCCGACGGGTCGCCGCCGCCCGTCGAGTCGCGGACCGGGTGAGCGCCGCCCGGGACCGGGAGGTGTTCGCCACCGGGCTGTCCGACGGGCTCCGGCCACCTGGTGGCGCGCCGAACCGCCGGCCCGGACGGCGGCGCACCATCGCCCCGGGGTGCAACGGCGGCGTGCCCGGGGGGACTTCGGTACTCGGCCGCGGGCTCCGGACGACCTGGTGGTTCCGCGATCCCGGTGGCGAGTGCGCTGCCGGGATCGCCGGCGTCAACGGCGCAGGGGCTGCCGGGCCAAGGCCGGCGTGGCCTCGGCGTTGTCGCTCCAGGAGCAGACCTCCAGCCAGAGAGGTAGCCGGCCTGGGCGAAGACCAGGACCTCGCCGGGGCAGTCGCCGCTCTCGCCGTGGATCAGGGCTACGGCGGCCACCACCGTGCTCGGCCCGGACGGTGCCGGCCGGACCGAGGCCGTGTCGCGCGGGGGGGCATGCGCGCACCGTACCTCCCCTCAAGCCTCGGCGAGGCGGCGCAACGGAGAGTGACGGGTGGGTTGACCAGGTCGGACTTGAATCTTTGCGAACGAATGTTCGATCCTGGGGGTGTGCCCGTTTTCGAATCTGTTTTCGAATCCACCGCCGAGCAGCCCGCACGTCCCGTGCTCCGACCGGTGGCGCCCCCGGCTGCCGCGCCGGGGGAGCGGGGGGACCGGGAAGGGCAGGCGGCGGAGCGCCGGGGGCTCCTGCCGGTACCGCCCGCGCTGCGGGACGTGCTGCCCGACGCCGGGCTGCGCCGGGGGACGGCGGTGTCGGTGGCGGGCGGGGACACCGGACTGCTGCTGGCGCTCGCCGCCGGGGTGAAGGAGACCGAGGGCGGCTGGGCCGCGGCGGTCGGACTGCCGGACCTGGGGCTGGCCGCCGCCGAGGGGTACGGGCTGGACCTGCGGCGGCTGCTGGTCGCGGACGACCCGGGGCCGCACTGGGCCGAGGTGGTCTCGGTGCTGGCCGGTGCGGTCGAGCTGATCATGCTGCGTCCGGACGGGCCGGTGCCGCCGAAGCTGGCCGCCCGGCTGGCGGCGGTGCTGCGGCGCAGCGGCTGCGTGCTGCTGGTCGCCGGGCCGTGGCCGGGCGCGGCCCTGCGGCTGGGGGTGCGCTCCGGGCGCTGGTTCGGGCTGGGCGACGGCCACGGGCAGCTCGTCGGCCGACAGGTGGAGGTGGTGGCCGAGGGCCGCGGCTCGGCGGGGCGCGGCCGGACGGCCCGGCTCTGGCTGCCGGACGAGCACGGCGCGGTGCGTCCGCTCCAGGAGCAGCCGCAGGAGGAACAGCCGCAGCCAATGGCGGAACCGGCGACACCGGTGATCCCCGTGGTTCCGGCGATACCGGCGGCGGAGCCGGTGGCCCCCCTCGTGGCGGCGGTGGTCTGAGATGGCGGACGACAGAACCCCCCGGGTGCTGGTGGTCTGGTGCCCGGACTGGCCGGTGGCGGCGGTCACCGGTGACGACCCGGTCGCGGTGACCGAGGGCGGGCGGATCCTCGCCTGCTCGGCGGGCGCCCGGGCGGCCGGGGTGCGGCAGGGGCAGCGGCTCAAGCTGGCCCAGCGGCTCTGCCCGGAGCTGGAGCTGCGCGACCGCGACCCGGAGGCGGAGACCCGCCGCTTCGAACCGGTGGTCGCGGCCATGGAGGCGTTCACGCCCCGGGTGGAGGTGATCCGCCCGGGCCTGTGCGCCATCCCGGTGAAGGGCCCGGTCCGCTACTTCGGCGGCGAGGAGGCGCTGGCAGGCAAGGTCGGCAGGGCGGTGGCGGACGCCCTCGGACAGCCGCTCGTCCCGGACGCCGTCCCGGGTGCGGTGGCCGTCGACGAACGCGCGGTGGCCGTCGACGAAGGCACGGTGGCCGTGGACGAGCACACGGGCGCCGTGACCGAACGGCGAGCGGACGCCCCACAGGCCCAGGTCGGTGTCGCCGACGGCCTGTTCGCCGCCGTGCTCGCAGCCCGGGCCGGGGTGCTGGTCCCGGCCGGCCGGACGGCGGAGTTCCTCGCCCCGTACCCGGTGGGCGCGCTGGGCGACGAGGCGTTGGCCGGACTGCTCGGACAGCTCGGCCTGCCCACCGTCGGGGCCTTCGCCGCGCTGCCGGCCGAGTCGGTCGCGGACCGCTTCGGCCCGGCCGGGACGGTCGCGCACCGGCTGGCCCGCGGCCTGCAACCGCGCCCGCTGGTGCCGCGCGACGAGGAGCCGGACCTCGCCGTCGAGCAGCGCTTCGATCCGCCGGAGCCGCTGGCCGAGCCGCTGGTGTTCGTCGCCCGCACGCTGGCCGAGCAGCTGCACCGGCGGCTGGCCGGGGCCGGGCTGACCTGCCGCCGGGTGGCCGTCGAGGTGGCCTGCGCGGACGGCCGGACGGCCTCCCGGCTGTGGCGGCACGAGGGCCGGCTGTCCGCGACGGCGCTGGCCGAGCGGGTCCGCTGGCAGCTCCAGGCCTGGCAGGGCGCGGGCACCTTCGCGAGCCGCGACCCGAACGGCGCCCCGAGCCGTGACCAGAACGACCACCCGAACGGCGCCCCGAGCCGCCACCCCACCCCCGGCCCGGGCGGCCAGGAAGGCTTCACCCTGCTCCGGCTGGCCCCCGACGGCCTCTCCCCGGACCAGGGCCGCCAGCTCGCGCTGTGGGGCCAGGCCGTCGCGGACGACCGGGTGGAGCGCGCGGTCGCCCGGGTGCAGGCGGTGCTCGGGCACGCCGGGCTGCGCCGGATCGAGCCGGCCGGCGGGCGCGGCCCGGGCGAGCAGGTGGTCAAGGTGCCGTGGGGCGAGCCGTACGAGGCGGCGGCGCCGGCCGACGCGCCCTGGCCGGGGCGGCTGCCGGAGGTGTGGCCGACCGTGGTGCTGCGGGAGCCGGCACCGGTGCGGGTGCTGGACGGGGCCGGGCGGCCGGTCACGGTGGACGGCCGGGCGGGGGTGTCGGCCCGGCCGGCCCTGGTCGTGGCCCGGGGCCGGGAGGAGCGGGTGGACGGCTGGACCGGGCCCTGGCCGGCGGTCGAGTACTGGTGGGACCAGTCGCTGGCCCGGCGCCGGGCGCGGTTCCAGGTCGTGGTGGGCGGCGGCCGGGCGCTGCTGCTCACCGTGGAGGGGGGTGCCTGGTACCTGGAGGCCGGCTACGACTAGCGGTGCCCGGAACCCGAGGGGGGAGCCAGAACGAGCACGAGAACGACGAAGGCAACCCCCGATGGGCTTCACCAGCCACCCCACCCTCCCCTGGAGCGAACTGCACCGCCGGCTGGCCGGCGCGGCGCCGGACCGTACGGTCGTCCGGCTGCGCCGCTCCGCCCCGGAGCAGCCGGACGCCGAGCCCAGCCCCGAGGAACCCCTCGCCCCGAATACCGGCCCCACCCCCGGGCAGGGCGCCGAGCCCTGGGCCGAGCTGCACGTCCACTCCGCCTTCAGCTTCCTGGACGGCGCCAGCGACCCGGAGGACCTGGTCGCCGAGGCGGTCCGGCTGGGCGTGGAGACCCTCGCGATCACCGACCACGACGGCCTGTACGGCGCCGTCCGGCTCGCCGAGGCGGCCCGGGGCACGGGCCTGGCCACCGTGTTCGGCGCCGAGCTGACCATCCGCGACGGCGGCGCGCAGGAGCACCTGCTGGTCCTCGCCCGCGACCCGGCCGGCTACCGCCGCCTGTCCGCCGCGATCGCCGCCGCCCAACTGGCCGGCGGCGCCAAGGGCAACCCGCGGTACGACCTCGCGGCGCTCGCCGGGGCGCACGACGGCCACTGGGCGGTGCTCACCGGCTGCCGTCTCGGCCGGGTCCCGGCCGCGCTGCCCGACCGGGGCGAGGCCGAGCGCCGACTGCGGACCCTCGCCGAGGCGTTCGGCCGCGAGAACGTCCACGTCGAGCTGATCGACCAGTGGCTGCCCGGCGACGACCGGCGCAACGGCGCCCTCGCCGCCCTCGCCGCGGAGCTGGGCCTGCCCGTCGTCGCCTCCACCAACGCCCACCACGCCGGCCCCGCCCAGGGCCGCCTCGCGCAGAGCCTCGCCGCCCTGCACGGGCGCCGCACCCTCCAGGACGCGGCCGGCTGGACCAGGGCGGCCGGCACCGCGCACCTGCGCTCGGGCCGCGAGATGGCCGGCCGGCTGGCCCGCTTCCCCGGGGTGCAGCGGGCCACCGCCGAACTCGGTAGGGCCTGCGCCTTCGACTTCGCCAAGCTGGACCCGGAGCTGCCCGGCTTCCCCGTCCCCGAGGGCGAGACCGAGATCAGCCACCTGCGCGCCCTGGTCGCGGCCGGCGGCCCGGCCCGCTTCGGCCCCGGCAACGCCGCCGCCCGCCGCCAGCTCGCCAAGGAGCTGGACGTGATCGAGGACCTCGACTTGGCCGGCTACTTCCTGATCGTGCACGACATCGTGGACTTCTGCCGCGGTCAGGACATCTGGTGCCAGGGCCGTGGCTCGGCCGCCAACTCCGCGGTCTGCTACGCCCTCGGGATCACCGCCGTCGACCCGATCCACTACAAGCTGCTGTTCGAACGCTTCCTCTCCACCGCCCGGGACGGGCCGCCCGACATCGACCTGGACATCGAGAACCGCCGCCGCGAGGAGGTCATCCAGTACGTCTACGGCCGCTACGGACGCGAGCACGCCGCCCAGGTCGCCAACGTGATCACCTACCGGCCCCGGCTGGCGATCCGTGACGCCGCCCGGGTGCTCGGCTACCCGCAGGGGCAGGTGGACGCGTTCAGCAGGCAGACCGACTTCCGCTCCGCCCCCGGCGCGGACGCCGTCATCCCCGCCGACGTGCTCCAACTCGCCACCCAGCTCCACGGCCTGCCCCGCCACCTGGGCATCCACTCGGGCGGCATGGTGCTGACCCGGGAGCCGATCGGCGAGATCTGCCCCACCGAGTGGGCCCGGATGCCCGGGCGCTCCGTGCTCCAGTGGGACAAGGAGTCCATCGCAGGCGCCGGACTGGTGAAGATCGACCTGCTCGGCCTCGGCATGCTCGCCGCGCTGCACGACGCCTGCGACCTGGTCGCGGAGCACCACGGCCTGCGCTACGACCTGGCCACCATCCCGGACGACGACAAGGGCGTGTACGCGATGCTGCGCCGGGCCGACACCGTCGGCGTGTTCCAGGTCGAGTCCCGGGCGCAGATGGCGACCCTGCCCCGGCTCAAGCCGGACCACTTCTACGACCTGGTGGTCGAGGTCGCGCTGATCCGCCCCGGCCCGATCCAGGGCGGCTCCGTCCACCCGTACCTGCGCCGCCGCGCCGGGGTGGAACCGGCCGGCTGCCCGCACCCGCTGATGGAGAACGCGCTCGGCAAGACCCTGGGGGTGCCGCTGTTCCAGGAGCAGATGATGCAACTCGCCATCGACTGCGCCGGGTTCACCCCCGCGGAGGCCGACCGGCTGCGCCAGGCGATGGGCGCCAAGCGCTCGCACGAGCGGGTCGCCCGGCTGCGCGAGCGGCTGCTGGGCGGGATGGCCGAGCGCGGCATCCCGCCGGAGGTGGCCGAGGACGTCTACGTCAAGATCGAGGCCTTCTCCAACTACGGCTTCCCGGAGAGCCACGCGATCAGCTTCGCCTACCTGGTGTACGCCAGCGCCTGGCTGAAGCACCACTTCCCGGCGGCCTTCACCTGCGCCCTGCTGGCCAACCAGCCGATGGGCTTCTACTCGCCGCTTAGCCTGGTCGCGGACGTCCGGCGGCACGGCGTGCGGGTGCGCGGGGTGGACGTCAACGCCAGCGGGGCGCGCCCCACCCTGGAGCCGTACCGGGGGCCGACCCCGAAGCCGCCGCTGACCGCCGGACGCCCGCAACCGGCGATCCGGCTGGGCCTGGAGACGGTGCGCGGCATCGGCACCCCGCAGGCCGAGGCGATCGTGGCCGGGCAGCCGTACGCCGGCCTGGAGGACTTCGCCCGCCGCACCGGCCTGCCCGGGCCCGCCCTGGAGGCGCTGGCGACGGCGGGCGCCTTCGACTGCTTCGGACTGACCAGGCGTCAGGCCCTGTGGGCGGCAGGGGCGTTCGCCGGGATCTCGGCCGATCCGCTCCCCGGCACCACCCCCGGCACCGAGGCGCCGGAGCTGCCCGGCATGAGCCCGGTCGAGGAGACCATCGCCGACCTGTGGGCCACCGGCACCTCCGCCACCAGCCACCCGCTCCAGCACCTGCGCAGCCAGCTGGAACGCGGCGGCGCCCTCTGCGCCGTCCAGCTCCCGGACGTGCCACCGGGGACGGCGGTGGTGGTCGGCGGCCTGGTCACCCACCGGCAGCGGCCGCCGACGGCCGGCGGGGTGCTCTTCCTCAGCCTGGAGGACGAGACCGGGCTGATCAACGTGATCTGCGACCGCCCGGTCTGGGAGTCCCAGCGCCGCACCGCCCTGGACCGGGCCGGGCTGCTGGTCCACGGCCGCATCGAGCGGGACCGGGGCGCCACCAACCTGATCGCCACCCGGCTCACCCCGCTCCGGATCGGCCTCTGAGGCATCCGGAGGGAGTGCGCCGATGCCGCCCGGAGGGGGCTCGTCGGCAATGGACGTCAGCGCCGGCGGACGTCAGCCGGTGGGCGTCAGCCCGGGTACCCGATCTCCGCGAGGTCCTCGGCGAGCTCGTCGAGGTCGGTGTCCGGGTTGAGCGCCGCCACCACGGCCGGGGTGAGCGGGCGCAGCGCCAGGACGTGCTCGACCGCGGCGGTGTCCAGCGCCCGCTCCGGCTCGAAGTAGTCCTCGGCCCACGCCCGGTAGGCCTCGGCGGAGCCGTCCAGCAGCAGATCGAAGAGGCGCTCCGCGCCGCGCTCGGCGGCCGCGCCGTGCCAGGCGTCGTCCCCGGGGGCGCGCCAGAAGCAGCGGGTGACCGTCGGCCCGTCCTCGTCCCCGAAGGCGGGCTCCTCGGCGAAGCGGCGGAACTCCTCCGGCACGGCCGCGAGCAGCTCCGGGGCGTTGGGCGCCTCGTGGTCGAAGCCGCGCCCGTAGGCGCCGACGGCGGAGAAGACCACGACCCAGTCGTCGCCCTGGCCGTTGCGCATCGAGGCCATCTCCTCGCCCTCGTCCCAGGCGGCGTCGAAGGAGTGGTAGCGCGACTCCCAGTCCTCTGGGCAGAGGATTGCGTCGAGCGTGGCCAGCGCGCGGCAGCGGTCGCGCAGCTCGGGGACGGGGGGCAGGGGGCTGAGCAGGTCGTTCATGCAGGCCATTCAACCCCGGCGGCCCGACAGCGCCGCGCCCGGGGCCGCCGGGGGGCCTCCCGGGCCGCCGCCGCACGTCCCGGGGCCCGCCACCGCGACCCTCCCGGCCCCGACCTCGGGCCCCGCCCCCGCCCGTCCTACGACCCGGGCTGCCGCCCCTTGCCCGGCGCCCCGGCGAAGGCCTGGGCGATCGGGAGCCAGGCGGTGGCGACCGGTCCGGTGGCGGTGAGGGCGAGGTCGTCCCGGTGGCGGCGCTGGGTCACCAGCAGGCAGAAGTCCAGGGCCGGGCCGGCCACCACGTCCTGCGCCCCGGCCGGGCCGATGGACCAGGCCCCGCCGTCGGGCGCGGTCAGTTCGAGCCGCACCGGGCGCTCCGGCGCGGGCAGTCCGTGCAGGGTGAAGGCGAAGCCCAGGGTGCGCAGCCCCAGGTGGGCGATGTGCCGCAGCCGGTCGGTGGGCTCGCGGATGGCGCCGAGCGCGTCCGCGACGTCCTGGCCGTGCGCCCAGGTCTCCATCAGCCGGGCGGTCGCCATCGAGGCGGGCTTCATCGGCGGGCCGAACCACGGCAGCCGGACGTCGGCCGGGGCGGCGGCTAGCGCGGCCAGCACCTGCGCCCGCCCGGCCCGCCAGCGGGCGAGCAGTGCCGCGGGTTCGGCGGCCGCACCCGTGCGGGCGCCCTCCTCGACCGGGTCGGCGCCGGCCGCCAGCAGTTCGGTGAAGCGCCCGCCGAGCGACGCGCCGAAGCCCTCCGGGTCGCGTGCGGCCAGGGCCGTCCAGTCGTCGGTCCAGGCCAGGTGGGCGATCTGGTGCGCCACCGTCCAGCCCTCGGCGGGCGTCGGACGGGCCCAGCCCTCGGCCGGCAGCCCGGCGACCAGGCCGTCCAGCACGGCGCTCTCGGCCCGCAGGTCCGCCAGCAGCCCGCCCAGGACGTCACCCGGGGTGTTCGGGTCGGTCATCGGTTTCCCCTCCGACATCTTCCCCTCCGGCATCGACTCGTCTTCCGGTCCGGGCGGCCCCCGCCCGGCAGTTACTACCCGCCGGTAGCGTATCGGCGCACCCTACGCCCGGCCGGCTTCCGCCGTCCGCGACTCCACGAAACACGCATGTCAGGACTCTCGCCACCGGCCCCACCGCGTGTGACAATTCCGCGATGACCAGGGCTGCGGACCCCCACCTTGCGCAACCCGTCGACGGCGCTGCGCGACCCGACGATCCCGAACTCGCCGCGCGCGCCGCCGAGCTGGTGCGGGACGCCGTGCTCGGCGACCTCGCCCGCCGGGTGGTGGCCGAGTGCGGTGTCGACGTCGGCCTGGTCGGCGTGCCCGAGCCGCTGCCCGGCAGCCGCCCCGGCAGCGAGGGCATGGTGCTGCGCCACTGGGCCGGCACCCGGGCCGACCTGCTGCACGACGTGCCCGTCCCGGCCGGACTCGGCCTCGGCGGCCGGGCGCTCGCCGAGCGCGCGCCCACCTGGGTGCCCGACTACCGTGCGGCGACGACCATTTCGCACCACTACGACGCGGCCGTGGCCGCCGAGGACCTGTACGCGATGCTCACCGTCCCGCTGATGGACGGCGGCACCGTGCACGGCGTGGTGTACGCCTCGCTGCGCGCCGTCGTCCCGTTCGGGGACGTGCGGATCTCCGCGGTCGGCACGCTGGCGAAGGCGGCGGCCCGGGCGCTCGCCGGGGCCGCCGCCTGGAACCGCGAACAGCCCCGGAAGGCGGCCCCCGTACCGCCGTTGACCCCGCGCGAGCACGAGGTGCTGCGCTGGGCGGCGACCGGCCGGACCAATCCGGAGATCGCCGCCCGACTGGGCCTGACCTGCAACACGGTGACGGGCTACCTCAAGTCCGCGATGCACAAGCTCGGTGTCCGCAACCGGACCGAACTCGCCCTCACGGCACGGGAGTCGGGGCTCGTCAGTTGACCTGGCGGTCCCGTCCGGCCCAGTACGGCTCGCGCAGCCGGAACTTCTGCAGCTTCCCGGTGGCGGTGCGCGGCAGGGCGTCCCGGAACTCCACCGTGGTGGGCGACTTGTAGCCGGCCAGCCGCTGCTTGCAGTGCGCGATCAACTCGGCCTCGGTGACCGCCTCGTGGCCCTCCCGGAGCACCACCAGCGCCTTCACCGTCTCGCCCCACTTCTCGTGCGGCACGCCGATCACCGCCGTCTCGGCGACCGCCGGGTGGTCGTACAGGCAGTCCTCCACCTCGATCGAGGAGACGTTCTCCCCGCCGCTGATGATGACGTCCTTCTTGCGGTCGGAGATGGTCAGCAGGCCGTCCGTGAGGGTGCCGCCGTCACCGGTGTGGAACCAGTCGTCCCGCAGTGCCTCGGCCGAGGCCCCGGGCTGCTGCCAGTAGCCGTCCAGCACGGTGTTGGAGCGCACCAGCACCTCGCCCTGGGCGTCCACCCGCAGCCGGGTGCCGAGCGCCGGGGCGCCCGCCTGCACCAGCTTCTCGGCCCGCTCGGCGGCCGGCAGCGCGTCCCACTCGCCCCGCGAGCGGTTGACCGTGACCACCGGGGAGGTCTCGGTCAGGCCGTAGAGCTGCATGAACTCCCAGCCCAACTGCTCCTCGACCTGCTGCACCACCGAGGTCGGCGGCGGGGCGCCGGCCACGATCATCCGCACCCGGTCCCGGCCGGGCACCGGGCCGTCCCAGTCGGCGGCCGCGTCCAGCACCATCTGGACCACGGCGGGCGCGCCGGACAGGAAGGTCACCCCGTGCCGCTCGACCCGGCGCAGGATCTCCGCGCCGTCCACCTTGCGCAGCACGATGTGCCGGGCGCCCAGGCCGGTGAGCGAGTACGGCAGGCCCCAGCCGTTGGCGTGGAACATCGGCAGGGTGTGCAGGTAGACGTCCCGGTCGCCGGCGCCGTAGTGCAGGGCCATCACCGTCGCGTTCAGCCAGAGGTTGCGGTGGGTGAGCTGAACGCCCTTGGGGCGGGCGGTGGTTCCGCTGGTGTAGTTGATGGTGGCGGTGTCGTTCTCGGCCACCGCGTACCGCCGGGGGGTGCCGTCGAAGTCGTACAGCACGGCGTCGCTGTCCGCGCCGAGCACGAACTTGTGCTTGGCCACCACCCCGCTCAGGGAGTCGGCGACCTCGGGGTCGACCAGCAGCACGGAGGCGCCGCTCTGCTCGACGATGTACGACACCTCCTCGGCCCTCAGCCGGAAGTTCACCGGCACCAGCACCCGGCCGTACCCGCTCACCCCGAAGAAGGAGGTCAGCAGCCGGGCCGAGTTGTGCGAGACGATCGCGACCCGTTCGCCCGGCCCGACGCCGAGCCGGTCCAGCCCGGCGGCCTGGGCCCGGGCCAGTTCGGCGACCCGGCGGTAGCTCAGCTCGCCCCAGGATTCGGCCGGCTGCACCGGCTCGTCGACGATGCCGACCCGGTCGCCGTAGACCAGCTCGGCCCGGTCGAGGAAGTCCATCACGGAGAGTGGAATCTGCATGGGGCCACTGTCCTCTCCCGGCCGCGCCCTGCACACCCCCGATCGGGGGTGTCACCCGTCCGCGTCGTGCGGCCCGTCCGCCGGCGCCCCGGCCGCCGCCAGTGCCGCCACCAGCCGGTCCCGGGCCTCGGTCTGGGCGGCGATCCGGCGCTCCAGCACCGCCAGCCGTTCCCGGACGATCCCCAGCACCCGCTCGGACGGCCGGACCGCCAGCACGTCCCCGTCCAGGCAGCCCAGCAGTGGCCGGAGGTCCTCCAGGGTGAGCCCGGCGGCCACCAGCGCGCGGATGTTGCGCACCCGGACGACCGCCGACCCGCCGTACTCGCGGTAGCCGTTCGGCGCGCGCTCGGAGTCGATCAGCCCGGCCTGCTCGTAGTGCCGCAGGGCCCGGGCGGTACTGCCCGTCCGGGCCGCCAGCTCGCCGATCCGCACCGCCACCTGTCCCCTCCCGGTCAGCCCACCAGCGCGCCGCCGTCCACCGACAACACTACGCCGGTCACGAACGAGGCCTGCGGCGAGGCGAGTTGGGTGATCGCCCAGGCCACCTCCGCCGGCCGGCCGATCCGGCCCAGCGGGGTGTGCTCGATCTGCCACTTCCGGATCGCCGCCCGCTGCTCGGGGCCGTACCCGGAGTGCTCGCCGATCGGGGTGTCGATCGCCCCGGGCGCCACCGCCACCACCCGGATCCCGCGCGGCGCCAGTTCCACCGCCCAGCTGCGGGTGACCGTCTCCAGCGCCGCCTTGCTCGCCGCGTACACCGAGTTGCTCGGCCAGCCGCGCTGCCCGACGGCGGTGCTGACGTTGACCACCACGCCCCGGCTCCGTTCCAGCGCGGGCAGCGCGGCCTGCCCGAGCAGCACCGGGGCGACCAGGTTGGTGGCCAGCAGCGTCTCGACGCCCGCCCGGTCGAAGCCGCCGACGCTCTGCCGGTCCCGCACGATCGCCGCGTTGTTGACCAGCACGTCCAGCCGTCCGAACCGCTCCAGCGCCACCCGGACGATCTCCTCCGGCGCCTGCGGCCCGGTCACGTCCGCGGCCAGCGGCTCGATCAGCGCCGGGAACGCGGTCGCCGTCTCCGCCAGCGGCTCGAACCGCCGTCCCACCGCCAGCACCCGCGCCCCTTCGGCCGCGAAGGCCCGCGCCGTCTCCCGGCCGATCCCCGTTCCGGCCCCCGTGACCACCACGACCCTGCTCCGCGTCCCGCTCTCGTCGCTCATGGCCCCACCCTCCAACCCTGCCGCCAGCGTCAGGGTCAAGCGGGATCCCCGCCCTCCGCGACGGGAGCCCGCCGCTCCGCTTGCCGAACCCGGCGCTCCGCTTGCTGAGCCCGGCGCGAACAGGGGCCCGAGGCCCGCCGCCCGTGGCCTCCGACTGCTAGGAAGGTGCCCACGCACGGTCCATCCACGGGGAGCACACCATGAACGACCCACGGCCCGACACCACGCTCTACGAGGCCGTCGGCGGCATCGACGTCCTGCGCCGGCTCAGCCACACCTTCTACCGGGGCGTCCTCGCCGACCCCCTGCTCGCCCCGGTCTTCGCCGACTTCACCCCCACCCACATCGAGCGCGTCGCGGTCTGGCTGGCCGAGGTCTTCGGCGGCCCGACCGGCTACACCGACGAACTGGGCGGCCACCAGGCGCTGCTCCGCGCCCACCTGGGCCTGGCCATCACCGAGGAGCAGCGGCTGCGCTGGATGGAGCTGATGGCCGAGGCCGTCCGCGCGGAGCTGCCCGAGGACGAACCGCTCCGCCGCCGGGTGCTGGAGTACTTCGACTGGGGCACCAGGATCGCCGAGGACGTCTCCGCCTCCCCGGCCGGCACCGACCTCGGCGAGCCCGGCCCGACCCCGCGCTGGGGCTGGGAGGGCCTCAAGTGACGGTCGCCGCACCCCTGGTGGCCGACGGCCTGCTGCTGCGCCCGTTCGAGGAGGCCGACGCACCCGCGCTGATCGAGGCCTACCGGGACGAGACCCTGCGCCGCTTCACCCGCACCCCGGTGGACGACGCCGGGCAGGCCGCGCACTGGCTGCGCCTCCAGGACGAGGGCCGGGCGGCCGGCACCCGGTACTCGTTCGCCGTCCTGGACGCCGGCGAGCTGGTCGGCAACGTGGTGCTCAAGCGCGGCACCCCGGGCGGGGAGACGGCCGAGGTGGGGTACTGGACGGTCGGCCCGGCCCGCGGCCGGGGTGTGGCCCCGCGCGCGGTGGAGGCCCTCACCGCCTGGGCCTTCGCCACCTTCGCCGAGGACGGCCTGTGCCGGATCGACCTGCTGCACGAGGGCGACAACCACGCCTCCTGCCGGGTCGCGGAGAAGAGCGGCTACGCGTTCACGGAGATCGTCCCGGCCTCCCCGCCGTACCCTCGGGACGGCCACCGGCACTCCCGGAAAAGGCTGGACGGATCCGATCGGCGCAGGTGAGAGTAGGCACATGGCTTCTCTGGTACGACATGTGACGATCGACTGCGCCGATCCGTACGCCCTCGCCGGCTTCTGGGCCGAGGCCCTGGAGGGCACCCTGGGCGAGGACGACAACCCGGGTGACGACGAGGTCCTGGTGGAGTCCGCCGGCGCCGGGCTGCTCTTCATCCGGGTGCCCGAGGGCAAGTCGGCGAAGAACCGGGTGCACCTCGACCTCCAGCCGCAGGACCGCAGCCGGGACGAGGAGGTGGCCCGCCTGGTCGTCCTGGGCGCCACCGTGCTGGCGGACCGCCGCACCCCGGACGGCAGGGGCTGGGTCACCCTGGCGGACCCGGAGGGCAACGAGTTCTGCGTCGAGCGCAGCCAGGCCGAGCGGGCGGCCACCGAGGGCGCCTGACCGGCCGGGTCAGTCCGGCCACTCGCCCACGGCCGCCCGCCAGGTCCACGAGGACCTGCGCGGGCGGCCGTTCAGTTCCCCGCGCCCGGTGCACCAGAGCAGGACCTCAGCGGGGTGGGCGGCCGGCTCCTGCGGCGCGTCGGGGAAGAGCCGGTCGAGCGCGAACCGGCACGGCCCGGCCGGCGGTTGCCAGGGCAGGCCGAGGCCGCTGGTGATGTCGTGGGTGTGCAGCAGGGTCTCGGCGACGCCCATCGCGGCGAAGCCGAGCGGCTCGCAGGGGCCGTGGTGGTAGGCGCGCAGCTCGGGCGGGGCGGCGTCCAGGGCGGTGGCGAGCAGGTGCCCGGCGGCGGTGACCACGGTGAGCACCTGGGCCGGGTCGGCCTCGGGCCGCACGGTGAGGTCCAGCGGCAGGTAGCGGTCCCGGGGGCGGGCGGCGAGCTGGCCGGCGTAGGCGAGCAGGTCGTGGGCGATGTGGACGGCGGTGTCGCGGCAGCTCCACTCCAGGAGTCCGGCGGGCACGTCCCAGTCGCGGTCCCCGGTGTGCGGGGCGAGGACCGCCAGCGAGGCGTCCAGGGCGGTTCGTACGGGGTCGCCGTTGCGCATGATCACTCCTTCGACGGAACGTCACACGATAGGCCCAACGCCCGGGCACGCGCCGGGAGTCCGTCCGATAATCGACCCTGTCCGACGCGTTCCGTCCGGTCGCCGGCACCCCCACCCGCGCGAGCACCCAGGCAGGCAGGTACCCATGGCCAGAATCGCCGTGATCGGCGCCAACGGCACCATCGGCAGCGCCGTCGTCGCCGAGGCGGTGGCTCGCGGGCACGAGGTCACCGCCGTGGTCCGCGACCCGGACCACTACCGGGGCGGAGCCGCCTCCGTGGAGCGCGCGGACGTGCTGGACCCGGCGGACGTGACCCGGGTGGCCGGCGGCCAGGACGTGCTGGTGAGCGCCGTCGGCGGCGGCGACGGCCCGGGCCACCTGGCGCTGATCGAGCCCGCCGCCCACTCCCTGGTCGAGGGCCTGCGCGCGCTGGGCGACGCGGCGCCCCGGCTGGTCGCGGTCGGCGGGGCGGGCAGCCTGGAGACCGCGCCGGGCGTGCGGGTCTGGGACGCCCCGGGCCTGCCGGAGCCGGTCCTCCAGATCATGCACGCCCACGGTGCCGCCCTGGACTACTACCGGACGGTCTCCGACCTGCGCTGGACGGTGCTCAGCCCGGCCGCCGAGATCGGCCCGGGGGAGCGGACCGGCCGCTACCGCACCGGTCTGGAACAGCTGCTCACCGATGCCGAGGGGCGCAGCCGGATCACGGTGCCGGACTACGCGGTCGCCCTGGTGGACGAGATCGAGCAGCCCGAGCACATCGGCGAGCGCTTCACCTGCTGTTCCGCGTGAGGACCCGCGAGGGGTTCGCCCCGCGTCCCGGCGGGGTCAGCCCAGCTGGATCGAGCGCTTGGCCAGGCCCATCCAGAACCCGTCGATGACGCTGCGCTGGCTGTCCAGGTCGGCCTCGCCGGCGCCGAGGGTGACGAACAGCGGGGCGAAGTGCTCGGTGCGCGGGTGGGCGAGGCGTCCGGCCGGGGCCTTGTGCTCGAAGTCGAGCAGCGCGTCCAGGTCGTGGGCCTCCAGGGCGCGCCGGCCCCAGTCGTCGAACTCGGCCATCACCGAGGTGACCCGGCCGTCGTTGCTGAGCGCCCGCAGGTTGTGGGTGAAGAAGCCGCTGCCGACGATCAGCACGCCCTCGTCGCGCAGCGGGGCGAGCCTGCGGCCGATCTCCATCAGCCGCTGCGGGTCGAGGGTGGGCAGCGAGACCTGGAGCACCGGGACGTCGGCGTCCGGGTACATCTCCACCAGCGGGACGTACGCGCCGTGGTCGAGTCCGCGGTCGGGGATGTCCTGGACGGGTGTGCCGGGGGCGCGCAGCAGCTTGCGCACGCGCTCGGCGAGTTCCGGCGCGCCGGGGGCGGCGTACCGGACGCGGTAGTAGTGCTCGGGGAAGCCCCAGAAGTCGTACACCAGCGGGAGGGTGGTGACGGCGCCGAGGGCGAGCGGGGCCTCCTCCCAGTGGGCGGAGACCATGAGGACGGCCTTGGGCCGGGGCAGGTCGGCGGACCAGGCGGCCAGCTCGCCCGGCCAGACCGGGTCGTCGGCCAGCGGCGGGGCGCCGTGCGACAGGTACAGGGCGGGCATGCGCTCGGGGGCCGCGGTGCTCATGGCGTCCTCCTCGGGACCTCGGAAAACAAAGTAGTTCAAATTTGAACGTCTACTGCGGTCGACGGTACACCTTCGTTCGAATTTGAACAACAGGAGTAGGCTTCGCCCCATGTCCTCACTGAACGAACCCCGCTGGCTGGACCCGGACGAGGCGGCCGCCTGGCGGGGCTTCGTGACCGCGAGCAACCTGCTGAACCGGCGGCTGGAACGCCAGCTCAAGGAGGACTCCGGACTCTCCCACCAGCAGTACGAGATCCTGGTGCACCTGTCCGCGGCCCCCGGCGACTCGCTGCGGATGACCGAACTCGCCGACAAGCTGGTCACCTCCAAGAGCGGCCTGACCTACCAGGTCACCCAGCTGGAACGGGCCGGCCTGGTCGCCCGCCGCTCCTGCCCCAGCGATGTGCGCGGTGTCATCGCCGAACTCACCGACCAGGGGCGGGAGACGCTGCGCCAGGCCGCGCCCGGGCACGTCGCCCTGGTGCGCGAGCTGCTGATCGACGTGCTCACCCGCGAGCAGCTCGCGGTCCTCGCCGAGGGCCTCGGCGCGGTCAGTGCCCGGCTGCGCCTGGAGGACGTCTGACGTCCGCCCCGCCCTCGTCGAGCTCCGCGGCCGCCTCGACCGCCCCGCCGAGCTGACGGTGGCGCAGCTGCGCACCCTCCCCGCCACCGGGTCGAGACCGGCTTCGACTGCCGGACGGCGGCCGAGCGGCACCACGGCCACGAGGGCCCGGCCCTGCTGGACGGGCTGCGCACCGCCCGACGCCCGGGTGCCGCCTCGCGGGTCTGCCGCCCGAACCCCGCCGCCGCACGCCGGAAGGGGCCGAACGGGGGGTCCGAAAACACTCGCCGGAGCCGGGTTTCCATGCCAACATGCCCCATATGGGGACGATTCTGCACGGCACCTTGGTCACGCTCCGCCCGGCCACCGGCGAGGACATCCCGGCACTGGCGGCCATCCGCGGCACGCCCGAGGTGTTCGCCCGCTGGCGCGGCGGCGACGACCTGGCCGGCGAGGTCGCCAACGACCTGGAATCGCCCGGTACCGAGACCTTCGCGATCGACCTCGGCGGCCAGGTGGTCGGCGCCATCCAGTGGTACGCCAACAACGACGACGAGTACCGGCACGCCGGGATGGACCTCTACCTCGACCCGACGGTGCACGGCCTGGGTCTGGGCACCGACGCCGTGCGCACGATGGCCCGTCACCTGGTGCACGACCACCACTACCACCGGCTGGTGATCGACCCGGCCGCGGACAACCTCGCCGCGATCCGCTGCTACACCAAGGTCGGCTTCCGCACCGTCGGCACCATGCGCCAGTACGAGCGCGGGCCGGACGGCACCTGGCACGACAACGTGCTGATGGACCTGCTCGCGGACGAACTGCTCGAGGGCTGAGGTACCGGCCCCGGCGGTCGGCGCCGGCGTCAGGCCCGCGCCTCCGCCGGCGGGCAGCCGCAGGAGCGCCGGACCACCAGCTGGGCCGGGAAGGTGCGGGCGCCCCGGGCGCGGCGCTCGGGCCCGCCGAGGACGAGCTCCAGCGCGGCGCGCGCCATCTCGTCCTGCGCCGTGGTGACGGTGGTCAGCGCGGGCCCCGCGATCACCGCCTCGGCGATGTCGTCGAAGCCGGCCACCGCGAGGTCCTCCGGCACCCGGATGCCCAGGTCGTCGGCGGCCCGCAGCAGGCCGATCGCCTGGTCGTCCGTCGCGCAGAACACGGCGGACGGCCGGTCGGGCCGGGCGAGCAGGGCGAGCGCCTCGGCGTGCGCCCGGACCCGGTCGAACGGTGCCGGGGTGAGCCGTCCCTCGGTGGGCAGCCCGGCCTCCTCCAGCGCGGCGACCCAGCCGGCCGTCCGCCCGGTGACCGGGTCGTGCGGGCTGAGCGCGCGGGTGCCGCCGAAGCAGTGCACCTCGGCGTGCCCGTGCCCGAGCAGGTGGCGGACCACCTCGCGGGCGCCGCCCTCGTCGTCCGCGACCACGGCGACGCCGTCGGTGCTCTCCGCCCGGTGGTGGAGCAGCACCACCGGGGTGCCGTCGGCCACGTCGAAGCCGGTCAGCCCGGGGGTCGCCGGGTCCTGGGTGACCAGGATCAGTCCGTCCACCTGCATCCCGAGGAAGGCGCGGATGTAGTGCGCCTCGCGCTCGTCGGCGTAGTCGGAGTTGCCGATCAGCAGCAGCCGGCCGTGCTCGGCGGCGGCCTGCTCGACGGCGTGCGCGAGCCCGGCGAAGAACGGCTGACGGGCGTCCGGCACGACCATCCCGAGCAGGTCGGTCCGCCGCCGGGCCATCGCCTGGGCGACCCGGTTCGGCCGGTAGCCGAGCTCCTCGACCGCCGCGAGCACCCGCGCCCGGGTCGCCGGCGCCACCGGCCGCGGCCCGTCGTTGATCACATAACTCACGACCGCCGTGGACGTCCCCGCCGCCCGCGCCACATCGTCCCGCGTCACCCTCGCCATGACCGTTGAGCCTACACAGCCCCTCCGACCAGCCTGTTTGCCGAGTCCCCGGCCACCCCGACCGGCCCTCCGCGGGGGCGGTCCGGCCGTGGCCGCCCGCCCGCGGGCCCGCACCCCCGCCCGAGCCGGCACCGGGGCGCGGGTGAGGGCCGGCGGTCCCGGTTAGCCGGCGGCGGGCACGACGACCGTCAGCGAGGTCTCCTGGAGCACGAAGTCCAGCGCCTCGTAGACCCGGCGGGCCGGGTTGCCCTCGGAGACCACCAGGGTCACGGCGGCGAGCCCGCGCTCGGCGGCGTCCCCGAGCGTCCGGCGCAGCAGGTCGGCGCCGAGGCCGCGGTAGCCGCGCTCCGGGTGGCGGAAGACGTCGGCGACCCAGGGCCGGCCGTCGCGGTCGGTGAGGATCAGCCCGGCGACCACGCGGTCCTCCGCGTCCACGGCGAGCACGCTGGACGGCAGCACCGGGCCGATGACCTTGCCCTCGAGCAGAGGGGCGAGCCGTTCGGCCAGCGCCTTGGCGTCCTCGCCCGGGTAGTGGTCGACGTGGTCGGCGGGGAAGGCGGCCCGCCAGGCCTCGTACAGCTCCTCGGGCGCGCGGTCGCAGGGCACCGCCCGCAGGCCCTCGCGCAGCGGCGCCCCTGCCCAGTCGGCGGGCGGGGGATCGGCGCGCAGGTCGCGGCGGAAGGTGTGGGCGTGCCGCAGCACCCGCGCGCCCTGCGCCACCAGCTCCCGCCCGAGCCCGGGAGGGCCGGAGACCACCCAGCCGGGCAGCTCGGCCCGGATGAACGCGGCGGCGTCCACCGACTCGTCCAGGACCTCCAGCAGGTCGGCCCAGGGCCGCCCCTCCCGCTCGCCCAGCAGGTAGCGCAGCACCGGCTCGCCGTCGGCACCCTGCCTGACCACCCAGTCCTCGGCCATGGCCCACCCCACAATCTCGCGGTCGGATCCCGCGGTCGTTCGTCGGCGGCCCATGCTCACCGAGGTCCTGCCGTTCGGCAACGGGTTATTCCAGGCCGCCGGCGCGGGGTTCACGGCATGGGGCACCGGCGCGGGGCCCCGGCGCGGGCTCACCGGCGTCGGGTCGCCGAGGTCAACCGCCGGGCTCGGGCGCGCGCTCCGGGTCAGGCCACCACCGCGGCCCGGACGCAGAGCACGTCCGGCAGGTGGGAGATCAGCAGCGACCAGCTCTCGCCCTCGTCCCGGCTGCCGTACACGTCGCCGGTCCGGTTGCCGAAGTAGATCCCGGCCGGGTCGGCGTCGTCGGTGCGCAGGGCGTCGCGCAGCACGATGCCGTAGTGGTCCTCGCCGGGCAGGCCCTGGGCGAGCTGCTGCCAGCTGGTGCCGCCGTCGGTGGTGCGGAAGACCCGGCAGCGGCGGCCGGGCGGGATGCGGTCGTCCGAGCCGCCGAGCGGGAAGAGGTAGGCGGTGTCGGCCCGGCGGGGGTGGGCGGCCACGGCGAAGCCGAACTCGGCGGGCAGCCCGTCCGCGATCGAGCGCCAGCTGCCGCCCCAGTCGTCGCTGCGGTAGACGCCGCCGTGGTTCTGGAGGTAGAGCCGGTCCGGGTGGACCGGGTCGGGGGCGATCTTGTGCACGCACTGGCCGAACTCGGGGTACTGGCTCTCCTCCGGGAAGAACTCGGCGCGCAGGCCGGTGTTGGAGGGCTGCCAGCTGTCGCCGCCGTCCTTGCTGCGGTAGACGCCGCCGCTGGAGACGGCGATCAGCAGCCGCTGCGGGTCGCGCGGGTCGGTCAGGATGGTGTGCAGGCCCTGGCCGCCGTAGCCGGCGCCCCACTGCGGCCGCTGGGGGTGGTTCCAGAGCGGCTCGACCAGCGCGAAGGTCTCGCCGCCGTCGGTGGAGCGGAACAGCGCGGCCGGCTCGGTGCCCGCGTAGACGACGCCGGGGGCCTCCGCGCCGGCGGGCTGGAGCTGCCAGACCCGGGTCAGCGAGGCGCCGGTGGACTCGGGGAAGCGGATGGCCGGCTGCGGCGGCTCGAACCAGCTCTCGCCGAGGTCGTCGGAACGCCAGACCGAGGGCCCCCAGTGGCTGCTGTCGGCGCCGACCAGAATTCTGGTCCGGCCGTCGCGGCGGTCGACGGAGACGGAGTAGATCGCGTTCATCGGGAAGTGCGGCCCGCTGAACTCCCACGTCAGCCGGTCGCGGCTGCGGCCGAGGAAGAGGCCCTTCTCGGTTCCGACCGCCAACAACACCTCGGTCATGCCACACACCACCTGGTCACGAGTACGGCCCCCCGGGACGCCCCCCGACTGCCAGTGTCCCGCCGTCCACCGGTGACCACAGCTCGCCGCGCCGGTCACCCGGGAGGGCGACATCCGTTCGAGGGGCCGTCCGTTCGGGGCTATCCTCGGCAGTCCTCCAGCAGCCGCAGCCAGACCTCGCTGATCGTCGGGTACGCGGGCACCGCGTGCCAGAGGCGGTCGATCGGGACCTCGCCGACCACCGCGACGGTCGCCGAGTGCAGCAGCTCGGCCACCCCGGGGCCGACCAGGCAGGCGCCGACGATCAGCTGCCGGTCCAGGTCGAAGACCACCCGGGCCCGGCCGCGGTAGTCGTCGCCGTAGAGCGAGGCCCCGGCGACGGAGCCGATCTCGTGGTCGACGGTCTTCACCCGCAGTCCGGCCTCCTCGGCGGCGGCCCGGGTCAGACCGACGGCGGCGACCTCGGGCTGGGTGAACACCACCTGGGGCGCGCCCGCGAGGTCGGCGGACGCGGCGTGCGCGCCCCAGCGCGAGGTGTCCAGCGGGCGCCCCTGGGCGCGGGCGGCGATCGCGGCGCCGGTGATCCGGGCCTGGTACTTGCCCTGGTGGGTGAGCAGCGCCCGGTGGTTGACGTCCCCGGCGGCGTAGAGCCACTCGCCGCCCTCGCCGTCCGCCCCGTCCACGCCGAGCACCGTGCAGCTGTCGTCCACCTCCAGCCAGTCGCCCGGCTTCAGGCCGACCTGCTCCAGCCCGATGTCGGCGGTGCGCGGGGCCCGGCCGGTCGCGTACAGCACCTCGTCGACGGTCAGCGTCCCGCCGCCGCCGAGGGTGAGGGTCACCGGCCCGGAGCCGTCCGCCCGCTCCAGCGCGGTGACCTCGGTGCCGAAGCGGAGGTCCACTCCGGCCGCCCGCAGGCCCTCCGCGACCAGCTCGCCCGCGAACGGCTCCATCCGCGGCAGCAGCCCGTCACCGCGCACCAGCAGCACCACCTCGGAGCCGAGCGCCCGCCAGGCGGCGGCCATCTCCACCCCGACCACGCCGCCGCCGACCACCGCCAGCCGCCCGGGGACGGACGGCGAGCCGGTCGCCTCCCGGTTGGTCCACGGGTGGGCCTCGGCGAGCCCCGGTACGTGCGCGGGCAGCACCGGGCGGCTGCCGGTACACACCGCGACGGCGTGCCGGGCGGTGAGGACCCGCTCGCTGCCGTCCTCGGCCTCCACCGTCACCGTCCGCACCCCGGCCAGCCGGCCGTGGCCGCGGACCAGCTCGATGCCGGTGTCCCGCAGCCACTGCACCTGGCCGTCGTCCTGCCAGTCGGAGGCGAAGGAGTTCCGCCGGGCGAGCACCGCGGCCGGGTCCAGCCGCCGGTCGCCGACCGCCTCCCGGGAGCCGGCCACCGCCCGGGCGTCGGCCAGCGCGGCCACCGGCCGCAGCAGTGCCTTGCTGGGCATGCAGGCCCAGTAGGAGCACTCGCCGCCGACCAGCTCGGCCTCCACGATCACGGTGCGCAGCCCGGCGGCGACCGTCCGGTCGGCCACGTTCTCGCCGGTCGGGCCGGCCCCCAGGACGATGACGTCGTACTCCTCGGCGGTGCTGGTCATGCCCGGTCCTCCGTCGTCTCGATGGCCACCCCGGCCCGCGGGGCGGGGGTGGCGGGTGTGCGCTCGCGGTCGTCGTGCGGCCGGACGTGCCGGTCCCCGGCCGGGCCGCCCGTCGGGGCGGCCCTCCGGGAGCGGCCGCCGCGGCCGCCGTCGGTCCCGTACCCGAGCCTGAACCGGGCGGCCTGCCGCGGCCACTTCCCCCGCTCGTGGCGCGGCCGTGGGGTGACCGCGGTGCGGGAGCCGGGCGAGGTGCCCGGTCGGCCGGCCCGGCTCGGACCGTTCGGACCGCCGTCCGGCCGGAACTCCGGTCCGGTGTCCGGTGGTTCGGTACGGCTGGGCTGCTCGCGCACGGGTGCTCGCTCCTCGCTCGGGTACGGCGTGGGCCCCATCCTGCCGGTCCGGGCGCGGTCGCGCGACGGACGGACACGCCGAGGGCGCCGTCGGAACACCTCCGGACGCGGACGGGACAGACCCGGGGCCCGGTGTCGGCCGGGGCCGGCGGCCGGAGCGACGGACGCGCCACCGGACGGACCGGCGGGCTCAGAGCGCGGCGAGCTCCGCCAGCACCGCCGCCGTGTCGGCCGGGCGGGAGAACATCGGCCAGTGCCCGGTGGGCAGTTCGCGCAGCTCCCAGTTCGGCCCGGACATCCCGGCGAAGTACGGGTGTCCGGCGGCGATCAGCTCGCGCACCTGGGACAGCGGGAAGGAGCAGGAGACCAGCGCCTGCGGCAGCGCCGCCCCGGCGCCGGTCAGCCGCAGCCGGTCCCGGTACGCCCCGGCCGGGTGCGGGGTGGCGCGGGAGCGGACGCGCGCGAGGGTGGCCTCGTCCAGCCCCGCCACGCTCGCGCCGTGCTCCGACAGGAACTCCCAGGACGGCATCGGCAGACGGCCGTCGACCACCGAGGCCTCGGCCGCCCGCTGGTAGTCGGGCTGCCAGAGGTCGAAGACCGCGGAGCCGTCGATCAGCGGGCCGCTGTCCAGGTAGACCACCCGGCGGATCCGCTCCGGCATCCGGTCCGCCAGCCCGCCCACCGGGGCGCAGGCGCCGCTGTGCGCGACCACGACGACGTCCGACAGGTCCTCCCGGACCAGCAGCCCGGCGAGGTCGGCGATGTGGTCCTCCAGCCCGAACTCGCCTTCCTCGCCCGCGCGTTCGGCCACCCCGGGCAGGCTGACGGCGTACACCCGGTGGCCGTCAGCGCGCAGCGCTTCGGCCACCTCGTCCCAGGCCCAGGCGCCGATCCAGAACCCGGGGACCAGTACGAACGTGCTCATGGCGGATCACTCCATTCGTCGGTGGGGATGTCGGGGAGGCCTCGATGAGCCAGGGCGAGCCGGGACGGGCCCGGGGCGAGCCGGTCGAGTCGCGGCAGGCCTCGAAGGGCCGGCGAGGGCTTCGCCGCGGTGGGACCTCCTCCACCGCCGACTCTAGGATCGGATCCGGACAGAAGTCGCCCGGATTTCCCCCGCGTCGCCGTCGGGCGTCCGGAAGGACGGCAGGAAGCGGCACGGAGAGTGGCGCGGCGAGTCGCGCCGACGGGCGGCGCGGAGACGGGAAGGAGCGCACGGTGGAGCACCCGGTCAGCCGTGTCCTCGCCCTGCTGGAACTGCTCCAGGACCGCCCCGGCCTGACCGGTCCCGAACTGGCCGCCCGGCTGGACGTGGACGAGCGCACCGTCCGCCGCTACGCCGCCCGGCTGGCCGAACTCGGCATCCCCGTCCAGGCCGACCGCGGCCGCTACGGGGGCTACCGGCTGCGGCCCGGCTACCGGCTGCCGCCGCTGATGCTCAACCCGGACGAGGCCGCCTCCGTGGTGCTCGGCCTGCTGGCCGGCCGCAGCTCCGGCCTGTCGGTGGGGGAGGGGGCCACCGAGACCGCCCTCGCCAAGATCCAGCGGGTCCTGCCGCCGCCGCTGCGCGAACGCGTCTCCGCCGTCGAACAGACCCTCGGCCTCACCGCCCTCCCCGCCGCCGGCCCCGGCCCGGCCGCCGCCGCGCTGTTCACCCTGGCCGAGGCGGCCCGTCGGCGGCGCCGGGTGCGGCTCTCCTACCGGGACCGCGAGGACCGGCCCAGCGAGCGCGAGTTCGACCCGTACGGGCTGGTCTTCCACTCCGGGCGCTGGTACACCACGGGGCTCGACCACCGCAGCGGCGAGCCGCGCACCTTCCGGCTGGACCGGATCACCCGGGTCGAGCAGGGCGAGGCCGGATTCGAGCCGCCCGAGGACTTCGACCCGGTCCAGCGGGTGGTGGAGTCACTGGCGGGGGTGCCCTGGCGGCACCGGGTCGAGGTGGAGCTGGAGGCCACCCTCGCCGAGGCCCGCCGCCGGCTGCCGCCCGCCGTCGGGACGCTCACCGAACTCGCCGGGGGCCGGGTGCTGCTGCGGGCCCGGGCGCAGAACCTGGACGGCGTCGCGGTGCTGCTGGCCGGGCTGGGGTGGCCGTTCACCGTCCGGGAGCCCGCAGCCCTGCGCGCCGAGGTACGGGCG
Organism: Kitasatospora sp. NPDC114501; assembly: GCF_055633695.1. NCBI lineage: Bacteria > Bacillati > Actinomycetota > Actinomycetes > Kitasatosporales > Streptomycetaceae > Kitasatospora > Kitasatospora sp. NPDC114501. The sequence continues at coordinate 29,597 of NZ_JBVKDS010000019.1, read as the reverse complement.
CTCGCGGCCCGGCTCGCTGCCTGGGGCGCCGAACCCGACTGACAATCCGGAGCCCGGGCGCAGGCACGTCCTGGCATGGGTGGGCCCGGCACGGCGAGGGCCCGGGGAGACGACGCTCCCCGGGCCCTCGGACGTCCGGATCAGGCCTGGCCGCCGGCCGCCTGCTCCTCGGCGACCTTGCGCTTCACCTCGGCCATGTCCAGGCCGCGGGCCTGGCCGATCAGGTCCTCGAACACCGCCTCCGGCAGCGCTCCGGGCTGCGAGAAGACGAGCACGCCCTCACGGATGATCGCCAGCGTCGGGATCGACTGGATGTCGAACGCGGCGGCCAGCTCCTGCTGCGCCTCGGTGTCCACCTTGGCGAAGACCAGGTCCGAGTGGCGCTCGGCCGCCTTCTCGTACACCGGGGCGAACTGGCGGCACGGCCCGCACCACCCGGCCCAGAAGTCGATGAAGACGAAGTCCTTGCCCTCCGGGCCCGGGACGATCTCGTCGAAGTTCTCCTTGGTCAGCTCGACCGTGCTGCTCATCTCGCGCTTCCTTCCCTTCCGGCGGTGGCGGTCCGGGCCGGTTCGGGCCTGGTGCCCGCCACAACGGCCCCGGTCGACGGGGTATTCCGGGCGAGGTGCGCCGGGAATCCCGGCGTCCGGGATTGAGCAGCCGACGGCCGCCGCCCGTACCGGAGGGTGTCCGGTCCGTCCCGACCCATTCCCCCGCGCGGGAGGCACCCCATGCGCAGCACACTCCGTACCCGCCGGACCGTCGTGCTGGCCGCGTCCGGCATCGCGGCGGCCGCCCTGATCGCCGGCTGCGGATCGTCCGGCGGCTCCTCGGGATCGTCGGGCAGGCCGAGCGCCCCGGCGGGCGTCACGATGCAGACCGCCCAGGACCCGAAGCTGGGCACGATCGTCACCGACAGCGCCGGCTTCACGCTCTACCGCTTCGACCAGGACCGGAACAGCCCGCCGGAGTCCTCCTGCAACGGGAGCTGCGCCGTCGTCTGGCCGCCCGAGCACGCCGACGGCGACGTCACGGTGAAGGGCATCGACAGCAAGCTGGTCGGCACCGTCACCCGCGCCGACGGCACCAGGCAGGTCACCCTCAACGGCTGGCCGGCCTACCGCTACTCGCCGGACGCCAAGCCCGGCGACACCAAGGGCCAGGGCGTCGGCGGCACCTGGTTCGCGCTGACCCCGAGCGGCGGCAGGGCGGGCGCCCCGGGCGCCCCGGGTGGCTCCACGCCGAGCCCGACGAACCCCGGCAACCCGATGCCCGGCACCCCTGCACCCGGTACCCCGATGCCCGGTGCCCCGGGCTACTGACCGGTTCCGACCGCCCTCGACCAGGAGGCCCGGGTGCGCGACGATGATGTGGTGACCGAGGAGCACCCCGTCGGCCGCTCCGGCCGCTCCGGCGGCCACGGCGCGGGGGCGCCGGACGAGGACCTGATGCGCGCCCTGTACCGGGAGCACGCCGGTCCGCTGTTCGGCTTCGTGCTCCACCTGGTCGCCGGGGACCGGCAGCGGGCCGAGGACGTCGTGCAGGAGACGCTGGTCCGCGCCTGGCGCAACATCCACCGGCTCGACCCGGAGGGCGGCTCGCTGCGGCCCTGGCTGGTCACGGTCGCGCGGCGGATCGTGATCGACGGCCACCGCAGCGCTCTGGCCCGGCCGCGCGAGGTGGACGCGTCGGCGCTGGAGCAGTTGCCCGCCGAGGACGAGACCGACCGGGCGCTGCGGATGATGACCGTCGCGGACGCGCTCGACGACCTCTCGCCCGCCCACCGGGAGATCATCGTCGAGACCTACCTGAAGGGCCGCACGGCCAACGAGGCGGCCGCCGAACTCGGCATCCCGGCCGGGACGGTGCGCTCGCGGGTGTTCTACGCGCTGCGCTCGCTCAGGCTCGCGCTGGAGGAACGGGGAGTGACATCGTGACCAGGCACCCCGACCCCGACCCCGCCCCCGACCGGCTGCCCGACGGCCTGCCCGGCGGCGCCGTCCGGCCTGGCGACGCCGCCGGCGCACCTCGCCACGTCCCCGGCCCGGAGCACGTCGACGCCGGTGCGTACGTCCTCGGCCTGCTGGAGCCCGCCGAGCGCGCCGCCTTCGAACGGCACCTCGCCGACTGCCCGCAGTGCGTCGATCAGGTGTCCCGACTCGGCCCGATGGAGCCGCTGTTGGCCGAGTACGCGGCCACCGCGCGGGCGGCCGGGACCGACCCGGCCGACCCCGCCCCGCAACCGGACCCGCAGTTGCTGGAACGGCTGGTCGCCGAGGTCGGCGCCACCCGGCGGCGGGGCCGGGTGCGGCGGCTGGTGCTGGCCCTGGCCGCGACCGTGATGGTGGCGGCCGGCCCCGCCGTCACCGCCGCCGTGATCACCGCCGAGCGGACGCCCGCCGTGGTCGCGGCCGCCCAGCAGTTCAGCGCCACCGACCCGGGCACCGGCGCGCACGCGACCGTCGGGGTGGACGGCGCCACCTGGGGCAGCCGGATCAGCCTGCAACTCGGCGGCGTCCAGGGCCCGTTGACCTGTCGGCTGGTCGCCGTCTCGCGCACCGGCGAGCAGCAGACCGTTACCACCTGGTCCGTCCCGGCGGGCGGCTACGCGAACGGGAACGGAGGCGGGGACGGCACCGTGCGCACCACCGGCGGCACGGCGCTCCAGCCCGGGGACATCGACCACTTCGAGGTCCGGGTCCAGGACGGCGGCGCGCTACTGGTCGCGATCCCGACCCACCCCGCCTGACTCCCGGCGGACCGCGTACGACTCCAACCGCTCCACCCGGGCCGTCCCCCGGACACCGGGCCAGTGCGGGCTCGGCTCGCCGGTGGCGGTCATGTGCTCCCGCCGCCAGGTCCGGCGCCAGCCGACCCGCAGCGCAGGCTCGAACCCGTGCCACCGCCCGCAGCCGCAGGGCGCCGGCACCCGGGCACAGCAGCGGCACAGCTCGGCGTGGCCGCTGCCGTGGCCGGTCGGGAGCCGCACCGGCGGCCCCTGCTCCCCGCAGGCCGGGCAGCCCGGCAGGTCGACGCCGTCCAACAGCGCGTTCTGCCGCCGGACGTACTCGGGCAGCCGCAACGGCGGGTGCAGGAACGGGTCGTGCTGCCAGGCCGCGTCCGGCGAGCGTCACGACGGCGGCTCCAGGTCCAGGGCGCGGGCGAGCGCGGCGGTGACGGCGGCGGCGTACCCGGGCACCTGCCGCTCGGCCCACTCCGCCGCGAGCGCGAGGAAGTCGCGCAGGTCCCGCTCGGCACCGGCGAGCAGTCGGCGCAGTTCGTCCACCGGCAGCTCGATCACCGGGCCTCCGCCGCCCTCGGCGTCCTGGCTCAGCCGGACGACCCGGGCGACGCACTCGGCCCGGGCGTCGGGGTCGTGGCCGAACCAGGCGGTCCCGGAGCCGTCCGTGACGTTCAGCCAGTCGCGCCAGTCCTCCAAGCCGCTGCAACAGCCCGGCTCGAAGACGGCACCCGTGGTGGAGTCCGTCACCACCAGCCCGCCGGGCGCGTACGGGTGCGACTCGGAGAGCAGCCCGTGCAGGAAGGCCCCCGGCGGATCCGCCGGCCGGGGCTCGCGCTCCTCGGCCTCGACGTCGTTGTGCTCGGCCAGCCACCACACCGCCGTGCCCACGTCGTCCGGCGCCAGCCGCCCGTCCAGCGTGAGGCTTCCGTACGGCTCGTGGCGGCCCGTCGGCCAGAGCGTGAAGCCGCCGGGAGAGGAGACCTCCAGGACCGGTCGCATCGATATCATCCGCCGATCATCCCGAACAGCCCCCACCCCGACCAGCCGGCCTGCGTGCGGGTCGGTACAGACCCGCAGCCGGACGAAGGCGCGCTGGGCGGGCGGAGCAGCGGGCCCTCCCAGGAGACCGGTCGGCCGGAGCCGGCACCGGAGCGCCGGTCCCCGTTTCCCGCTGGCCTTCGGCCGATCGGCCTGTGTGCGAGCCGGTACAGGTTCGCAGTCGGACCAGGAGGAGCTGACGGAACTGCCTGGTGCCCAGGAGGCGCGGGGAAGAGACCGCCGTGGTCGGTGCCGGACGACCTGTGGGGCCGGACCGAGTCGCTGCTGCACGGCCAGCCCGTATGCCGTGGTGCGGGCCGGTGCTTGTCCGTAGTGGCGGGTGAAGGTGCCCGGGCGCTGGAGGCCGGTCGGCGCGTCGGGCGTGCCAGATGAGCGGCAAGCTGAAGGCGGTGGCCGCGGACCGGTCCGCGACCACCGCCGGGCTCGCTCGACTGGCCTGCGTTGTTCGACCGGTTCTGCCGTGATCCAGGGCAGGGCCCGTTCGCAGTGGAGGGCGACGGTGCGCCGGGCACGCCAGGCGTGCCCGGCGGGCGGCGGTGGCCGGGGAACGGACCCTCGCCGCCTGGGTCGGCGAGCCGGGTGTATCGGGCGATCGACCACCTGACGGTGTCGGCGGGGATCCGCCGCCCGACCGACCGACTCCGCCACTCACCTCGCGTCGGCGGCGATCCGGGCCAGGACGCGTCCGCAGTGGCGGGCGAAGGCGCGTTGGGCGAGGGGGAGGAGCGGGCCGGCCAGCCGGGCGTACCAGGCGACGGGTCGGCTGAAGGCGGTGACGGAGAACCGGACGTCGCCGTCCGGGGCCAGCTCGACGAGGAAGGTCTCCTCGCCGCACGCCAGGTGCCCGGTCCTGGTGCCGTAGGTGAAGCCGTACCGGTCCGGGCCGTCGACCACGGCCAGCACCCGGTTGGGGGCGCCGGCCCGCAGCGGGCCGAGGCCGATGGCGCAGCGTACGGCGACGCCCGGGGCGGCGCGGTCGGCCGCCGCGTCGACGCGGACGCCCGCGAGCCGGTGCATCCGCCATTCGAGCAGGGCGGCTCCGGCGGCCGCCAGGGCGGGGCGGCCGTGGCCGATGAGCGCGCTGTGCCGCAGGTGGTGGTAGCCGGGGGGCAGTTCGCCGGTGCGGCTGGCGCCCTGCTCGGGGTAGCTGTAGTCGTTCATCGGGCGGCCTCCGGGGCCTTGGTCGGGGTGGTGGCGATCCGGTCGGCGCCAGTACGGTCGGCCGCGATCCGGCGCCAGGCGAGCAGGGCGCAGAGCGCGAAGCCGAGCGCGTTGCCGACGCCGTGGGTGGCGGCCATCCAGGTCAGGGTGGGGTGGGGGAGTCCGGCGGCCCGGCCGAGGGCCCACCACAGGGCGAGCACCATGGTGAGCGCGAGGACGGCCGAGGAGACGGCGAGCAGCCGGGCGGTGGCCCGGTCGCCGCTGCGGGGGCGCAGTTCCCGCCAGGTGACCAGGCCGACCAGCCACATGCCGGTGGTGAGCACGACGGCCCCGGCGAACTGCCACCAGTTGCCGAGGAAGTACCCGGCCAGCACCAGGAGGGTGCCCGCCGGGACGCTGAGCGCCGCGCAGCGGGCCGCGGCGGAGTCCGGGCGGGCGGCGCGGCAGACGAGTCCGGCGACCAGGGCGGCGGTGAACCCGGCGTAGTGGAAGTGCGGGACGGTGAGCGCCAGGATGTGCGGCTCGAAGCCGAACAGCGGGTAGCCGGAGCGCTCGGCGACCAGGGCGACCCCGGCCACCGAGGGCGCGGCGAGTGCGGTGAGCACCGCGACCTCGGCGGGCGCGAGCGAACGGGTGCGGGCCAGCCGCAGCGGCGCATGGAGGGCGATCGCCAGGGTGCCGAGCGCGTAGAGCACGGCACTGCCGGTGGCCAGGGCGCCGCGGGGCAGCCAGAGCGAGAGCGCGCCGGGTACTGCCGCGATCGGCCATAGCCGGCGGACCCGGGCGAGCCCGGGCTCGCCGACCAGGGCCATGCCGAGTGGGACGACGGCGCCCATGCCGAGCAGGATCAGCAGGTCGACCAGTTCCGTGGTGCCTGTCCCCATCGTGGACACCCCCCTTGAACGCGTTCAAATGGCTTGCGTCGCTGACTCTACGCGGATGAATTGAACGCGTTCAACCCGCCCCCGGGTCCGACCCGGTGACGTCCGGATCCGCTGGCCTGGTGTTCACGGTGGGTGCGGCGCACCCTGGAGGAGTAACCGATGGAGGTGATCCGCCATGCAGACTCTGGTCGGTTGGCACATCGAGATGGAGTTCCGCGAAGAGGGGCCGCGGACCAGCGCCGCGGCGCTGCTGCGGCTCGGCGACGGGACCGAACTACGCGCCCACGGCTACAGCAGCCGCCATCCCTCCGACCCGGAACAGCTGAGGGTCGGCGAGGAGATCGCGGGGGCCCGCGCGCTCAACGAGCTCGCCTCGCAGCTGCTCACCAAGGCCCACGGCGAGATCCAGGACGTCAGTCCGGTCCCGACCCACCCGCTGTCCTGACGTCCGACGCGGTCGGACGACGGTCGGATGGCAGTCGGACGGTGGTCGATCGGTGGTCGATCGGCCGCCGCTCCCGGAGCCCGGGCGTCCGGGTGCCCGAAGCGAACTGATGCCCCGTCAGTTGGCGCAGTAGCCGGCGGGCGGCCGCCACTCCGGGCCGACCAGCCGCTGTTCCAGTTCGCTCGGCGTGATCCGGATCCCGACCGTCCCCGCCAGTCCCACCCGGAACCGGCTGCGGGCCAGCACGAGCAGCGCCGTCAGGCCGTACTTGTTGATCAGCGAGATGCGGTAGCGGGCGGTGTCGTCGGCGTCGCAGAGCCGTGCCCGGGCCGGGACCTGGCGGCCGGTGGGGCGCCCGTGGGCGTCGCAGGGGCCGATCAGTACCCGGGGATGGCGGCGGATCCGTTCGGCCTCGCCGGAGTGGGCCGGGGCCCAGACCCCGAGGGCCGTGCCGTCCGGCACCACCCAGAGCTGCGAGTCCATGCGGCCGCCGTCCTCGTCGAAGGTGGTGAGCAGGAGGTACCTGCTGTCGGCGAGCCCGTCGGTTCGGTGGTGCACCTGTCCTCCCTGTGCCGTCGGGGGGTGCGGGTCGGAGCTGGTGGCCCTCGGCGGTCTCGCGGAACTCCTCGGCGGTCGGCTCGGGGATCCGGCCGCTCTCGCCGCGGAACGCCGTGGAACGCCGTGGAACCCGCGCGAGTGCCGGGTCCGGGTGCGGGTGAGCATGCCCGCCGGGCGGGCCACTCCATTCTCGTCGACCGCGGCGGACAGTACGAGGGGGCAGGGCTGTTCGTGCGCCGTGAGCCGGGCGTGCGGGCCCGGGAACGGCGAGCGGCCCGCCCGGTGTCGTGGAGGACACCGGACGGGCCGCGTACGCACCCGAGCAACCCCTGGGCGTCAGTGCACCAGCACCGGCACCTCGTTCTCCTTCGCCGCGCCCGTGCCCGGGCCCGCCGCGGCACCCGGCCGGCCGGCGTTGACGAAGGTGAAGGCGACCGCGGCGGCCGCCACCAGGATCCCGAAGGACACCCAGATCGCGGTCGAGAAGCCGTGCACCATGCCCTGGAACTGGAACGCCTTGGCGGCCTCCGGCGAGGTGGCCGCCGCGGTGGCGTGCGAGGCGAGCCAGCCGGTGGTCGCGCTGGCCGCGATGGTGTTCAGCAGCGCGGTGCCGATGGCGCCGCCGACCTGCTGCGAGGTGTTGACCATCGCCGAGGCCACTCCCGCGTCGCGCGGCTGGACGCCGTGCGTGGCGAGGCTCATGGCCGGCATGAACGCGGTACCCATGCCGAGGCCCATCAGGACCAGGCCGGGCAGGATCAGCGCCGGGTAGGAGGTGTCCACGCCGATGTGGGCCAGCAGGAACATGCCGACCGAGGCGGTCAGGAAGCCGGGCGCCATCAGGTAGCGGGCCGGGACCCTGGTCATCAGCCGGGCGCCGATCTGGGTCGAGCCGGTGATCATGCCCGCCACCATCGGCAGGAAGGCCACGCCGGTCAGCACCGGGCTGTAGCCCAGCACGATCTGCAGGTAGTAGGTCAGGAAGAGGAACAGACCGAACATGCCGATCACTGCCATGCCCAGCGACAGGTACACCCCGCCGCGGTTGCGGTCGAGCACCACGCGCAGCGGCAGCAGCGGGGCCTTGACCCGGCGCTCCACTAGCACGAAGGCAGTCAGCAGTACGGCGGCCGCGACGAACAGCCCCACGGTGCTGGCGGACGACCAGCCGTCGGCCTCGGCGCGGGTGAAGGCGTAGACCAGCGAGACCAGGCCGGCGGTCACCAGCAGCACGCCGGGGACGTCCAGCCTGTTGCGGTTGCGGCCCTCGGCGGGCTCGCGGATCACCATGACGGCGCCGACGGCGGCCACGATGGCGAACGGGATGTTGACGAAGAAGGTCCAGCGCCAGTTCATGTACTCGGTGAGCAGGCCGCCGAGGATCAGACCGATCGCGCCACCGCCACCGGCGATCGCGCCGTAGATGCCGAAGGCCTTGGCGCGCTCCCTGGCCTCGGTGAAGGTCACCGCGAGCAGCGACAGCGCGGCCGGCGCGAGCAGCGCGCCGAACACGCCCTGCAGGGCGCGGGCGCCGAGCAGCATCGCGGTGTTGGCCGCGGCGCCGCCGAGCGCGGAGGCGAGGGCGAAGCCGGTCAGGCCGACGATGAAGGTCCGCTTGCGGCCCCACAGGTCCGCGATCCGGCCGCCGAACAGCAGCAGGCCGCCGAAGGCCAGCGCGTAGGCGGTGATCACCCACTGGCGGTTGCCGTCGGAGATGCCCAGGTCCTGCTGTGCGGACGGCAGGGCGATGTTCACGATGGTCGCGTCGAGGACGACCATCAGCTGGGCGAGGCCGATGAATATCAGCGCCTTCCAGCGCCGGGGATCGGGCAGCGTCGCCGGTCGGGCGTCGGTTTGAGGCATGGGGGTACTCACTTCACGGTGCGTGTGGTGTGCGTGAACGGTCGAGCGCCGTACGGGGACACGGCAGGTCGCCGTACGGAAGGTGCGGTGTCAGGGCGCGCCGGGGCGCGGCAGGGCGCCGCCGGGCGGTCGGTCCTACGTCGTCGGTACTGCGTGGTCGGTACGGGCGGTCGGTGCTGGTACTCGGTCAGTTCTGGGGCTGGAAGTCCTCGAAGGTCGCGGCCCTGCCGGGCAGGGTCGAAGGCGCCGGAGCGCGCAGGCCGTCCAGGAAGATCTGCAGGTGCCGGTGGACGAAGTCGTCGAGCAGTCGGCAGGAGGTGTTCGGCAGCGGCCGGGTCAGCTGGCTCATCGCGATGAACAGGTCACCGTGATCGACGTCCGCCCGCAGCTCGCCCGTGGCCCGGGCGCGCTCCATCAGCCCGCCCACGGCGGCCTGCAGACGCTCCCGGATCTCGGTCAACTCCGGGCCGAACGGGTCGACATGGGTGCTGAACAGGGTGCAGAGGCCGCCGACCTTCTCTCCGACGGACGCGTGCACGAACCGCTGGAGGGCGTCGAACGGGCCGCCGCCGTCAGGAGCGTCCGCCTCCACCGTCGCCGCCTCGGCGAGGGCCAGGATGCGGTTCTTGACGAGCACCGCCACCTCGTGGATCAGCGCCATCCGGTCCGGGAAGTTCCGGTACAGCGTGGCGTTGCCGACCCCCGCCCGCTTCGCGATCTCGTCCAGCGGCGCGTCCGCACCGTGCTCGACGAACGCGTCCCGGGCCGCCAGCACGATCCGCTCCCGGTTCCGGCTCGCGTCCGCACGCAACTTCGGCGTACGCGCGCTCCCGGCGGGACGGCCCGACTCGGCGGTGGTGGTCACGACGACTGCTCCTCAGGATACCGGGGAAATTCTCCCCGCTTCTGCCAACGTACTCGGAAACGGGGAATCTGTCCCCGGAATTTCCCGCGCCGATGTGACCTGCGTCACGTCGACGAGAGTGCGGCTGTTGCGGCCGGGCCGCAGCGGTGAGATCTCCCCGGACACCGGGCCCCTCGAGAAGCGGGTGCGCTGATCCCGGGCATGGCTTCCCGGGGCGGTGCGGGTGGCGGCCTAGGGTGTGGGTGTCCCGGGCGGCCGGTGGGCCGTGGGAGTCGGGAGGGGCCCGGCGGCCGGGTGGGCGAGGAGGTTCGCGATGAGCAGCGGTGAGACGGCCGCGAGGGTGCGCTGTGTGGCGGCCGTACCGTGCTGGGTGAGCCTGATGGCCCGGGACCTGGAGGACGCCGAGGAGTTCTACGGGCCGCTGCTCGGCTGGGAGTTCGAGCCCGTGGCGGACCGCTTCGGTCCGTACGTGCACGCGGTGACCGGCGGGGAGGCGGTGGCCGGGCTGGGCGTCGCCGGCGTCGGGGCGATCCCGCGCGCGTGGACCAGCTACTTCGGGACGGAGAGCGCCGACGCCGCCGCCGACGCGGTGCGCGAGCGCGGCGCGACGCTGGCGGTCGGCCCGCTGGCCTTCGACGCCGGGCGGGTGGCCTTCGCGGCGGACCCGGCGGGCGCGGCGTTCGGCATCTGGGAGGGCCCGCCGGGCCGGGCCCGGCGGCTGGACCTGCCCGGGGCGCCGGTCTGGATCGAGCTGCGCACCCCGGACCCGTTCGCGGCGGCGCTGTTCTACGGCGAGGTGTTCCGCTGGGACGGCCGCGACCCGGAGCGCTTCGACGTCCGCTGGGAGCACGACCGGGTGGTGCTGCGCGCCGAGGGGCACAGCGTGGCCGCGCTGGCCAAGGAGCAGTCGGGCGGCCCGGCCGGGACGCCGCCGCACTGGGAGGTGTCCTTCGCCGTCCCGGACACCGACCGGGCGCTGGCCCGGGCCGTGGAGCTGGGCGGCGGGGCGATCGGCCCGGCCTTCGACTCCCCTTACGGCCGGGTGGCTCGGCTGCGGGACCGCGACGGCGCCCGGTTCGCGGTGATCGGCCCGAAGGGCTGATCGGCCAGTGATCGGCCAGTGATCGGCCAGTGATTGGCCACTGATCGGCCACCGCCGGCCGATGATCGGCCACTGATCAGCCGAAAGGATCGATCAGCCCGAAGGACCGGCCGGCCCCTCGGGTGCCTCCAGCTCCGCCCGTTCCGCCCGCAGCCGGTCGCCCAGCGCGGTGCGGGCGGCCGCGGGCAGGGCCTTGCGCGCGGCCGGGAAGAGCCGCTCCTCCTCGCCGCGCAGGTGCTGTCGCAGGGTTTCGGCGAGGCCGCGCAGCAGGGTGTCGAAGACCGGGTCGGCCGGTCCGAGCCCCTGGAGGTCGGCGAGGTACTGCCCGATCGCCAGGTGGTCGTGGATGCTGCGGTACACCAGGGCCCCGCCGTCGGGCACGTCGTGCTGCACCACCGGGAAGAGGTGCTCCTCCTCGGCGGCGCAGTGGGCGAACAGCAGGTCGGTCAGCCGGGAGAGCAGCTCGCCGCGCCCGGGGTCGTCGGCCGGTGCGGCCTCGATCCGGTCCAGCAGCTCGGTGGCCGCCCGGTGGTCGGCGGTGAACTCGCCGAGGATGTCAGGCCTGCGGCTCATGGCCCGCCGCCTCTCGCACGGAAGACTTCCCCCTGCCTTCCAGTATCCGGCGCCGGGCCGCTCACCCGGAGTAGCGTCCCCGGCACACCCGGAGTCGCGCCCCGACGTGCCCGGGCCGGCCCCCGTTCACCCCGGGCCCGGCCCGCCCCCGCTCACCCGCCGTCCCGCCGCCCGGTGAGGGCGAGCAGCCGGGTCTGCGGGGCGGCGTCGTCGGGCACCGGCACCGGTGGGTCGAAGAGCCCGCTGCCGGAGAGGTCCCCGTACCCGCTGAACTCGCCGAGCGCGAACTCGACGAGCCCGGCGGGCAGGCGGGTGCGCCGTCCGATGCCCTCGGCGAGGTCCCAGGTGTGGACCACCAGGTCGGTGGTGAGCTGGTCCAGGTAGTACTGGCCGGAGACGTCCCCGTAGGAGAGGTGGACGGTCAGCTCGGTGGCGCCGGGGACGGCCCACGCCTCCCGGGCGGCCTCGGCGGCCTCGGTCCAGGCGGTGACCGGGTCGTCGCCGAGCACGTCGCCGTCGAAGCGCCCGCCGACCTCGCCGATGGTGGCGCCCATCAGCAGTTCGGGCACCCAGAGCTGCTCGCCGGTGAGGTGGTTGACCAGGTCGCGGACGGACCAGTCGCTGCACGGCGTGGGGGAGTCCCACTGGCCGGGGGTGATGAGCCGGACGCGCTCGCCGAAGGCGTCCAGCGCCTCGGCGTACGGGGTGCCCGCCCGTGCCTCCCGTCGGTGTTGCCTGTGGTGAGCCATGCCTCCACCCTCTCCGGCCCGGACGGGCATCGCGAGTTGTCGACGCCCCGTCAGTTGTTCAAATTCGAACTTCGGGGTACGGTCGGAAGAGCGGCGGTTCAAATTTGAACAATGGCGCGGGGTGGCGACCCCGCCCGCCCGCCGCGCACCACGACCTGACCACGTCCGGCCGCGCCGGACGACGACCGAACCCCGATCGATGGAGACGCGCATGCCGAGCAGCAGCCCGAGCACGACCGCCGCCACCACCGTCAGCCCGGCCCGGGGCAGCGCCGGGCCCGCGACGACCTCCCCGCACGCCTACGACGCCGGACTCCTGCTCCTGCGCCTCGTCCTCGGCCTGACCATGGCCGCGCACGGCAGCCAGAAGCTGTTCGGCTGGTTCGGCGGCGGCGGGATCGACGGCACCGGTCAGTTCTTCACCATGAGCGGCTACCCGGCCGGCAACGCCATGGCCGTGGTGGCCGGCCTCACCGAGACGCTGGGCGGCCTCGCCCTCGCCGTCGGCCTGCTGACCCCGCTGGCCGGCGCCGCGATCGTCGGCACGATGGTCAACGCGATCGCCGTCACCTGGGGCGGCGGCTTCTTCGCCCCGAAGGGCAGTGAGTACGAGCTGCTGCTGACCGCCGGTGCCGCCGCGCTCGCCCTGACCGGCCCCGGCCGCTACGCCGTGGACCGCTTCCTGCCGGTGCTGCGGGCGCACCGCCTGGCGTACGGTGCGGCCGCCGTCGTGGTCGGCCTGGTGACGGCGGGCGTGATCCTGCTGCTGCGCAAGTAGCCGCCGCGGGCAGCCGCGCCGCAAGCGGCTGCTTCGCAAGCGGGAAGGGCATGGTGACGACGCGTCGCCATGCCCTTCCCGTCGTTGCGGATGAGGGGCCTCGGGTAAAGGCCCGGGCCGGTCTTTCGACGGCCCGTCATCACGGCTCCCGCCTCCGTTCCCCGCAAATCGTGCACAACGCGCCGGGTTCCCAGAGGCATGTGATGTGTGCCATGGTACATGTCACATCCCCCGCCGTGCCCGACGGAGCCGCCCCCACGTGGCATCGTCACCAACGGTCCTCGACACCCCCACCGGCCGCGCCCCGAGTCGCGGCCGACGACGGCCCGGAGGCCCCCACGTGAGTCCTTCACGTCTGCTGCGACTCCCGCAGCTGGCACGATTGCTGACGCTCGTCCTGTCCCTGTTCCTGGCGGTCGGCCTGTTCGCCCCCCAGTCCCAGGCCGCCCCCGCCGGCCCCGCGTCCGGCGGCACCCCCGCCCCGACCCCCGCCGGACCGGCCCCCCAGCCGGCCATCGGTGCGCCCGAACGAGCCGACAGCGGGCAGCAGTTGGCCTCGGCCGACGAGCGCGCCCCGCTCCCGGTCGACACCCGGCCGGCCGAGGTCCGGTCGACCGCCAAGGTGTTCGGCCTCGGCGCGGCGGCCGAAAAGCCCTGCAACAAGGGCGACTTCACCGGCCGGACCGGCAGCGACCTGGTCCAGCACATCAAGGACGCCGACATCCAGTGCGTCAACTCGCTGTTCCAGCTCACCGGCGGCGACGCGCGCGGCGCGTTCCGCGAGGAGCAGATGAGCACGGTGGCCTACGCGCTGCGCGACGCGGCGGCCGGCTACCCCGGTGACAACTCCACCTCCGTCGAGCAGTTGGTGCTCTTCCTGCGCGCCGGCTACTTCGTGCAGTGGTACCACAAGGAGGACGTCGGCGAGTACGGCGCCGGCCTCAAGACCGCGATCCAGTCCGGGCTGGACGCCTTCTTCAACAGTGCGCACTCGCGCGACGTCGTGGCGGGCAACGCGCCCATCCTGGGCGAGGCCATCACCCTGATCGACAGCGCGCAGGAGAACGTCCGCTACCTGCCGGTGGTCAAGCGGCTGCTGGGCGACTACAAGGCCGACACCTGGAACCCGGCCGGCATGGCGTGGGCGGTCAACCCGGTGTTCACCGTGCTGTTCCGCGGCCACCAGGTGCCCGGCTTCGACGCGGCCGTCGAGGCGGACCCGAGCGTGCTGGACGCGCTGTCCGACTTCGCGACCCGCAACAACGCCCTGCTCGGCGACACCTACGGCGTGCTGGTCTACAACGCGACCAAGGAGCTGTCCCGCTTCCTGAAGGACACGGCGCTCCAGGCCAAGGTCCGTCCGCTGGCCAAGGCGCTGGTCCAGAAGGCGGAGCCGAAGGGCCGCACCGTCTTCCAGTGGGCCGCCGTCGCCGAGGCGGTCGACTACTACGACATCGGCAACTGCTCGTACTACGGCACCTGCAACAAGTCCGACCAGCTCAAGGCCGGCGTGCTGACCGTCAAGCACGTCTGCAGCCCCAGCATCACCCTGCTCGCCCAGGCGCTGGACAGCACCCAGCTGGGCACCGCCTGCACCAGCCTGAACGGCCAGGACGCGTACTTCCACTCGGTCGCCAAGGACAACGGCGCGGTCAAGGACGACCAGAACAAGACGATCGAGGTCGTGGTCTTCCACTCCTCGCTCGACTACCAGGTGCTGGCCGCCGCGATCTACGGCATCGACACCAACAACGGCGGCATGTACCTGGAGGGCGACCCGGCCAAGGCCGGCAACCAGCCGCGCTTCCTCTGCTACGAGGCCGAGTGGGCCCGCCCGTCCTTCGAGATCTGGAACCTCAACCACGAGTACACCCACTACCTCGACGGCCGGTTCGACATGTACGGCGACTTCGAGGCCGGCATGAAGACCCCGACCGTCTGGTGGGTCGAGGGCTTCGCCGAGTACGTGTCCTACTCGTACCGCAAGGTGAACAACGACGCCGCCGTCGCGGCGGCCGGCCGTCACACCTACAGGCTGAGCGACCTCTTCGACACCGGCTACGGCGACCAGGACCGGGTCTACCGCTGGGGCTACCTGGCCGTGCGCTACATGCTGGAGCAGCACCGCTCCGACGTGGACGCGGTCCTCGCCAAGTACCGCGCCGGTGACTGGGACGGCGCCCGCGCCATCCTGAAGACCACCATCGGCACCCGCTACGACGCCGACTTCGACAGCTGGCTGACCAAGTGCGCGAACGGCGCCTGCGGCACCACTCCGACCGTCCCGCAGGTGCCCGAGTGCAGCGCCGCCGACGTCCGGCAGCTGGACGCCAACTGCGCCCGCAGCAGCGTCGCGGCCGGCACGGGCAACTACGCGCACTTCTACCTGCTGGTGCCGGCCGGCACCAAGCAGGTGAAGATCACCACCAACGGCGGCACCGGCAACGGCGACCTCTACTACAACGCGGCGGGCTGGGCCTACACGAACGCGAACACCGCGCGGTCGACCAACCCGGACAACTCCGAGACGCTGACCGTCACGAACCCGCCGGCGGGTTACGTCTACTTCAGCCTCTACGCCCAGCAGGGCTTCAGCGGGGTGAGCGTCACGAGCGAGATGTGAGCCGAGTACGGCGAACGGACAGGTGACCGCCCCGGGCGGAGCGCTGCGGCGCCCCGCCCGGGGCGGGTCCGTGCCGTCGGGGGAGCCCTACGCGCCCACCCGCACCAGCGCCAGGGTGATGTTGTCCGGCCCGCCGGCCTCGATCGCCGCCTTCCACAGCTCGAACGCCGCCCTGCCGTCCGACCGGTCCGCCCCCTCGGACGACCGTTCCAGCAGCCCGGCCAGCTCCTCCTCGGGCACCGGGTCGGTGAGCCCGTCGCTGCACACCAGGTACCGGTCCCCGGCGGCCAGTGGCGCCGCCCGGACGTGCGGTTCGACGAAGGTGAGCCCGAGCGAGCCGCCCAGGGTCTGGGTGACCACCGAGGTGGTGCGCTGCCCGGGCGGCAGCGGCGGGCTGTCGTCCACGCTCACCCGGCGCAGCCCGTCCCCGGTGATCCGGTAGACCCGGCTGTCGCCGACGTTGAAGGCCAGGACCCGTTCGGGCAGCAGCACCAGCCCGGCGACGGTGGTGCCCATCGCGGCGAGCTCGGGCTCCTCGGCGGCGGCCGCGTAGACGGCCCGGTTGCAGGCCTGGAGCTCCTCGCGGAGGGACTCCTCGTCGTCCAGCGCGCCCCCGTCGGCGGCGAGCCGGCGGGCGACCAGGGCGCTGGCCACCTCGCCGCCGGGGTGGCCGCCCAGGCCGTCGGCGACCGCGATCACGCAGGGCGGGCCCAGCGGGAAGAGCAGGGTCTGCGGGTTGGTGGTCACGGTGGCGCAGAGCGTCCACGGCCCGACCGCCAGGCTGTCCTCGTTGTGCTCCCGCACCAGGCCCTCGTGGCTCAGCGCGCTCACCGCGATGTACGGACCCATCCGTCCGCCGCCCTTCCGGAGCCTTCCCTGGTCTCTCCGCGCCTTCCATTGTCGTCGCAGGGCACGGGAGGCGACCAGGCGGAATACCGGCCCGCGTCCCGGCGCTAAGGTGGTTGAAATTTAGACTACCTGGGACGTGGTGATCAGCATGCAGTTCGGAATCTTCTCCGTCGGCGACGTGACGACCGACCCCACCACCGGCCGCACCCCGAGCGAGCACGAGCGGATCAAGGCGATGGTGGCGATCGCCCGCAAGGCCGAGGAGGTCGGCCTGGACGTCTTCGCGACCGGCGAGCACCACAACCCGCCGTTCGTCCCGTCCTCGCCGACGACCATGCTCGGCTACATCGCCGCGCAGACCGACCGCATCATCCTCTCCACGTCGACCACGCTGATCACCACCAACGACCCGGTGAAGATCGCCGAGGACTTCGCGATGCTCCAGCACCTGGCCGAGGGCCGGGTGGACGTCATGATGGGCCGCGGCAACACCGGCCCGGTCTACCCGTGGTTCGGCCAGGACATCCGCCAGGGCATCCCGCTCGCGATCGAGAACTACGCGCTGCTGCGCCGGCTGTGGCGCGAGGAGGTCGTCGACTGGCAGGGCCGCTTCCGCACCCCGCTCCAGGGCTTCACCTCCACGCCGCGCCCGCTGGACGACGTCCCGCCGTTCGTCTGGCACGGCTCGATCCGCAGCCCCGAGATCGCCGAGCAGGCCGCCTACTACGGTGACGGCTTCTTCGCGAACAACATCTTCTGGCCCAAGGAGCACTTCCAGAAGCTGATCGAGCTCTACCGCGAGCGCTACGCCCACTACGGCCACGGCACGCCCGAGCAGGCCGTCGTCGGGCTCGGCGGGCAGGTGTTCATGCGGAAGAACTCCCAGGACGCGGTGCGCGAGTTCCGTCCGTACTTCGACAACGCGCCGGTGTACGGGCACGGGCCCTCGCTGGAGGAGTTCACCGAGCAGACCCCGCTGACCGTGGGCAGCCCGCAGGAGGTCATCGAGAAGACCCTGACCTTCCGCGAGACCTTCGGCGACTACCAGCGCCAGCTGTTCCTGATGGACCACGCCGGCCTGCCGCTCAAGACGGTGCTGGAGCAGCTGGACCTGCTCGGCGAGGAGGTCGTGCCGGTGCTGCGCGAGGAGTTCGCCAAGGGCCGCCCGGCCGAGGTGCCGGACGGGCCGACCCACACCGCGCTGGTCGCGGCGCGCGACGCGCGCGCGAACGAGGAGAACGAGAAGGCGGAGGTGGCCAAGTGACCGCGTTCAAGCTGGTGGTGGTGAGTGCCGGGCTGAGCAAGCCGTCCTCGACGCGGCTGCTGGCGGACCGGCTCACCGACTCGACCGTGCGCCGACTCGCCCAGGAGGGGCGGGAGGTGGACGTCACCGTGGTCGAACTGCGGGACCTGGCAGTGGAGATCGCCAACAACTTCGTCACCGGCTTCCCCGGCGCCGGGCTGCGCGCGGCGATCGAGGCGGTGACGGAGGCGGACGCCCTGATCGCGGTGACGCCGATCTTCACGGCCTCGTACAGCGGTCTGTTCAAGTCCTTCTTCGACGTGGTCGACAACGACGCGCTCACCGGCAAGCCGGTGCTGATCGCCGCCACCGGCGGCACGCCCCGGCACTCGCTCGCCCTGGAGCACGCCGTCCGGCCACTGTTCAGCTACCTGCGCGCGGTGGTGCTGCCGACCGCCGTCTACGCGGCCACCGACGACTGGGGCACGGCGGGGGACGGGCTCACCGACGGCCTGCCGCGCCGGATCGACCGGGCGGCCGGCGAGCTGGCGGCCCTGCTGGCCGGGAGCGGTCCGGCGGCGCCGGCGGTGCCCGAGCAGGTGGTGCCGTTCGCCGAGCAGCTGGCGGCGCTGCGGGTCTGAGCCGGCCCGGACGCCGCGAGGGCCGGACGGGAAGCGGAAGTCGGGGCAGGAGTGGGGCGGGTGCGCGACGAGGCGCGCCCGCCCCGCGTCGCGTCTCAGGACGCGTTCTCCCGGGTGTCGTACGCCGCCCTCGCCGCCGCGATCTCGCGCTGGTGCGCCTCGGTCCAGGTGACCAGCGACTGGATGGTGGCGTGCAGCGTCCGTCCGAGCGGGGTCAGCGCGTAGTCGACCCGGGGCGGCACCACCGGGTGCACCGTCCGCTCGACCAGGCCGTCCCGCTCCAGCTGGCGCAGCGTGACGGTGAGCATCCGCTGGCTGACCCCGTCGATCGCCCGGCGCAGCTCGGTGAAGCGCAGCGACTGCCGGTCCAGCAGGGCGATCACCAGCAGCGACCACTTGTCGGCGATCCGGTCCAGGATCTGCCGCACCTCGCAGTCCTCCCGGACGTCCCACTGGAGGACGTCGTAGCCACCCTCGGTACCCGGGCAGTGCGTCGGTTCCTTCGAAGTGCCTTCTTCCATGCCTCCCGATGCTGCCCGAGGATGACGAGTGGTTACAAGAGGGAACCGACCGGACGGCTGAGAACCGTCCGGGGCCCTCGCCACCCCCCGTCTCCCCGAGGAGCCCCAGGTGTCCGTGTCATCAGCCCTGCCCGAAAACAGTCGGGAAGCCCTTCCCGGGGCCGGGGAGCGCCCGGCGCCGCCGGAGCCCCCGGCCCGGTTCGGCGGCCGGTCCGCCGCAGTGCTGGCCGTGCTCTGCGGCGCGATCTTCCTGGAGGGCATCGACGTCGCCATGCTGAACGTGGCGCTGCCCTCGATCCGCGCCGAGCTGGGGATGTCCACCGGCGCGCTGTCCTGGGTGCTGAGCGCGTACGTGCTGGGCTACGGCGGCTTCATGCTGCTCGGCGGCCGGACGGCCGACCTGCTGGGCCGGCGCCGGATGTTCCTGTGCTGGCTGACCGTCTTCGTGCTCTTCTCCGGCCTCGGCGGGCTGGCCACCGAGGGCTGGGTGCTGATCCTGGCCCGGTTCGTCACCGGCCTGTCGGCGGCCTTCATGACCCCGGCCGGGCTGTCGATCATCACCACCGCCTTCCCCGAGGGCCCGCGGCGCAACCGGGCGCTGCTGGTGTACGCGGGGACGGCCGCGGCGGGCTTTTCGCTCGGCCTGGTGGTCGGCGGCCTGCTGACGGCGGTCAGCTGGCGCTGGGTGTTCTTCGCCCCGGAGCTGCTGGCCGGGGCGCTGCTGGCGGCGGCCGTCCAGCTGATCCCGCGCGAGGCCGCGCCGGAGCGGTCCGGCGGGCGCTTCGACCTGGCCGGGGCGGCCGCCGCGACCGGGGCGATGCTGTTGCTGGTGTACGGCGTGGTCCGGATCGGCGAGCCGGGCGCGCGGGTCGGCACCACCGCCGCCGTGCTGGCCGGCGGGCTCGCCCTGCTGGCGGTGTTCACGGTGGTCGAGCGGCGCTCGCCCGCGCCGCTGGTGCGGCTGGGCGTCCTGCGCTCCGGGCCGCTGCTGCGGGCCAACCTCGGCGCGGTGCTGTTCGCCGCCTCCTTCTTCGGCTTCCAGTTCACCGCCACCCTCTACCTCCAGGACCTGCGCGGCTGGTCCCCGCTCCAGACCGGCCTGGCGCTGCTCGCGGTCGGCGTGGACTCGGTGCTGGCGCCGACCCTCACCCCGAAGCTGGTGGAGCGCTTCGGCAACGCCCGGGTGATCCTCGGCGGCTTCCTGCTGGCCGCGCTCTCGTACGGGCTGTTCCTGCCGGTGGGCGCCGACTGGACGTACCCGATGATGTTCCCGACCATGCTGCTGACCGGGCTGGCCTTCGCCCTCGCGTACGGGCCGCTGACCATCGCGGCCACCGAGGGGATCGCGGAGGAGGAGCAGGGGCTGGCCGGCGGGCTGCTCAACACCTCCTTCCAGTTCGGGGCGGCGCTCGGCCTCTCGGTGGTGACCACGGTGAACCTGGCCGCGCTGGGGTCGGGGGCCACCGCGCTGGAGGGCTTCCGGGCGGGCCTGGTGGTGCCGGTCGTCTCGGCGGTGCTGGGGGCCGTGGTGGCCGCCACCGGCGCCGGGCGGCGACGCGCCTGACGTTCACCCGGACGGGGCGGCCGCGTCAGCCGGACGGCCCCGTCGGAACGCACTCCGACGGGGCTGTCCGGCCTGCCCGGTAGGGCCGTTCGGCTGCGTGTCGGACGCGCCGGATCGTCCGCTTTGCGGTGTAATCAGTCCCATGATCACGACCGTGCGGGCCGAACCGCAAGCCGTACTCTCCCCGCTCACCAGCGCGGCCGTCTTCCTGGTCCTCACCGTCGAACCCGGCCGGGAGGCGGTCGTCCGCGACCTGCTGCCCGACCTCGCGGGCCTGCGCCGCGCGGTCGGCTTCCGGGCCCCCGACGGCGCCCTCACCTGTGTCACCGGCATCGGCTCCGAACTCTGGGACCGCCTCTTCGCCGGCCCCCGGCCGGCCTCCCTGCACCCCTTCCAGGAGGTGGTCGGCCCCCGCCACCGGGCCCCCGCCACCCCCGGCGACCTGCTGCTGCACCTGCGGGCGGAGCGGATGGACCTCTGCTTCGAACTGGCCGCGCAGCTCACCGAGCGGCTGGCCGGGGCGGCCACCGTCGTCGACTCCGTCCAGGGCTTCAAGTACTTCGAGGACCGGGACCTGCTCGGCTTCGTCGACGGCACCGAGAATCCGGAGGGCCGGGCCGCCGAGCACGCCGCCCTGATCGGCGCCGAGGACCCGGCGTTCGCCGGCGGCAGCTACGTCGTCGTGCAGCGGTACGTCCACGACATGGACGGGTGGAACGCCCTGAGCGTCGAGCAGCAGGAGGGGGCGGTCGGCCGCACCAAGCTCACCGACATCGAACTGGACGACGACGTCAAGCCCGCCGACTCGCACGTGGCGCTCACCGTGATCACCGGACCGGACGGCGAGGAGCGGAAGATCCTCCGCTTCAACATGCCGTACGGCACGTTCGGCTCCGCCGGGCACGGCGGCGAGGCCGGCACCTACTTCATCGGCTACGCGGCCGACCCCGGGGTGACCGAGGAGATGCTGCGCAACATGTTCGTCGGCGACCCGCCCGGCACCACCGACCGTCTGCTCGACTTCTCCACCGCCGTCACCGGCGGGCTGTTCTTCGTCCCGACCGCCGACTTCCTCGACTCCCCGCCCCCGGCACCCTCCGTCCCCCGGAGCACCGCCGCCCCCGCGTCCGCCGCGCCCGCCGCCGCTCCGGAGTCCGCCCCCGCCCCCGGGGACGGCTCGCTCGGCATCGGCAGCCTCAAGCAGAGTCCCTGACAGACCCGCCGAACAGGACCCCGCCCATGAACAACCTCCACCGGGACCTCGCCCCGATCTCCGCCGCCGCCTGGGAGGAGATCGAGGAGGAGGCCCGCCAGACCTTCAAGCTCCACATCGCCGGCCGCCGGGTGGTCGACCTCACCGGGCCCGAGGGCGCCGCCCTCGCCGCCGTCGGCACCGGCCACCTGACCACCGTCGACCCCCCGGCGGACGGCGTCCAGGCCCGCGCCCGCGCCGCCCAGCCGGTGGTCGAGCTGCGTGTCCCCTTCACCGTCCGCCGGGACGCCGTGGACGACGTCGAGCGCGGCTCCCGGGACTCGGACTGGCAGCCGGTCAAGGACGCGGCCCGCACTCTCGCCCTGGCCGAGGACCGGGCCGTCTTCGAGGGTTACCGCGCCGCCGCCATCGACGGCATCCGGGCCGCCTCCACCAATCCGCAGGTCCAACTCCCCGACGACGTCCGCGAGTACCCGGAGGCCGTCAGCCGGGCCCTGACCGCCCTGCGCCTCGCCGGCGTCGGCGGCCCCTACTCGCTCCTGCTCGGCGCGGCCGCCTTCACCGCGGTGAACGAGACCAGTGACCACGGCTACCCCGTCCACAACCACCTCGCCCGGCTCCTCGACGGCGACATCATCTGGGCCCCGGCCATCGAGGGCGCCTACCTGCTCTCCGTCCGCGGCGGGGACTTCGAGCTCTTCCTCGGCCAGGACGCCTCGGTGGGCTACCTCTCCCACGACGCAGAAACGATTCGCCTTTACCTTCAGGAATCGATGACGTTCCGGGTGTACACGGGAGAGGCAGCCGTCGTCCTACGCGCCTAGGGCGCTCGCGGCGGCAGCCCAACACGGTTCCGGCCTGGTGGTCCTGTCCGGTTCTCGGCGAGTAGTGCGGCCTGTTCGGAGAGGTCCGGATACAGGTACCGGTCGATCAGCAGGGAATCCGTCCGCAGAGTGTACGTATGCGATCCGGTGACGATCGTGGGCGTCTCCCGGAGGTCGGCCATAGCACCACAGGGTTCAGCGGTCGTGCTTTCGGGAATTGTCCCGGCATGACGACACGTCATGTGATAGCGCCACAGGGGTAATTCGTCCGAGGCCGGGGGAGCCAGTGACAGGATCGACCGTGGTCGGCGGGTGCCGGTGAACGACGCCAACCTGCCGTGCGGAGTGGTGCGGAACTCGCTGGCCGGCGCCACGACGGTCTCCGGCCCGGTGGTGCAGGCCGGCGCGATCCACGGCGGACTGCACCTGCACGGGCCGCCCGCCCTGCCGACGCCGCGGCAACTCCCGCCCTGTCCGAGGCGGTTGATCGGTCGGGACGCCGAACTGGAGTCGCTGGACCGCTCGTTGGCCCCGGACGCCGGGGCGGCGGACGTCACCGTCGTGGTGACCGGCCCCGCCGGGGTCGGCAAGACGGCCCTGGCCGCGCAGTGGCTGCGCGGCCAGTCCGACCGCTTCCCGGACGGCCAGCTGTACGCCGACCTGCGCGGCTACGCGCCCGACGGCCCCACCGACCCGGCCGAGGCCCTCGGCGGCTTCCTGCGGGCCTTCGGGATCTCCCCGGTGCCCGGGACCCTGGAGGAGGGCGCCGCGCTCTGGCGCTCGCTGGCGGCGGAGCGGCGGATCTCGGTGCTGCTGGACAACGCCTCGACGGCCGCCCAGGTGCGGCCGCTGCTGCCCGGCTCGGACCACACCGTGGTCGTGGTGACCAGCCGCCGCCGGCTCACCGGGCTGGGCATCGACGGCGCGGTCTTCCGGCCGCTGGCCCCGCTCGCCCCGGAGGCCTCCACCGAGATCCTCGCCGCGCGGGTCGGCAGGAGCCGGGTGGTCGACGAGCGCGACGCCGCGGCCGAGGTGGTGGAGGCCTGCGCCGGGCTGCCGCTGGCGATCTGCCTGGCGGCGGCCCGCATCGCGGCGCGCCCGGCCCAGTCGCTCGCGGCGACCGCCGAGATGCTCGGCCGCGGTACCGACCGGCTGGCGGCGCTGGACGTGGAGGGGGAGACGGTGCGGGACCTGCTGGACGCCTCCTACGGCGTGCTGGAGCCGGACGCCGCCCGGCTCTACGGGCTGCTCGGCCTGCTGCCCTTCGCCGAGTTCACCCTGGAGAACGCCGCGGTGCTGGCGGACGTGGACCTGGCCGGGGCCGATCGGCTGCTGGACGGCCTGATCGACGTGCACCTGCTGGAGGAGACCGGGCCGCAGCGGTTCCGCTTCCACGACCTGGTGCGGCTGCACGCCCGGGCACAGGGGGCGCTGGTCCGCGGCACCCGGCCCGCCGCGGCCGCGCTCGACCGGGTCGTCGACTGGTACCTGGCCTCGGCCACGGCCGCCGAGGCCGTCGTCTCGCCGAGCCACCGCACCCTCGCCCGCGACTACCGCACCCGCGCCGTCCACCCGGCCCGGGAGTTCACGGGCGACGTGCCGGCCGTGGAGTGGCTCGACGCGGAACGCGACCGGCTCGCCGACGTCCTGCGCTGGTGCGAGGAACTGGGCCGGCCCGCGGCCGCCTGGCAACTCGCCGACGCCATGTGGCCGTTGTTCCTGCGGCTGCGCCCGGGCCGGCTGTGGGTCGAGGCCCACCGGATCGGCCTGCGGGCCGCCCGCGCGGACGGTTCCCGCAGCGGCGAGCTGCGGATGCTCACCAGCGGCGGGAACGGCCTGCGGAACGCGGGCGAGGGGGAGGAGGCGGCGGACTGGTTCACCGCCGCCCTCGCCCTCGCCCGGGACGTCGACCGTCCGCTGGCCCAGGCGGACGCGCTGTACGGGCTCAGCCAGACCCACCGGATGGCCGGCCGGCTGGAGGCGGCCGCCGAGTGCCTGGACCAGGTGGTCCGGCTCCGCGAGGCCGAGGACTACCTGCGCGGTGCGGCGCTGGCCCGGCTGGCGTACGGCGAGGTGCTGCTGCTGGCCGGCCGGGCGGCCGAGGCGGTGGAGCCGATCGAGCGGGCGGGCCGCGAGCTGGCCTCGGTCCAGGACGACTACGAGGCGGCCCGTGCGACGGCCTTCCTGGGGCTGGCGTACGGCCGGCTGGGCGCGTACGAGCCGGCCGAGGCCCGCATCGAGGAGGCCCTCGCGGGCTTCCGGGCCCGGTTGTCCGCGCACTGGGAGGCGCGGACGCTGGAGTTCGCCGGCCAGGTCGAGGAGTTGCGCGGCCGTCCGGACGCGGCGCGCGCCCGGTTCGAGCAGTCCATGGCCCGGTACCGGGAGATCGGTGCCGCGGCCGAGGCGGCCAGACTGGCCGACCGCCTCGCCGCGTACGGCGCCGACTCCGCCGTCACCGCCCGCCCGGACGAACCGGAGGAGTGAGCCGGCGCCACCCGGCCCTCGGGGCGTGCCACCCGGAACCCGGGTCGTGCCACCCGCCGGCACTGACCCGGTCGAGCTCGTCCAGTGCCCGCCCGGCCGCCAGCCAGGCGTGCGCCAGCGACCCGAGGGCCGACGCCGGGACCGGCCCACCGACCGGGCCCCGGGCCCGCAGGACGAGCCGCGCCCCGTTCCGGGCGAGCACCAGCACCGCCCCCGGACGGTGCTCGGCCGTGGCCACCGCACACCCGGGGTGGGCGGACAGCAGCTCCGCGAGCCGCGCGTGGGCGTCCGCCGCCCGCACCGGCCCGAGGTGCAGCACGTCGGCGTGTCGGCGCCAGTGCAGGCCCCCGGGCTCGGTGAGGTCGAGCACGAGGTGCTCGTCCACGAACCCGGGCCCCGGCCGTCCGCCCGGAGTCGGGGACGCCGGGGACGCCGGGTCCGCGGCCAGCAGCCCGTGGCGGACCCCGGTCGTGGACGTCACCCGGGCCTCGAACAGCGCGGCCGCCGAGCCGCTCCGGGCGGAGGAGCCGCGGACCGCCGAAGCGCCGACCGGCACCAGGCGCACCGTGTGCAGCGCGGCCGTCATCCGGCCCGCCGTCCCTCGGCCGCCGCGATCGCGTCCAGCGGCTCGGGCAGCGGGAGCGGCTCCGGGTCCGGGGCGTGCGCCGGCTGGCCGAGCCCGAGGACGCGGTACAGCAGCCGACGGGCGTTCCGGTCGAAGCGGCCCGGCTCGGAGCTGATCCGGGCGGCGATCGCCGCGTAGTCCTCCGGGTGGTAGTGCTCGGCGGCGTACGCGAGTTGGCCGGTGAGCGGATGCCCGGGCGCGAGCGCGGGCGCGGTACGGGCGAGCTGCGCGGCCGGCGAGCGCGGGTTGACATGCCGGTGCGGGTACTCGGCGAGCAGGACGGGAACGCCGGTCATCGCGCCGTACAGGGTGACCGAGCCGTGGTCCCCGATGACGAAGTCGGCGGCGACCAGCAGCGGCCGCCAGTCCGTCTCGGGCGGGACCACCGTGACGGCCCCCCGGGCGGTGGCCTTGGCCCAGGAGCGCACCGCGTAGGCCGAGTGCTGGGCCGCGATGTTGGGGTGGGTCAGCAGGACCGCCCGGTAGCCGTGCCGGGGCAGCTCCGAGGTCAGTCTCGGCAGCACGGCGTCGAGCCGGGTGAAGAGCGAGCCGTCGCCCCAGGTGGAGCAGACCACCACCAGCTTCTCCTCCGGCCGCAGCCCCAGCGCGGCCCGGTGGCGCTCCCGGTGCGGCAGCGCGGCGGCGATGCGGTCGTAGCACGGGTCGCCGACCACCTCGGCGATCGGCAGGGCCTCCGGGCAGCCGCGCCCGAGTTCGAGCAGTTCCTCCTCGTGGGCCAGCGCGAACGAGGCGGGGACGAGCCTCCCCTCCCAGTAGAGGTAGTCCGGACCGAGCCCGATGGCCGCCCGCTCGCCGTCCGGGGTGCTGCGCCGGGACAGCTTGATGTTGCCGGCCCCGTGCGGCAGCCGGACGACCGGGCCGTGCAACTGCTCCATGCCCTGGGAACCGGCGGCCAGGATCAGGTCGAACTCGCGCCGGACCGCCTGCTCCCACGGCAGCACGGTGCCGCCCAGCGCCCGGAGGATCTCCGCGGCACCCCCGTTGAACATGTGCGGCGCCACCGTGAACTGCACGTGGACCCGCAGGTCGGCGGCGAGCAGCGCGTAGAAGTCGTGCAGGCGCTTCGCGTACACCATCGTCTGCGCGACCACGAGCACCTCCTTGCGGTCCCGCAGGGTCTCCCAGGGCCCGTTGTTGCTCCAGGCCGCCGGCGTCCCGCGCCCGCCGTCGGTCGTCGTGACGTCCTGTTCCCCGTGCACCAAGGTCATCCTTCTCCCCCTCCTTGATCCCAGGTCGGAGCCGTCGGCCGGCCCCGGGGTCGATGCTCCTCGGGCCGTCTGGCGGATTCCATGACGCGACCTGGTCGGTGCTTGCGGAAACCTTGTGTCCGCTTGCCGGGCCGCCCGTCCGGTCGCCGGGGGCCGCAAGGGTACTGAGTTCCTTTACGAGGGGTACTGAGTGCCGTATTCTCTCCGTGGAGCCTCTGACGCCAGTCGAAGAGAGCCGACACGGTATGCCGGTCCAGGTGGCGCCTGCGGTGCGTGGGTCGTACCCGGGCCGGACTTGGCACTCAGTACCCTCGGCATGCCTGAGGCCATGGATCCAGTGCATCCGTGCACCCGTGACAGGAGAACCGCTCATGAGCTTGAGGATCGTCGTCTGTGTGAAGTACGTGCCGGACGCGACGGGTGACCGTCGTTTCGCGGACGACCACACCACCGACCGGGAGGGTGTGGACGGCCTCCTGTCGGAGCTCGACGAGTACGGCGTGGAGCAGGCGCTGCGGATCGCGGAGGCGAACGAGGGTGCCGAGGTCACGGTGCTGACGGTCGGGCCGGACGACGCCAAGGACGCGCTGCGCAAGGCGCTGTCGATGGGTGCGGACAAGGCCGTGCACGTGAACGACGACGACATCCACGGCTCCGATGTGATCGGCACGTCGGCGATCCTGGCGAAGGCGCTGGAGCGGACCGGGTTCGACCTGGTGATCGGTGGCATGGCGTCGACGGACGGCACGATGGGTGTGCTGCCGGCGCTGCTGGCGGAGCGTCTGGGCGTGCCGCAGGTGACGCTGCTGTCGGAGGTGTCGGTCGAGGGCGGCGTGGTGAGGGGCCGTCGTGACGGTGACGCGGCGACCGAGCTGGTGGAGGCTCCGCTGCCGGCCGTGGTCTCGGTGACGGACCAGTCGGGCGAGGCCCGCTACCCGTCCTTCAAGGGGATCATGGCGGCGAAGAAGAAGCCGGTGCAGTCGCTGGACCTGGACGACCTGGGCATCGAGGCGGACGAGGTCGGCCTGGCGGGTTCGTGGACGGCGGTCGAGTCGGTGGCGGCGCGCCCGGCGCGCACCGCGGGCACGGTCGTCAAGGACGACGGCGAGGGCGGCAAGGCGCTCGCGACCTTCCTCGCCGACCAGAAGTTCATCTGAGCCGCCCCCACCCCCCGACCCAGCGAAACACGGAGACATTGAGCAATGGCTGAGATTCTCGTCCTGGTGGACCACGCCGACGGTGTGGTCCGCAAGCCGGCCCTGGAGCTGCTGACCCTGGCCCGCCGCATCGGCGAGCCGTCCGCCGTCGTCCTGGGCGCCGGTGCGGCCGCGGCCGACATCGCCGCCAAGGCCGGCGAGTTCGGCGCGGCGAAGGTGTACGTCGCCGACGGCGCCGAGTTCACCGACCAGCTGGTCGTCCCCAAGGTGGACGCCCTGGCCCAGATCGCCAAGGCCAGCGACGCCGCCGCCGTGCTGGTCACCTCCTCCGGCGAGGGCAAGGAGGTCGCCGCCCGCGTGGCGCTGCGCCTCGGCTCCGGCATCATCACCGACGCCGTCGACCTGCGCGCCGGCGACCAGGGCCCGATCGCCACCCAGTCGGTGTTCGCCGCCTCGTACACCGTCGACTCCCGGGTGAGCAACGGCGCGCCGGTCATCACCGTCAAGCCGAACGCCGTCTCCCCGGAGGCCGCCCCGGCCGCCGGCGCCGTGGAGAACGTCGCCGTCGAGTTCACCGGCAACGCCGCCAAGGTCACCTCCCGCACCCCGCGGGTGTCCTCCGGCCGTCCCGAGCTGACCGAGGCCGCCATCGTGGTCTCCGGCGGCCGCGGTGTCGGTGCCGCCGAGGGCTTCGGCGTGGTCGAGGAGCTCGCGGACGCGCTCGGCGCGGCCGTCGGCGCCTCGCGCGCCGCCGTGGACGCCGGCTGGTACCCGCACAGCAGCCAGGTCGGCCAGACCGGCAAGCAGGTCTCCCCGCAGCTCTACGTGGCCAACGGCATCTCGGGCGCCATCCAGCACCGGGCCGGCATGCAGACCTCGAAGACCATCGTGGCCGTCAACAAGGACCCCGAGGCCCCGATCTTCGAGCTCGCCGACTACGGCGTGGTCGGCGACCTCTTCGAGGTGCTGCCGCAGCTCACCGCCGAGGTGAAGGCCCGCAAGGCCTGATCTCCGGACGACGACGGAGGGCGTGGCACCGAGTACCCCTCGGTGTCACGCCCTCCGTCGTCTCCCGACGGCGCTCAGGCGCGCCGCCCGTCCCGGTCGCCGTACGGCTCACTCCGTGACGAACGCCGCGAGGTGCTGGGTGAAGCCGCCCTGGGCGGGCGGCAGCGGGCGCGGCTCGGGGTCCTGCGGCACCGGCGGCTCCTCCATCGGCAGCAGCCGCAGCTCCGGCTGGTCGGAGTCGGGGGAGGAGAGCAGCCGCACCCGGGTGCCGACCGGGACGGTGCTGCGCATCCCGTCCACGATGCACCAGACGTCGAAGCCCTCCGCCATCCGGATCAGGGACTTCTGACGGACCAGCGGCGTCCGGGCCTGCTCGACCGCGCAGCGCCGCACCACGCCGGTGCCCTCGCTGGGCTCCAGCCTGAGGTCGGTGGATCCGCAGGTGGGGCAGAGCAGCCGCTGGAAGGTCGGGTTGTTGCACCACGCGCAGCGCTGGAAGTACAGCGTCGTGCTCCGGGTGTCGGCTTCGGCGATGGCTGAGTGGACCACGCTGTCATCTCCCTGCGCTCGGGCCGGCTCGTTCGGCAGAAGTACGGCGGAAGTACGCCAGAAGTTCGGCACGAAAAGGATAGGGAACTCAGTGCCGCGAAGGGAAGGCACTGAGTTCCCTTTTTGCCGTGCACGTGCATAATGAAGGGTACTGAGTACCGTCGTGAAACAGGAGTGGCGATCATGAGCCAGGACTTCGATCTCTTCCGTATCTCCGAGGAGCACGGGATGCTCCGTGAGGCGGTGCGTTCGCTGGCCGAGGCGAAGATCGCTCCGTTCGCGGCGGA
>NZ_JBVKDS010000018.1:0-230165 GCF_055633695.1 Kitasatospora sp. NPDC114501 | reverse complement strand
CAGGGGGGACCCTGTGGGAGAGTAGGACGCCGCCGAACAATCTTTGCTGAAGAACCCCCATCCGGTTTCCGGATGGGGGTTCTTCGCGTTTCCGGTGACGTATCGTCGGGGCATGGACGATCAGACAGCGGTCATTGCGGACGATGTGCTCCGGCCCGAGCAGCGCGACGGCGCCCTGCGTGTTCTGGCGGAGGCCCAGGCGGTGGACGGCCGGGCCGCCGTGTCCGAGCAGGGACGGCTCCGCCTGCGGAACGCGGAGACCCCGCGACCGGGGGTCCTCCACCTCGTCGAGACCGAAACCGCCACCGTCCTCGGCTACGGCCAGCTCGAAGTACCGGAGAACCCGACCGCGAACCCCGCCGCCGAGCTGGTGGTCGACCCGGCGGCCCGCGGCCGCGGTCTGGCCCGACCGCTGGTGGACGCCGTCCTGGCGCGGGCCCACCGGGCGGGGCGCGACGCGGTGGACTTCTGGGTGCACGGCGGTCACCCGGCGGCCCGGCACCTGGCCGAGGCGTACGGCGCCGAGCTGGTCCGCGAGCTGCGGCAGATGCGCCGCACCGGCCGGCAGACGGAGGCGGTGGCCCTCCCCGAGGGCGTCGAGCTCCGCACCTTCCGCCCGGGGGAGGACGACACCGAGTGGCTGCGGCTGAACGCCCTCGCCTTCGCCCACCACCCGGAGCAGGGCAGCTTGACCGAGCAGGACCTGGCCGAGCGTGTCGCCGAGCCCTGGTTCGACCCGGCCGGCTTCTTCCTCGCCACCCGGGACGGCAGGGTGGTCGGCTTCCACTGGACCAAGGTGCATCCGGCCACCGCCACCGAGCCCGAGCTCGGCGAGGTGTACGTGGTCGGAGTGGACCCGGCGGAGCAGGGGAGCGGCCTCGGCCGCGCGCTGACCGCGGCGGGCCTGCGCCACCTGACCGGCACCGGCCCCGGCGAGCGCGGACTGGACACCGTGCTTCTTTACGTCGACGCCGACAATCCGGCCGCCGTGCGGGTATATGAACGACTGGGGTTCACCATTCACGAGGTGGACCTCATGTACCGGGCCCGGTACCGGGCCGACCGGCCGTCCTAGCCGCTGCGGGATCGGCAGGGAGGGCCACCGAGCGGTCGCGGGCGAGGGACGGGACGGCGACGCCCCTTGCCCCGACCGACTCAGCTTTCCTCCCGGCCATGCGGTGTTTACCGTGGATTCAATTGCTGCCGCGAAGATCACGGGATGAAGTCCGTAGTGTCTCGCTCGTGCAGAGTCGACCGCCCCGCACCGGCCGGTCCTGTACGGACCGCGCCCGGAGGATGGGTGTTGTCCCCGGGGGCGCCCCGGAGCGAGGGCGACGGCCCGCAGAGCCAATCGTGTCCGGACGCCGTCCTGCTGCTGGAGGAGCTGGAGCCCATGAGCATCCCCCGCCCCGTCTCTGCCCCGCTGTCGCCCACGGCCCGGATGTCCAGCGCGCTGGGTGTTCCGCCGGAGCTGCCGGCCACGGACGAAGAGGAGTTCGAAGCGCTGCCCCAGGGCCGCTTCCTGGACCGCGAGCGCAGCTGGCTGGCGTTCAACGAGCGGGTGCTGGAGCTGGCCGAGGACTCGGGCATCCCGCTGCTGGAGCGGGCGAAGTTCCTGGCGATCTTCGCGAGCAACCTGGACGAGTTCTTCATGGTCCGGGTGGCCGGCCTGAAGCGCCGGATCGCCACCGGCGTCGCCCAACGCAGCGCATCCGGCCTCCAGCCGCGCGAGGTGCTGGACCTGATCTGGACCCGCTCGCGCGAACTGATGGCCCGTCATGCCGCCGCGTTCCAGCAGGAGGTGCTGCCGGACCTGGCCGCCGAGGGCATCGAGGTGGTCCGCTGGTCTGAGCTGGCGGAGAAGGAACAGGCCCGGCTGCACACGCTGTTCCGGCAGAAGATCTTCCCCGTGCTGACCCCGCTGGCGGTCGACCCGGCGCACCCCTTCCCGTACATATCGGGACTCTCGCTCAACCTGGCCGTCGTGGTGCGCAACCCGGTCTCCGGGCACAAGCACTTCGCGCGCGTCAAGGTGCCGCAGTCGCTGGCCCGCTTCCTGGAGGCCTCGCCCCAGCGGTACGTCCCGCTGGAGGACGTCATGGGCGCCCACCTGGAGGAGCTCTTCCCGGGGATGGAGGTGCTGGCCCACCACGCCTTCCGCGTCACCCGCAACGAGGACCTGGAGGTGGAGGAGGACGACACCGAGAACATCCTCAAGGCCCTGGAGAAGGAGCTGATGCGGCGGCGCTTCGGCCCGCCGGTGCGGCTGGAGGTCGAGGAGTCGATCGACCCGTACATCCTGGACCTGCTGGTGCGGGAGCTGAACATCACCGAGGCGGAGGTCTTCCCGCTGCCCGGGCCGCTGGACCTGACCGGGCTGTTCGGGATCGCCGAGCTGGACCGCCCGGAGCTCAAGTACCCGAAGTTCGTGGCCGGCACGGCCCGCGGGCTGACCGACGTCGAGTCGGCCTCCCAGCCGGACATCTTCGCCGCGATGCGCGAGCGCGACGTCCTGCTGCACCACCCGTACGACAGCTTCTCCACCTCGGTGCAGGCCTTCCTGGAGCAGGCCGCCGCCGACCCGGACGTGCTGGCGATCAAGCAGACCCTGTACCGCACCTCCGGCGACTCGCCGATCGTCGACGCGCTGATCGACGCGGCCGAGTCCGGCAAGCAGGTGCTGGTGCTGGTCGAGATCAAGGCGCGCTTCGACGAGCAGGCCAACATCAAGTGGGCCCGCAAGCTGGAGGAGGCCGGCTGTCACGTGGTGTACGGCCTGGTCGGGCTGAAGACGCACTGCAAGCTCTCACTGGTGGTCCGGCAGGAGGGCGACACCCTGCGCCGCTACTCGCACGTCGGTACCGGCAACTACCACCCGAAGACGGCCCGGCTGTACGAGGACCTCGGTCTGCTCACCTCCGACCCGCAGGTCGGCGCGGACCTGTCGGACCTCTTCAACCGGCTCTCCGGCTACTCGCGCCGCGAGTCCTACCGCCGCCTGCTGACCGCCCCGCGCGGCCTGCGCGACGGCCTGGTCTCGCGGATCCACAACGAGATCGCCCACCACCGGGCGGGCCGGCCGGCCCACGTGAAGCTCAAGGTCAACTCGATCGTCGACGAGGCCCTGATCGACGCGCTGTACCGGGCCTCCCAGGCCGGGGTGCCGGTGGACGTCTGGGTGCGCGGGATCTGCGCGATCCGCCCGGGCGTGCCGGGGCTGAGCGAGAACATCCGGGTCCGCAGCATCCTGGGCCGCTTCCTGGAGCACTCCCGGGTCTTCGTGTTCGGCAACAGCGGCGATCCGGAGGTCTGGATCGGCAGCGCCGACATGATGCACCGGAACCTGGACCGGCGGATCGAGGCGCTGCTGCGGATCACCGATCCGGCGCACCGCGCCGAGCTGTCCGGGCTGATCGACCTCGGGATGTCGGACGAGACCGAGTCCTGGCACCTGGGGCCGGACGGCGCGTGGACCCGCCGCTCGCAGGACGCCGAGGGCCGACCGCTGCGACACGTCCAGGATTTGCTGATCGACTCGCGCCAGCGCCGTCGGGCCGCCACCTCGCGCTGACGCGTCCACTGATGCGAAGCCGCCGGAGCAGTGAGGGCCCGCGAGACTCCCGAGGGCAGCTGTTCCGGCGGTCGGCCGCCAGCTCCGGGGACCGCCCCGGGGGAACGGGGATCTACCACGCCATGACCGAAGCGCCGATGACG
Source organism: Kitasatospora sp. NPDC114501 (assembly GCF_055633695.1). Taxonomy (NCBI): domain Bacteria; kingdom Bacillati; phylum Actinomycetota; class Actinomycetes; order Kitasatosporales; family Streptomycetaceae; genus Kitasatospora; species Kitasatospora sp. NPDC114501. The sequence continues at coordinate 226,451 of NZ_JBVKDS010000018.1, read as the reverse complement.
GCCCAGGCGGCCGCCACAGCGACCGCCGGGGACATCCTTTCCCGCCACCTCACCGCCCAGGCCGGCGCCTTCCTGCGCGCCCTGCCGCTGGCGGTGGGCGAGGTCGGCGCCAGACCCGGGACCGCCTCGCCGGTCGCGGCGGCCGGTACCTCCGACCTGCTGCGGGCCGTCCGGCGGATCGGTGGGCTGCTGCACACCTTCGGCCCGGTCTTCGAGCAGACCTGGGCGCAGGAGTCGCGCACCGAGCTGCGCTGGCTGCTCAACCTGCTCGCGCTGGAGCCCGGCTACGTCCGCCGCTCGGCCCGGCTGCTGGGCGCGCTGGACTCGCTGAGCGGCAGCGACCCGGACGGGACGGGCATGCTGGCCGGCCACGCGGGCGCCCCCAAGGCGCGGGCACTGCTGGACCGGCAGCTGACCCTGGCCCGGACCAGGGCGCACTCCACGGTGCTCCAGGAGCTCCGGTCCGCCCGGCTGCACGCGCTGGCGGACCGGATGACCCTGCTGGTCGGCGACGCGCCGCTGCTGGAGTCGGCGGGCGGCCGGGCCCCGGCGGTGCTGCTGCCGCAGGCCGCCGCCGCCTTCGCCGCGCTGTCCGCGGGCGCCCAGCAGCTGCCGCTGCAACGGGCCGCGACGCCGTACGGCGGGGACGGGCTGCGCCGGCTGGGCACGGTGCCGCCGTCCCGCGGGCCGGCGGACGCGGACACCGCGCTGGCGGCCGACGACGCGCCCTGGGCCCGGCTGCGGATCCTGGTGAAGCGGGCCCGGTACGCGCTGGAGGTGTGCGGCCGCCCGTCCTCCGAGCTGGACGGGCTGGACGCGGTGCTGGCCCGGCAGCAGGAGGCGGCCGACGCCGCCGTCACCGCCGCCACCGCGGCGCGGACCCCGCGGATCACCCCGGCGACCGCGTACGTGCTGGGCGTGGTGCACGCCGACCAGCGGCTGGAGGTGGAGTCGGCCCGGTACGCCGTCGGCCGCCGCTGGCCCGAGCTGCCGCCCGGCCCGGACGGCTGGCTGGAGCTGGTCCCGGCCGACGCCTGGGGGCATCCCGCCGCACCCGGGACGGTCTGAGGTGGACGGGCGCCCGGGCACCGACCGGGCGGCGGCGGGGACCGCCACCGGGGCGGCGCACGCCCCGGTGATCCTGGCGGCGGGGGCGGTGCTGTGGCTGCCGGGCCGGCCGAAGAAGGACGGACGGCTGGGGCGGCCGCGGATCGCGGTGATCCACCGGCCCAAGTACGACGACTGGAGCCTGCCGAAGGGCAAGCTCGAACCCGGCGAGGGGACGGTCGACGCGGCGCTGCGCGAGGTCCGGGAGGAGACCGGGTTCCACTGTCTGCTGGGTCCGGAGCTGCCGGCCCAGCACTACCGGGTGCAGGGCCGTCCGAAGGAGGTCCGCTACTGGGCGGCGGTGCCGTCGAGCGGGTCCTTCCAACCGAACCGGGAGGTGGACCGGCTGGAGTGGCTGCCGGCCGGGAAGGCCCGCGCGCGGCTCACCCAGGACCAGGACCGGTCGCTGGTCGACGCGCTGCTGGTGATCCTGGGGGCGAGGCCGGTGCGGGCGGCCGGACCGTACCGGTGAAGGAACGGTGGAAGTGATCTCCCCGCGCCCTTGCCGTGACGCAACCGTTACTACCTGACGTAGTTTCCTGTCATCCGTTCGAGGTTCACTCGCCGTTCACTTGCGACCGGCTGTCGTGTCACCTGCCCGGCCTAACTTCGGGACCACCGGAGGGCCGCACGGGCCCCGGACCACAGCAAAACCCCTGCTGGGCCGTACGCCTACGGCCCGCGCGAGGGCAATGCCACAGAAAGGGACACCCCTGTGAAGCTCCAGCGGAACGGCCGCTCCAAGGCCCTCGCGATCGGTGCCATGGCGCTCGTCAGCTCGCTGTCGCTCGCCGCCTGCGGTTCGGACAACAACAACACGACCGCGACCGGCGGTTCCAACGGCTCCACCGCGGCCGGCGCCGCGATCAACTGTGGCAAGGCCGGTTCGCTGATCGCCGCCGGTTCCACCGCGCAGGGTGCGGCGATGGACGTCTGGAAGACCAGCTTCGCCGCCGCCTGCTCCGGCAGCACGATCAACTACCAGGGTGGCGGCTCCGGCGCCGGCATCCAGCAGTTCAACCAGGGCAAGATCCAGTTCGCCGGCTCCGACTCGGCCCTGAAGCCGGCCGAGGTCGAGGCCTCCAAGGCGGTCTGCACCGGCGGCCAGGGCATCGACCTGCCGATGGTCGGCGGTCTGATCTCGCTGGTCTACAACATCGACGGTGTCGACAACCTGGTCCTGGACGGCGCGACCTCCGCCAAGATCTTCGACTCGCAGATCACCAAGTGGAACGACCCGGCGATCGCCGCCCTCAACCCGGGCGCCAAGCTGCCGGACGCGGAGATCCAGACCTTCCACCGCTCGGACGACGCCGGCACCACCGAGAACCTGACCAAGTACTTCGCCGCCGCCGGCGGCGGCGCCTGGACCTACCCGGCCGGCAAGGCCTGGGCGGCCAAGGGCGGCCAGTCGGCCAACGGCAGCGCCGGTGTCTCGGCCCAGGTGAAGCAGGTCAAGAACTCGATCAGCTACGTCGAGCTGGCCTACGCCCAGACCAACAGCCTGAAGAGCGCCGCGATCAACACGGGCGCCTCCAAGCCGGTCGCGGCCACCGCCGAGAACGCCGCCACCACCATCGCCAAGGCCCAGGCCGCCGGCACCGGCAGCGACCTCGCGCTGAAGCTCGACTACGCGACCAAGGAAGAGGGCTCCTACCCGCTGGTCCTCATCACCTACGAGATCGTCTGCGACAAGGGCAACAAGGCCGAGACCCTCGAGACCCTGAAGTCCTTCCTGACCTACACGGCGAGCGAGGCGGGCCAGAAGGCCGTCGGCGAGAAGGGCTACGTCCCGCTGCCGAAGGCCGTGACCGACAAGGTCAACGGCGTCATCGCCACCCTGGCCTGACCCGACAGGACCCCCGGTGGGGCGGCCCCGTGAGCGAGGGGGGCCGGGGTCGCCCCACCGGAACGCACCACACCCAGCACCACGTCCGGGGCACCGCCGCCATGGTGCCGTCCCCCTTCCGGGGCGGCACCACCAGACCGGAGTAGACCAATGACTTCATCCTCCCCTGCCGCCCCGCGAGGCAGGGAACGCCGGCCGCGTGACAGCCGGGTCGGCGACAAGATCTTCATGAACCTCGCCCGGGGCTCGGGCATCCTGCTGCTGGTCATCATGGCCGCCATCGCGGCGTTCCTGACCTGGCGGTCGGTCCTCGCCCTGAGCACCAACGAGGGCAACTTCCTCACCAGCTTCGAGTGGACGCCGGACGCCCCGAAGCCCGTGTTCGGCATCGCCGTCCTGGCCTTCGGCACCGTCGTCAGCGCGGTCATCGCGATGGCGATCGCCGTCCCGGTGGCCATCGGGATCGCGCTGTTCATCTCCCACTACGCGCCGCGCCGGATCGCCCAGCCCTTCGCCTACCTGGTCGACCTGCTCGCCGCCGTCCCCAGCATCGTCTACGGCCTCTGGGGCGCGCTCTTCCTGGTGCCGCACCTGGACGGCCTGAACAGCTGGCTCAACGACTACCTGGGCTGGACGTACATCTTCGACCAGACCAGGACCGGGACCCCGCGCAACCTGTTCACCGTCGGCATCCTGCTGGCGATCATGGTCCTGCCGATCATCACCGCGGTCTCCCGCGAGGTGTTCCGCCAGGTGCCGCGGATGCACGAGGAGGCGGCGCTCGCGCTCGGCGCGACCCGCTGGGAGATGATCCGCACCGCGGTGCTGCCGTTCGGCCGTCCCGGCATCATCTCGGCCTCGATGCTCGGCCTCGGCCGCGCGCTCGGCGAGACCATCGCGGTCGCGGTGGTGCTGTCCGCCAGCAACGTCCTGTCGCTGCACATCCTGGACGCCGGCGGCGGCACCTTCGCGCAGAACATCGCGCTGAAGTTCAACGAGGCCGGTGACAACGGCCGCGACGCGCTGATGGCCTCCGGCCTCGTCCTGTTCGTCATCACCCTGCTGGTGAACGGTGCCGCGCGAATGATCATCGCCCGCCGCAAGGAGTACTCGGGGGCCAACGCATGACCGTCACCGCCGTCGTCGAGGACGCCCGGCCCGTCGGCCGTCCGCTGACCGCCAACCGCCTGCCCAAGTGGGCCCCGGCCGCCGTCGCCGCCGGCTCGATCGCGCTCGGCTGCGGGATCGGCCTGGCCGGCGGGCTGGCCAGCCACCTCCAGTGGGGCCTGATCTCGGCCCTGCTCTTCCTCCTGATCAGCTACGCCGTCTCGGCCCGGATCGAGGGCCGCCGACAGGCCAAGGACCGGCTCGCCACCTCGGTGGTCTGGGTCGCGTTCATCCTGGCCGTCGTCCCGCTGGTCGCCCTGTCGTTCTACACCGTCCAGCAGGGCATCCACGTGGTCGACGGGAACTTCCTGGGCCACTCCATGAAGGGCGTGATCCAGTCCGGGCCCGGCGGCGGCATCTACCACGCGCTGATCGGCACCCTGGAGCAGGTCGGCCTGGCCACCGCGATGGCCGCCCCGATCGGTCTGCTGACCGCCGTCTACCTGGTGGAGTACGGCCGGGGCAAGCTCGCCAAGGCGGTCACCTTCTTCGTCGACGTCATGACGGGCATCCCGTCGATCGTCGCCGGTCTGTTCGTCCTCTCGCTCTGGAACCTCGCCCTGGGCTTCGGCTACTCCGGCTTCTCGGGCAGCCTCGCGCTGGCCATCCTGATGATGCCGGTCGTGGTCCGGTCCACCGAGGAGATGCTGAAGCTCGTCCCGAACGAGCTGCGCGAGGCGTCGTACGCGCTCGGCGTGCCGAAGTGGAAGACCATCCTGCGGATCGTCCTCCCCACCGCGATCGGCGGCATCACCACCGGTGTGATGCTCGCGGTCGCCCGCATCACGGGCGAGACCGCCCCGGTGATGATGCTGGTGTTCGGCGCCGACTACATCAACAACAACCCGTTCGACGGACCGCAGCAGTCCCTGCCGATGTACATCTGGACGCAGTACTCGCAGGTCAACAACGACTTCGGCTACGCCCGTGCCTGGGGTGCGGCGCTGGTGCTGATCGCCTTCGTGATGGGGCTCAACCTCGTCGCCCGGGGGATCGCGCGCTGGCGCTCGCCCAAGGGCGGACACTGAGCGACCGACTGACGTACGAGACAGACGAGAGAAGCAAACGATCATGGCCAAGCGCATCGACGTCAGCGGACTGTCGGCCTTCTACGGCACCACCAAGGCCATCGAGGACATCTCGATGAGCATCGAGCCCCGTTCGGTCACGGCCTTCATCGGCCCCTCCGGCTGCGGCAAGTCCACCTTCCTGCGGACCCTCAACCGGATGCACGAGGTGATCCCGGGCGCCCGGGTCGAGGGCAAGGTCCTCCTGGACGACGAGAACCTGTACGCCTCCAACGTCGACCCGGTCGCCGTGCGCCGCTCGGTCGGCATGGTCTTCCAGCGCCCGAACCCGTTCCCGACCATGTCGATCTACGACAACGTGATCGCGGGTCTGCGGCTCGCCGGCGTGAAGAAGAAGTCGGTGCTGGACGAGGTGGTGGAGCGCTCGCTGAAGGGCGCCAACCTCTGGAAGGAGGTCCACACCCGGCTGAACAAGCCCGGCGCCGGCCTCTCCGGCGGTCAGCAGCAGCGCCTGTGCATCGCCCGCGCCATCGCGGTCGAGCCCCAGGTCCTGCTGATGGACGAGCCCTGCTCCGCGCTCGACCCGATCTCCACCCTCGCCATCGAGGACCTGATCGGCGAGCTGAAGGAGCAGTTCACCATCGTCATCGTGACCCACAACATGCAGCAGGCGGCCCGCGTCAGCGACCGCACGGCCTTCTTCAACCTGGCCGGCGTCGGCCAGCCGGGCAAGCTGGTCGAGCTGGACGACACCCAGCGGATCTTCTCCAACCCGCAGGTCCAGGCGACCGAGGACTACATCTCCGGCCGCTTCGGCTAGACCGGGCCTCCGCCACGGGCGGCGCCCCGGGCGCCGGGGAGCGTGACGGACCGCGAGCTGTCCCGTGGTGCTGCATGGCGGTGCCGCCGCGGGACATGGAAAAGGGCCCGCCCCCGAGATGTGGGGGCGGGCCCTGTCCGTTCGCGTGTCCTGCGGGGCCGTCAGCCCCAGAACAGGTGGACGAACCAGTACATCAGCGCTGCGACGAGGGCGGCCGCCGGCATCGTGATGAACCAGCCGAGCACGATGTTCTTCGCGACGCCCCAGCGCACCGCGCGGATCCGCTTGGTGGCCCCCGCGCCCATGATCGCCGCGGTGATCACGTGGGTGGTGGAGATCGGCGCCTTGAAGACGAACGACGTGATGTACATGATCGCGGCGGAGGTCGCCTCGGCGGCGAAGCCCTGCGGCGGGTCCAGCTCGATGATCTTGCGGCCGAGTGTCCGCATGATCCGCCAGCCGCCCGCGTAGGTGCCCAACGAGAGCATGGTCGCGCAGGCGATCTTCACCCAGACCGGGATCCCGTTGCCGGACTGGTGGCCGGAGATCGTCAGTGCCATGACGACGATGCCCATGGTCTTCTGCGCGTCCTGGAGGCCGTGCGCCAGGGCCATCGCGGCGGCCGAGGCGGTCTGGGCGACCCGGAAGTTGCGCTTGGCCCGGTGCGGGTTGGCCCGCCGGAAGATCCACAGGATCGCCAGCATCACCACGAAGCCGCCGACCAGGCCGACCACCGGCGAGACGATCATCGGGATGACGATCTTCTCGAGGACCCCGCTCCAGATCACGTCGACGCCGCCGGCCAGCGCCGCGCCCACCATGCCGCCGAACAGCGCGTGCGAGGAGGAGGACGGGAGGCCGAAGTACCAGGTGACCAGGTTCCAGGCGATCGCCCCGACCAGGGCGGCGAACAGGATCGCCATCCCCTGGTTGCCGGTCGGCGTCTCGATGATCCCCTTGGAGACGGTGTGCGCCACGCCGCTGCCGAGGAACGCGCCGGCCAGGTTCATCACCGCGGCCATCGCCAGCGCCGCCCGGGGGGTGAGCGCCCGGGTGGACACCGAGGTGGCGATCGCGTTCGCCGAGTCGTGGAAGCCGTTGGTGTACGTGAAGAAGAACGCAACGCCGATGACGGCGATGAGTGCTGCCATGTCCACGAGGGTCAGGACTCCTTGACGGCGATGGTCTCCACCGTGTTGGCGACGTGCTCGAAAGCGTCCGCCGCCTCCTCAAGGACGTCCACGACCTGCTTCAGCTTGAGGACCTCGATGGCGTCGTACTGACCGGAGAACAGGTGGGCGAGCAGCTTGCGGTGGATCTGGTCGGCCTGGTTCTCCAGCCGGTTGACCTCGATCCAGTACTCGGTGAGGTTGGACATGCTGCGCAGGTTGGGCATCGCCTCGGCGGTGAGTTCCGCGGCGCGCGCCAGTACCTCGATCTGCTGCTCGATGCCCTTCGGCAGGGTCTGGATGTCGTAGAGGACGACCAGGTCGACGGCCTCCTCCATGAAGTCCATGATGTCGTCCAGCGACGAGGCGAGGCTGTAGATGTCCTCGCGGTCGAAGGGCGTGATGAAGGACGAGTTCAGCTGGTGGAAGACGGCGTGGGTGGTGTCGTCCCCGGCGTGCTCGGCGGCGCGCATGCGCTCGACGATCTCCGCACGGGCCGACACGTCTGATCCCAGCAGCTCCAAAAGGAGCTTCGATCCGACGACGAGGTTCTCCGCCGCGGCGGCGAACATGTCGTAGAAGCTCGTCTCCTTCGGGGTCAGGCTAAAACGCACGGAAATCTCCGATGTGCGGGGTAGGGACTGAACGATGCTAGGTGCAACCAAGCGCAATCACGCAAACGGGGTGTCGGGGAAGGAGCCGGAACCTCCCCTTCCGTTCGGCTGCCGCACCGGCTGATCCGGGCGCACCACCACGTGGGGGCGCGAGACCTCAGTCTGACGGAACCTCGCCCGGATTGTCCCCGTCGTGCGCACGGAAGAGCGAGGCGCCGCTCAGACGGCTCAACCGACGGGCACCCGTCCACCGGGCGTCGTGGCACATGCCGGGTCGGCCGTCGGAACACCACGGAAGGCCCCGGTGTTGGACACTGGTGGCCGACGCAGCCACCAGGCACTGAGACGAAGGCGGGGCCGATGACCACGACGCAAGCGCGCACCGAGCCGGAGCACGCGCAGGGGACCGACCCGCACGCCGGCCACGCTCCGGCGGGGCACCACGGCCCGCACGGCTACAGCGCGCAGAAGGACGCCCACCTCAAGCGGCTGCGCCGGATCGAGGGCCAGATCCGCGGGCTCCAGCGGATGGTCGACGAGGACGTCTACTGCATCGACGTGCTCACCCAGGTCTCGGCCAGCACCAAGGCGCTGCAGTCCTTCGCGCTCTCCCTGCTGGAGGAGCACCTGCGGCACTGCGTCGCCGCGGCCGCCGAGGAGGGCGGCGCCGAGCTGGACGCCAAGGTGGCGGAGGCCACCGCCGCGATCAGCCGGCTGCTGCGCAGCTGAGCCGACGGGCCGTCCGCCGCTCCGGGGCCGTCGCCGCCGGAGCCGTCGCCGCGGGGGCCGGCTAGCCGTCGGCCTGCCGGTCGGCCCGCCCGGGTTCGGTCCGGTCCAGCAGCACCTCGTCGATCCGCTCGGTCGGCAGCCGGTCGCCGGAGCTGGCCGTCGCGGCGATCATCAGCTCGCCGGCCAGATCGATCTCGTCGAGGGCCGCGTCGTCGTGGCCGCCGCTGCGGCCGCCCGTGGACGACACCACCTGCACCACCCCTTCAGTGCCTCGCCAGCCCGGGCGGCAGCCACCCGGAGTCCAGCCTAGGCACTTCGGGGCCCGTCCACATGGCACGGACGGGCCATCTCGGCGCCGCCGAAACGGGTGGCCGTCGCTCCCCCGACGGCCACCCGCTCCGGCCGCACCCCGTCTCGCCCCGGCGCCGGAGCGCTGCCCCGGCCGCCCCAGGGCCTGTCGGACCGCCCTACTTCGGGCTCTCCGTGGGCTTCATCTGGTAGATGTCCGAGGCCGCGGGCTCGGCCGCCTCCACCGGCTTGCCGAAGTCCCGCAGCGAGGTCGTCGACGTCACCTTCACCTGGTCCTTGGGCTCCTTCGAGCCGGCGACCCCGGCGAAGGTGAACACCTCGACCACCTTGTGCAGCCGGCCCTGGTCGTCCAGCCAGGCGTCGTACGGGACCTCCTTGACGGTGAAGGTCTGCCCGCCCATCCGCAGGCCGTCCCCGCCCCGGCCGCCCGTCGCGTCGGCCGCCTTCGCCAGGTCCAGGGTGCCCCGGTAGTGGTGCAGCGCGACCCCGTCGACGGTCTCGGTGCCCACCGCCTCCGCCTTCTGCGCCCCGCGCAGTGCCCCCGCCGCCGAGGCCGGGTCGGTGGCGCCGCTGCTGACCAGGTTGCCGTCCGGCAGCTGGCGCACGTCCAGCTTGACCCACTTGCCCTCGGGGACCTTGGCGCCGCTGTTCTGGAGGTAGACGGTGCCCGGCAGGACCACCTCGACGATCTTCCCGGTGGTCGCCGCGCCCGGCGGCACCTGGATCTCCAGCCGGCCGATCCGCTTGACGTAGTCGTAGCCGCCGGTGCCGCTGAACGAGGCCTTCTTCTCGGCGGACTCGGTGACCAGCTCGGTCGCGGTGCGCGCGGAGCCGGTGCGGCCGGTGATGTCGGCGGCGTTGCGCACCGCCGTCAGCGGATCCGCGGCGAGCTGGTCGGGGGCGCCCGACTGCTGGTCGGAGGAACCGCCGCCGGCGCCGCCGGAGCAGCCGGCGGCCCCCGCCGCCAGGGCGGCGGCGAGCAGGGCGGCCCCGGCCGCCGAACGCAGGTGCGGACCCGGACGGCGTGCCGGCCGTCCGGTGCGCTGCTGGTCGGTCATCTTCATCCTCGCGAGAACCCCCTCGGGCCCGACTGCCCCGCCGACCACCACCGGGTGGGCAGAGCTCTTTCCGGGCAAACGAGTTGGGGCGCCAGGGGTTACGCGGGACCGGCGCTCCGGGAGCGTCGCGCAGCGGGCGTCCGGCGCGTTACGGTGAACCACGTGCACAGTGAGCTGCCGGTCGCACCCGGCACCACCCGGATGCCCGAACACCGCCTCGTGATCACCGAACGCGGCTCCTTCGCCTTCGCGACCTGTAGCTGCGGCTGGTACGCCCCGGCCCGCCGCTCGCGCGACCTGGCCCGCCGTGAGGGGGCCGACCACCTCACCGAGAACGGCGCCGAGCCGGACTGATCCGGCCGGGGTCTTCGGACGGCTCCTTCCGGTCCGCCGGGCTGCCGGGCCGCCGGGAGGTCAGGCCGCGAGGTCGGACTCCGGCGGCTGCTCCCCGGCCCGCACCGCGCCGCGCCCGCGCCGACGGCCGCGCGGACCGGACCCGGCCCCGGCCCCGCCGCGGGCCGCGCCGCCGCGCTCGGACGCCCGGATCAGCGGGGCGACCGCCGTCCGGCTCAGCGCGTGGCAGAACGGCACCAGCACCGCCATCGCGATCGGCGCCAGCAGCAGCACCACGGCGACGGCGAGCGCGAAGCCGCCGATCACGTCGGTCGGGTAGTGGACGCCCATGAACATCCGGCAGAAGCCCTGGAGCACCGCCAGCCCGCCGGCGATCCAGCCCAGCCTGCGGTTCACCAGGAACAGTGCCACCGCGACGCCCATGGTCATGGTCGAGTGGTCACTGACGAAGGAGTGGGTGCCGGCCTTGCCGTCCACCAGCACCAGCAGCCCGGGATGGTCGACGAAGGGGCGCGGGCGGTTCACGATCGCGGCGATCGGCAGGTTGGCCAGCTCGGCGACGGCCACCGAGAGCGGTACCCAGAGCAGCCCGGCCATCGCCACCGGTGCGTCCGGACGGCGTCTGGCCTGGAGCCAGGCGACCAGACCGAGCATCGCCAGGCCGATCAGGATGCCGTACTCGCCGATCCACGAGACCATGTGGTCCAGCCACTGCGGGGAGCGCTTGGCCAGGCCGTTGACGGCGTAGAGCAGGTCGAGGTCGGGGTTGGTCGTGTCGGCAAGCGGCGTCGACACGCCGCACCTCCTTCTGGTCCGCTGCAGCTGATCGTCGTGGCCGGGGCCCGCCCGGTGCGGGTAGCTGACGAGGGGCCACCGGAGGAAACGTCATTTCCGGGGCACAGCGTTCCACGGAAACGCGCGGTTATCGAAACTTGACTCAGCGTCCACAGTGCGCACACAGGTCCCGGCCGTCCCGGCCGCACCGGGCCTACCGTCCCGGGCCGGCGGGGCCCGGACCGGCCGGCGCGGGCGGGGCGGCGGCGGCCGCCCGGGCGGGGGTCGCCGGTGCGCCGCCCTGGCCCGCCGCGGGAGTGGTGGGCTGCGTCCCGCCCGGACGGCTCGGGGCGTTGACCGCGCCGTCGTTGTTGCGGGTCGGCAGCGCCTGGGCGCCGTCCGAGGTGACCCGGGTCGCGCCGATGTACTCCCTGGTGTCGATCTTGTCGTAGCGGATCACCGCGCCGGTGTGCGGCGCGTTGATCATGTAGCCGCCGCCGACGTAGATCCCGACGTGGTGGATGCTCCGTGGATCACCGAGGTCCGTCGCCCAGAACACCAGGTCGCCCGGCCGCAGCTGATCGCGCGACGGGTGCGGCCCGGCGTACCACTGGTCGTTGGCCACCCGGGGCAGGGTGATGCCCACGCTGGCGAACGCGGCCTGGGTCAGGCCCGAGCAGTCGAACCGCCCGTTCTGCGAGGGCAGGCCCTCGCCGCCCCACAGGTACGGGGTGCCGAGCTTGGTCTGCGCGAAGTAGATCGCGGCCGCCGCCTGCGCGGACGCCTCCACCGGCGCGGTCGGCGCGGTGAAGCTGCGGGCCATCGCCTGGATGTTCCGGACGTAGCCCTGGGTCTCCTTGTACGGCGGTACGCCTCTGTACTGCTTCACCGCGCCCTCGCCGGCGTTGTAGGCGGCCAGCATGTTGGCCTGCTGGTCGCCCGGGACCGACGAGACCGCCTTGGCGAGGGCGCAGTCGTAGGTCGCCGCCGAGGCGATGGCGTCCAGCGGGTCCCAGACGTCCGCCCTGCCGTCCCCGCTGCCGTCGGTGGCGTAGGAGGGCCAGGTGCCCGGCATGAACTGCGCCATCCCCTGCGCCCCTACCCCGGAGCGCGCCCTGGGGTCGAAACCGCTCTCCTGGTACAGCTGCGCCGCGAGCATCGGCGCGGAGATCTCGGGGCAGAGCGCGCCCCACCGCTGGATCGGTTCCTGGTAGGCAGCGGGGACCGTTCCGGGGGAGAGGGCGGAACGATTCGCCGCCTGCTGCGGCGTCCCACTCGCCGCATAAGTCCCCAGCGTCACCAGCCCGATGAACCCGAACGCGACAACTCCCGCAGCGGCGGCGGCCGTCCCGGCCTTCCGGAGTACCATCAGCACCATCCCGACGAATCGTCAGTCGAAGTGTCCCGGAAGGCGTTGCTCACCGCAATCATCAGAGATACGAACAGTGAGCGCTATCCTTCGTACGGTGTACATCCTCGCGTACGTGTCCGATGCCTCACGACCAATCCGCGAGAAGTAGCCAAGTCGACATCAGATCTGGCCAAGAATAGGTACCGACCCTTCGCGCGGGCCGGGTCCGGGCCCTTGAATTTGCCTGATCGGGCGGTGAGATGGAAATGAACCTGAGCAGCGTGCACACCAATGCGGTCGGCTACCTGGCCGAGGACCCCCCCAAGAAGCCGAACATCGACACCATCATCGGCGGAATCGCCCCGGACTGGGGCCCGTTCGCGACCCTCGGGTCCGAGGCGCGGGTGATGGTCGAGGTGGTCATGGCCGTCGCCATCCTCATCTGCCTCGGCATCGCGGTCTGGGGCGCGGCCAAGCAGCGGATCGGGGCGACCGCGATGCGCGACAGCTTCGGCGCCGAGCAGGGCAAGGGGCTGATCGTCGCCGGGCTGACCGGCGTGTTCATCATCGGATCACTCGGCACTCTGTTCACCATTGTCTACGGTATGGCGATCTGACGATCGACCAGTAGTAGTCCGGCCTGCCCGCGACCGGGTCCCCGTCCGGACCCCCTCCGGGGCAGGCTCGCCAGGAGTCCACCCCCGTCCCACCCTCCGTCCGCGCCCGCCCCCGGGCGGAGGGCCCCCGGAGCCGCCCCGGCTCCCCGCACCAGGAGGGCCGCCGTGCCGTTGTCCGACGACCAGCCGCGCACCCGTACGCGCCTGCCGGTCGGCGAACAGTCCTCCACCCAGCCGAACCACCGTCAGTCGCGCCCGCTGCGCGCCCTGCTGGCCGTCCTCGTCGTCGTCACCCTGCTCGTGGTGGCCATCGCCATCGCCAACCGCGTCACGCCCGGCACGGGCGGCGGAAGCGGCGGCGGTGGCGCCTCCGCCGACCGCGCCGCCTCCGGCGCCGGCCCGGCCCCCAGCGGCGACCAGCCCGTCGGCACCACCGTCAACGGCATCCCGACCGGCTACCCGCATACCGAGCCGGGCGCCCAGTCGGCGGCCACCAACTACGCGGTGGCGATCGGCTCCGCGGACATGTTCCGTACCGACAGCCGGCACGGCATCGTCACCACCATCGCCGACCCGGGCGCCCTGGCGGGGCTGCAGAGCCGGCTGGACCAGGGCTTCGGCGGCGACACCGCCACCCGCTACGGCCTCGACGCCCAGGGCCACGCGCCCAAGGGCCTCACCTTCGTCAGCCGCACGGTCCCGGTCGGCACCAAGTCGACGGGCTACAGCGACGGCGACGCCAAGGTCGAGGTGTGGTGCACCGGCCTCACCGGCCTCGCCGGCGAGCGCTCCGTCCAGCCGGTGACCACCAACTGGTTCACCCTCACGCTCTCGCTGCACTGGACGGGCAGCGACTGGAAGCTCACCGACTTCACTCGAAAGTCAGGCCCGGCCCCCCTGCCGGGCGACCAGCAGGCGGCCACAGCGGATGAGATCGCCGGATCAGCAGAGCAGTTCGGAGGGTTCCGCTATGCGCGTTGACGGTGCGATCGGGAAGCGGATTCCCCGGGTCGGCCGGGTTGTCACGGCATTCGCCCTGCTCCAGGCCTTCGCCATCGGTCTGGCGTCGCGGGCCGTCGCGGAGCCGAGTCCGAGCCCTTCGGCCAGCAACAACTGCGACGTTCTTCCCTTGCCCGGCAGTGACGTCTACTGCGCTTCCAAGCCGGGTGGTTCGATTCCCGGTGGCGGCACCGTCGGTACCGTGACCGACCCCCTGGGTTCGTTGGCCAAGAGTTGTGCGCAGGCCGCGGCGTGGGTGGTGCGGAAGCTGTCGGGGGCGATCGACGGGACGACGCAGGTGGACTTCACCAATGCGTCGTTCCTGCAGCAGTATGCCGTGGTGTTCGCGGTGTCGACGGTGATCACGCTGGTGCTGTGGCTGCTGGCGGTGTCGAAGCGGGCGGTGCGGGGGGCGCCGTTGGCGACGGCGTTCTCGGAGGCGATCGGGTTCCTGTGGTTGACAGTGGTGGCGTCCGCGTTCACGCCGTTGATCCTGTACACCGTGGTGAGCGTGACGGACGGGCTGACCAAGGCGATAGCGGTCGGGACGAAGACGGACACCGGGTCGTACCTGGGAGGGTTCGCCGACACGTTGGAGAAGGGTGACGTGGGCGGTGGTCCGCTGATCCTGGTGATCGTGTCGCTGGTGGCGGTGCTGGCGGCGGCGGTGCTCTGGGTCGAGCTGCTGATCCGGGCGGCGATGCTGTACGTGGGCGCGCTGCTGGGTACGGCGGTGTACGCGGGGCTGGTGGACCGGCAGCTGTGGAAGCACGTGCGGCGCTGGGCGGGGGTGATGCTGGCGGTGGACCTGGCGAAGCCGATCATCGTGGTCATCCTGGGTTTGGCGGGCGCGGTGGCGACCGGGGCCGGGGCCGACGACGACTTCGCCCGGGTGCTGTCCGGGCTGGCGATCCTGTTCCTGTCGATCTTCGCGAGCGCCTCGGTCTACCGCTTCGTGCCGGGCTTCGGCGACGAGATGCTGAACCTGCGCGGGGCCCGGGCGAACGCCGTACAGGCCGGTTCGGCGATGATCAACGGCACCGCGAACCTGATGAAGCAGGGCATCAGCACCCACGGCGACCGCGGTCCGCAGGCGGCCGGCACGGGTGGCGGCGGGGGTGCGGGCGGCGGTTCGGTCGCGCCGGGCATCGCCGCCCACGCCGGTCGGACGCCGGCCCCGCCGCCGCAGGGCGGGCCGCCGCCGGCCCCGGTTCCGATCCGCGACAGCAATCCAGCGAAGGGGGGGTGACGGGTAAGTGAGCAGCGAACCGCTCGGCCAGTACGGTGCCCAGTACGCCCAGCCGTACGTGCACCAGCGCCGCACCTACCTGATCGGCAAGGCCCGCCCGAACGCGCCGATCGGCCGGAACCGGGAGTCCGGCGAGATCATGCTGATCATCTTCGGGGCCTTCCTCGGCATGCTCTGGGGCCTGCTGATGCCGGTCCTGCCGTTGCGGATCGGCGGTCTGGTCGGTCTGCCGGCGCTCGCCATCGCGGCGGTGTACGTGCCGTACCGCAAGCGGACGTTCTACAAGTGGGTGGAGATCAACCGCACCTACCGCCGGACGGTCCGCAGCGGGCGGGCGGTGTGGCGCTCGGACGTGATGGACGCCGGCACCCGGCTGGACGGCCGGGAGGTGGAGGTCGGTCCGCCGCCCGGGGTGGGGCGGCTGCGCTGGCTGACGGCGCCGTTCGGGCCGGACGAGGTCGGGGTGCTGATGCACCTGGAGCGGCGCACGGTGACGGCCGCGATCGAGATCGAGGGCCCGGGCGTCGGGCTGCGCGACTCGGAGGACCAGGAGGCCCTGGTCGACCGGTTCGGGACGCTGCTGAAGCACGTCGCCAACGGGGACGGCTTCGTGACCCGGCTGCAGATCCTGGCCCGGACCCTGCCGGCCGACCCGGACGCGCACGCCAAGGACGTCGAGCGGCGCGGCGACCCGTCCTCGCCGCGCTGGCTGCAGGAGTCGTACGACCAGCTCCAGTCGATGGTGTCGACCTCCTCGGAGCAGCACCGGGCGTACCTGGTGGCCTGCATGCACTACACCCGTGACCTGGCGGCCGAGGCGCACGCGATGGGCCGGACGGCCACCGGGCGGCGGGCGCGGGACGACGAGGGGCTGGCGGCCGTGATGGCGCGCGAGCTGACCGACATCTGCGCCCGGCTGGCCGAGGCGGACATCCGGGTGCGCCAGCCGCTGGGCCAGGCCCGGCTCTCCTCGCTGCTGCACTCGATGTACGACCCGGACCACCCGATCGACCACATCCAGGCGATGTCCCGGCGCAACGCCTGGCCGGCCGAGCTGGACGCGACCCACCCGCAGTACCTGCAGGCGAAGACCCGGGAGTCGGCGACCCGGGAGCCGTGGTGCCACGCCACCGCGTGGATCAAGGAGTGGCCGCTCACTCCGGTGGGCGTCAACTTCCTGGCGCCGCTGCTGGTGCACACCCCGGACGTGATCCGGACGGTCGCGGTGACGATGGACCTGGAGCCCACCGATGTCGCGATCGAGCGGATGCTGACCGAGAAGACCAACGACGAGGCCGAGGCCAGCCGCGCGGCGAAGATGAACCGCACGGTCGACCCGCGCGACCTGGCCCACACCGGCCGGGTGGACCAGCGCGGTGACGACCTGGCCTCCGGCGCGGCCGGGGTGAACCTGGTCGGTTACATCACGGTCTCCTCGCGCAACCCCGACGCGCTGGCCCGCGACAAGCGGACCATCCGGGCCTCGGCCGGCAAGAGCTACCTCAAGCTGGAGTGGTGCGACCGCGAGCACCACCGGGCCTTCGTGAACACCCTCCCGTTCGCCACCGGCATCCGCCGCTGAGCACCGCCGTCCGTCCGAACCCCCGTCCCCCGCTGACCCGTCAGGAGGCCGTCCATGGCCCTCGGCAACCTCACCGAGGCGTTCACCAGCCTGATGTTCGGCAAGGTGGAGACCGCCCGCCTGCCGGTGCGCACCTCCACCGGCCAGGCGCAGGCCGTCTACCTGCCGACCGCCGCGCCGGGGCTGGGCGACTCCGGCGTGATCATCGGCCGCGAGGTGTACAGCGGCAAGGGGTACGTGTACGACCCCTTCCAGCTGTACGGGCAGCAGCTGCCCGCCCCGCACTGGCTGGTGCTCGGCGAGTCCGGCAACGGCAAGTCGGCGCTGGAGAAGACGTACGTGCTGCGGCAGCTGAGGTTCCGCGACCGCCAGGTCGTGGTGCTGGACGCGCAGGGCGAGGACGGCGTGGGCGAGTGGAACCTGATCGCCAACGCGCTGGGCATAAAGTCGATCCGGTTGGACCCGATGGCGGCCCGGGACGGCGGGGTGAAGCTCAACCCGCTGGACCCGGCGATTACCCAGACCGGCCAGCTGTCGCTGCTGCGCACCATCGTCGAGGTGGCGATGGGGCGCGGGTTGGAGGAGCGGGCCGGCTTCGCGCTGAAGGCCGCGCACGCCCATGTGGTGGCGTCGGTGACGGACCGCCAGCCGGTGCTGGACGACATCATCGACACGCTGCGCAGCCCCCACCTGGCCTCGGTGGAGTCGCTGGGCGTGGCGGTGGACGAGGTGCAGGCCTGGGGCCTGGACGTGGCGCTGGTGCTGGACCGGCTGGTCGACGGTGACCTGCGCGGCATGTTCGACGGGTCGACCACCGACGGCATCGACCTGGACGCGCCGCTGATCGTCTTCGACCTCTCGCACATCGACCGCAACTCGATCGCGATGCCGATCCTGATGGCGATCGTCGGGGTGTGGCTGGAGCACACCTGGATCAGGCCGGACCGGAAGAAGCGCATCTTCCTGGTCGAGGAGGCCTGGCACATCATCAACAGCCCGTTCGTGGCCCAACTGTTCCAGCGGCTGCTGAAGTTCGGCCGTCGGCTCGGTCTGTCCTTCGTGGCGGTGGTGCACCACCTGTCCGACGTGGTGGACGGTGCGGCGGCCAAGGAGGCGTCGGCGATCCTGAAGATGGCCTCCACCCGGACGATCTACATGCAGAAGGCCGAGGAGGCGCGGGCCACCGGCCGGGTGCTGGGCCTGCCGCGCTGGGCGGTGGAGATCATCCCCACACTTTCGCCGGGCATCGCGGTCTGGGACGTCAACGGCAACGTCCAGGTGGTCAAGCACATCATCACCGAGGCCGAGCGCCCGCTGGTGTACACCGACCGCGCGATGACCGAGGACGCGGTGGCCGAACGGGTGCGCGCGGAACGGCAGTTGGCGGCCGAGCCGGGGGTCTGAGGCGGCGCGTGCGGCCTGGTGGCCGTCCGCCGGGCCGGAGGCCGAGGGGGTGCCCTCCGCAGGCTCCGCACCCCGCGGACGGCGATGGTTCGGCAGCAGGTAATCCTCTCGTTACGTTCGACGTCCTGACAGCTACGCGCGTTGACCCTAGGCTTCGCAGTCGCAACACATGCTCGAACGCCGACGCTGTCCACAGCCGGTGCTCCTTCCAAGGTGCAGGGGAACCCTTCATGCTCACCGTCAGATCCCGACGGACGGCGCTCGCCGTCGTCGCCGCCGCAGGTCTGTTCGGCACGGTGGCCGTGCCGACGGCCGCCCAGGCCGCCGGCGCCGACGCCAAGCGCCACAAGACCGTCAACCTCCAGTTGCTGGCGATCAACGACTTCCACGGAAACCTGGAACCCCCGGTCGGCAACTCCGGCACGATCAAGGAGATCGACCCGGCCACCGGCAAGGAGGTCGCCACCCCGGCCGGCGGCATCGAGTACCTGGCCACCGAACTGCGCAAGGCGCGGATCCCGGCCGACGACTCGATCACCGTCGCGGCCGGCGACATCATCGGTGCCAGCCCGCTCACCTCGGCGCTCTTCCACGACGAGCCGACCATCGAGGCGATGGACAAGCTCGGCCTGGACGTCACCTCCGTGGGCAACCACGAGTTCGACGAGGGCGCCCAGGAGCTGCTGCGCATGCAGGAGGGCGGCTGCCACCCGACCGACGGCTGCTACGAGGCCGGCCGCACCTTCAAGGGCGCCAACTTCAACTACCTGTCGGCCAACGTCACCGACGAGAAGACCGGCAAGCCGCTGCTGGCCCCGTACTGGATCACCAAGTCCCAGGGCGTGAAGGTCGGCTTCATCGGCGTCACCCTGGAGGGCACGCCGAACATCGTGACCGCCGAGGGCGTCAAGGGCCTGAAGTTCACCAACGAGGTCACCACGATCAACAAGTACGCCGCCGAGCTCAAGGCCAAGGGCGTCAACTCGATCGTCGCGCTGATCCACGAGGGCGGCTACCCGGCCAGCTCCGTCTACAACTACGACTGCGGCGCGGCCGGCCAGGGCATCTCCGGCCCGATCGTCGACATCGCGCAGAAGATCGACCCGGCGGTCGGCGCCATCGTCACCGGCCACACCCACAACGCGTACGCCTGCAGCATCCCCGACCCCAACGGCGTCCCGCGCTCGGTGACCAGCGCCGCCTCCTTCGGCCGACTCTTCACCGAGATCGACATGAAGCTGGACAAGACCACGGGCGAGATCGTGCGCCCCTCGGTCAAGGCCGAGAACCACGTGGTGCGCCGCACGGTCGAGAAGGCGCCCGACATGACGGCGCTGGTCGACCACTACTCCAAGCTGGCCGCCCCGATCGCCAACCGCCCGGTCGGCTACATCGCCTCGGACATCAACGGCCGCGGCAGCAGCGACCTGGAGAAGCCGCTCGGTGACGTGATCGCCGACGCCCAGCTGGAAGGCCTCGCCCCCGCCGGCAAGGGCGGCGCGCAGATCGCCTTCATGAACCCCGGCGGCATCCGCTCCGACCTGGTCCACAAGGCCTCGGGCGGCGAGGGCGACGGCGTGGTGACCTACGGCGAGGCGTTCACCGTCCAGCCGTTCACCAACATGATGCAGGTCAAGACGCTGACCGGCGCCCAGCTGATCCAGCTGCTCCAGCAGCAGGTGAGCGGCTCCAACGCCGCCGCGCCGAAGATCCTCCAGGTGTCCTCGAACCTGCACTACACCCTGGACATGCGCAAGACCGGCGCGGACCGGGTGGTCCTGGACTCGGTCCGGCTGAACGGCGCCCCGGTCGACCCGGCCGCCGCCTACCGGGTCGCGGCCAACGAGTTCCTGGCCGGCGGCGGCGACGGCTTCCCGGCCTTCGCGGCCGGCACCGACAAGCTGGTCGGCGCCTCGGACCTGGACGTCTTCACGGCCTACCTGGGTGCCCACAGCTCGGCGGGCGCGCCGCTGCAGGCCCCGGCGCAGGACCGGATCAAGATCATCGGCCCGGGCAGCGACATCGACTGACCGTGAGCCGGCCCTGGGCAGGGGCGGGTGGGGCGCTGTCGGGGCGCCCCACCCGCCCCTTCCGTCATTCCGGGGCGGGGCCGCCGGGCAGCCGGACGGTGGCCAGTGCGCCCGGACCGCCGTCCGCGGCCGGGCCGAGGGTGACCTCGCCGCCCGCCTCCCGGACGCTCTGCGCGACGATCGACAGCCCGAGGCCGGAGCCCGGCAGCTGGCGCGAGGAGGGCGAGCGCCAGAACCGGTCGAAGACGTACTGGAGCTCCTCCGGCGGGATGCCGGGTCCGTGGTCCCGGACCGTCAACACACCCTGGCGCAAACGGACTTCGATGGTGCCGCCGGGCGGGCTGTACTTGACCGCGTTGTCCAGCAGGTTGATCACGGCCCGTTCCAGCCCGGCCGCGTCGCCGTGCACGTACCAGGGCTCGGTGTCGGTTTCGAAGACCAGCCCCGGGCCGCGCAGTTCGGCCCGCTCGACGGCCCGGCCGGCGATCTCGTGCAGGGCGACCACGGTGGGGGCGGGGCCGCTCTTCGGGGTGTCGGGGCGGGAGAGCTGGAGCAGGTCGCCGATCAGCACGGTGAGCTCCTGCATCTGCGCCTTCATGTTGCCGAGCAGTTTGGTCCTGGTCGCGGCGGGCAGCGGTCGGCCGGTCCGGTCGCTGCGGATCAGCAGGTCGACGTTGGTGCGCAGGGAGGTCAGGGGCGTGCGGAGCTCGTGCCCGGCGTCGGCGATCAGCCGGGTCTGCCGCTCGCGGGAGTTGGCGAGGGCGGTGCTCATGGAGTTGAAGGAGGTGGAGAGCCGGGCGATCTCGTCGTGCCCGTGGACCGGGATGGTGGTGCCGACCTCCTCGGTCCGGGCGATGTGCTCCACGGCGTCGGTGAGCCGGTCGACGGGCTTGAGGGCGGAGTGGGAGACCAGGCGGCCGGCGACGGCGGCGAGCAGGATGCCGCCGGCGGAGACGGCGCCGAGCAGGACGGCGAGGCCCTGGAGGGACTCCTCGACGGGCTGGGTGGAGGTGGCGACCATGACGACCACCGGCACCGTGTACCGGGGGTCCTCGGTCAACCGGACCAGGGCGGGCTCCCCGTTGGTGTACCGGCCCTCCCGGATGACCGACTGGCCGGGCCTGAGCCGGAAGACGGCCGCGTCCTCCGGCACGGTCACGATCGCCTTGGTCGCCCCGGGGGGCAGGCAGACCCCGTTGCCGAGCGCGAGGAACTGGGTGTCCCGGGGGGCGGCCGCGCTGATCCCCTGGAGGTTGCCGCCGGGCTGGCGCTCCAGCGCGTGTTCCGGGGTGTCGTAGCAGGCGAGGTCCCCCCTGCCGACCGGGGCCGGGGGCGCGCCGGCGAGGTCCGTGCGGACCTGGTCGTACAGCTGCTTCTCCACGATGAACCAGCACGCCAGCGCCGACAGCGCGATCGCCACCGCCACCGCCGCCGCGCTCAGGAAGGTGAGGCGGCTGCGCAGCGAGCGGGAGCGGTACCAGTGGAGGAGGCGCCGCCGGCCGGAGGTGCGGGACGGGAGCAGCGGAGGGGCCAGCGGAGGGGGCGGAACGTTGTTCACGCGTTCGTGCCGGCGGCCGGGCGCAGGGCGTAGCCGACGCCGCGCACGGTCTGGATCAGCCGGGGCAGGCCGCCCTGCTCGGTCTTGCGGCGCAGGTACATCACGTAGACGTCCAGGGAGTTGGAGGAGGGCTCGAAGTCGAAGCCCCAGACCGCCTTGAGGATCTGTTCGCGGGTGAGGACCTGGCGGGGGTGGGCGAGGAACATCTCCAGCAGCATGAACTCGGTGCGGGTGAGTTCGATCGGCTTGCCGGCCCGGGTGACCTCGCGGGTGGCGGTGTTCATCCGCAGGTCGGCGAAGGCGAGCACCTCGCTCTCGTCCTCGACGGCGGCGCGGGCGGCGGCCTCGGCGGCGAGGGCGTTGCGGCGCAGCAGGGCGCGGACGCGGGCGAGGAGTTCGTCGAGCTCGAAGGGCTTGGCGAGGTAGTCGTCGGCGCCGACGTCGAGGCCGGTGACGCGGTCGCCGACGGCGTCGCGGGCGGTCAGCATCAGCACCGGGACGGTGTCGCCGCGCGAGCGCATCCGGCGGACGGCGGTGAGGCCGTCCATCCGGGGCATCATGATGTCCAGCAGGACGAGGTCGGGCCGGTCGCGTTCGACGGACTCCAGGGCTTCGTAGCCGTCGGTGGCGGTGGCGACCTCGTACCCCTCGAAGGCGAGGCTGCTCTCCAGGGCGTCCCGGAGGGCGGGTTCGTCGTCGACCACGAGGAGCCGGGCGGAGGGGTGGCCGGCCTCGGCGATGGTGCGGTCGTCGGCGGACGGGGTCATGGGCGGGTGCCCTTTCTCGTCGGGTGGAGGGCCTGCTGGGAGCAATTGTCCGTCTCAGGGAGTGCGGCTCACAGGTTCTGGCCGGCTTCGAGTTCCGGCAGGACCTGCTTGACGTCGTTGATCGGGATGGCGAAGCCGAGGCCGACGCTGCCGGCCGAGCCGCTGGCGGAGGAGCCGGAGCCGCCGGGTGCGTACATCGCCGAGTTGACGGCGATGACCTGGCCGCCGGCGTTGATCAGCGGGCCGCCGGAGTTGCCGGGGTTGAGTGCGGCGTCGGTCTGGAAGGCCTTGTAGGTGGTGGTGCCGCCGGTGCCGGACTGCGGGGCGGTGCCGCGCTGGCCGGGCAGGTAGGGGAGGCCGAAGCCGCCGTTGCCGCTGGTGGTGCCCTCGTCGAGCTGGACGGTGACGTCGCGGTTCTCGGCGCTGATGATGCCGGAGGTGACGGTGCCGGTGAGGCCGTCGGGGTTGCCGATGGCGACGACCGGGTCGCCGATGGCCACGGTGGAGGAGTCGCCGAGGACGGCGGGGACGAGGTTCTTCGCGCCGGCCGCGGTGATGACGGCGACGTCGAGGGCCTTGTCGGTGCCGGTGACGGTGGCCTGGGCGGTGGAGCCGTCCTTGAAGGTGACGGTGATCCGGCCGCCGGCGGCGGCGGTGTCGATCACGTGGTAGTTGGTGAGGATCCGTCCGTCGGTGTCCAGGACGACGCCGGTGCCGGTGGAGGTGCCGTTGCCGGTCCTGACGGTGATCTGGACGGTGCTGGGCGAGACGGCGGCGGCGACGGCGGCCACGTCGGCGCTGCCGTCGGAGCGGGCGGAGACCGGGCTGGCGACGGTGCCGACGCGGTTGTCGGAGTTCTGCCGGTCGGTGGCGACCAGTCCGCCGGTGACCCCGCCGAGGACGGCGGCGACCGCGGCGACGGCGGTGACCAGGGCGAGCCGGCCGCGCAGCAGTCCGCGCCGGGCGCGGCCGCCGCGGTCGCCGGGGCCCTCGGGGGAGCCCGGCCCGAGGAGCGTGGGCGGCTCGGGCGGGACCGGCGGGGGCGGCGGCGGTCCGTCGAAGGCGCCGCCGGAGTGGTCCTCGCGGTAGCCGTACCCGTCCGGGCCGGTGGCGCCGGGGCCGCCGAGGGCCGGGCCGCTGCCGAGGACGGTGCCCTCGATCACCCGGGGCCGGTGGACCGGGTCCGGGCCGTGCTGCTGCTGGGGCTCGTACGGCCCGTACTGCTCGCTGGGGTGGCGCTGCTGTTCGGTCATGCCGACCAAGCTCGGCCCGCCGCATGAAGAGTGCATGAGAACCGGCTCAGAACGGGGAGAGAAGCCCGTTGGGTTCTCATAAAGCCTGGTCAGGCCGTCTGCCGGGCGGAGCCGGCCGCTCCGGTACGGGTGGCAGCTCCGGTACGGCCGGCTACTGCGGCACGGACCGGCCGGGGGCGCCGCCGGAGCAGCCGCAGGAGCGGCGGATGACCAGCCGGGACGGGAAGGTGCGGACCCGCTCGGTGTCCGAGCCGGGCACCATCAGCGAGTCGTCCAGCACCAGGTCCACGGCGGCCCGGGCCATCGCGTCGCGGTCGGAGGCGACGGTGGTCAGCGGCGGGTCGGCGAGCGCGGCCTCCGGCACGTCGTCGAAGCCGGCCACCGCGAGGTCCTCCGGGACCCGCAGACCGACCTCGCGGGCGGCCCGCAGCACGCCGATCGCCTGGTCGTCGGTGGAGCAGAAGATCGCCCGCGGCCGGTCCGGCGAGCGCAGCACGCCGAGCGCGACGTCGTAGGCGCCGTAGCGGTGGAAGGGCGCGTCGATCAGGTGCGGCTCGGTGGGGACGCCGTGCGCGTCCATGGCGCGCTGCCAGCCCTCGACGTGGTCGATGACCGGGTCGCCGGGGGCGGGGGACTCGACCGGGCCGCCGAAGCAGGCCACGTACGGGTGCCCGTGCACCTCCAGCAGGTGGCGCACAACCGCCTCGGCGCCCGCCACGTCGTCGGTGACCACCGCGACGTCGTCGATCGCCTCGGGCCGGCGGTGCAGCAGCACCACCTTGGCGCCCTCCATCGCGGCGAACTCCTCGGCGGCGCGCTGCGAGGGGCCCTGGCTGACCAGGATCAGGCCGGAGACGCGCATCCCGAGGAAGGCGCGGACGTAGTGCACCTCGCGGTCGTCCACGTAGTCGGAGTTGCCGATCAGCACGAGCTTGCCGCGCTCGGAGGCGGCCCGTTCCACGGCGTGCGCCATCTCGGCGAAGAAGGGCTGGCGGGCGTCCGGGACGACCATGCCGATCAGGTTGGTGCGCCGGGAGGCCATCGCCTGGGCGACGCTGTTCGGCCGGTAGCCGAGCTGCTCGATCGCCGCGAGGACCTTCTCGCGGGTCGCGGGCGCGACCGGGCGCGGCCCGTTGTTGATGACGTAGCTGACGACCGCGGTCGAGGTACCAGCCAGTCGGGCTACATCGTCGCGCGTCACTTTGGCCACGGGGGGAGTCTACGCGTGTGGTCTCCGGGGTGGCAGTGGGAGCCGGGGCCCCGTTCGGCAGGCCGGCCGGCGGCTCCGGGAGGAACCGGACAAGCCGGGCGGGGCGGCCCGCCCGGCTCCGCGCCGGAGTCCGGACGGGCCCGGCTTCAGGCCTCCAGGGGGGCGGCGGGGCGCTGGGCGAGCTCCGGCCGTTCGCCCTTCTCGGGCTTCTCCGGGACGACGAAGCGGTAGCCGACGTTGCGTACGGTGCCGATCAGCTGTTCGTGCTCGACGCCGAGCTTGGCGCGCAGCCGCCGGACGTGCACGTCGACCGTCCGGGTGCCGCCGAAGTAGTCGTAGCCCCAGACCTCCTGGAGCAGCTGCGCCCGGGTGAAGACCCGGCCGGGGTGCTGCGCGAGGTACTTGAGCAGCTCGAACTCCTTGAAGGTGAGGTCGAGCGCCCGGCCCTTGAGCTTGGCGGAGTAGGTGGCCTCGTCGACCGAGAGGTCGCCGTTGCGGATCTCCATCGGGCTGTCGTCGGTGACGACCTGGAGGCGGCCGAGCGCGAGCCGCAGCCGGGCCTCGACCTCGGCCGGGCCGGCGGTGTCCAGCAGGACGTCGTCGATGCCCCACTCGGCGGTGACGGCGGCCAGGCCGCCCTCGGTGACCACCAGGATCAGCGGGCAGCCGATGCCGGTGGAGCGCAGCAGCTGGCAGAGGCTGCGGATCTGCGGCAGGTCGCGCCGGCCGTCCACCAGGATGACGTCCGCACTGGGGGTGTCCACCAGGGCCGCGCCCTCGGCGGGAGCCACCCGGACGTTGTGCAGCAGCAGTCCGAGGGCGGGCAGTACCTCGGCTGAAGGCTGCAGCGCATTGGTGAGGAGGAGGAGAGAACTCATACCCGGTGGTCCCCTTTCCGGGTCGTCGCGGTCGCATGACGGCTGCCGCCACAGCCGGATGGCGCACGTGCTGAGGGGGAGGGAAGGACGACGGCGGCCGGCGGCGAACCGGGGGAGCGGACGGCGTGCAGGGCGCGACGGCGGGTCGGCCGGGGGTCCCGCAACCCCTGGCGCACCGTTTCTGCCCTGTTCGTCACCGCGAACCCTCCGGTCTGGTCCGGCGGCGGGTGGCGGCCCGGTGCCGGGTGGCGGTGCCCCGGCCGGCCGGGGCACGTCGTTGTGCCGCGTCAGGCGGGACGGTTCTGCTGCGCGCCGGGGGTGGGCCGACGAATCGCAAGAACGTCCGTACTGGCGTCCTGAAAGCACGAAAGGACCCGGGGGCGACTCTGCCCGGATCCCTCTTGGTGGTCGAGGATAGCCGACCGCCCCCTCCGCCGGGAGTGCGGGAATCCGGCGGTTCACCCAATTCGGGCGTGCGCCGGGTGAGGCTGGACACAGCTTCGAGCGCCGGTCGGGCGCCGGCCGGTGGCGGTCCGGTGGGGGGCCGGTGCCCGTTCCGGGTCCGTCCGGCGAGGGCGATTGCCGCTCGTGGTGGCGGACACGCCATCATGGGACGCACATCGAAGGCGCTGTTCGGGTCCACCGTTCGGGTGGTCGGGCAGCCGTCGCGGTGGCGAGCCGGACCGGGTCACCGGGGCCGGGCGAGGACGACGAGAAGGGGTGGCCCGATGGGCGCGACCACCGAGCCCGCGAGCGGCGCCCGGGTGCGCGGGACGATCCGCTACTGGGCGGCGGCGAAGTCCGAGGCCGGCCTGGCCGAGGAGCCGTACGAGGCGGCGACCCTGGCGGAGGCGCTGGCGGCGGCCAGGGAGCGGCACGCCGACCGGCCGAAGTTCGTCCAGCTGCTCGGGCACTGCTCGTACCTGGTCGACGGGGCCCAGGTGGGCGGCCGCGACCACGCGGCCGTCTCCCTGACCGAGGGCGGGACGGTGGAGGTCCTTCCCCCGTTCGCGGGAGGCTGAGCGGCGTGACGGACATGAACAACCCGAACCATCCGAACCGCGGCGGCTACGGCGAGTGGCCGCAGCAGCCCCACCAGCCGCAGCAGCCGTACCCGCCGCAGGCGCGGCAGCAGCAGCCGGGCCACCAGTCGCCGTACGGGTACCCGGTGGACGACGCGGCGGCGACCACGGTGATGCCGCCGGTGCCCGCGTTCGACGACGCGGCCGCGACCACCCTGCTGCCGCCGGTGCCGGCGGCGGACGACGCCGAGGCGACGGCGCTGCTGCCGCCGGTGGTGGTGTCCGGTTCCATGCCGGTCGCGCCGCCGCGGTACCAGCAGCCGCAGCACCCGCACCAGCAGCCTCAGTACGAGCAGTCCCCGCGCCAGCGGCAGCAGCAGTCCCAGCAGCCGCATCCTCAGCAGCAGCCCGAGGCCCAGCCGTCGCGGCAGCAGCGACGGCGGCAGCAGCAGCCGGAGCAGCCGGTGCAGCCCCAGCCGGACCCGACGATCCGGCTCCAGCAGCCGTCGAGGCCGCGGGCCCGGCACGCGGCTCCCGCCGCGGCGCCGCAGCCCGCCCCCGGGCAGCCGACGGCGGAGGCCTTCGATCCGCCGACCATGACGCTCAAGCGCCCGACCGCCCCCGGCCCGCTGGGCCAGGTCGGCGCCCCCGGCCCGCTGGGCGCCCCCGCCGCAGCGCCGTACGCGGCCGTCCCGCCGCAGGCCGCGCCGCCCGCCGGACCGCGCCGGACCGGCTCGCCGATCATCGACCCGGGCCTGCAACCGGCCCTGATCACCGCCGGCGCGGCCGCGCTGCTGGCCGGCGGTGCCGCGCTCGGGCAGATCGCGCTGGCCCTGGTGGTCGCGCTGCTCCAGCTGCTGACGGCGGCCGGCTGGTTCCGGCTGAACGGCATGTGGCCGGCCCGGCAGGGCATCCTGCTCGCCGCGCTGGCCGGTTTCACGGCGGACGCGGCGGTGCTGCTGGCGGGCTCCGGCGGCGGCGTGGCGGCCGTGGTGGGCACCCTGGGCGGGTTCTTCCTGCTCGTCCTGGTGCTGCAGACGTTCCGTCCGTCGGACCCGAAGGAGCGGTTCTACGCGCTGACCGTGCTCGGCTCGGCCACCGTGGTGACGGTGCTGTGCACCGCGCTGCTGGTGGCCGACTGGGTGCCGGCCGCGGTGGGCGCGGTGGCGCTGGCCACCCTGCTGGCCGCGGCTCCGCTGCCCGGGCCGAAGCAGCTGGGCCCGGTGCTGGGCCTGGCCGCGGCGGTGGTGCTGGGCCTGCTGGTCGGGGCGCCGGTGGCGCTCGGCGCGCTGGCCGGGCTGGGCGCCCTGGTCGGCCGCCGGGTCGCGGCGTACGACTTCCCGTCCCGCTTCGTGCACATGACGGCGGGCGTGGCGCTGCCGCTGGCGGTGGCCGCGCCGTTGATCTGGATCGCCACCGACCTGCTGGCCTGACCCTTCCGCCCGGCCCGCGGTCCGCTTCGGCCGAATTCCGGCTCCGGAACCATGTTCCGGGGCCGGACGTCGTACGGTCGTGCGAGGGCGGACGTGTCCTGCGTCCGCCACGGAACGGTGCACGACCCACCGGGAACGACCCTCCGGGAAAGATCCACTGCGAACGAACTCAGCGACGAACGACCACTGCGACCGGCGACGACGGGGGACACGATGCGCGGATGGCTGAAGGCCACGATCGGCCTGGCGGTGCTCTCCGGCCTGCTGCTGGGCGCCGACCGGATCGCGGTGGGCGTGGCCGAGGACGAGGCCGCCGACCGGATCGTGAAGAGCGGCCGGATGAGCCAGCGCCCGGAGGTCTCGATCGAGGGCTTCCCGTTCCTCACCCAGGTGCTCTCGATGAAGCTGGACGACGTCCGGATCGCCTCCGACGGCCTGACCGTCGGCGACGGCGGCCACCAGGTGGCGCTCCACTCGTTCAAGGCGCAGCTGTCCGGCGTCAAGGTCACCGACAGCATGAGCAGCGCCACGGTGGACAGCGGCACCGGCAGCGGGGTGATCTCCTACCCGGACCTCGCACAGCTGCTGCCGCCCGCCTCCCAGCTGCTGCGCGGGGCCAAGCTGCCCGTGGGCGGCAACTCCCGGCTGAGCCTGTCGTACGCCGGTCCGGGCAAGGTCAAGGCCTCGCTGGGGCCGATCGCGATCGGCGAGGGCACCGTGCACAACACGGGGAACACCGTCACGGTCGACGGCTTCCGGCTGAGCTCGCTGGCGGGGATGGTGGCCGGCGCCACCGGCCAGCAGCTCGAGCCGATGAGCTTCACCCTGGACTCGCTGCCGGCC
The DNA here is from genome assembly GCF_055633695.1 of Kitasatospora sp. NPDC114501. NCBI lineage: Bacteria > Bacillati > Actinomycetota > Actinomycetes > Kitasatosporales > Streptomycetaceae > Kitasatospora > Kitasatospora sp. NPDC114501. The sequence goes on along the minus strand of NZ_JBVKDS010000018.1, from coordinate 197,277 downwards.
GGGCTGAAGCTGGCCGACAAGGAGGGCGGGAGCGGCGTGACGCCGTTGGCGGAGGGCCTCCAGCTGACCTTCGACGGCAAGGGCTTCAAGCTCCTGGGCTGATTCCCGGCCCGCTCCGGCCGCCGGGCGTTCCCGGTCCCGGTCCCGCCGAATCGTTCCGCTCCGCGAGACGCGCTGTCCAGCGCGGACCGCGGAGCGGTGTCGTTTCCGCCCCACGCACGCCCCGCGCACGCCGCCCGGAGGGCCCCGGGCAGCCCCCGGCGGGCCCCGTTCGGGTCAAATCCCACCATCCGGTCGTTTCGATCCCACTATTCGATACGCTGATGACAGCGGGCCTCCGGTGTCCCTAGCATCGTCGGCATGAAGCGACAGACGGACCTCACGAAGCGGCGGGCGGTAGACCTGTGCCGCGTGTCCGCCTGTCTGTGTCGAATGCGCTGACTCGGCGCCCCGGCTGGGCAGTTGACGCCCGCCGCCGATCTTCCCGGTGACCGCGCCCGGCTCTCCGAGCGGGCGGTCGCCGATGTACTCCGCAGTTCCCTGCCCGGCCGCACCGGTCCGCGCCCCCGTCCCGGTATTCGGACGGAATTTCGGACCACACCCACCCGGGCACCCCTCAGCACCCCTCCTGAGCAGCACCTTCCGCACAACCGCCCTCGGATGGAGACACCACCATGAGCCGCAGCGACGTCCTGGTCGACGCCGACTGGGTCCAGGCCCACCTGGACGACCCGAAGGTCGTCATCGTCGAGGTCGACGAGGACACCTCCGCGTACGACAAGAACCACATCCGCAACGCCGTCCGGATCGACTGGAAGCAGGACCTCCAGGACCCGGTCCGCCGCGACTTCATCGACCAGGCCGGCTTCGAGGCGCTGCTCAGCGCCAAGGGCATCGCCAACGACGACACGGTCGTCCTGTACGGCGGCAACAACAACTGGTTCGCCTCGTACGCCTACTGGTACTTCAAGCTGTACGGCCACGGTGACGTCCGCCTGCTGGACGGCGGCCGCAAGAAGTGGGAGCTGGACTCCCGCGACCTGGTCGCCGAGGTGCCGGCCCGCCCGGCCACCGAGTACAAGGCGCAGGCCGCCGACTCCTCGATCCGCGCCTTCCGCGACGACGTGATCGCCGCCATCGGCACCCTGAACCTGGTCGACGTGCGCTCGCCCGACGAGTTCTCCGGCAAGCTGCTCGCCCCGGCCCACCTCCCGCAGGAGCAGTCGCAGCGCCCCGGCCACGTGCCGAGCGCCCGCAACATCCCGTGGGCCAAGAACGCCAACGACGACGGCACCTTCAAGAGCGACGACGAGCTCAAGGCGCTGTACGAGGCCGAGGGCATCGACCTGGCGAAGGACACCATCGCCTACTGCCGCATCGGCGAGCGCTCCGCGCTCACCTGGTTCGTGCTGCACGAGCTGCTCGGCCAGCAGAACGTCAAGAACTACGACGGCTCGTGGACCGAGTACGGCAGCCTGGTCGGCGTGCCGATCGAGCTCGGCGGAAACTGAGCCTCCGGCTCGACCCGTAAGTCAGAAGGGAACACAGACATGTGCGGTGCGAAGGCCGGCGGCCCGGACCTGGCAGGAGTTGACGTGGCGAACGAGACGATCATCCAGGGTTCGGTGACCCGCGACGGTGAGCCGGTCAACGGCTACGTCCGACTGCTGGACGAGAACAACGAGTTCACGGCCGAGGTGCCCACCTCGGCGACCGGACAGTTCCGGTTCTTCGCCCGCCCGGGCAAGTGGACCCTGCGGGCGCTGGTACCGGGCCAGACCGTGGACCGTCAGGTGGTGGCCTCCCAGGGCGCCGCCGTCGAGGTCGCGATCGCGGTCTGACCGGAGCCGGAGCGAACCCGGATCACCCCGAGGGCCCCTGCCGTGCAGGGGCCCTCGGTCGTACCGTGGAGGGATGCGGGCAAGGCGGCGGCGTCGCTACTACTTCGCCATGATGGGCGTGTGCGTGGGCCTGTTCGTCATGGCCTGGGGCGTGGTGCGGTTCTTCTCGGTCGGCGCCGCGATCGGCATGTGCGTGGTCGCGATGGTCATCCCGCCCGCCGCCGCGGTGTTCGCCAACAAACGGGACCCGGACGACGACTGGTGGGACGACCCGCGCTGGGACGACCCGAGGTGGGACGACCCCGGCCACGACCGGGACCGGCCCGACCACGAACCGCGGGACAGGGGCTAGTACACGAGCGCCTGGATGCCGTCCGCCATGATCTCGCTGACGAAGACCTGGGCGCCCGCGATGCGGACACCGTCGACGGTGTCCTTCTGCTCGATCCCGCGCCGGGCCGCGCACTGGGTGCACAGCGTCACCGAGCCGGCCGCCAGGATCGACTCCAGCAGGTCCGGCAGCGGCGCCGCGTGCGGCAGTTCGAACTCCGCCGCCCGGCCCGGCAGCGCGAACCAGGAGGACTCCCCGGTCAGCCAGAGCGAGACCTCGATCCCGCTGGCGACGGCCACCGCCGCCACCGTGAACGCCTGCGAGCACCGCTCCGGCGCGTCCGCCCCTGCGGTGACCTTGATGACCAGTTTCTTCGACATGGCGCCACCTTAGAGCGCCCGTCGCCCCCGCCGTCCGGCATCGCCGGAACCCTTGGGCAAAGCTTGGGCAGCTACGGGACGACGGCGCGAACCGCGACGTGGTGGGGCTCACCGCGACCGGCCGGAGCCCGGCGGATAGAGTGAGCGGAGCAAAATCCACCACACTGTCGCCGCCTGGGAGCCCCCCGTGTCCGGTCTGGAAATGTTCTTCGACGGTCTGCTGGCCCTCATGGCCGTGCTGATCACCTGGTTCGCCATCTTCTCGGTGATGAAGCTGTACCAGGGCCAGCGCTGAGTACTGCCGTACGGTTGAGGCAGTCCCACACCGACGAGAACAGCGACCAGGAACATGATCGAGATCCCCTCTGACCTCCACAAGGACGTCGTCCCGCTCGCCTTCCTCCTCGGCACCTGGGAGGGCGCGGGCGTCTACGACTTCCCGGGCGCGGAGAAGTGCAACTTCGGCCAGGAGATCGTGATCCGCCACGACGGCCGCCCCTTCCTGGAGTTCCGCTCCCGCACCTGGGTGCTGAACGCCGAGGGCGAGAAGGTCCGTCCGCTGGAGAACGAGCACGCGTTCTGGCGCATCACCAGCAACACCGACGGCACCAGCGGTGCCCGGGGCATCGAGATCTCCTCCGTCCGCGACGACGGCACGGTCGAGATCTGGTACGGCGAGCTGGCCGACGGCAAGCCGCAGGTCGACGTCTCCACCGACGCGGTGGCCCGGATCGAGGGCTCGCCGGAGTACTCGGGCGGCAAGCGGCTGTACGGCTTCGTCAACGGCGAGCTGCTCTGGGTCGGCGAGAAGGCCGCCCCGAACGTGCCGCTGCGCCCGTACATGTCCGCGCAGCTGAAGAAGGTGCTCAGCCCGGCCCAGCTGATCAAGGACATCAACGACCTGCCGGACGACGGCATCGCCTTCTTCAAGTAGGCCCGTCGCCCGACCGGCGGTTCGGTGTACGAGGTAGGGACCGGCCCGTGGCCGGTCCCTACACTTGCACCAGGACCCCCGACCATTGGCAGGGACAGTACCGTGGCGGACACCGGCACCACCGACTGGCAGCTCTCCGGCGACTGGAAGGCGGACCTGCGCGAACGCGGGTACCGGCTCACCCCGCAGCGGCAGCTCGTGCTGGAGGCCGTCGACGAGCTCGACCACGCCACCCCCGACGACATCCTCTGCCACGTCCGCCGGACCGCCAGCGGCATCAACATCTCCACCGTCTACCGGACCCTGGAGCTGCTGGAGGAGCTGGGCCTGGTCTCGCACGCCCACCTCGGCCACGGCGCCCCGACCTACCACCTGGCCGGCCGTCACCACCACCTGCACCTGGTCTGCCGGGACTGCGAGAAGGTCACCGAGACCGGCACCGAGATCGCCCAGCCGCTGATCGACAGCCTGCGCGAGCGGCACGGCTTCGACACCGACCTCAAGCACTTCGCCATCTTCGGCCGCTGCGCCGACTGCACCGCCAAGCTCGCCGGGGACCGGTCGTAAGCTGGCCGGTATGACCGGTGTGAAGAGCCCGCTGCTTTCCCTGCCCGGAGCCGTCCCCGCCGAGGGGGCCGACGACGGTGTCGCCGCCCACTACGGCGACATCTTCCGCGAGCAACGCAATCTGTCGCAGGGCGCCGGTTTCGTCGACCTCTCGCACCGCGGCGTGGTCACCGTGACCGGCCCGGACCGGCTCTCCTGGCTGCACCTGCTGCTCACCCAGCACGTCAGCGAGCTGCCGCCGCAGCAGGCCGCCGAGGCGCTGGTGCTCTCCCCGAACGGGCACGTCGAGCACGCGCTCTACCTGGTGGACGACGGCACCACCACCTGGGCGCACGTCGAGCCGGGCACCCAGGAGGCGCTGGTGGCCTACCTGGACGGCATGCGGTTCTTCTACCGGGTGGAGGTCGCCGACGCGACCGCCGAGTACGCCGTGGTCCACCTGCCGGCCGGCTCCACCGCGGCCGTCGAGGGCGCCGCCGCCGTCCGCGAACTCCCGTACGGGCGCGACCTGTTCGTGCCGCGCGGCGAGCTGGAGCGGCTCACCGCCGGGTACGGCCCGGCGGCCGGGGTCTGGGCCTACGAGGCGCTGCGGATCGAGGACCACCGGCCGCGGCTCGGCTTCGAGACCGACCACCGGACGATCCCGCACGAGGTGGACTGGCTGCGCACCGCCGTCCACCTCCAGAAGGGCTGCTACCGGGGCCAGGAGACCGTCGCCCGGGTGCACAACCTGGGCCGCCCGCCGCGCCGGCTGGTCTTCCTGCACCTGGACGGCACCGAGGAGACGCTGCCCCCGCACGGCACCGAGGTGCGGCTGGCCGCCGACCCGGACGGGCGGGCGCTGGGCTTCGTGACCTCCTCGGCCCGGCACCACGAGCTGGGGCCGATCGCGCTGGCGATCGTCAAGCGGAACGTCCCGGTGGACGCCGTGCTGCTGGCCGGGACGGTCCCGGGCACCCAGGACGTGATCGTCCCGCAGTAGACCGCCCTGCGGCGGGGGCCGCTCAGACCTCGACGAGGACGGTGAACGGGCCGTCGTTCACCAGCGCCACCTGCATGTCGGCGCCGAACCGGCCCGTCTCCACCTTGGCGCCCAGCGCGCGCAGCCGCGCCACCACCTCGTCCACCAGCGGCTCGGCGACCGGGCCGGGGGCGGCGGCGTTCCAGGTGGGGCGGCGGCCCTTGCGGGCGTCGCCGTAGAGCGTGAACTGGCTGATCACCAGCAGCGGGGCGCCGAGGTCCGAGCAGCTCTGCTCGACCCCCTCGGCGTTGGCCGGCAGCAGCCGCAGCGTCCAGAGCTTGCGGGCCAGTTGGGCGGCCTTGGCGGGGGTGTCGTCGTGGGTGACGCCGACCAGGACGCAGAGCCCGGGCCCCTCGATCGCGCCGACGGTCTCACCGGCCACGGTCACCCGAGCCTCGCTCACTCGCTGCACCACTGCTCGCATGCCGCCATTGTGCCGGAGCGCCGTACGGCCCCCGGAGGGCCCCGGAGCCCTCCGCGCGGACCCGCCCGCCCGGACGGCGCCGCACCCTTCCCGCGTCTTTCCCGTACACCCCGGCGGCCTCCTCAGGGCGCACACCAGGGGCGCGCGCGAAGGCCGTGCACGCCGTAGCGTGCGCGCCTGCGCCGAATCGGGCGCCATTCTTCCTGCGGAAAGGGCTGGTCATATCAGCCACCCCCGTTCGCCAGGGGGCCGTTCGGGTGCACGGGCGGTGCGCGCGCGCCGGGCGGGGTGGCACGCTGGGGGACCGTACGAAGGGTCCGGGGCGCCAGGAGGTCCGCCGCGCCGGGCCGGGGTTCGACCGGGCGGTCGAGCCGATAGGTCGGGCGTCCGGCCGTACCGTCCCGGTGGGGTGGTCGCGGCCGGGGACCGGCACCTCCGGGAGATCCGGGCGTGCCGGTGGACGGGACGCGCGGCCCGTCGGGGGACGGGCCGGACCGGCGGCAGGGACGGGGTGCCGCGAGCGGGCGGGATCGGACGACGTCAGGTGGTTGGGTGATGGACGCGAGCAGCGCGGCGCGGGACCGGTCCGGGCCGGTGGTGCGGGACCCCGTGGACCCGTACGGTCCGGCGGTGGACGCGGAGGACGAGCCCGACCTGGAACGGCTGGGCCTGGAACAGCTGCGGGTGCTGCGCCGGGAGACCCTGGAGCAGGAGGCCGACCTGTCCTACCTGCGGCGGCTGCTGCACGGGCGGATGGACATCCTGCGCGCCGAACTCGACCGGCGGCCAGGCGTGGGCCCGGCCCGCACGTCCGGCCCGTCCGACCCCGATGGCCCGTCCGGCCCCGACCTGGTCCCCGGCGACCTGCTGGACCGGCTGCCGGCCATCCTGACCGACACGCCCTCCACCGTGCGGCGCTCGGCCCGGCACGTCACCCTCGGCCCGCCTCGTACCCGGGAGTCCCGGCTGGAGGCGGACGCGCTGATGGGCGACGTCCAGCTCGCCGACCTGGCGGCGCACCCGGCGGAGGAGCTGCTGGCAGCCCTGGAGCGGCTGCGGGCGCACGAGCGCGAGGTGTCCGGACGGCGCCAGCGGCTGCTGCGCACGGCCGACGGTTGCAATGCCGAGATCACCCGCAGGTACCGTGATGGGGAAGCACGGGTCGACGACCTGCTCGCAGGAGGGCCGCTCTGACCGGGTGAGTCGCCGCGGGCGGTGGACCCGGCTCGCTCCCGGTCCACCACCCTTGCCCCGGAAGGCTCCTCCGCCATGTCCCTGCCCGCCACCGCGCCCGTTCTCGCCGAGGTCGTGCGCTCCGGTTTCGTCGAGGGCCGCCACCACGGCTCGCTGGTGCTGCTCGCGGCCGACGGCTCGGTCGAGTTCGCGCTCGGCGACCCGGACGCCCCGGTCTTCCCGCGGTCGACCGCCAAGCCGTTCCAGGCGGTGGCCACCCTGCGGGCCGGGCTGGCGATCGAGGGCGAGCTACTGGCGCTGGCGGCCTCCAGCCACTCCGCAGAATCGTTTCACCTCGACGGGGTGCGGAGCATCCTCGGCTCCGCCGGGCTCGACGAGTCGGCCCTGCGCACCCCGGCCGACCTGCCGCTGGACGAGACCGAGGCGGAGCTGCTGCTCGCCGCCGGCGGCGAGCGCGCCCCGATCCTGATGGACTGCTCCGGCAAGCACGCCGGCTGGCTGGCCGCCTGCACCGCCAACGGCTGGGACACCGCGAGCTACCTCGACCCGGCCCACCCGATCCAGCGGCTGGCCCGCGAGGCCCTGGAGGAGGCCACCGGCGAGACCGCCGCGTACGCCGGGGTGGACGGCTGCGGCGCGCCGCTGCTGGCCGTGTCGCTGACCGGCCTGGCCCGCGGCTACCGCGGCCTGGTGCTGGCCGCCGAGGGCACCGCGCCGCGCCGCGTGGCCGACGCGATGCGCGCCCACCCCGAGTACGTGGCCGGCACCCGCCGGGCCGACACCTGGCTGATGCGGGCGGTGCCGGGCGCGCTGTCCAAGATGGGCGCCGAGGCCGTCCAGGTGGTCGCGCTGCCGGACGGGCGGGCGCTGGCCTTCAAGATCGAGGACGGCGGCGAGCGGGCCCGCGGCCCGGTCCTGGCGGCCGCGCTGCGCCGGCTCGGGGTGGCCGGGGCGGACGGGACCGTCGAGCGGATCGGCGCGGCCCCGCTGCTCGGCGGCGGCGTGGCGGTCGGCGAGGTGCGGGCCGCCTTCTAGGGCCTGTGGGACTCGCCTCGGAGCGCGGTACGCAGGCCGGCGGCCGTCCGTCGGGGTGCGGGCGGACCCGGGCCGGTGCACGGTGGACCGGGGGCCGTCGCACAGCTGAGGAGTCCGCCATGACCGACCATGTGTACCGGGTGACCGAGATCGTCGGGTCGTCGAGCGAGAGCGTCGACGCCGCGATCCGCAACGGGGTGGAGCGGGCCTCCCGGACGTTGCGCAACCTCGACTGGTTCGAGGTCTCGCAGGTCCGGGGCCACCTGGAGGACGGCCGGATCAAGCACTACCAGGTGTGCATCAAGGTGGGCTTCCGGCTGGAGGACTGACCGGACGGCCGCCTCGTGCTCCGCGCTGCCGGCGGTGCGGAGCACGGTGGAGAACGGGACGGGCGCGGGCCCGCGGCCTCCAGGGGTCGGGACCGGCCGCATGCCGACGGGCTGTCGGCAAGGCGTCCCGCCCCCGGACACGACGGAGGCCGGGGCTCGCGGACGAATCCGCGAACCCCGGCCCCGGGCTGCCCCGACCTGCCTCGAACGCCCTCGATCGAAGGAGACCGGAACGACGGCTCAGTGACCGCCCTGCTCCGCCAGACGCTTGATCGAAGCGGTGACCTCGGCCTCGGCCTCGGCGCGGCCGACCCAGTTGGCGCCCTCGACGGACTTGCCGGGCTCCAGGTCCTTGTAGACCTCGAAGAAGTGCTGGATCTCCAGGCGGTCGAACTCCGACACGTGGTGGATGTCGCGCAGGTGCTCCCAGCGCGGGTCGGTCGCCGGGACGCAGAGCAGCTTGTCGTCGCCGCCGGCCTCGTCGGTCATGTGGAACATGCCGATGGCGCGGCACTTGATCAGGCAGCCCGGGAAGGTCGGCTCGTCCAGGATGACCAGGGCGTCCAGCGGGTCGCCGTCCTCGCCGAGCGTGCCCTCGACGTAGCCGTAGTCGGCCGGGTAGCGGGTCGAGGTGAAGAGCATCCGGTCGAGCCGCAGACGGCCGCTCTCGTGGTCGACCTCGTACTTGTTACGAGAGCCCTTCGGGATTTCGATAAGGACGTCGAACTCCAACGGTTCCTCCAAGGTAGGGACTGACAGAATCCAAGTGTCTCCTACGGGAGTGAGTGCTCGGGAAAGGGGCCGGTCGGTGGGAGCAGGGGGAGGGGCGGCTCGCCGCCGCGGGGGGACGGCCGCGGGGCTGTTCGGGGCGGCGCTGCTGGTCGTCGGTACGGTCCTGACCTCGGGCGGTGCGTATGCGCAGCCCTCCCCGCCGCCGGGCGGACACAGCGCCGCGCCGGGCGAGGACGAGGACCACGACGGCCAGGGTGGCCACGACGGGCGCAAGGGCGACCACGGTAGGGGCGCCGCCGGGCCCCGGCCGGGCGACAGCCCGGGCGCCCCGCCCGGCCGTCGGGCCGCGCCGGCCGCCGCCGGATCGACCGCGCCCGCCGTCGGGGGCAGCGACGCGCCCGGCGCCCCGGCTCCCGCGCCCGACGCACGCCCGGCTCCCGCGCCGGGCGCCGTCCTGGCCGCCGTCGACGCCGGTACGGGCGCCGCCGTCCCCACCGCGCAGGGCCTCCAGCGGGCGCTCGCCGCCGCGCTCGCCGACCGCAGCCTCGGCGAGGTCACCTTCGCCGTCGGGGACGCCGGCACCGGCCAACTCCTGTACGGCTCCGGGGAGAACACCGCGGCCACCCCGGCCTCCACCACCAAGCTGGCCACCGCGGTCGCGGCGCTGTCCCTCATCCCGGGCGACACCCGGCTGCACACCCGGGTGGTCCGGGGCGCGGACCCGGGCACGATCGTCCTGGTCGGCGGCGGCGACCCGACGCTCACCGCGCTGCCCGCCGACCAGGTGCAGATCGGCGGCCAGCCGGCCGACGCCGACACCGCCCCCGCCTCGCTGGACCTCCTCGCCCAGCAGACCGCCGAGACCCTCAAGGCCCTCGGCGCCACGACGGTCCAGCTGGACTACGACCTGTCGCTGTACGCGGGCGACCCGCAGCACAGGAACCACGACGGGCAGAACATCGCCCTGGTGGTCCCGCTGATGGTGGACGAGGGCAGGGCGGACCCGAAGAGCCGGGAGGAGGCGCCGGACCGGGTCGCCGACCCGGCGGCCGCGGCCGCGGAGACCTTCGCCGGGATGCTCAGGGCCCGCGGCATCACCGTGACCGGCAAGGCCAGGCCCGCCGCCGCACCCGCCCCCACCCCGGCCGCCACCGGCCAGGCCCCTCTCGGCGACGTCTTCTCGCCGACCGTCGCCCGGTTGGTCGAACGGCTGCTGACCACCTCCGACAACCAGCTCGCCGAGGCGATCGCCCGTCAGGTCGCCGTCGCCGCCCACCAGCCGGCGAGCTTCGAGGGCGCCGCGGCCGCCGTCACCCAGCAGCTCACCCGGCTCGGCGTGCCGATGGGCGGCGTGCGGCTCAACGACGGCAGCGGGCTGCACCCGGACAACGCGATCCCGCCCGCCGTCCTGGTCCGACTCCTCGCGCTGGCCGCCTCCGAGCAGCACCCCGTCCTGCGCCCGGTGCTCACCGGCCTCCCGGTCGCCGGCTTCACCGGCACCCTCAACAGGCGCTACGGCTCCGGGTCCGGCGCCGCCGACGCGGCCGGGCTGATCCGCGCCAAGACCGGCACCCTCAGCGGCGTCAACACCCTCGCGGGCACCGTCGTCGACGCCGACGGCCGGCTGCTCGCGTTCGCCGTCATGACCCGCACCCCCGCCCCCGCCGACACCGCCCGCGCCGCCATGGACCGCGTCGCCGCCCGCCTCACCACCTGCGGCTGCCACTGACCCGGCCCCGGCTCCTGCGCCCCGCAGCCCGTGAACAGTCGGGCGCCGCACGGCTTCCCGGCCGGCCGCGCCCCGGCGGCCGCCCGCCCTCGGCGTCCCGCGCGGTGCGGACGGGTGGGGGAGAGGTGTTGGCGGCGGGTGGCTGCCGTTGGTGGTGGGGAGCACGTACGGTGAGGGCATGACGAGCGCGAGTGGCGGTGCAGACATGGTCGACTGGAACCTCGCGGTCGCAACCGCGACCAGGTTGGTGCGGCCGGGGCCGGAAGTGAGCCGGGCGGAAGCGGCGGCGGTGGTCGCCGAGTTGCGCCGACACGCCCTGGAGGCGGAGGAGCACGTGCGGGCGTTCACCGGCATGCGCTCGTCCAGCCTGTCCCAGGCCACGGCGACGCCGGTGCTGGTGGTGGACCGTCCCGGGTGGGTCCGGGCCAACGTGGCGGGCTTCCGCACGGTCGTCCAGCCGCTGGTGGAGAAGCTCCAGGCACGTCGGGCGAACAGCGCGGCGGCCGGGATGTTCGGTGCGGTGGGCGAGAAGGCCACCGGGATCGAGGTCGGGGCGCTGCTGGCGTTCCTGGCCACCAAGGTGCTGGGCCAGTACGAGACATTCGCTCCGGCCGAGCCCCCGCTGGAGGCCCCGGACAGTCCGGCCGCGCTGTTCGACAAGCCGCGGCTGGGGCCGGACGGCCCCGGGCCGGGCCGGCTGCTGCTGGTGGCGCCGAACATCGTGCACGTCGAGCGGGAGCTGGACGTCGACCCGTCCGACTTCCGGCTCTGGGTCTGCCTGCACGAGGAGACGCACCGGACGCAGTTCACCGCGGTGCCGTGGCTGCGCGACCACATCCAGTCCGAGGTGCAGTCCTTCCTCGCCGAGACGGACGTCGACCCGGGCGCCCTGCTGGAGCGGCTGCGGGACGCGGCGGGTTCGCTCGGCGGCCTGCCGGGCGGCGGCAACCGGGAGGGCGCCTCGTCCGGGAACCTGCTGGAGATCGTCCAGTCGCCCGCGCAGCGCGAGATCCTCGGCCGGCTGACGGCCGTGATGTCGCTGCTGGAGGGCCACGCGGACGTGGTGATGGACGGCGTCGGGCCGGCCGTGGTGCCGACCGTCGCCGAGATCCGGGAGAAGTTCCAGCAGCGCCGGGACCGCGGCGCCAACCGGCTCGACCTGCTGCTGCGCCGGCTGCTCGGCATGGACGCGAAGCTGCGCCAGTACCAGGACGGCGCGGTGTTCGTCCGCGGCGTGGTGGAGCAGGTCGGCATGGAGGGGTTCAACCGGGTGTGGACCTCCCCGAACACCCTGCCGACCAAGGACGAGATCCACGATCCGGCCGCCTGGGTGGCCCGGGTGGCGCGCTGAGGGCGGACGTGACGTCGGCGCGCCGTGAGCCGGGCGGCAAGCGGCGCGCGACGGTCAATCCCGCTCGTACGAGTGGTCCAATCGGCCAGACCATGAGTGAAGAAGCGTTTCTTCATTCACCCGAACGTGGGACGGTGGTCGTACCGGGGGCGCGGGTGGCGTAGCGGGTGGCCACTATCTGCCACCATCTGTGAGCGCCCGGTAACCGGGCGTTCCCGCCGGTGCGCGGCCCCCGCCGCGTCCGCCGCGAGTCCTGTCCCCTCCCCGAGGAGTCTTCCGCCGTGGGCCCTCACCCCGCCGTCGCCGCGATACGCCTGGCCGTTCGCCGTACCCTCGCCGACCTCGCCGCCGAGGCCGGTTCCACCTTCACCGCGCCCGTGCGCGAGCCCCGGGAGCGCCCGGCCGGGGTGCCGCTGGTGGGTGCCGCGGTCGGCACCACCCTGATCGGCAACGCCGCGCGCCACCCCTCCGGGCTGCCCCGCACGCCGGCCGCGCCCGGCTCGCCGCTGGTCCTGGTGGCCGTCAGTGGCGGCGCGGACTCGATGGCGCTGGCCATCGCCGCCGCCTTCGAGGCCCCCAAGATCGGCCTGCGGGTCGGCGCCGTCACCGTCGACCACGGCCTCCAGGCCGGCTCCGCCGAGCGCGCCGACCAGGTGGCCGACCGGCTGCGCACGCTCGGCCTCGACCCGGTGGAGGCGGTCCCGGTGCGGGTCGGCCGCGCCGGGGGCCCGGAGGCCGCCGCCCGGGACGCCCGCTACGCCGCGCTGGACGAGGCCGCCGAGCGCCTCGGCGCGATCGCGGTGCTCCTCGGCCACACCCGGGACGACCAGGCCGAGACCGTGCTGCTGGGCCTGGCCCGCGGCTCCGGCTCCCGCTCGCTGGCCGGGATGCCCGCCCAGAAGGGCCGCTACCGCCGCCCGCTGCTGGAGCTGGACCGGGCCGCCACCCGGCAGGCCTGCGCCGCCCAGTCGATCCCGGTCTGGGACGACCCGCACAACTGTGATCCCGCCTACACCCGCTCCCGGGTCCGCCACGAGGTGCTGCCGGTCCTGGAGAAGCACCTGGGCGGCGGAGTGGTCGAGGCGCTGGCCCGTACCGCCCGGCTGTTCCGGGACGACGCCGACGCCCTCGACCAGTGGGCCGCTCTGGCCGAACGCGACCTCCGTACGGGCGACGGCGCCCTGGACGCCGGGAAACTGGCCGAGCTGCCGCCCGCGGTGCGCCGCCGGGTGCTGCGCCGGGCCGCGCTGCGGGCGGGCTGCCCGGCCGGGGACCTGTTCGCCCGGCACCTGGAGACGATCGACCTGCTGGTCACCGGATGGCGCGGACAGGGCCCGCTGCACCTACCCGGGGGCGTCGAGGCCACCCGCAGGTGTGGCACGCTGGTCTTTCGGCGGCAGGGCGACTGACGGGCTAGGCATGCCCCGGGGGAAGCCGGCCGCCGGCCACACAGACCCCGAACGTTTGAGGACGTATCCCCGGTGGACCAGAACGACATGGGCGCTGACCTCGCGAAGGTGCTCATCAGCAAGGACGAGATCGACGCCAAGCTCCTGGAGCTGGCCGAGCGCATCGACCGGGACTACGCAGGCAAGGACCTGCTGATCGTCGGCGTCCTCAAGGGGGCTGTGATGGTCATGGCCGACCTCGCCCGGGCCCTGCACTCGCAGGTCACCATGGACTGGATGGCCGTCTCCTCGTACGGTATGGGGACCAAGTCCTCGGGCGTGGTGCGGATCCTGAAGGACCTGGACACCGACATCGCCGGCCGTGACGTCCTGATCGTCGAGGACATCATCGACTCCGGTCTGACGCTGTCCTGGCTGCTGGGCAACCTGGGCTCGCGCGGCCCGGCGTCGCTCGAGGTCTGCACCCTGCTCCGCAAGCCGGACGCGGCGAAGGTCGAGATCGACGTGAAGTACGTCGGGTTCGACATCCCCAACGAGTTCGTGGTCGGCTACGGCCTGGACTACGCGGAGAAGCTGCGCAACCTCCCCTTCATCGGCACCCTCGCCCCGCACGTCTACGGCGGCTGAGGGCCCGTTCGGGCTACGGGCGGGAACAGTAGGCCGTTCCCGCCCGTTGCACCCGGGAGACTAAGAACCAAAGCCGTCTCGCTGTGCTCCCGCCATGGGCGGGTCCGACTGCGGTACGGTCCAATAAACCGCTCTTCACATGAGCACCAACCGGATGCGCCGCGGCCCAACAGCCTCCCGGCGCCGTTGAGTGGCAGGAGGGACGGGGCGGCAACGCCCCGCATGGATGGACGTCAAGCGATACTTCCGTGCGCCGATCATGTGGATCGTGCTGGCCGTCCTCGCCGTCATCGTGCTGATGCAGGTCGTTTCGGACTCCAACGGCTACAAGACGGTGGACACCGGTCAGGTCGTCTCGGCGATCGACGCGCACAACGTCAAGTCGGCGCAGATCACCACCGGTGACTCGAACACGATCAAGATCCAGCTGAGGGACGGCGCCACACTGCCCAGCGCCGGTACGGGCAAGGCCCCGTCCGGTACCAAGTTCCAGGCCTCGTACATCGGCGACCAGGGCGTCGCCATCGCCGACAAGCTCCAGGCCCAGGTCAACGACAAGGACCAGAGCACGCTCGCCGAGGGCTACACTGTCAGCCCGGAGAAGCAGAGCACCTTCGTCAGCCTGCTGCTGTCGATGCTGCCCATCGTGATCATCGTCCTGGTCTTCCTGTTCCTGATGAACCAGATGCAGGGCGGCGGCTCCCGGGTCATGCAGTTCGGCAAGTCCAAGGCCAAGCTGCTCACCAAGGACACCCCGAAGACCACCTTCGCCGACGTCGCCGGCGCGGACGAGGCGGTCGAGGAGCTCCACGAGATCAAGGAGTTCCTCCAGGAGCCGGCCAAGTTCCAGGCCGTCGGCGCCAAGATCCCCAAGGGTGTGCTGCTCTACGGTCCGCCCGGTACCGGCAAGACCCTGCTGGCGCGCGCCGTCGCGGGCGAGGCCGGGGTGCCCTTCTACTCCATCTCCGGCTCGGACTTCGTCGAGATGTTCGTCGGTGTCGGCGCCAGCCGCGTCCGCGACCTCTTCGAGCAGGCCAAGGCGAACGCCCCGGCGATCGTCTTCGTCGACGAGATCGACGCCGTCGGCCGGCACCGCGGCGCGGGCCTCGGCGGCGGCCACGACGAGCGCGAGCAGACCCTCAACCAGCTGCTGGTCGAGATGGACGGCTTCGACGTCAAGGGCGGCGTGATCCTGATCGCCGCGACCAACCGCCCCGACATCCTGGACCCGGCGCTGCTGCGCCCGGGCCGCTTCGACCGCCAGATCGCGGTGGAGCGCCCCGACCTCCAGGGCCGGCTGGACATCCTCAAGGTGCACCAGAAGGGCAAGCCGATCGCGCCCGACGTCGACCTGTCGGCCGTCGCCAAGCGCACCCCCGGCTTCACCGGTGCCGACCTGTCGAACGTCCTCAACGAGGCGGCGCTGCTGACCGCCCGCTCGGACAAGAAGCTGATCGACAACGGCATCCTGGACGAGGCGATCGACCGCGTCGTGGCCGGTCCGCAGAAGCGCACGCGGATCATGTCCGACAAGGAGAAGAAGATCACCGCGTACCACGAGGGCGGCCACGCCCTGGTCGCGGCGGCCTGCCAGTACAGCGACCCGGTGCACAAGATCACCATCCTGTCCCGCGGCCGGGCCCTCGGCTACACCATGGTGCTGCCGGACGAGGACAAGTACTCCACCACCCGCAACGAGATGCTCGACCAGCTCGCCTACATGATGGGCGGGCGCGCGGCCGAGGAGCTGGTCTTCCACGACCCGACCACCGGTGCCTCGAACGACATCGAGAAGGCCACCGCGACGGCCCGGGCCATGGTCACCCAGTACGGCATGACCGAGCGCCTCGGCGCGATCAAGTTCGGCAGCGACAACTCCGAGCCGTTCCTGGGCCGTGAGATGGGCCACCAGCGCGACTACTCGGAAGAGGTCGCCGGGCTGGTCGACGAAGAGGTCAAGAAGCTCATCGACACCGCGCACAACGAGGCCTGGGAGATCCTGGTCGAGAACCGCGACGTGCTCGACAACCTGGTCCTGGAACTCCTGGAGAAGGAGACCCTGAACAAGGAGCAGATCGCCGAGGTCTTCGCGCCGATCGTCAAGCGCCCGGCCCGGCCGGCCTGGACGGGCTCCGCCCGCCGCACGCCGTCCACCCGGCCGCCGGTGCAGTCCCCGAAGGAGCTGGCGCTCACCAACGGCGCCGCCTCCGGCGAGGGCGCCGCGGTGGACGTCGTGAAGCTCCCGCCGATGCCGGCCACCGAGCCGCGGACCGAGGGCTGACCCCGCGCTCCGTGGGGAATGGATGCCGCGTCACCAGGGTTTGTACCCTGGAGGCGCGGCATCCGTGCTGTTCAGCCAGAGTCTTCCGATACCTAAGCGAGGCCCGCATGATCGACCCGGTGACGTTCGACGGTCCGCCCGCCGTCGGTACCTTCGACCAGAAGCGGGCCGAGAACGCCATCCGCGAGCTGCTGCTCGCCGTGGGGGAGGACCCGGACCGCGAGGGCCTGCTGGAAACCCCGGCCCGGGTAGCGCGTGCCTACAAGGAGATATTCGCGGGCCTGTGGCAGGAGCCCGAGGAGGTCCTCACCACCACCTTCGACCTCGGCCACGACGAGATGGTGCTGGTCAAGGACATCGAGCTGACCTCGGTCTGCGAGCACCACCTGGTGCCGTTCCGCGGCGTGGCCCACGTCGGGTACATCCCGTCCACCAGCGGCAAGATCACCGGGCTGTCCAAGCTCGCCCGGCTGGTCGACGTCTACGCCCGCCGGCCGCAGGTGCAGGAGCGGCTGACCAGCCAGGTGGCCGACGCGCTGATGCGGATCCTGGAGCCGCGCGGGGCGATCGTCGTGGTCGAGTGCGAGCACATGTGCATGTCGATGCGCGGCATCCGCAAGCCCGGCGCCAAGACCATCACCTCCTGCGTGCGCGGCCAGCTGCGCGACCCGGCCACCCGGGCCGAGGCGATGAGCCTCATCATCGGGCGGTAGGGCCCGGCCGGCAGCGGCGGGCGGCCGGCGGGACGCTCAGAACACCTCGCGCTCCGCGTGCGGCGGAGCCGGGGTGCCCAGGGCGTTGCGGCGCTCGGGCATCCGCAGCGTGACCATCCGGCGCCAGCCGTAGACGCGGTCGTACAGGTAGAGCGCGTGCACCCCGAGGGTGACCAGGACGAGCTGCCAGCGCGGCCAGCGCAGGATCCGGGCCATCCGGGCGGTGACGGCGAGGCCGACGTCCCGGTGGGTGCGGATCTCGCCGCGGGCGCTGGCCTCCAGGACGTGCCGGACGTACGGTCCGTGGCCCTCGGCGATCAGCCGCAGCAGCTCCTCGTGGCAGTAGGCGAGGTGGTTGTCCTCGTCGGCGGAGATCATCCGCATCGCCCGGCCGAGGGCGGGGTTGTCCCCGTACACCCTGACCAGCTGGCGCATCTGCTCGGCGGCGCGCTGCTCGGTGACCCGGCTGTGCGCGAGGTAGGTGATGATCTCGCGGTCGGTCAGCGGGACGTCGCTGTTCAGCCGCTCGTGCGAGAGGCCGACGCCCTGGCGCTCCAGCAGCATGCAGTAGTCGGCCTCGTCCGGGACGGGCACCTTGGGCAGGCCGCGCTTGTTCAGCAGCTGGGCGAAGATCCGGCCGTGCTTGCGCTCGTCGGCACCGTGCCGGGCGACCTTCGGGGCGAGGACCGGATCCCGGGTGAGCGCGGTGATCCGCTCGTTCTCCCAGCCGCCCTGGTCCTCGCCGCCGGCCGCGATGCTGCAGAACAGCTGGTAGGCCTGGTCGTTCCGGTAGATCTCGTCGAAGAGCGAGCGGGTGCTCAGCACGGTGCCTCCTGCGGGGTCCGGGGCGGTGCCCGACGGGGGCCGACGGGCGGTCGCGATACGTTCCCCCCGGGGCGCCCGCCGTCCGGGCCGACCGGCGGGTAATCACTCACCTGCGCTAGCCGAGGTGCGAGCCCAGCCATTCGAGCGTGGCCGGCATCTCCCTGGTCCAGCTGTCGAAGTTGTGCCCGCCGTCGTCCAGGTAGAGCGAGTCGACGGTGAACTGGGGGTTGGCCGCCGCGGCCCGGGTGGCCTGGTCGACGAACTGGACGGTCTGCGGGTAGTCCCCCTCCGTGCGGGTGGAGACCGCCAGCAGGTTGAGCGCCGGGACCGGCAGGTTCTGCAGCCGCCAGCCGAGGTCGTGCTGCTGGGCCAGCGCCTTGTCGCCGTTGAAGAGGTCGCCGCCGGTGTAGTTGTCCTGGCGGACGGTGAAGTCGCCGTGCAGGCTCGCCGCGTTGCCGTAGACGTTCGGGAAGCGCATCGCCAGGCGCAGCGCGCAGCTGCCGCCGGTGGAGTAGCCGAGGGTGCCCCAGGAGGCGGCCGTGCGGCCCACCCGGTAGCCGCTGCGGATGGCCTCGGGGACGTCCTTGACGAACCAGGTCTCGGTGCGCGGCCCGCCGGGGACGTCCACGCACTCGGTGTCCCGGGACGGGTCGACCGCCGGGCGGGCCATCACCAGGACGGTCGGCGGCATCTTGCCGGAGCGCTGGAGCTCGATCGCGGTCTGGGCGAGGGGGATCTCGTGCAGCAGGTTCAGCGTGGTGCCGGGGAAGCCGGCGATGGCCACCAGGACGGGGAAGCGGACCAGGGCGAGCTTCGGGTCGAAGTACGCGGCGGGCAGGTAGACGAACATCTGGTCGGAGAAGCCCGTCTCCTTGCCGCTGACCCGGACCGACTCGACCCTGCCGACCTCCTCGGGCGGGCCCTTCGGCAGGTTGGTGATGGTCTCCAGGCCGCCCTCGGTGGTGGGCTGGACCAGCGCGTCGGAGACCGGGGTGCCGCCCTTGTGGTTCTCGTTGCTGGTCAGGGCGAGCTTGGCGCCGCCCGGGCTGAGCAGGTCGTCCCAGGAGGTGTAGAACCCGAAGGAGTTGTTCACCGACAGCGCGAGCACGGCCAGGACGGAGATTTGAACGACGGTCAGCAGCCCGATCCGGCCGAGCACCGGCAGCGCGCGCTGCGGCGCCAGCCGCGGCCAGATCCACAGGGTCGTGACGATTGCCGCGACGCCGAGTGCGAGCAGCGAGTTCACCAGCGCGTCGCTGGTCAGTTCCATGCCGTCGGCCTTCCGGTGGGACACTGGCGGTGCAGGCTTCATCGTCTGGCGGCCCGTCAGGCCGGGCCACCGTGGCTAGGCTGTCCGGACGCCCGGGTGGGCTGGAAGGGCGGGGAGAGCCGCAGGCAACCGGCGCCCTAGAATGCGGCGTCCACCGTACGTAACGCGTCCCGGAGGGCCCTGCCGCGCCACGCGGCGGCAGGCCCCCGGCTCCCACCGCCGGCTCAACCCGCAGCGCGACCACGGTCCCGGTTTACCTGCCGTTTCCGGGTCCTTGGTATGCGCATTGCCTGATGAAGGAATAGGCATGAAGGTCCATCACGCGTCCTCCCCCGGAGTGACCGGACACCGCACCGCAGCCTCTACGCTGAGCACCCATGAGCAGTCCCGTGTCCGTTGATCCGAGCCCCGAGCAGCCGTCGCGCCGTCGCCGCGGCCTGCAGACGCTGCGCACCCAGGCGTCCGCCGTCCCGAGGGCCTGGCTCCCCGGGGCGGTCGGCTACGCCTGTCTGCTGATCGGGCTCGTGGACATCGCCAGCGCGGTGTTCCCCAAGCTCCGGCACACCAAGGTGCACAACTTCGCGGGGCAGCTGCCGGGCGGCACCACCAGCCTGGCGGCGGTCGGCGCGCTGATGGTCGGCATCCTGCTGGTGCCGCTGGCGCACGCGCTGCGCCGGCGCAAGCGGCGGGCCTGGCGGGCGGTCTGCGTGCTGCTGCCGGTCAGCGCCGGACTGCACATCGTGCGCTGGCACCAGATCGGCCCGGCCGTCGTCTCGCTGGTGCTCCTCGCCGTGATGCTGGTCCACCAGCGCGAGTTCTACGCCAAGGCCGACCCGCGCACCCGCTGGCGGGCGGTTGTCAACCTGGTCGTCATGGGCGTCCTCAGCGTGCTGCTCGGTCTGCTGATCGTGAGCACCCGGACCAAGTACGAGATCGGCCACCCGGGCCTGGTCTCGCGCCTGCAGCACGTCGGGTACGGACTGTTCGGCTTCGAGGGCCCGATCCGGTACAACAACGTCCGGATGTCCGACCTGGTCGCCTACCTGCTCGGCGGGCTCGGCCTGCTGACCGCCTTCACCACCGCGTACCTGGCGCTGCGCCCGGGCAAGCCGAAGCCCGAGCTGACGGCGGAGGACGAGGAGAAGGTCCGCGAGCTGCTCAAGCGGCACGGCGAGCGCGACTCGCTCGGCTACTTCGCGCTGCGCCGCGACAAGAGCGTGCTGTTCTCGCCCACCGGCAAGGCCGCGATCTCCTACCGGGTGGTCTCCGGCGTGATGCTGGCCTCGGGCGACCCGGTCGGCGACGTCGAGGCCTGGCCGGGCGCGATCAAGGTGTTCATGGCCGAGGCCCGCGAGCACGCCTGGGTGCCGGCCGTGATGGGCTGCAGCGAGGTCGGCGGCGAGGTCTGGACCCGTGAGGCGGGCCTGGACGCGCTGGAGCTGGGCGACGAGGCGATCGTCGACACCGCCTCCTTCTCGCTCTCCGGGCGGGCCATGCGCAACGTGCGCCAGATGGTCAAGCGGATCGAACGCAACGGCTACTCCTGCCGGGTGCGCCGGGTCTCCGAGCTCACCGCGGAGGAGAAGTACCGGATCGCCGACGCCGCCGCCCGCTGGCGCGGCACCGACACCGAGCGCGGCTTCTCGATGGCCCTCGGCCGCTTCGGCGACCCGCTGGACGACGACTGCGTGGTGGTCACCGCCCACAAGGCCCCGGAGGAGGGCGAGGGCGGCGACGACCTGAAGGCCGTGCTGCACTTCGTGCCCTGGGGGCCGGACGGCATCTCGCTGGAGCTGATGCGCCGCGACCGCGCCGCCGACCCGGGCCTGAACGAGCTGCTGATCGTCGCCGCGCTCCAGGCGGTGCCCGCGATGGGCGTGCGCCGGGTGTCGCTCAACTTCGCGATGTTCCGCTCGGCGCTGGCCCGCGGCGAGCGGATCGGCGCCGGCCCGGTGCTGCGCGCCTGGCGCGGGCTGCTGGTGTTCCTGTCGCGCTGGTTCCAGATCGAGTCGCTGTACAAGTTCAACGCCAAGTTCCAGCCCGAGTGGGAGCCGCGCTTCCTGGTCTTCCCGAGCACCCGGGACCTGCCGCGGATCGGCTTCGCCGCGATGCAGGCGGAAGCCTTCATCACGCTCGGCATGCCGCGCTTCGGCCGCCGGCGCCAGCGCGAGGGACTGATGCCGGTCCCGTCGACCCGCGAGGTCACCGAGGCCGCCTGAGGCCCGTGGACGCCCTCCGGGGCGCGCCGGCACGGAACGGGGCCCCCGCCGAGAGTCCTCGGCGGGGGCCCCGTTCGATAATGGGAAGCATGAACGATTCGCCGTCCTTCTCCCTGCCGCCCGGCCTGCCGCGGCTGGAGCGTTGCGCCGTGATGGGCGTGGTCAACGTCACGCCCGACTCCTTCTCGGACGGCGGGATGTGGCACGACCCCGCCAAGGCGATCGCGCACGGCCTCGCGCTGCGGGCCCGCGGCGCGGACCTGGTGGACGTCGGCGGCGAGTCCACCCGGCCGGGCTCCCAGCGGGTGCCCGAGGCGGAGGAACTGCGCCGGGTGATCCCGGTGGTGCGGGAGCTGGCCGACGCCGGGGTGACGGTCTCCGTGGACACCATGCGCGCCTCGGTCGCCGAGCGGGCCGTGGAGGCCGGCGCCGTGATCGTCAACGACGTCTCCGGCGGGCTCGCCGACCCGGCGATGGCCCGGGTGGTCGCCGAGACCGGCGCGCCCTTCGTGGTGATGCACTGGCGCGGGCAGTCCGCCGACATGGACCGGCTGGCCGTCTACGACGACGTGGTGCGGGACGTGGTCGCCGAGCTGGGCGACCGGGTGGACGCGCTGCTCGCCGCCGGGGTCAAGGAGGACCAGCTGATCCTCGACCCGGGGCTCGGCTTCGCCAAGACCTCCGAGCACAACTGGGCGCTGCTCGGCCGGCTGGACGCGCTCACCGCGCTCGGCCGTCCCGTGCTCGTGGCGGCTTCGCGCAAGCGGTTCCTGGGTACGCTGCTCGCCGACCCGGCAACCGGGGAACTGCGCCCGGCCCGGGAGCGCGACGACGCGACGGCCGCGGTGTCGGTGCTGTCGGCCCGGGCCGGAGCCTGGGCGGTGCGGGTGCACGACGTGTCCGGCACGGCGGACGCCGTCCGGGTGGTCGCGGCCTGGCAGCACGCGGCGCGGTTGGGGTGAGGGAGGGTCTGTGACAGGTGACGGCAGGTTGAGCGGCGGTACGGCCGGGCGGGCCCGCGAGGCGGACCTGGAGGCCGTGCTCGCGGCGAACCGGGGGCTCTACGAGGCGCTGGAACGGGGAGACCTGGAAGCGGTCGAGGACGCCTGGCTCGGAGCCGCGGACGCCGACGACA
This sequence comes from Kitasatospora sp. NPDC114501, assembly GCF_055633695.1. Taxonomy (NCBI): domain Bacteria; kingdom Bacillati; phylum Actinomycetota; class Actinomycetes; order Kitasatosporales; family Streptomycetaceae; genus Kitasatospora; species Kitasatospora sp. NPDC114501. The sequence goes on along the minus strand of NZ_JBVKDS010000018.1, from coordinate 174,930 downwards.
AGAGCGGCGTGGTGTGCGTGCACCCGGGCTGGCCGGTGCTCCGGGGCCGGGCGCAGGTGACCCGTTCGTACATGCTGATCATGATGAACACGGAGTACATCCAGTTCTTCCTGACCGATGTCGAGGCCGAGGTGCACGGTGATGTGGCCCTTGTCACGTGCACCGAGAACATCCTCTCCGGCGGTGAGTCGGAGGAGGAGGGGGAGCTCGGACCACTGGTCGGCGGAAAGGTCGTCTCGACGAATCTGTTCCGTCGTACCCCGGCCGGGTGGAAACTCTGGTCGCATCACGGTTCACCCGTTCTGACCAGCGGGGACGACGACGAGGAGAGCTGATTCCGGGGATCGTGGAAATACCGGGGCGGAGAAGTCGCCCGGAATTTCCGAGTGGTCACCCAACGTTCACGTCAATCGCCGTACCGGTGCGCGTGGCGTCGGTTCGTGCCGGGTAGGACGGTCAGGCGTTGTCCGTGCTCACGGGTAGATTCGAAACGGAGTGGCGGGCGTGCTGCCCGCCTTCGCCCTGCCCGTCCACGCCTTTCCCCGGGTGGGGCCCGTCCGACTGGGAGCAGTGATTCGTTTGCTGGACCGCGTCACCCTGCGGGGGCTGCGTGCCCGGGGCCACCACGGCGTCTTCGAGCGTGAGCGCGCCGAGGGGCAGACCTTCGTGGTCGACCTCGTGCTGTACCTGGACACCCGCCCCGCCGCGGCCGGAGACGACCTCACCCGCACCGCGCACTACGGTCTGGTGGCGGAGGAGGTCACCGCGATCATCGCCGGGGAGCCGGTCGACCTGATCGAGACGCTGGCCCAGCGCATCGCCGACCAGTGCCTCAAGCACGAAGCGGTCGAGGAGGTCGAGGTCACCGTGCACAAGCCGGACGCCCCGATCACCGTGCCGTTCGACGACGTGACCGTGACCATCCACCGGGGCCGCGCATGACCCCCACCGCGCGCCCGGTATTCGATGCAGAGGGATATCTTCGATGAGCACCAGCGACCCGACGGCCACGCCGAACGCGTTCGACCTGGAGAGCCGGGTGGACTCGGCCGACACCACACTGCACGGCCAGCGCTATGCGGTGATCGCGCTCGGCAGCAACCTGGGCAACCGGCTGGACACCCTCCAGGGCGCCGTCGACGCGCTCGCCGACACCCCGGGGCTGCGGATCAAGGCCGTCTCCGCGGTGTACGAGACGGAGGCCGTCGGCGGGCCCGAGGAGCAGCCGAACTACTACAACGCGGTCGTGCTGCTGCGCACCTCGCTGCCCCCGCGGGACCTGCTGGAGCGCGGCAACGCCATCGAGGACGCCTTCGGGCGGGTGCGGACCGTCCACTGGGGCCCGCGCACCCTGGACGTCGACATCCTGGCCTACGAGGGCGTGCTGAGCGACGACCCGCAGCTGCTGCTGCCGCACCCGCGCTCGCACGAGCGGGCCTTCGTGCTCGCCCCCTGGCTGGACGCCGAGCCGGAGGCCGAGCTGCCCGGGCACGGGCGGGTGGACGCGCTGCTGACCGCGCTGGGCGGCCCGGACGCGCAGGGCGTGAAGCGCCGCGAGGACATCCGGCTGACGCTGCCGGAGTAGGTCCTGGGGGCGGGTCCCGGGGGCCGACGACCGGGGCTGTCGCCCGGGGAACTCGGCCGGGGGCCCGCCCGTACGAGTAGGTGTCCGCCGTTCGCGCGGGTGTCCGCCCGGCCGGGCCCGGTACGGTGGCCTGGCGTCGCCGCGCCGGGCCGCCGGGCGGCCGGCCGGTTCTGGAACCCGGGAAGGACCTCCTCCGAGTGAAGCTGCTTCGCCTCCGTCTGTTGATCGGCATCACCGCCGCCACGACGGCGCTGTCCTGGGCCGGCTCCAAGCTGTGGGCCTCCGTGGACACGCTGCCGGCCGTTCCGGCCGCGGCGCCGGTGGTGCTGGCGGCGGTGGCGGTGATCCTGCTGGCGACCGCGCTGTCGCTGCGGTCCCGGCTGAAGGCGGTGCGCGAGCGGCAGCCCGGCGCGAAGGGCGTCGATCCGCTGCTGGCGGCCCGGGCGGTGGTGCTGGGGCAGGCCAGCGCGCTGGTCTCGTCGGTGGTCACCGGCGTCTACGCGGGGGCCGGGATCTACCTGCTGGGCGAGCTGGACGTGTCGGCCCGCAAGGACCAGGCCGTGACGGCCGGCCTCGCGGTGCTGGCGGGAGCCGCGGTGATCGCGGCGGCGCTCTGGATCCAGCACGTGTGCAAGTTGCCGGAGAACCACGACGACCCGGGGGGCCAGGCGGCCTCGCACCACTGAGGCACCGCCGAAGGCGGCACTGAGGCGGCGCTGGGGTGTCGCTGAGGCGGCGCCGACGCGTCGCCGGGCAGGGGCGTCTTCGTGATCTTGCGTGAGAATCCGGGCACGTGCGGTAAAAACCGCACCCTGTCAAGGGCGGAAGGGGACCCTGGGCTGACACGGCCCCAATTCGCACGCTAGTTTCTTGGACATGTCTCGCGGACGCCACCGTCATTCCTCCGTCCTCGGCCGGGTCTTTCCCCCCACCGCCGCCGGCGTACTGCTGGTCGCCGCACTGGCCGCGCTGCTTTTCAGTCAGGACACCGTCCTGGTGCGCTCGGTGGGCGTCGCGGCGGTGATCGCGACGCTCGGCTTCGCGCTGCTGCTGCGCCAGCGGGACAAGGCGGCCCGCGCGGCCGCCGAGGTGTCCGCGGCGCAGCGGCTGCGCGCCGAGGAGCGGTTCGAGGAGCAGCTGGCCGAGGCCGAGTACGCGGCGGAGGTCGCCGAGGAGCGGGCCACCCGCTTCGGGCGGCGGCTGACGGCGGAGAAGTCGCGGCTGGCGAAGGCCGAGACCGAGATCGCCCGGCTGCTGCGCGAGCGGGCCGTGGCGGTGGCCGAGCAGGCGCTCAAGGAGGCCGAGGCGGCCCAGCGGGCGCTCGCCGCGAGCCGTCCCAAGCACCCGGCCAGCCCGGCCGCGTACGTGCGGGCGGCGGCCGCGCTGCGGCAGCTGGAGCGCCGCGCGGCGGAGCAGGAGGACCGGTGGGCGCGTACGGCGGGTGCGGAGGTCGCGCTGCGGGCGCGCACCGCTCCGGCGCCCGCTGCGGCACCGGCGCCGGTGGCCGTGCCGGCCCCGGTGGCGCCCTCGGTGCCCACCCCCGGGCAGGCTCCGGAGGCCCAGTCGCCGGTGCGGCCCGCGCCGGTGCGTCCGGCGCTGACCGCGACGGTCGGTCAGCTCGGCGGGACGCCGGCGGCGCCCGTCGCGGCGCCCGCGCCGGGGGAGCGGCAGCGGCCGCGTCCGGCGCAGTCCGGGCAGGCGCGCGGGCAGGGCTTCAGCTTCTTCGGCCGCGGCTCGGGTGCCGCGGTGCGCCCGGCGGCCCCGGCGCCGGCGGTGGGCAGCGTCGCCGAACTGGGGGAGCGCGCCGACCTGGCGGACGTGGTGGGCGACGAGGCGGTGGCCGCGAAGGCCGAGGCCGAGGCCCGGGCGGCGGAGCCGGCCGAGCGGTCGGAGCGGGGCGAGCCGACCGTGGTGGACCTGACGCCGGAGGACGAGACCGAGCTGATCGAGCTGCCGGAGCTGCGCGCCTCGCGCTGAGCCCCCGGAATCGGGGCCCGGGAAACGGGCCCGGAAACGAAGGAACCGCGGCGCGGGAAGTCGGACGGACCGACTTCCCGCGCCGCGGTGTTCTCCGCGGGTGCGTCAGATCTGGACGCCGAAGTCCTGGGCGATGCCGGCCAGGCCGGAGGCGTAGCCCTGGCCGACGGCGCGGAACTTCCACTCCGCGCCGTTGCGGTAGAGCTCGCCGAAGATCATCGCGGTCTCGGTGGCGGCGTCCTCGGAGAGGTCGTAGCGGGCGATCTCGGCGCCGCCGGCCGCGTTCACCACGCGGATGTAGGCGTTGCGGACCTGGCCGAAGTTCTGGCCGCGGGCGACGCCGTCGTAGATGGTGACCGGGAAGGTGATCTTGACGGCCTCGGCCGGCAGGCCGGCCAGGTTGACGTTGATCGCCTCGTCGTCGCCCGCGCCCTCGCCGGTGCGGTTGTCACCGGTGTGCACGACGGTGCTGTCCGGCGTGCTGGTGTTGTTGAAGAAGACGAAGTGGGCGTTGGACAGCACCTTGCCGTCCGCGTTCACGACGATCGCGCTGGCGTCGAGGTCGAACTCGGCGCCGGTCGTGGTGCGGACGTCCCAGCCCAGGCCGACGGTGACCGCGGACAGGCCGGGGGCCTCCTTGGTCAGCGAGACGTTGCCACCCTTGGAGAGGCTCACTGGCATGACGTTTGCAGTCCCTTCGTTCGTTTCGTGCGCTTTTTCCCGGGACAACGCGATACTCCGGCGGCTTGGTTCCGCAGGGGGCCGTGAATTTCTTCGTGGGCGCCGATCGGAGGGCAAAGCCCGGGCAAAGCAGGTGTCAGATCCGCCGGAATCGGCCCTGTAGCGTCCAGATGTTCGGATTGTCGGCCAGGTCGGGGTGCATGTCGAAGAGGTCGGCCAGCGTGTCCTGGAGGAAGTCCCGGGCCTCGCGGCGCAGTTCGCCGTGGCGGACCACCACCGGCGGCTCGTCCGGCAGCCAGGTCGCGGTGACCTCGACCCAGTTGAAGCGGCGGGCGAAGCGCAGCAGCTCGGTGTTCTGGGTGAAGTCGAGGTCGGCGGTCTGCACCCGGGCGGCCCGGACGCCGTCCGGGTCGCGGTCCAGGAGCTCGGCGATGTCGCACAGCGCCCAGGCGAAGTCGAGCACCGGTACCCAGCCCCAGGCGGTGGACAGCCCCGCGTCCTCGCCGTCCAGGTAGACGTCGCCGCAGAACAGGTCGTACCGCAGGGCGTGCACGGACGCGGTGCGGTAGTCCGTCTGCGGGGGGTCGGGGAAGCGGTTGGAGAGGGAGTAGCCGAGCTCGATCACGTACGCCATTGTCGGGGCTCGGGGCGCGTGGGGGTAACCGGTGGGAGCGGGCGATTAACCGCGTGACCGGGCGGGGCGGGCGCGGGATGATGGACGCATGTCCGAGCCCATCCGCGTACGGGGGTCGGTGGTCGTCCCCGACGCCGAGCTCGTCTGGCGCTTCTCGCGTTCCTCCGGCCCCGGCGGCCAGCACGTCAACACCTCCGACTCCAAGGCCGAGCTGCGCTTCGACCTGGCCTCGACCAGGGCGCTGCCCGAGGTGTGGCGCGAGCGCGCGCTGGAGCGGCTGGCCGGTCGACTGGTGGACGGCCGGGTGCTGGTGGTCCAGGCCTCGGAGTTCCGCTCGCAGTGGCGCAACCGGGAGGCGGCCGCGGCCCGGCTGTCGGCGATCCTGACCGAGGCGTGCGCACCGCCGCCGAAGTCCCGTCGGGCGACCAGGCCGAGCCGGGGGATGGTCGAGCGGCGGCTGTACAACAAGCGGCACCGCTCCGAGCTGAAGCAGGGCCGCCGGTCGCCGCGGGGCGGCGAGTAGCCGGCCACGCCCCAGGCGCTAGCCGAGGGTGCGGTAGCCGCCGCGGAAGTAGAGCAGCGGGCGGCCGCCGGGGTCGGGCACCACGGCCTCCAGGACGCGGCCGAGCAGCAGGGTGTGGTCACCGGCGGGTATCCGCTGCTCGGTGCGGCACTCGACGGTGGCCAGCGCGCCGTCGACCAGCGGGGCGTCGGTGCGCGGGCCGCGGTGGTGCGGGGTGTCCGCGAACAGCAGCCGGTCGCTGAGCCGGCCCTTCATGGCGAACCGGGAGCCGAGCGTCTTCTGCCCCTCCGCCAGCACCGAGACCGCCCAGGTGTCCACCCGGGAGAGCACCTCGTCCATCCGGGAGTCCTCGCGGACCGAGATCAGCACCAGCGGCGGCTCCAGCGACACCGAGAGGAAGGACGTGGCCGTCATGCCGACGTCCTCGCCGTCCTCCGGGTCGTGGACGGTCACCAGGCTCACGCCGGCGGCGAGCTGGGAGAGGGCAGCCCGGAACTCGTCGGGCGTGGCGTGGGAGGCAGCTTCGGGCTGCGGCGACGGGTACACGTACCGCACGGTAGTCGTCACCCGGGGGAAACGGCATCGGGCCTTGGTCGTAGGACCGGCGGTGCGGCCGAAGGGTCGCCCCCGGTGGCCGAACTCACCCTCAGGAGTGAAGCGACCGGACTGGGGGGCGCAGTCGGCTTCAGCCCGGGGCCGATGCGGTCGACCACCAGAAATGTACCGATAGCTCTTTATGTCCCGCTATGGGGCAGATGAACTGATGAAGGACGCATTAGTGTCGTGTGATTTAAGTCACAAGTGATGACCTATTGCTGACCGAGCGTGCCGAGCGCTGTGCTCCCTGTGATTCAGTTCTTCTGGCAATCGGACGATAACCAATCAAGAACTATCCGAAGCAGCCGGGGAGCCCCCGCATGGAAGCCGAGTCGGAGCCTTACGTCCGTCTCGCGACCCTCCGCACCTTGCACCGGGTCGTGGCGGACCTCAACGCTGCCCGCAGCCTCGCTGGCACGCTCCAGGCCGTCGTCGAAGGCGCGGTGCACGGGCTCGGCTTCGACGCGGCCGCGGTCAGCCTGGTCAGGCCGGACGGCGACCTCGTGGTGGCGGCCGTCTGGGAACTGGAGGAGAGCCCGATGGGCGGCCCCTCCGTGCTGCTCGGCCAGGTCGGCTCCCGGGAGTCCTGGGACCGGCTGCTCGGCGTCAGCGACCACTGGGGCACCCTGCGCTTCCTGCCGTACGACCGCGGCTGGGCCGTCGCCAGCGACATCCCGCGCTGGATCGGGGACGGACCGCTGCCGGTGTACGCCAACGACTGGCACCCCGCCGACGGGCTGCTCGCCCCGATGTACAGCGCCGGCGGCGACCTCCTGGGCGTCCTCTCGGTGGACCGCCCGCGCAGCGGCAAACGGCCCGGCGCCTGGACCCGCGAGGCGCTGGAGATGTTCTCGCTACAGGCCTCCATCGCGATCGGCAACGCCCGGCTGCGGGCCGAGATGCAGCGCGCGCTGGCCCGCCTGGAGAAGGAGCAGCAGGCGCTGCGGGCCAGCGAGGAGAGCTTCCGCCAGGCCTTCGAGTACGCGCCCAGTGGGATGGCGATCACCGAGCTGCACGGCGTCGGGCGCGGCCAGCTGACCAGGGTCAACGACGCGCTCTGCCGACTGCTCGGCCGGCCCCGGGCGGTGCTCCGCCAGCAGAGCTTCGCCGACCTCGTGCACCCCGAGGACCGGGCGCTGCTGGAGCGCACCAGCGCCGAGAGCGGCCGAGCGGAGCTGCGGTTGTCCCGGCGGGACGGCGGCTACCAGTGGGTCTGCCTGCGCAACTCGATCGTCGCGGACGCGGCCGAGGGCCCCAGCTTCCTGCTCACCCACGTCGAGGACATCGAGGACCGCAAGCGGCACGAGTTCCAGCTCGCCCACCGCGCCAGCCACGACGCGCTCACCGGGCTGCCGAACGGCGCCGAGCTCAAGGCCCGGCTGGCCCGCCGGCTCTGCGCCCAGCCGCAGCCGGTCGGCGCCACCGCCGGCCAGGTCGAGCCGGCATACCCGCAGCCGTACGGCTACCCCGCCGACTCCTACGGCTACAGCGCCCACACGGCGCGCGAGGGGCTGGAGGGCACGGACCCGTACGCCGGGCCGGTGCACGGCTACGGGCTGCCCGAGGGCCTGCCCGGCGGGCTCGGCCCGGGCTACGGGGAGCACGTGCACGCGGTGGTCCCGGCCGAGTACGGGCCGGGCGGCGACGCCTGGTCGGCGCCGTTCCGCTCGGGCGGTGCGGCGCCGGTGGACAAGGGGCTCGCGGTGCTCTTCTGCGACCTGGACGGCTTCAAGTCGATCAACGACCGGTTCGGCCACAACGCGGGCGACGCGGTGCTGGTCGAGGTCGCCCGGCGGCTGAGCCAGGCCGTCCGGGACGGCGACACGGTGGCCCGGCTCGGCGGTGACGAGTTCGTGGTGCTGGCCGACGGGATCGGCCGCGAGGAGGCCAAGGACCTCGCCCACCGGCTGCGGGGCGCGATCATCCCGCCGATGCGGATCGACGGCCGGGCGATGCGGGTGGGGGTGAGCCTCGGGGTCGGCTGGGCCGGCTGCGGAATGAGCATCGAGGAGGTGCTACAGACCGCGGACGAACGGATGTACGACGAGAAGCGGGCCCGGGGCGGGGCGGTGCGCGGGGCGCGCGCCGAGCGCTCGCACCGGCGCGCGGGCTGAGCGGCGAGGGCGGACCGGCGCCTGGACGGCGGGGCGCGGGTGTGCGGTGCCGCCCTGGTCGGGCCTGGTTACCCGTGAGTTGTCAAGGGTTCTTTTCCCGCTGTCAGGTACGACAGGTAGGGTTCCCGGTACGACAGCGTCCATGATCCGCGCCGCCCGCAGCAGGTGGCGCACCGGATGGGGGAGCAGACCACCGTGACGACCGCCGGCAGCAACGGAGTGCCCGAGGGCCAGGGGGGCGGTGCCCCGCAGGACGACGACCCGTTCGGCTACCTCTACCGCCCGGCCGACGGTTCCACCGGGCAGCCGGCCGAGCCGCAGCAGGGCGTCCCGCGCACGCCGTACAGCCGCCCGATGGAGGTCGGGCGCGCCCAGTACGGCTATCCGCAGCGGGCACCGCAGCAGCCGTACGGCCAGCAGGGCATGCCGCCGCAGGGGTACCAGGGCGGTCAGCCGCAGGCCCCGTACGGCGGGCAGCCCGGCGTGCCGCAGCAGCCCGAGTACGGAGCCGCGCCCACCCAGCAGGCCCGCTACGCGGAGCACTCCCGGCCGCAGCCGGGGGAGGAGCCCCGCAGCAGCGGCCGGAGCAAGGGCGCGGTGATCGGCGCGGTCGCCGTGGTCGCGGCGATAGCGATCGGCGCGGGCATAGCGCTCTCCACCGGGGACCCGGACGACAAGAACGCCAAGGGCGGCACCGCGACCACCGCGCCGCCCGCCCCCAACACCCCGGTTCCGACGGCCTCGGCCGCGAGCACCGGCCCGTCGGCGACCGCCACCCCGATCGCCGGTCCGTCGACCGTGGACGCCGGCCAGCTCCAGGCGCAGAACGCGCCCTCCGGCAACAGCGTCAAGGGCGCCAAGTCGGCCGACGGCAGCTACCTGACGCTCCAGCCGGGCGGCTCCGTGACGTGGACCGGTGACATCGCCACCGCCGGGACGTACAAGCTGACCGTGCACTACAACTACGCGGGCGCCGAGCTCAAGGGCGCGGCCGTGGTGAACGGCAAGGACTGGCCGAGCGGGGTGACGTACAAGCTCTACGGGCCGCCGCCCAAGGACCAGGCGTCCGCCTGGTACTCCACCTGGATACTCCCGCAGTTCCAGGCCGGGTCGAACTCGGTGACCTTCACGGTGCCCTCCGGGCCGATCCTGATCGACCAGATCACCATCGAGCCGAACGGCTGATCCGGCCCGCCCCCGACGCACCACGGCCGCCCGTCCCCGCAGGGGATAGGGCGGCCGTCGGCGTCGCTCAGGCGGGTTTGACGGTGGAGAACCTCTCGCCGCCGAGCACCCACCGGCCGCGGCGCATCACCGCGACGAGGTCGTAGCCGTCGGAGTCGACCACGACGAGGTCGGCGAGCTTGCCGGTCTCCAGCGAGCCGATCGAGTCGCTCAGGCCGAGCAGCCGGGCCGGGGTGGCGGACAGCGACTCGACGGTCTGGTTCAGGCTCAGGCCGTTGACGGTGAGCGAGCGCTTGAACGCCACGTCCAGGGTGAGGGTGGAGCCCGCGATCGCGCCGCCCTCGACCAGCCGGGCCACGCCCTCCCTGACCTCGACCTGGAGCGGGCCGAGCGGGTAGAGGCCGTCGCCCATGCCGGCCGCGCCCATCGCGTCGGTGATCAGGGCGACCCGGTTCGCGCCGGCGGTGCCGTAGGCGAGGTCCAGCACCGAGGGGTGCAGGTGCACGCCGTCGTTGATCAGCTCGACGGTGACCCGCTCGTCCTCCAGCAGCGCCACGATCGGGCCGGGGGCGCGGTGGGCGATGCCCGGCATGGCGTTGAACAGGTGGGTGGCGACGGTGGCGCCCGCGTCGATCGCCTCCAGGGTGGTGGCGTAGTCGGCGTCGGTGTGGCCGACGGCGGCGATCACGCCGAGGTCGGCGAGCATCCGCACCGAGTCCAGGCCGCCGGGCAGCTCGGGGGCCAGGGTGACCATCCTGGCGTGGCCGCGGGCGGCGTCGACCAGCTTGCGCACCAGCGCCGGGTCGGGCTCGCGCAGCAGGTCGGGGCGGTGGGCGCCGCAGCGGTTGTGCGAGATGAACGGGCCCTCGAAGTGGATGCCGGCCAGGACGCCGTCCTCGACGAGTTCGGAGAGGACGTGCGCCTGGCGGGCGACCTCGTCGATCTCGCCGGTGACGGTGGAGGCCACCGTGGTGGTGGTGCCGTGCTCCAGGTGGGTGCGGGCGGCCAGCAGCGCCTCCTCGGCGATGCCGGAGGCGTAGGAGGCGCCGCCGCCGCCGTGGACGTGCAGGTCGACGAAGCCGGGGACGACGGTGTACCCGGTCAGGTCGAGGTCGCCGGGCTCGGTGTCGCCGCCGAGGCCGGCGATGCGCTCGCCCTCGACGGTCAGGCGGTCGCCCTCGACGACGCCGCCGGGCAGGACCAGCCGGGCACCGGCCAGGGCAGTACGGTCACGGTCCGCGGTGGTCACGCGGTCACCTCCATGGAGAGCAGATCCCAGGCGAGCAGGCCCGCGCCCAGGGACGCGGCGGTGTCTTTGAGCATGGCGGGTACGACCTTCGGGGGCATCTGGAAGGTCAGGCGCTCGGTGACCGCCGCGCGCAGCGGCGTGAAGAGCGTGTCGCCGGCCTCGGCCAGCCCGCCGCCGACGATCACCGTGGACGGGTCGAGCAGGCTCTGGGCCAGGACGATGCCGTCCGCGAGGGCGTCGACGGCCCGCTGCCAGACCGCGAGGGCGCGGTCGTCCCCGGCGTCCACCGCGGCGGCGCAGGATGCCGCGTCGGCGTCGGGGTCGCCACTGGCCTCGGCCCAGGCGCGGGAGACGGCGGAGGCGGAGGCCAGCGTCTCCAGGCAGCCGCGGGCGCCGCAGCCGCACTGCGGGCCGCCGGGGCGGACCACGACGTGGCCGATCTCCCCGCCGTAGCCGTGCGCACCGGCCTCGATCCGGCCCTCGATGCCGATGGCGCCGGCGATGCCGGTGCCGAGGGCGACGAACAGGAAGCGGTCGACGCCGCGGCCGGCTCCGAGCCGGCCCTCGGCCAGGCCGCCGGAGCGCACGTCGTGGCCGAGGGCCACCGGCATCGCGCTGCCGTCCGGTGCGGCCAGGCGCTCGCCGAGGAGCTTGCGCAGCGGGAGGTCCCGCCAGCCGAGGTTGGCGGAGAAGACCGCGACGCCGTTCCTCTCGTCGATCGTCCCCGGGACGGCGACACCGGCCGCGAGCGGGGCGACGCCGAAACGGCTGCGGCCCTCGTCCGCCAGGTCGGTGGCGAAGTCGAGGATGGCGGCGACGACGGCGTCCGTGCCGTGCTCCCGCCCGGTCGGTCGGCGTGCCTCGAACAGCACGGAGCCGTCCTGGGCGAGCAGCGCGGCCTTCATGCCGGTGCCGCCTACATCGAGTGCGATGACGTGCTTCACGGAGGACAGTTTCCCTTGGGCGGGTGGAAGAGGTCTAGTCCAGTTGTCGGATTGGTCTGGTCCATACTGGGTGAGCTTTGTCGCAGCTGCGGGGGTGTGCGGGCCTTTGCGCCGGGGTCCGTGAACGGTGCGGACGGGGGTTTTGTTGCGCATCGTGCAATGACTCCGGGCACTTCGATAACTCCTGGGGCGGCGCGGGCCGGTGGTGTGGACCGGTGGTCGGCGGGTTTGGCAGTGTTGCGCGTCCCCCTGCCGGAATCCCCCGTTCCGGTCGAAGTTCATCCCCCCGAAGGCGGTACCCGCGTTGAACAGGCGCGTCCACGTTCCCACCCGTGTGCTCGGCGGTGCGCTGGCCGGAGCACTGGTCCTCACCGCGGTCAGCGCCTGCGGCGGACAGGACGGTGGACCGGTCACCCTCAGGCTGGTCGCGGCCGACTACGGGGAGAGCCCCGAGACCAACTCCAAGCACTACTGGGACGCGGTCGCCAGGGACTTCGAGGCGGCCAACCCCGGGATCAGGGTCAGCGTCGAGGTGGACAGCTGGACCGAGATCGGCAAGAAGGTCGAGGACATGATCGCGGCCGGCAAGTCGCCGGACCTGCTCCAGACCGGCGGCTTCGCCGACCAGGTCGCGGCGGACCGGCTGTACCCGGCCTCCGACGTGCTCTCGGTGGACACCCAGGCCAGGTTCCTGGACACCTTCGCGCACGCCGGGCAGGTGCTCGGGACGCAGTACGGGATCCCGTTCGTGTCCTCGTCGCGGGTGCTCTTCTACAACAAGGCGGTGTTCCGGCAGGCCGGGATCACCCAGCCGCCGGCCACCTGGAACGAACTGCGGCAGGACGCGGAGAAGATCAAGGCCAAGGTGCCGGGGGTGACCCCGTACGGGCTGCCGCTGGGGCCGGAGGAGGCGCCGGCCGAGTCGATGCTCTGGACGCTGAGCGGCGGCGGCAGCATCTCCGACGACGTCGGCAACTACACCATCGACAGCCCCCAGAACCAGGCCACCTTCAACTGGCTGAAGAGCAACCTGGTGGGCACCGGGCTGACGTACCCGGAACCGGGCAAGATGAACCGCACCCCGGTGTTCCAGGACTTCGCCGCCGGGAAGGTCGCGATGCTGAACGGGCATCCGACGCTGCTGCGGATGGCGACCGCCGGGAAGATCGAATTCGGGACGGCGCCGATCCCCAAGAAGGACGGCGTCGGGCGGACCGGGAGCCTCGGGGTCGCGGACTGGATGATGGCGTTCAAGGCGAACGGGCACAAGAACGAGATCAAGAAGTTCCTGTCGTTCGTCTACGACAAGGACAACCAGCTGAAGTTCGACGAGCAGTACAACCTCCTGCCGGTCACCCAGGACGCGTTCGGGCAGATGTCGTCGGACCCCAGGCACGAGGACCTCAAGCAGTTCGCGGTCGGACTGACCAACGCGAGCTTCTACCCGTTCGGGGACCCGGCCTGGGGCGAGGTCAGCAACCAGATCAAGGCCGGGATCGGGCAGGCCGTGACGGGGGACCCGAAGCAGGTGCTCGGCGGGCTTCAGGACGCGGCGGTGAAGGAGGCGGCGAAGGTCCGCAAGTAGGACCGGAGGCCCGGACCGGGGTGGGGCGGGAGTCCGGTCCGGGCGGGGCGGCCTTGACGGGCGGAGGGGTCAGGGGAGCGTGATGGCGTAGGCCTTGCGGAGGGTCTCGTGGACCGTCCAGGTGGTGCGGTCGCCCTCGCGCAGGACCCCGCAGTCGCCGGGACCGACCTCCAGGGTCGGACCGCCCTCGATCGCGATGGTGGCCCGGCCGCTGAGCACCACGAACATCTCGTCGGCCTCGACGTCGGTGACCACGCCCGGGGTGATCTGCCAGAGGCCGCGCAGGTGGCGGCCGTCGGCCGACTCGGACAGCACCCTGCCGGAGACCTCGGGCGTGCCGGAGACGATCTGGGACGGGTCCAGCGGATCGGGGTCGAGGTCGGCGGTGGGGATGTGCAGGGCGAAGCCGGGCGTGGTCATGGGGTGACCGTAGCCCGGGGCGGGGCCGCGGTGGGGCGATCAGTGTGTGTCGGGCTTGCGCGGGAGAATGACACTCCGTAGTGGTGGACGGAGGTTTTCCGGTGGGCGAGCTGACTGAGCGGGACCGGGCGGTGCTGGCGCTGGAGGGGCGGCAGTGGCGGACGGCGGGGGCCAAGGAGCGGGCGATCCGGGAGGAGCTGGGGCTCTCCTCGACGCGGTACTACCAGGTGCTGAACGGTCTGCTGGACCGGGAGGAGGCGTTGGCGCAGGCGCCGGTGCTGGTGAACCGGTTGCGGCGGGTTCGGGAGGCGCGGCGGGAGGCTCGTTGAGTCGTTCGGGCTTTCGGGAGGGTGGGGGGTCGGGGGCGGCTCCGGGGGTGGGTGCTGCGGGGGCTGGATGATTTTCAGACTGCCGGTGGCGTGGGTGGGGTCGTTGGGTGCGTTGGCAGTCTGAAAATCACCCGTCACGCCCCTCTCCGCACCCACCCCCTGCGCCGCCCCCTTCCGCAGCGCGTCCCTCTCGCTGGGTGGGAGGGGTGGGTGGGTGGGGGAGGGGGTGGGACGGGTGCACGTGGGTGGGGGAGGGGGGACGGGTGCGCGTGGGTGGGGGTTGGTGGGGGTGGGTTCTGGGCGCGCGGGCTTTCGCCCTGCGCGCTCGCTGGGGGTGTGCGGAGGGGGGCGGTCCGGGGTAGGGGCTTCGGTATGGGTTTTGAAGAGATGTTTGTGCCGGGGACCGAGGCTGGGCGGGACGGGGTGCGCGCGTTGCTGGCGGCGCCCGGGGATGCCGTGATCGGGTTGGACTTCGACGGGACGTTGGCGCCGATCGTGGCGGATCCGGGGCGGGCGCGGGCGCATCCGGGGGTGGTGGGGGCGTTGCGGCGGTTGGGGTCGGCGGTGGGGGCCGTGGTGGTGGTGACGGGGCGGCCGGCCGGGGTGGCGGTGGAGTACGGGGGGTTCGCGGGGGTGCCGGGAGTGGTGGTGCTGGGGCACTACGGGGCCGAGCGGTGGGAGGGCGGGGAGCTTTCGGCGCCGGAGGTGCATCCGGGGGTGGCGCGGGTGCGGGCGGGGTTGCCGGGGGTGTTGGAGCGGGTGGGGGCGCCCGAGGGGACGTGGGTGGAGGACAAGGGGCGGGCGGTGGCCGTGCACACCCGGCGGACGGCGGCGCCGGAGGAGGCGTTGGCGCTGCTGCGGGCGCCGGTGGAGGAGTTGGCGGCGGAGCACGGGTTGGTGGTGGAGCCCGGGCGGCTGGTGTTGGAGCTGCGGCCGCCGGGGGTGGACAAGGGAGCCGCGCTGACCGGGTTCCTGCGCGAGCGGGGGGCTCGTTCGGTGCTCTACGCGGGGGACGACCTGGGGGACGTGGCGGCGTTCGCCGCGGTGGAGAAGCTGCGCGGCGAGGGGATGGCCGGCGTGCTGGTGTGCGCCGGTGCGGTGGGGGACGCGCCGGTGCGGGAGCTGGCCGACCGGGCGGACCTGGTGGTCGCCGGGCCGGAGGGCGTGGTGGAGCTGCTGGGGGCCCTGGGGGACGCGCTCACAGCGCGTTGAGCTGGTCCAGGAACCACTGCTGCGGGGGGAGCGCGGTGGCCGCCGCCGCCAGGCGCTTGGTGCGGTCGGCGCGCTCCTCCGGGCTCATGCCGAGGCCGGCGTGGAGGGCGTCGGCGGTGGCGATGACGTCGTACGGGTTGACGGTGAGGGCGTCGTCCCCCAGTTCGGCGTGGGCGCCGGCCTCGCGGGAGAGGACGAGGGCGCAGCCGTTGTCGGAGACCACCGGCACTTCCTTGGCGACCAGGTTCATGCCGTCGCGGATGGGGTTGACGAGCGCCACGTCGGCGAGGCGGTAGGCGGCGAGGGAGCGCGGGAAGTCGTCGTCGACGTGCAGGACCACCGGCTGCCAGGTGGGGGTGGCGAACTCGGCGTTGACGGCCGCGGCGAGCTCCTGGACCTGGGCCGTGTAGCTGCGGTACTCGGCGAGGTCGGTGCGGGACGGGTAGGCGAAGGCGATGTGCACCACCCGGTCGTGCCACTCGGGGCGGGTGCGGAGCAGGTGCCGGTAGGCCTGGAGGCCGCGGACGATGTTCTTGCTCAGCTCGGTGCGGTCGACCCGGACGATGGTGCGGCGGTCGCCGACGGCCTCGCGGAGGGCGGCCAGGCGGTCGTCGACGTCGGGGCGGTGGGCGCGTTCGCGCAGGAAGTCGGCGTCGGCGCCGAGGGCGTGGACGCCCAGGCGGGTGGTGCGGCCGTCGAGGGTCACGGTGAGCGCGTCGTGGTCGACGGCCGCCCCGAGGACGTCCTCGCAGCAGGCGGCGAAGGCGCGGGCCCAGCGTTCGGTGAGGAAGCCGGCCCGGTCGGCGCCCAGGATGCCGGTGAGGACGGCCCGGGCGACGTCGTCGGGCAGCAGCCGGAAGTACTCGGGCGGGGCCCAGGGGGTGTGCGAGAAGTGGCCGATCCGCAGGTCGGGGCGGGCCTCGCGGAGCAGGGCCGGGGCCAGTGAGAGGTGGTAGTCCTGGATGAGGACGGCGGCCTCCGGGGCGGCTTCGGCGGCCAGGGCCTCGGCGAACGCGCTGTTGTAGGCCTGGTAGGCGGCCCATTCGGTGCGGAACCCGGCGTCGAAGGAGGGGGCGGTGGGGGTCGCGTAGAGCAGGTGGTGGACGAACCAGAGGGTGGAGTTGGCGACCCCGTTGTAGGCGCGGGCGAAGGTCTGCGGGTCGATGTCCAGCATCCGTACGGCCTGGCCGCCGACCTCGTGGCCGGCCAGGTCGAGGCGGCCGCGGGGCGCCTCCGCGGCGGCTCTGCGGTCGGAGTCGCTGAGGGCGGCGCAGACCCAGACGGCGTTCGGGTCCTCGATGGCGGACAGGCCGGAGACCAGGCCGCCGCCACCCCGGCGCAGGGTCAGCGTGCCGTCGTCGGCGGTGCTGAAGGACACCGGTCCCCGGTTGGAGGCCACCAGGACGGAGGCGGTGCCCGTGTCGCTCGAACGGTTGGTCGTGAGATCGCCCATGGTTGGGATGTTGCCTGGGGTTCGGCGTGGCAAACCCGTCAGTGGCGGGTCGCGTATTCGGGGACGGTGTGCATCGGGGGGCGTTCCAGGGCGGTCACCGGGTGGGTGTGGGCGGTGAACGCGCGGGTTTCCGGGTGTCGGGTGAACTGGGTGAGATGGGGGTGGACGAGGTCGGCGGAGGCCTTCAGGCGGTGGGTGCGGTCGAGGCGTTCCAGGGCGGTCCGGTAGATGGTGGCGGCCATCCGGCCGAGGGCCTGGCCGTCCTGGTGGCGGTGGTGCCGGACGCCGACGTCCACCTGGGCCAGGGCGTCCAGTCCGGCCAGTTCCAGGGCGTCGACCAGCAGACCGAGTTCGACGCCGTAGCCGGTGGGGAAGGGCAGCCGTTCGAGCAGTGAGCGGCGGGCCGCGTACTCGCCGCCGAGGGGCTGGACGAACCCGGCGAGCTCCGGCCAGTGGAGGTTGAGCAGGGGGCGGGCGACGAGTTCGGTGACCCGGCCGCCGCCGGCGGGCAGCACGGCGCCCTCCGACTCCAGCGGGCGGTCGTACATGGCCTTGACCAGCTGGATGGACTCGTCGGTCAGCAGCGGGCCGACGATGCCGGTGACGAAGGCCGGGTCGAACTCGCGCAGGTCGGCGTCGACGAAGCAGACGATGTCGCCGTGGGTGACCAGCAGCGAGCGCCAGAGCACCTCGCCCTTGCCGGGGACGGCGGGCAGGCGGGGGAGGATCAGGTCGCGGTGTTCCACCCGGGCGCCGGCCTCGGCGGCGACGGCGGCGGTGGCGTCGGTGGAGCCGGAGTCCACGACGACGAGTTCGTCGACGAGCGGGAGGCGTTCCATCAGCTCGCGGCGGACGGTGCGGACGATGTCGCCGACCGTGGCCTCCTCGTCCAGGGCGGGGAGCACCACGCTGACCGTGCGACCGGTGCGCTGCTTGGCGTCGAGGAGGGTGCGGACCGGCCGGTCGGCCGCGCTCCAGGAGCGGCGGCGCAGCCAGGACGCCGCCTGCGGGAGGAGCTCGGGGGTCGGTTCGGCGGGCACTGAGGTCTCCTCGGCGGGTCGGTGGGACGTGTCATCTCGCTTGGCGGACGGTCCCGTTCAGGATTGACGCCTTCGGATACAGTCTTCGTACAGCGGTCGGACCTTTGCACGCCGGGGTCGCCGTTGAGCACCACCACAATTTCACAAGCTCATCCAGAGGGACTGAGGGAACGGCCCGTTGACGTCCCGGCAACCTTCTCGCGCGGCTGTCGACGACAGGCCCCGGCGGGACAGGTGCCAATTCCGGCCCGTGTCGCGACCGCGCCACGGGGAAGATGAGGAGAGAGGCCTCGCCGTCATGGCTATCGACACTGCCGCACCCGTCTCCGTCGACCTCGGCCCCGCCGCCGCGCTGTCCTGTCGCGAGTGCGGCACCCGCTTCCCGCTCGGCCCCAGCTTCGCCTGCCTGGAGTGCTTCGGCCCGCTGGAGATCGCCTACGAGTTCGGCAGCGAGGGCGCCGAGGAGCTGCGCAAGCGGATCGAGGCCGGTCCGGCCTCCATCTGGCGGTACGCGCCGCTGCTGCCGGTTCCGGCCGACGTGGCGTCCAAGCCCAACCTGAACCCGGGGTGGACCCCGCTGGTGAAGGCGGACAACCTGGGCCGGGAGCTCGGTTTCACCGCCCAGCTGCACATCAAGGACGACTCCGGGAACCCGACCCACTCGTTCAAGGACCGGGTGGTCGCCTGCGCGATCGAGGCGGCCCGGGCGTTCGGGTACACCACGCTGTCCTGCTCCTCCACCGGCAACCTGGCCGGTGCGGTGGGGGCGGCGGCGGCCCGGGCCGGGTTCCGGTCCTGCGTGTTCATCCCGCACGACCTGGAGCAGGGCAAGGTCGTCATGGCCGGGGTGTACGGCGGCGAGCTGGTCGGCATCGAGGGCAACTACGACGACGTGAACCGCTTCTGCTCGGAGCTGATCGGCGACGCGGCCGGCGAGGGCTGGGGCTTCGTCAACGTGAACCTGCGGCCGTACTACGGCGAGGGCTCCAAGACGCTGGCGTACGAGATCTGCGAGCAGCTCGGCTGGCGGCTGCCGGAGCAGATCGTGATCCCGATCGCCTCGGGCTCGCAGCTGACGAAGATCGACAAGGGGCTCCAGGAACTGATCAGGCTCGGCCTGGTCGAGGACCGGCCGTACAAGGTCTTCGGTGCCCAGGCCGAGGGCTGCTCGCCGGTGTCGGCCGCGTTCAAGGCCGGCCGGGACGTGATCAAGCCGGTCAGGCCGAACACCATCGCCAAGTCGCTGGCGATCGGCAACCCGGCCGACGGCCCGTACGTGCTGGACATCGCCCGCCGCACCGGGGGCGCGGTCGAGGACGTCACGGACGCCGAGGTCGTGGCGGCGATCCGGCTGCTGGCGCGGACCGAGGGGATCTTCGCCGAGACCGCGGGCGGGGTGACCGTCGGCGTGCTGAAGAAGCTGGTCGAGACCGGACAGCTGGACCCGGCCAAGGAGACCGTCGCGATCAACACCGGCGACGGCCTGAAGACCCTGGACGCCGTCTCAGACGCCGGGATGACCGCCGTCATCCGCCCGACGCTGGACTCGTTCCGCGCCGCCGGCCTCGCGTCCGCCTGAACCACCCGTCCCCCGCAAGGAGAGTCATGAGCGCCAACGTCCGCATCCCCACCATCCTGCGCACCTACACCGGCGGCGCCGCCGAGGTGACCGCCGAGGGCGCCACCCTGGCCGAGGTCATCGCCGACCTGGAGAAGAACCACGCGGGTATCTCGGCCCGCATCCTGGACGACACCGGCAAGCTGCGCCGCTTCGTGAACGTCTACGTGAACGACGACGACGTGCGCTTCGCCGAGGGCCTGGCGACCGAGATCAGGGACGGCGCCGGAATCTCGATCATCCCGGCGGTGGCCGGCGGCTGCTGAGCCGTTCGCGAGAACCCGCGGTCGCCCGCGCGTACGGAATTCCGCTCTCCGTATGCACGGGCGACCGCTTGCATTCTTGCGGGAATATTTCCGAGTCGAACCGGAGTAGAGTGTCGCTCGGCTGGGAACAAGGTTTCCCTTTCGGCCCCCGCAGTGCGCGGCCCGGGGGCGCCCGGCCGCCGGGACCGGCCCGGGAAACATGTCAGGCGGATGTCAGAATTCCCGCAGACCTTTGAGTAATTCGTCCGCTATGTCCGGCGTGGAATGCCGAGTTTATTCCGATTCGGCCCGTACTGTCCTGTGCCGGCTTGATGGAATTACCAGCGGCTGACCCTGTTGCAGAGGGCGTCGGTCCGGATACATTCAGCGGCGGTCGACGCAATCACCCGCTCACCGGAAGCCGCCTGGCGTCCCGCGCGGAGGGTTGCGGCGTGCACGGCTGCGCCCAGGGGGGGTTCCCCGGGCCGGCCTTCAACCAACCCGGGCCCGCGACCTGCGGGCGCGTGAAGGGCCAGCACAGCACTAGGGGAGTTCGGAATGGCTCAGGGCACCGTCAAGTGGTTCAACGCGGAGAAGGGCTACGGCTTCATCGCGGTCGACGGTGGTGCGGACGTCTTCGTCCACTACAGCGCGATCCAGATGGACGGCTACCGCACCCTCGAGGAGGGCCAGCGGGTCGAGTTCGAGATCTCTCAGGGACAGAAGGGCCCGCAGGCGGACATGGTCCGCGCCGCGGGCTGACGCCTTCCGACCCCAGGAGCTCGGCGCGGCCCTACGGCTGGTGACCACTCGCTTCTCGACGGGCCCGTACGACGCGTGTCGTACGGGCCCGTCGGCGTTCCCGGAGCGCTCCGGGGGCGGCCCCGGCGGCGGCTCGCGGATCGTCGATTGGGCTTGCACTCGACCACCCGGAGTGCTAATCATTGGCGTTAGCACTCACAGCGTGAGAGTGACAGCGGACCGGGTCGGTGAGGCCCCCGGGAGCGGTAGGGGAAAAGACCCCCGCACACCAGGGCCGTCCGTCGCGGGCACCCCTTGGTCCGAGCAGTCGACCGTGTCCCGGAGGACCACTTCTGATGGCCAAGATCATCGCCTTTGATGAGGAAGCTCGCCGCGGCCTTGAGCGTGGCATGAACCAGCTCGCCGACGCAGTGAAGGTCACGCTCGGCCCCAAGGGCCGCAACGTCGTGCTGGAGAAGAAGTGGGGCGCCCCCACGATCACCAACGACGGTGTCTCCATCGCCAAGGAGATCGAGCTCGAGGACCCGTACGAGAAGATCGGTGCGGAGCTCGTCAAGGAGGTCGCCAAGAAGACGGACGACGTCGCGGGTGACGGCACCACCACCGCCACCGTGCTCGCCCAGGCCCTGGTTCGCGAGGGTCTGCGCAACGTCGCCGCCGGCGCCAACCCGATGGCCCTGAAGCGCGGCATCGAGAAGGCCGTCGCGGCCGTCTCCGACCAGCTGCTGGCCCAGGCCAAGGACGTGGAGACCAAGGAGCAGATCGCCTCCACCGCCTCCATCTCCGCCGCCGACACCCAGATCGGCGAGCTGATCGCCGAGGCCATGGACAAGGTCGGCAAGGAAGGCGTCATCACCGTCGAGGAGAGCAACACCTTCGGTCTGGAGCTCGAGCTCACCGAGGGCATGCGCTTCGACAAGGGCTACATCTCCGCGTACTTCGCCACCGACCTGGAGCGCATGGAGACGAGCTTCGAGGACCCGTACATCCTCATCGCCAACTCCAAGATCGGCTCGGTCAAGGACCTGCTCCCGCTGCTGGAGAAGGTCATGCAGAGCGGCAAGCCGCTGGTCATCATCGCCGAGGACGTCGAGGGCGAGGCCCTGTCGACCCTGGTCGTGAACAAGATCCGTGGCACCTTCAAGTCCGTCGCCGTCAAGGCCCCGGGCTTCGGTGACCGCCGCAAGGCCATGCTCGGCGACATCGCCATCCTCACCGGTGGCACCGTGATCTCCGAGGAGGTCGGCCTCAAGCTGGAGAACGCCGGCATCGACCTGCTGGGCACCGCCCGCAAGGTGGTCATCACCAAGGACGAGACCACCATCGTCGACGGTGGCGGCGACAGCGAGCAGGTCGCGGGCCGCGTGAACCAGATCCGCGCCGAGATCGAGAACAGCGACTCGGACTACGACCGCGAGAAGCTCCAGGAGCGCCTCGCCAAGCTGGCCGGCGGCGTGGCCGTCATCAAGGCCGGCGCGGCCACCGAGGTGGAGCTCAAGGAGCGCAAGCACCGCATCGAGGACGCCGTCCGCAACGCGAAGGCCGCCGTCGAGGAGGGCATCGTCGCCGGTGGTGGCGTCGCGCTGCTGCAGGCCGGTGTCGCCTTCGACAAGCTGGAGCTGGAGGGCGACGAGGCCACCGGTGCCAACATCGTCAAGGTCGCGCTGGAGGCCCCGATCAAGCAGATCGCGACCAACGCCGGCCTGGAGGGTGGCGTCGTGGTGGAGAAGGTGCGCAACCTCCCCGCCGGTCACGGCCTGAACGCCGCCACCAACGAGTACGTCGACCTGGTCGCCGCGGGCATCATCGACCCGGCCAAGGTCACCCGCTCCGCGCTGCAGAACGCCGCCTCCATCGCGGCGCTGTTCCTCACCACCGAGGCCGTCATCGCCGACAAGCCGGAGAAGGCCGCCGCGGCCGCCGGCGGCGGCATGCCGGGCGGTGACATGGACTTCTGATCCTGATCGCTTCGATCGGATCGGTTGATTCCCCGTCCGTGTGGGCGGCTCCCTTCGGGGGGCCGCCCACACGGCGTTTCGGCGTTCGGGGGAGTTTGAGGAGAGGATGGACGGATGGCTGCCGACGACATCGAGACCGCCCTGCACAACGCGCGGGCACTGATCCTGGCCGACCTCACCGCGCGGGAGGTGGCGGACGCCGCCGTCGTCTCGCTGGTGGAACAGGCCGTCACCCACCGCCGCTGGTGGCTGGAGCAGTGGCCGGACGGCACCGAGTACGTGCTCGGGCTGGTCGCCCAGGACGTCCAGGACGCGCTGCTGGAGGCGTACGGGCGCTGGCCGCTGTGCACCGACTGCGCGGCCGACGGGGACCCGCACGCGCTGAGCGTGGAGCCCGAGCTGGGGCCGGAGCCACACTGGGTGTGCGGCAAGCAGGGCGCGGTGGTGGCGCCGGTGGGGAAGCTCGTCTGAGAGGCGCCTCAGGCCGTCGGTGCCCGGAGTTCGGCCGTCAGGTTGGCGTGGGCGGCCGCCGTGAAGCGCTCGCGGGCGGCGGCGGTGCGGTAGAGCGCGGGCAGGGCGAGGAGCGCGCGCAGCACGGCGGCGCGCCCGGCCCGGAAGTCCGGCTCGGGGACGAAGCCGTACTCCTCGCGGACGGCGGCCGCGTACGCCGCGTACGCCTCGGGGGTGCCGCCGAGGACGGCGAGGTCCGCGTCGCAGAGCACCTCGCCGTTGCGGTCGCCGGGAGCGGGGTCGTGGCCGATGGTGAGCAGCACGAGGCGCTCGACCTCGGCGACCCGTTCGGCGGGCAGTCCGGCGGCGGTCAGCGCGCGGACGGCGAGGGCGGCGCTGCGCTCCTCGTTCTCGGTGCGGTCGGGGCGGTAGACGGCGTCGTGGAACCAGGCCGCGAGGCGGACGGCGTCCGGGTCGGCGGCGTGTCCGGCCAGCTCGTCGACGTGCCGCAGCATCGCGTGCAGGTGGGCGACGGTGTGGTAGCGGCGCTGCGGCTCCGACCAGCGGCGCAGCAGCTCCCGC
The DNA here is from genome assembly GCF_055633695.1 of Kitasatospora sp. NPDC114501. Lineage (NCBI taxonomy): Bacteria > Bacillati > Actinomycetota > Actinomycetes > Kitasatosporales > Streptomycetaceae > Kitasatospora > Kitasatospora sp. NPDC114501. The sequence continues at coordinate 151,787 of NZ_JBVKDS010000018.1, read as the reverse complement.
CCGTACGGCTCGGGGTCGACGGCGGTCCCGCAGCGGTGCAGCAGGGCCGTCCAGGCGGTGAGCAGTTCGTCCTCGGTGGTGGGCATGACGGCCATTGTGGTGGGTCGGCCCGGCGCTGGACCTATAGGTAGGTTGACGATATATGTAGTCGTATGACAGAACGCTCCATGCAGGAGCCCACGCTGCTTCTGCTCACCGCTCTGGCCGACGCGCCGAGACACGGCTACGCGCTCATCCAGGAGATCGACGCGATCTCGGGCGGCCGGGTCAAGATGCGCACCGGCACCCTTTACGGTGCCCTGGACCGGCTGCTGGGCCAGGGACTGATCGAGGTCGCCGCCGAAGAGGTGGTGGACGGCCGGGCCCGGCGCACCTACGCGCTGACCGACGCCGGACGGGACTCGCTGGCCGCCGAGGCCGAGCGCCTGCGGGCGGTCGCCACCGAGGCCGAGCGCCGGCTGACGAAGATCCGGGCGATGCTGCCGGGGAACACCGGGTCGCAGGGGCGGCCCGCATCGGGGGGAGGGCTCTCATGACCATGCCGGTGATCGGCCCCTCCCCCTCGGTGGTGCTGCGGGCCGCGCTGCAGCTCTACCCGGCGCAGTACCGCCGCGAGCGCGGCGAGGAACTGGCCGAGGTGTTCGCCGACACGACGGCGGCGGGCGGCCGTGCGGCCGTCACCCGGGAGGTGCTCGGCCTGGCGGTCTACGGGCTGCGGGTGCGGCTCGGGCTGACCGGCGCCTCGGCGGTCGGACGGCTGCTCGCGCTGGTGGCGCCGATGATCGCCGGTGCGGTGGTCGGGGCCACGATGGTGCCCTGGGTGGCCACCCTGGAACGGACCACCAGGTGGCTGGCCTGGGACGACTCGTTCGGGAACCACGTCCGGGCCTTCGGCCCGCCGGTGGCCGCGCTGCTGCTCGGGGTGGCGGCCCTGCTGGGGCGGTGGACGGCCGTTCGGGTCACCGCGCTGCTCCTGGGCGCCATCGGGCTGTACGACCTGGGCGACGCCGCCTGGCAGACGTCCGGGTTCGACGTGTGGTGGGTCGGCTACATCGGGATGGCCACGCTGCCGTTCGTGGTGGCCGGGCTGCTGCTGATCGCGGCGCCGACCGACCTGCTGCCGCGGCCCGGCCTGCGGACGGGTGGACTGGTGCTGGCCTCGATGGCCGGGGGCGGTCTGTTGCAGGCGGTCCAGGACTGGGACGACACGACCTTCCCGCTGGACCGTCCGTGGTTCGTGGTGATGCTGATCGCTCCGATGCTGCTGACCTTCGCCGGGTTGCGCGGGCGGATGGGACCGGCGGCGGTGGGGCTGGCGGTGCTGGTGCTGACCGGGCCCGGCAGCCTGTTCAACATCTGGCGGGAGTCCGGCGGGATCTCGAACCTGCTGCCGGTGGCGGTGCCGGTGGTGGCTCTGCTGGTGCTGGCGGCGGTGGCGGAGCGCCGGTTCGGCCGGCGGGAGACCGTCGGGACGGCGCCGGGGCGGGTGTGACGGGCGCCCCCGGGCCGGCGTGGCAGGAACGGGGGACGCGGTCTCGCCGGGTCCGGACGGATGTGGCAACCTACTGATATGTCTAGACCAATTTTCGAAGTCATCGCGCTGACGCCCCAGGACGCCCAGGCCGCCGAGTCGGGCGGCGCCGACCGGCTCGAACTGGTCACCGACATGGCCGCCGACGGGCTCACTCCCTCCGTCGAGGACTTCGCCCGGATCCGCGCCGCGGTCGGCATCCCGCTGCGGGTCATGCTGCGGATCCGGGACGGCTTCGCCCCCGGTGACGTGGACGAGCTGTGCGCCCGGGCCGCCGCGCTGCGGGCCGAGGGCGCCGAGGAGTTCGTCCTCGGCTTCCTCGACGCCGGCGGCGCCGTCGACCTGGCCGCCACCACGGCCGTCGCCGAGGCGGTCGCCGGCTGCCGCTGGACCTTCCACCGGGCGATCGACCACAGCGCCGACCGGGCCGCCCTGCGGGCCGCCGTCGCCGGGCTGCCCGGCCTGGACACCTTCCTCACCTCCGGCGCGGCCGCCGGAGTGGACGCCGGGCGCGAGGTGCTGTCGGCGGAGCTGGCCCGGGCCGGCGAGCCCGGGTACCGGCAGCGGATCCTGATCGGCGGCGGCCTGCGGGCCGAGCACCTGAAGGAGCTGCGGGCGGAGGGCTTCGACGCCTTCCACGTCGGCGGCGCGGTGCGGGTGGACGGCTGGCGGACGCCGGTGGACGCGGCCAGGGTCGCCGAGTGGCGGGCGCTGATCGACGGCTGAGTGCCCGTCCCGGGGTCCTCGTCACGGGCGCCCGTCCGAGAGGGCCGGCCCCCCGGACCGGCCCTCCCGCGTGCTACCGCAGCTGCTCCGGCAGCGGCTCGCCGTGCAGCACCGTCAGCCCGGAGACGGCACGGGTCAGCGCCACGTACAGCCGCCGCAGGCCGGTCCGCTCGTCCGGCTCCCCGGCGACCACCGCGGCCGGCTCGTCCAGCACCACGTAGTCGTACTCCAGACCCTTGGCCAGCGAGGCCGGGACGAGGGTGAGCCGGGCCTCCGCGCTGGTCTCGGCGCCGGGGGAGAGGTACGGCAGGCCGGCCGCGGTCAGCGCCTCGGCGAGCCGCGGGATGCGGGCGTCGGCGGCGATCAGGCCGGTCGAGCCCTCGTGCTCCAGCGCCTCCCGGCAGGCCGCCAGGACCGCCTCCGTGGTCTCCCCGTCCGCGACCCGGCGGACCGTCAGCGAGCCGGGCGCGGTACGGACCGAGGAGGCCGGGGCCAGGCCCGGGGCGATCGCCGGGAGCAGCCGGGAGGCGTACGCGATGACCTCCTCCGGCACCCGGAAGCCCTTGGTCAGCTCCTCGACGTGCGCCTCCGGCTTGCCCAGGTGGCGCAGCGCCTCCGGCCAACTCGCCGTCGCCCAGGGGGTGGTGCCCTGGGCGAGGTCGCCGAGGACGGTCGCCGAGCCGGTGGTGCAGCGGCGGCCGACCGCGCGGTACTGCATCGGGGAGAGGTCCTGGGCCTCGTCCAGCACCACGTGCCCGAGCGAGGGGGTGCGCTGCACCAGGTCGGTCGCCTCGTCCACCAGGACGGCGTCGGCCGGTGTCCAGCGCGCGGTCCGCACCGAGCGGCCGGGCTTGGGCCACAGCACCGCCCGCTGCTCCTCGGGCGTCAGCACGCCCTCGGCGCACGCGGCCAGGAACTCCGGGTCGGAGAGCAGCCGCAGGACCAGCTTCGCCGGGTCGACGGCCGGCCAGCACTCCTTGACCACCGCCTTGACCGCGCTGTTGCGGGCCACCGCGTCCTGCACCCGGTCGTCCGGGGCCTCGCCGCCCTGCTCCATCTTCAGGAGCACGGCGTGCGCGATGCGCTGCGGCAGGGCGTCCCGGGCGGCGCCGTAGCGCACCTCGCGGCTCTTCAACTCCTCGATGATCTCGACGAGTTCGTACACCGGCACGCGCCAGCGGCGGGAGCCGCGGACCACCACGCAGGGCTCGGTGGGCAGCGTGATGCCCGACCGCACCGCCCGGCGCAGCACCTCGGCCATCCGGGCGTCGCCCTTCAGCCGGGCCGCCTCCGGGTCGTCCTCGCCCCTCACCTCGACGTGGCCGACCAGCTGCTGCACGGTGGCCTGGGCGACGTCCAGCTCGCCGAGGGCCGGGAGCACCTGCTCGATGTAGGAGAGGAAGGCGTTGTTCGGCCCGATCACCAGGGTGCCGGTACGGGCCAGCCGCTCGCGGTGGGCGTACAGCAGGTAGGCGACGCGGTGCAGGCCGACGGCGGTCTTCCCGGTGCCGGGCGCCCCCTGGACGCAGATGGTGCCCGTGATGTCGGAGCGGACGATCTCGTCCTGCTCGGGCTGGATGGTGGCGACGATGTCGCGCATCGGGCCGACGCGGGGCTTCTCGATCTCGGCGGCCAGCAGGGCGGATCCCTGCTCCGTCTCGGCCGGGTCGCTGAGGTGCTCGTCCTCGTAGGCGGTGAGCTCGCCGCCGGTGTAGCCGAAGCGGCGGCGTCGCTCGACGTCCATCGGCGCGGTGCGGCTGGCCCGGTAGAACGGCTGGGAGACCGGCGCGCGCCAGTCGATCACCATCGGGTCGCCGTCGGCGTCGTGGACGTGCCGGCGGCCGATGTAGAAGCTCTCGCCGCCGCTGCCCTCGCTCAACTCCTCGCTGATCGCGTGCAGGTAGTCGAGGCGGCCGAAGAACAGCGGGGTGTGCGAGAGGTCGGCCAGTGCGGCGATCCTGGCCTCGATCTGGTTCTGGAGCACGAGGGCGGTGACCCAGGTGCCGGTCACGTCGCGGATGTCGAGCGATTCGACGTCCTCGCGCATGGCCCGCAGCGCGGCCCGGGAGGCGGCCAGGTGCGCGCGTTCGCGCTGGAGGGGGTCGGTGGTGGTGGGGGTGGCGGGCACAGCGAACCTTCCCGGCTGCCCCGGTGGCGGGCGCAGCGGATCGTAGGAGCTCACGGTGGGTACGGTCGACCGGTTGCCGAGCGGTCGACACCTCCCCCGGCTGCCTGCGGGACTTCAGCAGGTACCACGGTTCGGGAGGGGGCAGACGGACGATCTTAGTCCCGTCCGTCCCGGGGTTCCAGCCGTGCAGGTCTCAGGGTTGACCCCTACTCCGGCCCCGGGGGCCCCCGTACACCGGGAGGACGATCCGCGCACCTGCGGATACGGCCTTGGAGTGATGCCCGCGGCCGCCCGGGTGCCTACCGTTGAAGACATGAGCACCACGAACCGCACCCCCCGATCCGGCCCGTCCGGCGCCACCGCCGTCTCCGGGCGTCACCGCAACCCGCTGAGCACCGCCGTCCGCAACGTCGGCATCGCCCTGGACACCGCCGCGCGCGTGATCTTCCTCGGGCGCGACGGTGTCCGGTACTGAACCGCGGGCCTACAGCACGTCGTCCGCGTCGATGATCCGGTACGCGTAGCCCTGCTCGGCCAGGAAGCGCTGCCGGTGGGCGGCGAAGTCCTGGTCCACGGTGTCCCGGGCGACCACCGAGTAGAAGTGGGCCGCGTGGCCGTCCGCCTTGGGGCGCAGCACCCGGCCGAGGCGCTGGGCCTCCTCCTGGCGGGAGCCGAAGGTCCCGGAGACCTGGATGGCCACGGTGGCCTCGGGCAGGTCGATCGAGAAGTTCGCGACCTTGGAGACCACCAGGACGCCGATCTCCTTGTTCCGGAAGGCGTCGAAGAGCTTCTCGCGCTGGGCGTTGCTGGTCTCGCCCTTGATCACCGGGGCGTCCAGGACCTCGCCGAGCTCGTCCAGCTGGTCGATGTACTGGCCGATGACCAGCGTCTGGTCCTTCTCGTGCTTCCTGACCAGCGCCTCCACCACCCGCCGCTTGGTCGCCGTGGTGGCGCAGAAGCGGTAGCGCTCCTCCGGCTCGGCGGTCGCGTAGGCGAGCCGCTCGGAGTCGGTCAGGGTGACCCGCACCTCGCAGCAGTCGGCGGGCGCGATGTAGCCCTGCGCCTCGATCTCCTTCCACGGCGCGTCGAAGCGCTTGGGGCCGATCAGGCTGAACACGTCGCCCTCGCGGCCGTCCTCGCGCACCAGCGTGGCGGTCAGGCCGAGCCGGCGGCGGGCCTGGAGGTCCGCGGTGAACTTGAACACCGGCGCGGGCAGCAGGTGCACCTCGTCGTAGACCACCAGGCCCCAGTTGCGGGCGTCGAACAGCTCCAGGTGGGCGTAGACGCCCTTCCGCTTGGTCGTCATCACCTGGTAGGTGGCGATGGTGACCGGGCGGATCTCCTTCCGCGTGCCGCTGTACTCGCCGATCTCGTCCTCGGTGAGCGAGGTGCGCTTGACCAGCTCGTGCTTCCACTGGCGGGCCGAGACGGTGTTGGTGACCAGGATCAGCGTGGTCGACTTGGCGTGCGCCATCGCGGCCGCGCCGACCAGCGTCTTGCCGGCGCCGCAGGGCAGCACGACCACGCCCGAGCCGCCGTGCCAGAAGCCCTCGACGGCCTGGGCCTGGTACGGGCGCAGCTGCCAGCCGTCCTCGTCCAGCTCGATCGGGTGCGCCTCGCCGTCCACGTACCCGGCGAAGTCCTCGGCGGGCCAGCCCAGTTTGAGCAGCACCTGCTTGATCTGGCCGCGCTCGGAGGGGTGCACCACCACGGTGTCCGGGTCGACCCGGTCGCCGACCAGCGGGACGATCTTCTTGGAGCGCAGCACCTCCTCCAGCACCGGCCGGTCGGTGGTGGTCAGCACCAGCCCGTGGGTCGGGTGCTTGACCAGCTGGAGCCGCCCGTACCGGCCCATGGTGTCCGCCACGTCCACCAGCAGCGCGTTCGGCACCGGGTAGCGCGAGTACGTCACCAGGGCGTCCACCACCTGCTCGGCGTCGTGCCCGGCCGCCCGCGCGTTCCACAGCCCGAGCGGCGTCACCCGGTACGTGTGCACGTGCTCGGGCGCCCGCTCCAACTCGGCGAACGGCGCGATGGCGCGACGGCAGTCGGCGGCCCTGGGGTGATCGATCTCCAGGAGAAGAGTTTTGTCGCTCTGGACGATGAGCGGTCCGTCGTTCACGCGGGGGAGCCCTCCACTGGCTGACAGGCTGGATTGACGCAGACCCTCCAGTGTCGCGCATTCCGCCGTGAACGTGGACGGGCTACTTCCATTCGTAGAGCTTGCCGGTGATCTTGTCGTCGGCGTCGGTCTCGAACTCGAGGAGGCCGACGACACTGTTGAGGCGTTCGAGCTGCGGGGCCGCGGTGGAGAAGAAGATCGCGCCGCGGAAGCTGGTGCCGCCGTTCTCGGTGACGTGGCCGAGACCGTTGCCGTGCCAGGTGACGGTCTGGCCGTCGGCCGTCATGTCGACGCCCTGGCCCTCGCCGTAGATGGTGCCGTCGGGGCGCGGTTCGGCGTCGTAGGTGCCGAACCCGTTGACGGCGGTGCCGAAGTAGCTGCCGGTGTTCCGGATGGATATCTCGATCGTCACGTGGCCGTCGCCGACGGCGACGACCCGTCGGCCGGTGTTCTCGCCCTGGAATTCGCCGATGAGTTCGCCGAGCATGGGTCGCCTCCCGTTCGGAACCCCTGCTTCCGGACTACGCCGATGGGGCGGGCGCGTCAATGACTTCGAGTGACCACGGTGCGTACTCGCTCGTTGAGCTGGCCATGAAGAAGTCGAAGCGTGTTCTCACCGCCCTCGCCCTGATGGGCTCGGCCTTCGCGGCCACCGCCTCCTCGGCCGGTTCGGCCCACGCCCTCGCGGGCATCGGCGAGGGGCCCGGCGGGCTGCTCGCCGCGCCCGGGTTCCTGCTGGCGGACACCGCCACCGGGGGTGCGATGCCGCTCGGGCAGGGGCAGATCGGCAGCCTGGCGGACAAGGCCGTCCAGGACAAGATGAAGGAGGCGCAGCAGGGGCACTGAACCCCGCGGGGTCACTCGTCGAGTTCCGCGACGCCGGTGATGCGGTGCAGGGCGAAGGTGCGGAGTTCGTCGGCGTGGTGGTCGAAGGCGGTGACGAAGCCGCCTTCGACCTTGACCGGGTCGATGATCCGCTGGCTGGCGATGCCCTCGGCGTTGAGGTAGCCGATCCACATGCGCTCGCCGAGCAGCACGGCCGTCTGGAGGGCGGCCAGGGTCTCGGCGGCGGCGGTGCGGGGGAGCCGGCGCGGGTCGGCGGCGGGCTCGCGGCGGGCGGCGGTGGCCGCGCGGTCGCCGGCCCGGATGGCCTTGATGGCGGCGGCGAGCAGGGTGTCGTCGGGGCTGGGCGGTCCGTCGGGGACGGGGACGGGTGCCGTCCGGGGCGGGGTGCGGTGGCTGTCCGGGCGGGTGATCAGCACGTCGCCGTCGGCGGACTCGGCGGCCGGGGCGTAGCCCATCGTGCGCAGGGTGGCGAGCAGGACGTCCGGGGCGGCCTGGGCGGCGACGACGGTGGGGGCGAGCAGTCGCAGCCGCAGGTCGGCGGAGCGTCGGTCGGCGAGCACCTCGCCGAGCAGGGACGGGTCGTCGCACCGCAGGTACGAGGAGGCGGCGCCGACCCGCAGGATGCCGTGCCGGCGGGCGACGTCGTCGATCAGGTAGCCGAGCGGCTGCGGGACGGGCGTACGGCTGTGCTGCTCCAGGAAGGCCCGCAGGTCGGCGGCGGTGCGGCCGGCGTCGAGGGCGCGGCGCACCGAGGCCGGGGTGAAGCGGTAGACGGTGGCGCCGCCCTTGGACTCGATGTCGGCGCACAGCGCGAGGGCCTGGGCGAGCGGGGTGAGCAGCGGGCCGGGGGCGATCGCGGTGAGGTCCGGCTGGAGGATCACGTGGTCCAGCGGCTGCGGGAGCAGCGGGGCGAGCACCTCGGCCGGGTCGGACTCGGCGGTGAGCAGGGCGCGGGCGGGGGCGGCCAGGGCGCCGCGGCCGGTGATGCCGAGCAGTTCGGCCTCGTCGAGGGTCCAGGCGGTGAGCTCGTCGCGCAGCTCGCGGCCGTCCGGGCCGGTGGGGCCGCCGCGCAGCGGGCGCTGCCAGCGCAGGGTGGGGAGCAGTTCCTCGGCGGTGGCCGGGGTGCCGGGCGGGAGTTCGGCGAGCAGGGCGAGGGCGGCGCGGCGGACGGACGGGGCGAGGGTGCGGTCGAGTTCGGGGCCGAGGGCGGCGCGCGGCTTGCCCCGGCCGTCCGGGGTGCCGGTGAGGGCGGGGACGCGGGTGGCGGCGAGCCAGGCGGTGGCCAGGACGGACCAGCGTTCGGCGGTGTCCAGGTGCAGCCAGGCGTCGTACGCCGGGGTGGGGGCCCAGCGTTCGTCCACCTCGCCGTCGGGGGCCAGTAGCCCTGCGGTGTAGGCGAGTTCGAGCCAGAAGGCGGTCTGCTGCTCGGTGTTCTCCAGGGCCTGGGCGGTGCGCTTGAGGTCGCGGACGCCGAGGCCGCCGGCGCGCAGGGTCAGCGGCGGGTTGAGGCCCAGGCCGTCCATCAGTTCCTCGACGGTCTTGACCGCGGTGTGCGCCTGTCCGGCGGCGGCGCCGTCCACCACCCGGGGGTCGCGCGGGGCGGCGGTGGGCGCGGGCTCGGGCTGGACCGGTTCGACGGTGCGGTGGGTGCGGCCGCCGCGCAGGTGCAGGGCGAGTTCGCGGGGCAGCACGACGCTGCCGGGGCTGCTGGGCAGCAGCAGACCGCGGGCCAGCAGCCACTCGACCGGGCTCTGCGCGTCCTCGGCGGTGACCGGGCGGACGGCGTCCGGGACGGTGCCGGTGGGCGGGCCCCAGACCAGCCGGTCCAGCAGCCGCAGCGCGGCCTCGGGCGCGGTGTCGAGCAGCGCGGCGCAGCGGGCCCGGTCGGTGAGCAGCGCGGTGAGCGCGGCGACGGCGCTGACCGGGTCCGGGGTGGCGGGCTGCCCGGCCGAGGCGAGCAGCTGTTGCAGCCGGGCCGGGGACATGCCGACGGTGGCGTCGGCGAGGGTGGGGCCGAGGCCGGTGCGGCCCGGGTTGTTGGCGGTCGGGGCGAGCGCCTCGCGGACGGCGAGGACCAGCCGCAGCCCGTTGTCGGGGCCCCAGAGCAGCGCCCGGTCGCGCAGGGTGGCGATCGCGCGGGGCAGGGCGCCGGCGACGGCGGACCGGTCGGCCGGGGTGAGCGGGGTCGCGCCGGGGTGCGGCCTGACCTTGGCCGGGCCGGTCAGCAGGGTGCGGACGGTGCTCAGCGAGGTGCCGTCCGGGGCGGTGGCCAGCGCCTCGGCGACCTGGAGGGTGAAGCGGTCGAGCCGCTCCAGGGCGCGCAGCGCGGAGGCGCGCGAGGAGAGCCGCGCGGACAGCTGGGTGAGGTCGCCGGGGACGGGGTTCAGCAGGTCGGGGCGGGAGCGGAACAGGGCGGCGAGCGCGTCGTCGGGACGGGCGCGCAGCTCCTCGGCGAGGGTGCGCGGGCCGGTGGCGGACCTGCCCCGGCGTTGAGGGCCCTGCTGTGTGGTCATTCGACCTAGGTTAGTCGGGCGCGGGGACGACGGGGTGTCCCTCGTGCGGCCGTCCCTCCGGCGCAGCGCCGTACCCGCGGACGGACGCGGACGGACTCGCGCGGGCGGGGGCGGGGTGGGTAGCGTCACGCCGAGGGCGGTTCGGTGGGCGGCCGGTACGGGTGAGGCGGGGTGGTCGGTGATGACGGACGGCGAGTGGTGGCGCAAGAGCGGGCCCTGGAGCGAGCGTTCGGGCGGCGGCCCGGGCGGCGGCTCCGGGGAGCGCGCGTCCGACGGGGCCGCCGAGGTCCCGTCCGCTCCCGGTCCCGCTCCCGTCCCGGATCCCGACCCCGACCCCGACCCCGACAGCGTGTACGAGCCGCCGGCGCCGAGCGCGGCCGGCATCCCGTCCGTGCCGCTGGACCTGCCGGACCTGGCCGAGGCCGGGGAGCGGGCGGACGCGATCCCGCCGCCCACGGTGTCCAGCACCGGCCCGTGGACCATGACGCTCTTCGACTTCTCGGACGGGCCGCAGCCCGCGCCGAAGCCGGTCCCCCAGCAGCGCACCGGCGAGGAGACCGCGGCGCCGGCCGAGCCCGCGGCGGATCCCGCGGACCCGAAGAAGAAGCCGCGCCGGGGCCGGCGCAAGCAGGCCCCCACCCCCGCCGCTCCTCCCGCGCAGCCCGGGGCCGCCGCCGGGAAGGCCGGGGGCAGGAAGGGCAAGGGCAAGACCAAGGGCAAGGGCAAGGAGGCGGAGCAGGGCGCGCCCGCCCGCAAGCCCTCCCCGCTGATCCTGCTCTCCTGCGGCCTGCTGGTCGGCGGGGCGGTCTCCGGTTTCTTCCCCGCCATGCTGGCCGGCTGGGGCCTCGGCTACCTGTCCCGTCAGATCTCCGACCTGATGCGCAAGTTCGTGGTCCTCGGCATCCCGCTGGCCACGATGAGCGCGACCACCCTTCTCTCCATGCGGCAGGCCAAGCAGGCTGGTGGCCAGGGCGGCGGCCTCCAGTCTGGCTCGCCGCTGGGCCAGATCAGCTGGTCGGCGGCCCCGGACGTGCTGCGGGTGTCCGCCGTGCTGTCGGCGGTGGTCCTGCTGCTGCTCGCCATGCGCCGCCGCCCGCCGCAGCAGGGCTGAGCCGGGGCGGTGCGGGTGCCGCCGGGGTGGCCGGCTCTCTCGGGTCTCCCGGATCTCTCCGAGCGGTCGGGTCAGTCGTCGGCGAGGTGGACCAGGTGGCGGAAGGTCGCCGGGTCACCGAGGTGGCCGACGATCCAGTGGGCGACGGTGGCGCGGGTGGCGGTGCCGGCGCGGGGCAGCGGCCGGTCGTACGAGACCTGGGGGCCCGCGGACGGCGGTCCGTCCGTGAGCATCGGCACCCGGACGACCGTCCACGCGGTGTCGGACCCGGCGAGCACCGCCTCCATCCGGGCGAGGTCGTGGTGGACCTCCCGGTAGAGCCGGTCGACCACCAGCCCGGTCACCACCCGCTGGGCGAACGGGAGCCGGCTGGTGTCCAGGCCCGCCGAGCTCATCGTCACCAGGTGCCCGGCGCCGCCGGCGCGGACCGCCGCGGTCAACTCCCGGGCGCCGTCGGAGAAGACGGTGGTGGCCCGGCGGCCGGTGGTGCCGAGGGCGGCGACGACGGCGTCCTGGCCGTCCAGCGGGCCGTGCAGGGAGCCGGGTCGGCCGACGTCGGCCCGCGCGGTGAGCGGGGTGCCGTGCGCGTAGTGCGGTAGCCGGTCGGGGTCGCGGGCGACGGCTGTGACGGTGTGCCCGGCCGCCAGGGCCAGGTCGACCACCAGACGGCCGGTGCGTCCGGTGGCTCCCACGACTGCGATCCTCATCGGTTCCTCCTCGGGATTCCCGTGACTCGGGATTCGGGATGTGCGACTTGCGATTCGTGACCGGGCACCGGGGCGGTGCTTGTCATTCATTCAGACGGACTGTATGAATGAAATCAAGTGAACCACGGCACAGCGCGAGTGCGCGACCAAAGGAGCGATGGAACATGGGAGTTCGGCAGACTCGGTACCCCGATCTGGACGGCCGGGTGGTCGTGATCGCCGGCGGCAGCCGGGGCATCGGCGCGGAGACCGCCCGAGCCTTCGCCCGGCAGGGTGCGGCCGTCGCGGTCCTCGGCCGCGACGAGGCGGCGCTGACGGAGGTGGCCGAGCGGATGCGGGCGGACGGCGCCCGGGCACTCGGGCTGGTCGCCGACTGCACGGACGCGACGGCGCTCGGCTCCGCCGCCGCCCGGATCGAACAGGACCTCGGCCCGGTCGACGTCCTGGCCGCCTTCGTCGGCGGCGACGGCTACCCGGTGCCCACCGTCCGCGAGACCGAGGAGCACTGGCGGGCCGTCCTGGACGGCAACCTCACCGCCACCTTCCTCACCGTCCAGGCCTTCCTGCCCGGCCTGCTGGCCCGCGGCAGCGGCTCGATCGTCACCATGGCCTCCACGGCGGGCCGGCTGCCCAGCGGTGCGTCGGCCGCGTACGCCGCGGCCAAGGCGGGCGTGCTGATGTTCACCCGGCACCTCGCCCTGGAGGTCGCCGGTGCGGGCGTACGGGTCAACGCCGTCGCGCCGGGCGCCGTCCGCACCGAGCGGACCGCCGCGCAGATGCCGCCCGAGGTGCGGGCCACGGTCGCCGCCGCGCACCCGCTGGGCCGCCTCGGCGAGCCGGAGGACATCGCCTCGGCCGTGCTCTTCCTGGCCTCCGACGCGTCCTCCTGGATCACCGGGCAGACCCTGGACGTCAGCGGCGGGCGGATCATGCTCTGAACGGTGGGGGCGGCGCCCCGCCGGACGCCGGGGCGGCCCGGCCCGGGTGAACCGATCGGCGATACTGCCAGTTCACACGGAACGAGTGGAGGCGAGCGGGATGAGCCCCCGGTCCTACCGGATGGGACAGCGGCAGGCGGAGGTCGACGAGACCCGCGCCCGGATCGTCGCGGCCGCCCGCGCGCACCTGGCCGAGACCGGCGGGGTCTCGCTGGACGCCGTCGCCCGCCGCGCTGACGTCGCCCGGGCGACCGTCTACTACCAGTTCGGCTCCAAGGCGGGTCTGCTCGAGGCGGTCTGCGACGCCCTCGCCGAACAGGGCGGCATGGCCCGGCTCGCCGAGGCCTTCACCCTGGCCGACCCCTGGGCGGCGGTGGACCGCTTCGTGGAGGTGATGGGCGGCTTCTGGGCGGTCGACCGGGTCTGCACCCGCCGGCTGCGCGCCCTCGCCGCGCTCGACGAGGAGGTGGGCCGGGTCATCGCCGACCGCGACGCCCGCCGCCGCGAGGGGGCCGCCGTGCTGACCGGCCGCCTGCCCGCCGCCCCGCCGGACGCGGCGGGCCTGCTCTTCGTCCTCACCGCCTTCGAGACCTACGACGCGCTGGCGACGGAGGCGGAGGCGGAGGCGGAGGCGAAGGAGGAGGCGGCGGCCGGGACGCCGGACGGCGATGGCGCCCTGACCGCCGCCACCCCGGCCGTCACCCGCCTGGTCCGCGCCGCGCTCGGCGGTCCGGCGGAGCGCTCCTGACGGCCTCGGCGTGGCGCCGCCTCGGGCCGGCACCCCCCGCCTCGGGCCGGCACCCGTGGCGGCAAGGGGGTTAACACCCGTACCGGACGGGTGCTTTCCCCGTTCTGCGGGCGGGCCGGTCGCGGCCAGACTCTGGGCATGCCCGCGCAGCCCGTGATGACGACCGAAGCCCCCGAAGCCCCCGCCCCCCGGGCGGGGAGCGGCGGCAGCGACTTCGCCCAGTTGACCCGCCGAATAGCCGCCGAGGGCCTGCTCGCCCGGCGCCCCGGCTACTACGCCGTCCGCGCGGGCCTGGTGCTCGCCGCCTTCCTCGGCGGCTGGTACGCCCTGTTCGCGCTGGGCGACACCTGGTGGCAGCTCGGCCTGGCGGCGGCGATGTCCGTGGTGTTCGCCCAGATCGCCCTGCTCTCCCACGACCTGGCGCACCGTCAGGTCTTCGACCGGAGGCTGCCGAGCGAGATCGGCGGCCGGATCGCCGCCAACCTGCTGATGGGCATGAGCTACGGCTGGTGGATGAACAAGCACACCCGCCACCACGCCAACCCGAACCACGAGGAGCGGGACCCGGACGTCGCCCCCGACCTCCTGGTGTGGTCCAAGCGGCAGGCCCGGCAGGCGGGCGGCCTCGCCCGGTTCATCGGCCGCCGGCAGGCGTACCTGTTCGTGCCGCTGCTCCTGCTGGAGGGCCTGAACCTCAGCTTCAACAGCTTCCGCGCGCTGCGCAGCCCCGTCATGAAGCGCCCGGTACTGGAGGGCGTGCTGCTGGTGGTCCACTTCGCGGCCTACTTCGGGCTGGTGTTCGCCGCCCTCCCGGTCGGCAAGGCGGTCGCCTTCCTCGCGGTGCACCAGGCGCTGCTCGGCGTCTACCTGGGCTGCGTCTTCGCCCCGAACCACAAGGGCATGCTGATGGTGACGCCGGGGATGAGGCTCGACTTCCTGCGCCGCCAGGTGCTCACCTCGCGCAACGTCCGCGGCGGGCTGCTCGTCGACTCGGTGATGGGCGGGCTCAACTACCAGGTGGAGCACCACCTGTTCCCCAGCATGCCGACCCCGGCGCTCGGGCGGGCCGCCCGGATCACCCGGGAGTTCTGCGCCGAGAAGGGCGTCCCGTACTGCGAGACGGGCCTGTTCCGCTCCTACCGGGAGATCTTCGCCCACCTGCACCGGACGGGCGAGCCGATCCGCTCCGGGGGCTGAGCTCCGGCTGCGGATGAGCCACGGCCGAGCGGCGGGCGGCCGTCACATCCGGCCGCCGGGATCCGTCGGTGGGGCAGTGGGGCAACACCGACGGTACGGAGGAAGAGCAGGATGCTGACGAACATCATGTACGTGACGGTCTACGTGACCGACCAGGACCGCGCCCTGGAGTTCTACGTCGACGGGCTCGGCCTGGAGAAGCGGATCGACCACCCGGGCCCGGACGGGCGGTTCCTCACCGTGGCCGTCCCGGGCGGCGGGCCGGAGATCGTCCTGTGGCCGCACCCGGAGTCGGCCGGACTGCCGGCCGGGCGGCAGCCCGGAGTGGGAGTGCCCGGGCCGGTGTTCATCGAGTCCGACGACCTGCGGGCGGACTTCGAGGTGCTGCGCGGGCGCGGTGTGACCTTCGAGCAGCCGGAGCCGGAGGACTACGGCTTCGGCATCCGGATCGAGGCGGTCGACCCGGACGGCAACCGGATCGCGCTGCGCCAGCGCGCCGCCTGGCAGGCCGACGCGAAGGCCGACGCGAAGGCCTGAACGCCGCCGTCCCGCACGGGGGGCCGGACGCACCGGTCTCCCGTGTCGGACGGCACCGCCCGCCCGGTTCCGCGTTCGCGCCCGTACGATGCCCGAGCGGGGTGTGCGGAGGCCGGGGGTGGATGTGGTTCGGATCTGGCTGCGGTGGGCGCTGATCGCGGTGCTGGCGGCGGCGGTGGTGTCCGTCGGCTGGGCGGGGTGGCGGCAGTACCGCGACACGGCCATCCCGGACCCGCCGGACGTCCCGGGGCTGGCGCGGGACGCGGCGACCGGGGAGGCCCGTCGGGCGGCCGAGGAGCGGATGGCCGGCCGGATCGACCGGCTGCCCGAGCTGCTGCCGTGGGCAGCGGAGTTGGGACGGTCGACGGTCGACGTGTGCCGGACCGACTACCGCGGTGACCTGTTCGCCCGGGGCAAGTGGCTGCCGACGGCCTGCGAACGGACGGTGAACGTCTACCTGGCCTTCGACGGGGACGACGTCCGCTCCCGGCTGGCCGATCTGGACCGGTACCTGGACGGCCAGGGCTGGCTGAGCTCGCAGCGGTGGAAGGGCCTGGTCGCGGCCGACGAGTACGACCACCAGCCGCCCGCCGACCCCACCCCGGAGGAGGTGGCGGAGGCGGCGGCCCGGCCGATCTCGCCGTCCGTGGAGTTCGAGCTGTCGACGGGCGAGGCGGTGCGGACCGAGCTGCACGTGAGCGTCGCCCGGCCGCCGGGCCCCGAACTCCTGACCTCCGGCGAGGACTACTGGTACGAGAAGTACGGCGACCGGCGCTACCGGAACGACGAGGGGCAGCGGTCCGAGTACCTGACCTGGCAGCCCGTGCGGCCGGGCGAGGTCACGGAGCCGGCCGGGGGCCGGTACGTGGCGGTCCTGGGCTTCACCACCAGGTACGCGCAGGAGCAGTGAGCGGCCGGCCGGCCCGGCCGGTCAGTCCGCCGCGGTGGGGGGCGGGGAGAGCGGCAGGGTGGCGGTGACCCGGAAGCCCGAGAGGTAGGGCGAGGCGGTCAGCTCGCCGCCGAACAGCGCGATGCGCTCGGCGAGTCCGAGCAGGCCGTGGCCGGTGGACAGCTCCCGGCGGGCCTCGGGGCGGCGGCCGGCGCCGTCGTCGACCACCTCCAGGGCCAGCACCTCGGACCAGTCGATCTGCACGGAGGCGTGGCTGCCGGGGCCGGAGTGCTTGATGACGTTGGTGACGGCCTCCTGGACCAGCCGGTAGGCCGTCAGGTCGACGCTGTCGTCGAGGTGGGCCGGGGTGCCGCGCACCTCCAGATCGATCAGGATTCCGGCGCGTCGGGCGTCCTCCAGGAGCGGCTCCAGGTCGGCGAGTCCGCGTCCGGTCGTCTGCGTCACGGGTACGTCCGCGCTGCGCAACACCCTTAACATGCGGCGCAGTTCGGCCATCGCGTTGCGGCCGAGCGCCTCGATGTCGCCGAGGGCGCGGGCCAGGCGGTCCGCGTCGGCGGACGCCGTGCTGCGGGCCGTGTCGGCCTGCAACACGATGACGGCCACCGCGTTGGCCACGATGTCGTGCAACTCGCGGGCGATCTGGACGCGTTCGCTGCGGACGGCTTCGCGGGCGCGCGCGAGTTCGCGCTGGTCGCGCTCGGCGGCGAGGGCGGCGGCGCGGACCCACCGGCCGGCGCTCCAGGCGACGGCGGTGACCGGCAGGTAGAACGCGAGGCCGCTGATGATGATCGTCGTCTGCCGGCCGGGGCCCGCCGCCCCGGTGGCGATCGGGTACCAGATGCCCAGGGCGATCGGCAGGCCCGTCAGCGCGAGGGCCGCGACGGCGGCGGTCCGGCCACTCTGCCGGGCCGCCGTGTACAGCGCGATCAGCACACCGAAGAACGGGCCGAACTGGAAGTCGGTGGTCAGGGAGAGCAGGGCCGCGCCCACGGCGGCGGCCCAGACGACGCCGAACACCGCCGTCGGCCACCGCCGGCGGAAGGTCAGGGCGACGGCCTCCGGGAGGGCGAACGCGGCCAGCAGCAGCTGGTCGGCCCCGCTCGTGTCCGGCGCGAGCGGGGCCGCGTAGAAGAAGACGTCGGGGACGGTGATCGCCAGCGCCAGCGCGGTGTCCGCCGCCGTGACGGTCGGTGACCTCCGGCGGCGGACACCGTCCGTCACAGCCGGAGCTCCCGGCAGCACGAAGTGTTCGTGCCGAGGCAGCACCAGGAGTCGTCGAACTCCCGGAACCCCTCGACCGGGACGTCGGACCACCAGGGCTCCGGCGCGGCGGCGTGTTCCGGCGGACGGACCGGGTAGCCGAGTGCCGCGTGCACGGCCCACAGGTCGCCGTGGTACTGCCGGAGGGCCTCGTCGAGCCGGTCCCGGGTGACCTCCTCGGGGGCGGTCGCGTGCCGCGACGGCGTGAGCAGGGTCAGGAACGCCGCCGCGGTCCGGACGTCGCCGGTGTCGAGGGGGGCCAGCCTGATGCCGGCCACGCGCAGGGCCTCGGCGCTGTCGCCGGGTTCGGGGTCGACGGTGATGCGGACGGCGAGGCTCTGCCACGGGTCGCCGACCGTCCTCGGCGGTTCGGGCACCAGGACGGTCCGAGGGCCGAGGAGCAGGCCGTGGGCGAGGGCCGGACCGGCCGACCCGTCCGGCTGGACCTGGTGCACGGTGACGCCGACGGTGGGGCGCGGGGTCGTCCGTTCGTTCATGGCGGGGCTCCCGGAGGGGGAGTGGAATGAGTGGGTCCTTCGCCTCAGTCGTAGCGCGCCCCGTCGTACGCCGCCTGCGGGAGTGACCGCTCGGGTGAGCGGTCACCCGGTGAGCGGCAGTCACCGAGCGGCACTCGGTGACCGGCCGCTCGGTGAGGGGCCGGGGCCGCTCAGCCGCCGAAGCCGGCGAGCAGCCCGCGCGGGTCGAAGGTCACCCGGATCCGGGTGATCCGGCCGTCCTCGACGTGCATCCAGTTCGCGGTCGGCGCCGGCGGGGCGATGCTCGTGCACAGCTCGAACCAGGTGATCACCTCGTCGCCCTCGGCCACCCGGACCTTCACGTCGATCTTCTCCAGCACCCGGCCGAGCCCCTTGAGCCCGGCCAGCGCCTCCTCCACCCCGGAGGCCGTCCCCAGGGCCCCGACGAAGTCGACGTCGTCGGCCAGCAGGTCACGGACGGTGTCGAACTCGCCCACCTCCCAGGCGGTGAAGTAGGTCTCGGCAATCTCGCGCGCGCTCTTCGTCGTCGTCATGCCTCCATCCTCCGACCGTCCGAGTCATCCGTCCAACAGATGAATCTGATGGTTCCCATCTCTTCTGGTGATGAAAATGCCACACGGAGCGTGAGCGGTCCCGCGCCGTCGTCACTCTGAGCGAATGTCAGCTGAGGTGGTTTCGGACCGCCGGGCCCGGTAAAGCGCTCAGAGCTGGAATGTGAAGGAGGCGTGAATCGTGATCACTGAACAGCAGGCCCGTTCCATGCTGCACCACCCCGTCCATGACGCCCAGGGCAACAAGATCGGCAAAGCGGACCACATGTTCCTTGACGACGCCACCGGAAAACCGGAGTGGGTGAGCGTCAAGACCGGTTGGTTCGGTGCGAGTGAGTCCTTCGTGCCGATCCGCGACGCCCGCGTCGTCGACGACCACCTGGAGGTGCCGTACCCGAAGGAGAAGGTCAAGGACGCGCCGCTGGTGGACGTGGACAGCACCGGACACCTCTCCGAGCGGGAGGAACGCCGGCTCTACCAGCACTACGGCATCGCCTGGGACGAAGCCTGGAAGTCCGCCAACCAGCCCGGCGAGGGCGGCTGGGCCCGCGCGGGCGGTGGTACCGCCGCCGCCGCGGGCGCCGGTGCCGCGGCCGGCAGTGCGGCCGGCACCTCCGCGGCGACCGGCCGCGCCGGTACGGCCGGTACGACCGGCATCAGCCCGGCCGCCACCACGCGCGCCGCCGCCGCTCCGGGCGCCGCCGCCACCGGGCGGACCGCCGGCCACCTGGACAAGGACAGCGCGATGACCCGTTCCGAGGAGCGGATGAGCGTCGGCGTCGAGCGGTACGAAGCCGGCCACGCGAAGCTGCGCAAGTACGTCGTCACCGAGGAGGAGCGGCAGACCGTGCCGGTGCGGCACGAGGAGGTCCACATCGAGCACGAACCCATCACCGACGCCAACCGGGGCGCCGCGATGTCCGGTGAGCTCATCTCGGAGGCCGAGTACGAGGTCACCCTGCACGCGGAGCGGCCGGTGGTGCGCACCGAGGCCGTCCCGGTCGAGCGGGTGCGGCTGGTGACCGAGGAACGCGTCGAGGAGCAGACCGTCACCGGCCGGGTGCGCAAGGAGCGCATCGAGGCCGACCTGCCCGACGGGAAGTCCGGGCACCTGCGGGACAAGGAGCTCCGGGGCCAGGAGCTCCGGGACAAGGAGCTCCGGGACAAGGACCGCCGCCGGTGACACCCGGCGGGCCGTGACCGCCCCGCGCGGCCACGGCCCGCTCGTCGGTCCGCCGTTCCTCCGACGGGCCGATCGGCCGAGCGGATGGAGCGCCCGGTCGCATATCGTCACCGGCTATGGAGATGCACCAGCTGCGCTACTTCGCCGCCGTGGTCGACGAGGGCACCTTCACCGCCGCCGCGGCCCGGCTGCACGTGAGCCAGTCCGGCGTCAGCACCCAAGTGGCCAAGCTGGAACGCGAACTGGGCCAGCAGCTGCTGGACCGGGCCGGTCGGCAGGTGCGTCTGACCCCGGCCGGCGAGGCGGTCCTGCCGCTGGCGAAGAACGCGCTGGCCACCCTCGACGCCATCCGGCACACGGCGGCCGAGTTCGCCGACGCCGTCCGCGGCCGGGTCCGGCTCGGCATGATCATGGGCTGCTCGATCCCGCCCTTCCTGGACGCCGTCGCCGACCTCGGCCGCAGCCACCCCGGCATCGAACTCAGCCTGCACGAGGGGCACTCCGAGGACCTCCAGGCGCAGGTCCTGGCCGGCTCCCTCGACCTGGCCCTGATCGGCTACGCGGGCGAGGTGTCCCCGGGCCTGGAGGCCACCGTCGCCGTCGACGAGCCGATCGCCGCCGTCGTACCCGTCGGGCACCCGCTCGACCGGGCGCGGCTGCGACTCGCCGACCTGCGGGGCGAGAAGATCCTCTGCCTCTCCCCGGGCACCGGCATCCGCGCCGCCTACCAGGACTCCTGCCGTCGGCTCGGCCTCGACCCGCGGGTGGACATCGAGGCCAGCTCCCCGGTCGCGCTGCTCCGGCTCGCCGAGCGCGGCGCGGGCGTGGCCGTCCTCAGCGCGTCCTCCGTCGCGGGCGCCGAGGACGCCGGGCTGCGGACCGTCCCGCTGGCCGACGCCGCCACCTGCGCCCGGCTCGGCCTGGTCGCCCGCCACGACCAACCGTCCCCGGCCGTACGGCTGTTGCGGGCCAGGCTCCGGGCGGCGCTCCGCTTCGAGTGATCGTCGGACGCGGCCGCGGAGGCGTCGACCCCTCGCCCTCCGGGGGCTCAGGCCTTCCGGCTCGGGCTCAGGCCTTCCAGCGCGGATCGCGTCCCGAGGCGGCCAGCGCGCGGTCCCAGGCGGAGGCGTCATCCGGCAGCGCCACCGACGCCGCGAAGCCCGCGTACTGCCGGTACAGCTCGGCGTTCTCCGCCACGATCTCCCCGACCAGCAGGGCGAGTTCGTCGTCGACCTCGATCCGCCCGCCGGTGGCCCGGGCGACGTCCCAGCCGTGCAGCAGCAGCTCCAGCACCAGCATCCGGGCGATCCCGACCGCGGGCACCGGCGAGCCGCCGAGGTCGACGTCGCCCTCCCAGGCGGCCGGGTCCGCCCAGGCCGCGACCGCCCGCTCCAGCTGGGCCGCGTAGGCGGAGCGCCAGTCGGCGTCGGCGGTGAAGTCGCGCGAGCCCAGCTCCTCGGGCAGCTCGGTCCGCCGGGCCCGGTGCTCCAGTCCGTGCGAGGTGTAGAGCACCCAGTGGTTGATCAGCGCACGGGTGTCGAACTCCGTGCAGGGCGTCGGCCCGTCCAGCGGCCGGTCGGCCGGGACGGCGGCGGCGACCCCGGCCGCCACGGAGGCGGCGCGGGCCAGGAAGGGGTGCATCGGGTGGGCGTTCATGGCGTCGATTCTGGGGCAGGGGGCACCGGCTCGTCTTGAAGAAACGCGACGGCTCCAGGGCGGACACGCCCTAGCCTGGCGGCATGGCGATCGACCCCCCGGATCCCCCGGAGTCCCCGGATCCCCCGGACCCCTCCGACCTCGGCCGCGGCGTGCTCCACCCCGCCCGGGCGGCGGAGCTGATCACCGTGGACCGGCTCGCGCCCGACCCGGCCGTGGCGCGGTTCGTCGAGTACTACTGGCTGGTCCGCTGGGACCTGCACGGCCTGCCGCCGTACGAGCAGAAGGTGCTCGCCCACCCCAACGTCCACCTGGTGTTCGAGGCCCCGCGGGCGCGCGTGTACGGGGTGGACCGCTCGCTCTTCGTGCGCCGCCTGGAGGGCGCCGGGCACGTCCTGGGCGTGCGGTTCCGCCCCGGCGCCTTCCGCCCCTTCGCCGGGCACCCGGTGAGCGGGCTGGCCGACCGTTCCGTGCCCGCCGCCGAGTACTTCGGGCCCGAGGCCGACCGGGTCTGCGCGGAGGTCCTCGGCGCGCCCGGCAGCGCCGCCGCCCTCGCCGACGCCTTCCTCCGCCCCCGGCTGCCCGCGCCCGACCCGGTCGCCGCCGAGGTCGCCGCCATGGTGGACCGGATCACCGGCGCGCCGGACCTGTGCCGGGTGGACGGGCTGGCCGCCGAACTGGGCCTGACCGTCCGCCGCCTCCAGCGCCTGTTCGCCGAGTACGTGGGCGCCTCCCCGAAGTGGGTGCTGCGCCGCGCCCGCCTCCACGAGGCCGCCGAACGCGCCGGTGCGGACGGCGGGTTGGACCTGGCCGCGCTCGCCGCCGAGCTGGGCTACGCGGACCAGGCGCACCTCACCCGGGACTTCACCGCCGCCGTCGGCGTCTCCCCGGCCCGCTACGCGGGGACGCGCTGAGACGGGCCTCCAGGGCTCCTACGCCCCCATGAAGCGCTGCAACTCGTCCAGCAGGTAGTTGGCCCCGGTGTAGCCGATCCCCTGGAACCACAGCTGGTCGTCCACCGGGAACGCCCGGTGCCCCCTGACCGCCCCCAGCGCCTGCCAGCCCGCGCTCGCCAGCACGGCGTTGGCGCCCGACGCCTCCGCACCGCCGTACGTCGCGTACAGCAGCAGGTCGCCGTCGGCCCTGGCGAGCTGGTCCGGGGGGATCTCGAAGTCCGACTGGTCGACGTTCTGCGCGTCCGGCCGGCCCACCTGGGCGTCGGCGAGCACCGTCCCGGGGAAGCTCTGCCGGCCGAACAGCCGGATGCCGCCGCCCTCCACGAACCGCACCAGGCTCACCCTGCGCCCCGACGCCCTCGCCGCCGC
Source organism: Kitasatospora sp. NPDC114501 (assembly GCF_055633695.1). Lineage (NCBI taxonomy): Bacteria > Bacillati > Actinomycetota > Actinomycetes > Kitasatosporales > Streptomycetaceae > Kitasatospora > Kitasatospora sp. NPDC114501. Next base: position 129,301 of record NZ_JBVKDS010000018.1, on the reverse strand, counting down.
CAGCGCCTGCGCCACCTGCCCGGCGTGCTTCTGGTACGCGCCGGCGAAGGCCGCCGCGGCCGCCTCCCGGCCCAGCGCCTGGGCGTGCACCTGGACGTTCGCCTTCCACGGCGCCCCGGCGGTCTGGGTGAGCACGGTCGGGGCGATGTCCCGCAGCTGCTCGTAGCGGTCGCCGTCGCGGGTCTGGTTGGAGAGGATCAGGTCCGGCCGCAGCGCCCGTACGGTCGGCAGGTCGGGCGCGCCGGCCGGGCCGACCAGCCGGATCCCGGCGGTCCGGGAGGCCGGCCAGTACTCGGGGTAGCTGGTGTCGCGGCCCGGCAGGGCGGCACCGACCGGGGTGATGCCGAGGGTCAGCGCGGAGTCGAGCACGTCGGTGTCCAGCACGACCACCCGCATCGGCGCGCCCGGCACCACCACCGGACCGGTGGCGGCGTTCACCGTCACCGGCGCGACCGGGGCCGGGGACGGCGTGGCGCCGGTGGTGAGGCCGTCCGCGGTCGGCGGGGCCGGGCGCCGGGCGGTGCAGCCGGCGGCCGCCGCGAGCGCGCCCGCGCCGAGACCGGTGAGGAGGGTGCGGCGGGAGATCCGGGGCATCGGCGGTCCTCTGGCGGCGCGGTGGGGGCGGGGCGCCGTCGATTATGTCCGAAATGGCAGCTGAAGTGCCGTTAAGCGTGGGTGCCGTCGGGGGTGAGTGCCGCCCAGGGGGCGCCCGGAACGACCAGCGGAGTGCCGGTCACCGGGTCCGGCACCACCACCGAGTCCAGCCCGAACACCTCCCGCACCAGCTCGGCCGTCACCACGTCCCCGGGCGCGCCCTGCGCCACCACCCGGCCGTCCCGCATCGCCACCAGGTGGTCCGCGTACCGGGCGGCCTGGTTGAGGTCGTGCAGCACCGCGACGACGGTCCGGCCGCGCTCGACGTTCAGCCGGCGGACCAGGTCCAGCACCTCCACCTGGTGCGCGATGTCCAGGTAGGTGGTCGGCTCGTCCAGCAGCAGGATGTCGGTGCCCTGGGCGAGCGCCATCGCGATCCAGGCGCGCTGGCGCTGGCCGCCCGACAGCTCGTCCATGCTCCGCTCGGCCAGGTCGGCGGTGGAGGTGCGCTCCAGCGCCTCCGCGACCGCCGCCTCGTCCTCCGGCGACCACTGCTGCCACCAGCTCTGGTGCGGCTGGCGGCCGCGGGCGACCAGGTCCGCCACCGAGATGCCCTCGGGGGCGGTCGGCGACTGCGGCAGCAGGCCGAGCCGCTGGGCGATCCGCTTGGTCGGGATCCGCGCCAGTTCCTCGCCGTCCAGCAGCACCGCGCCCCGGACCGGCTTCAGCAGCCGGCCGAGGGCCCGCAGCAGGGTCGACTTGCCGCACGCGTTCGGGCCGACGATCACCGTCACCCGCCCGTCCGGAACGGCCACGTCCAGGCCCTCGACGACCGTGCGCGCCTCGTAGGCCAGGGTGAGGCCCCGGGCCTCCAGGCGGTGATCGGACATCAGGAACCTCCACGGCGGGAACGGATCAGGAGCCACATCAGGTACGGTGCGCCGACCATGCCGGTCACCACGCCCACCGGCAGCTCCGTCGGAGCCAGCAGCCGCCGGGCGATCAGGTCGGCGAGGACGACCACCAGCGCGCCGGTCAGCGCCGAGCAGAACAGCGGGACCTGCGCCGAGCGGGCCAGCCGCAGCGCGATCTGCGGGGCCATCAGCGCGACGAAGTCCACCGGCCCGGCGGCCCCGGCCGCGCAGGAGGCCAGCACGATGCCCAGCAGCGCCATGCCGAGGCGGATCCGGTCCAGGCGCAGGCCCAGGCCCACGGCGGTGGCGTCGTCGAAGGAGATCGACCGCTGGGCCCGGGCGGCCCACAGCGCGACCGGCAGGGCGGCGAGCAGCACCCAGGCGAGCCAGCCGGCCTGGTCGTAGCCGGCGCCGTTCAGGCTGCCGGTCATCCAGACCTTGGCGGCCTGGGCCTGGAAGCCGTCGCCCTTGGTGAGGAAGACGGAGGTCAGGGAGGACAGCGCGACGCTGATGCCGATGCCGATCAGCACGAAGCGCTGCGCGTGCAGGCCGCGTCGCCAGGCCAGCGCGTACACCAGCAGCCCGGCCAGCACGCCGCCGGCCACCGCCGCGTACGGGGCCTGGCCGGTCGAGCCGACCACGCCGTACGCCGTCAGGCCGACCACGGTGGCGGTCGCGCCCCAGGTCACGCCCACCACGTCCGGGCTGGCCAGCGGGTTGCGGGCGACGGTCTGGACCAGCGCGCCGGCCAGCCCGAGCGCCAGGCCGACCAGCAGCCCGACCACCACCCGGGGCAGCCGGAACTCGCCGACCACCAGCTCGTGCGGGCTCGGCCGTCCGAGCACCACCTTGACCACCTCGCCCGGCGCGACGGTGGACTCGCCCAGGCAGAGCGCGGCCACCACGGTCGCCGCCAGCGCCACCAGCAGCCCGACGGCGACGGCCACCGAGCGCCGGTGCACCAGGAACGACGCGCGCCCGGCCCGGACGGCCGAGTAGCCGCGCAGCGACACCGAGCTCATGCCGCCACCACCTTCCGGCGGCGGACCAGGGCGACCAGCACCGGGACGCCGACCAGCGCCGTCATCACGCCCGCCGGGACCTCGGACGGCGGGAACAGGACCCGGCCGAGGGTGTCGGCGAGCAGCAGCAGCGCCGGGCCGAGGACGGCGGAGAAGGCGAGGATCCAGCGGTGGTCGGCGCCGGCCACCGCGCGGGCCGCGTGCGGGACGGCGAGGCCGACGAAGGCGATCGGCCCGGCCGCCGCCACCGCCGAGCCGGTCAGGACGGTCGCGCCGAGCGCGCCGACCGCCCGGACCAGGCCGGTCCTGGCGCCCAGTCCCTTCGCGGTGTCGTCGCCGAGCGCCAGCGCGTCCAGCCCGCGCGCCACCGCCACCACCAGCACCGTGCCGACGGCCAGGAACGGCAGCAGCTGCCAGGCCACGTCCGCGGTCCGCCCGGAGAGCGAGCCGACGTGCCAGAAGCGGAACTGGTCCATGGTGGCCGCGTCGGTGGTCAGCACCAGGGTGTTGAGCGAGGCGATGAAGGCGGACATCGCCGAGCCGGCCAGCGCCAGCTTGATCGGCGTGGCGCCGCCCCGGCCGCGCCCGGCCAGCCCGTACACCAGCACGGTGGCGATCACCGCGCCGGCGAAACCGAACCAGACGTACCCGGTGAGGGTGGAGACGCCGAAGCCGGAGATGGCGACCACCACGCCGGCCGCCGCGCCCTGGGAGACGCCGAGGATGCCGGGGTCGGCGATCGGGTTGCGGGTCAGGCCCTGCATGACGGCCCCGGCCAGGCCGAGCGCCGCGCCGACGGCCAGCCCGACGACCGTGCGCGGCACCCGCAGCTCGCGGACCACCACGGCGTCGGCGGTGTCGCCGCCGTGCAGCAGGGCGTCGAGGGTGTCGCCGAACGGGACGGTCCGGCTGCCGACCGCCAGGCTCAGCAGCACCGCGGCGGCCAGCACGGCGAGGGCGGCGGCGAGCCACAGTATTCGGCGCCGCGGCGCGCGGGGCGCGCCGGGCGGTGCGCTGGTGTCGGTCATGGGCCCTCTCCGCAGACAACTGAGGCAAACCTAAGTTCAGCCCAGGAGCCCGGGCAAATTGCCTCGTGGTCCACGGCCCCCGTTGGGTAGCCTGGCGCCATGCCCGCGACCTCGACCGCTCAGCTCACCGTCGGCTTCGACCTCGACATGACGCTGCTGGACACCCGGCCGGGTATCCGCGCCACCTACCTGGCGCTCTCCGCCGAGACCGGTACCCACATCGACGCCGACCTGGTGGTCACCCGGCTCGGTCCGCCGCTGGTGGACGAGATCCGCAACTGGTTCCCGGAGGACGAGGTGCAGCGGGCCATGACCCGCTACCGCGAGCTCTACCGCGACCACGCCTTCGCCCCGACCACGGCCCTGCCCGGCGCGTACGCCGCGGTCGAGGCGGTCCGCGCCCACGGCGGCCGGGTCGCGGTGATCACCGGCAAGTACGAGCCGAACGCCCGCCTCCACCTGGAGCACGCCGGGCTGGTCGCGGACACCGTGATCGGCGACCTGTGGGCGGAGACCAAGGGTGCGGCACTGCGCGAGCACGGCGCGAGCGTCTACGTCGGCGACCACCTCGGCGACATCCGGGGCGCCCGGCACGCGGACGCGGTCGCGGTCTGCGTGCCCACCGGCCCGTACAGCGCGGTCGAGCTGCGCGAGGCGGGCGCGGACGTGGTGCTGGACGACCTCAACGGCTTCCCCGACTGGCTCGCCGGGCACCTGGCCGCAGGCTAGGCCGTCCGCCGTCCGCCGTCCGCCGTCCGCCGTCCGCCGTCCGCCGTCCGCCGGCCGCACGCCGGGCCCTGCCCGGGCCCGCGGCGGGCCCTCAGGACCCGACGGGCCCGACCCGGCGGCGCTGGGCCCGCGCGTTCAGCAGCAGCCCGGTCAGCGCGGCCAGGAAACCGGCCGGCATCAGCATGCTCAGCCAGTACGCGGCCGTCGGCAGCGGCGTCAGGTGCAGGAACAGCGGGACGAAGGTGACCAGGGTGGCGAGTGCGCCGAGACCGAAGACGATCGCCCCGGCCTTGACGTACACGTCGCCGGGGTCGGCGCTCTGGCTGCTCACGTCTGCTCACTCCTCCGGGCCGGTCGGGACTGCCCCCAGTCTGGCAGAGCGGCCGCCGGGGCGGTCGACCGGAGCGGGTCGGTCACGTTGCGCAGTTTCCCGGCAGCTGAACGTTTTGATCCCTGTTGAGCGGGGGTATGCACGGGGTGCCGAGGGGCGCTACAGGTGCGCCCCGCGTCCTCAGACCCGGGGGTGTGAGCCGATGGACTGCGCGGAGCCGCGCCCCGGCCGTGCCAGTGCCGGGTCGCCCGTGACCGCGAGATCCCGCTCCCGCCGCCCCGACCGGGCCTCGGAACGCGGTTCCCTCGCGGAACGCGGATGAGGCAGTGACGGACCGTTAGTCTGCTCCTTGACCGCGTGCCGACCATGAGCGCCCATGGGCGCCGACCCGAGGTCGGACGCTTTTCCCACCACCCAGTGATCCCCGGCCAGGGCCGGGATCCCTCACACCCATTCGAGGACTGTTCGAGATGCCCACCGGCCAGGTCAAGTGGTTCAACGAGACGAAGGGCTTCGGCTTCCTGTCGCGCGACGACGGCGGCGACGTCTTCGTCCACACCAAGGCGCTGCCCGACGGTGTCACGTCGCTGAAGCCGGGCCAGCGGGTCGAGTTCGGCGTGGTCGCCGGGCACCGCGGGGACCAGGCGATGGCCGTGCAGCTGCTGGACGCGCTGCCCTCGGTGGCCGCCGCCCAGCGCCGGAGCGCCGACGACATGGCGCCGATCGTCCAGGACCTGATCACCACGCTGGACTCGGTGCTGCCCGGCCTCCAGCGCGGGCGCTACCCCGCCAAGCCGACCGGCCAGAAGCTGGCCGGCCTGCTGCGGGCGGTGGCCGACCAGTTCGACATCTGACCGGCGGGGCCGGAGCCGGCCGCCGGAACCGCGAGCCGCGACCGCGGGCCGGAACCGGCGGCTAGAACGCGAGCGCACCCGGGTCGAGCGGGGGTACCAGCCCCTCCGCGGCGGCCCGGGTGAGCAGCGCGCGGACGGCCGCGTAGCCCTCCTCGCCGAGGTCCTCGGTGAACTCGGTGACGTACAGCCCGATGTGCTGCTCGGCGACGTCCAGGTCCATCTCCTGGGCGTGCGCCAGCACGTACCCGCGGCTCGCCGCCGGGTCCGCCCAGGCCTGCCGCACGGAGGCGCGGATCGCGTCGGCGATCGCCCGCAGCCGCTCGGCGCCGAGCGAGCGCCGGGCGACGATCGCGCCCAGCGGGATCGGCAGACCGGTCTCCCGCTCCCAGGCCTCGCCCATGTCGGCCAGGCTGTGCAGGCCGTACTGCCGGTACGTGAAGCGGGCCTCGTGGATCACCAGGCCGGCGTCCACCCGGCCGTCCCGGACGGCGGGCATGATCTCGTGGAACGGCAGCACGACGATCTCGCCGAAGCCGCCCGGCACCGCCTTCGCCGCCCAGAGCCGGAACAGCAGGTAGGCGGTGGAGCGCTCGGAGGGCACCGCGACGGTCCTCCCGGCCAGGTCGGCGGGGGAGTCCACGCCCGGCAGGGTGAGGACCAGCGGGCCGCAGCCGCGGCCCAGCGCGCCGCCGCAGGGCAGCAGGGCGTACTCCTCCAGGACCCACGGCAGCGCGCCGTAGCTGATCTTCAGCACGTCCAGTTCGCCGCGTTCGGCCCGGCCGTTGGTGACGTCGATGTCGGCGAAGGTCACCTCGGGGGCGTCCGCGCCGGGCACCAGGCCGTGCGCCCAGGCGTGGAAGACGAAGGTGTCGTTCGGGCAGGGCGAGTACGCGATGCTCAGCCGTTCAGCCACGGCCGGCCTCCTGGTGGGTTCGTGCCGCGCGGCCGGTGGCGGCGGCCGGCCCGGGCAGTTCGTGGACGGGCAGCGCGGCGAAGGCCCGCTCCAGGGCGGCCAGCGCCTCGCCGATCCGCCAGGCGGTCCGGTCGCGCGGGCCCACCGGATTGGACACGGTGCGCAGTTCGAGGGCCGGCACGCCGTACCGGGCGGCGGCCTCGGCCACGCCGAAGCCCTCCATCGCCTCGGCGACGGCGCCCGGGTGGCGGGCGGCCAGCTCGGCGGCCCGCCCGGCGCTGCCGGTGACGGTGGAGACGGTCAGCACCGGGCCGACGGCGAGGTCCGGGCCGGCCAGCGCCCGCGCGACCAGGGCGACGGCGGCCGGCGGCGGGGTGTGCCGGACGGTGCCGAAGCCCAGCTCGGTGACGTCGGCGAAGCCCTCCGGGGTCTCGGCGCCGAGGTCCGCGGCCACGATCGCGTCGGCCAGCACGGTGCTGCCGACCGGGGCGAGCGGGGCGAAACCGCCGGCGATCCCGGCCGAGACGGCCAGCGCGTACGGGTGGGCCGCCAGCGCGGCGGAGGCGGCGGCAGCGGCGGCGGCCGGGCCGACCCCGGCGGCCAGCACGTCCACCGGCACCCGTCCGGCCCGGTGCAGGGTGCCCCCGGGCAGCGGCAGCGCTGCGGACCCGCCGGGCAGGCCGCGCAGCACGGCCTCGGCCTCGGCGGCCACCGCGACGACGACGAGCAGCCGGGCCCGGGCGGGGCCCGACCGCTCGTCGGGGCCGTCGGTGACGGCGGGTGCGGTCATCTCGGGACCGTCAGCTGTCCTGGGTGTTCAGCTGGAAGTACCAGACGGCGATCGGGTTGTCCGAGTTCTTGTCGCCCTCGACCACGGTGACCAGGGTCTTGCCGCTGGCGTTCAGCACCTTGTTGGCCTGCTGGGAACCCGACCAGGTCGGACCCTTGGCGTACGAGAACAGGCTGAAGCGGCCGCCCTGGCCGGTCGAGCCGCCGTTGGTGAAGGCCCACCAGCCGGTCTCGGCCACGTTCGGGGAGACCCCGACGCCGACCCGGTCGCTCGCCACCACGTCCGAGGTGGGCAGCGTGCCGTTCTTGAGGGCCTCGGTGGCCTTGTCCTGGCACTCCTGCTGGAGGTCCTCGGTGATCGGGTTGCCGCCGTTCCAGCACAGCGGGTCCGTCTCGACCGAGGAGTTGCCGACCGTGAGGGTGGCCCGGTGGGAGCTGTGCTCGGTCTGGTCGGCGGCGATGGCGACGGAGGTGCCCACCGTGGCGGCGCCGACCACGACGACGGCGCCGAGGGCGGCGATGACACGGGAATTGAGGCTCATGCGTCAGAATCTACCGGGCCTGGCCGATCACGCGACGCGGGGGTCGGCACCGCGTGTTGCCGCCCGCCCCGATCAGGCCACCCGGGGCGCCGTCGGGTGCCGCCGCAGGCCCACCCGGAAGAGCGAGCGGAGCGTCCACAGCAGCATCAGGCCGACCACCCCGGCGGCGATCGACAGGCCCAGCTTCCCGTTCAGCGGCAGCAGGATGCCGACCGCCCCGCCGGCCACCCAGGACAGCTGCATCAGGGTCTCCGAACGGGCGAACGCCGAGGTCCGCACCGCCTCCGGGACGTCCCGCTGGATCAGCGCGTCCAGCGCCAGCTTGCCCAGCGAGGCCGCCATCCCGGCCACCGCGGCGACCAGAACCACCGTCACCACGCCGTACCAGAGCGCGGTCGCCGCCGTCACGCAGGTCGCCAGCAGCAGCATCGCGGTGACCGTCGCCTCCGGGCCCCGGGTGCGCAGCCAGGAGCCGAGCACCGACCCCAGCGCGTTGCCCGTGCCGGCCGCCAGCGCCACCAGGCCCAGCGCCACCGTCGGCCGCAGCCCGCCGACCGGTTCCTCCCGCAGCAGGAAGGCCAGGAACATCACCAGGAAGCCGACCAGCCACTTCATCGCCGACATCGCCCGCAGCGCCAGGATCACCGAAGGGCCGACCGTGCGCAGCGAGGCCTTGACCGGTGGCGGCCTGTGGTGGATCAGGTGGGAGCCCTCGCCGTGCACCTCGGCGTGCAGGACGGCGCGCTGCTCGCCCTTGGCCGAGTCCACCGCGGGCGGCAGGTGGAAGGCCATCAGGGTGCCGATCACGAACACCAGGAAGGCGCCGCGCAGCGGCCAGCCGGGCCCGATCAGGTGCAGCAGCCCGCCCACCGCGGCCGCCACGCCGGTGGCCAGCAGCCCGGCCAGGGTGACCCGGGAGTTCGCCTTCACCAGGGACAGCCGGCTCGGCAGCAGCCGGGGCACCACCACGCTGCGCACCACGCCGTACGCCTTGGACGCGACCAGCACGCCGAGCGCCTCCGGGTAGAGCGCGATGCCGCCGCCGACGATCACCCCCGCCATCGTCCAGGCCAGCACCGCCCGGGCCAGCATGGCCATCGCCATGGCCGCCCGGCGGCCGTGCGGCAGGCGGTCCAGCAGCGGGCCGATCACCGGGGCCAGCAGGGCGAACGGGGCCATCGTGATCAGCAGGTAGAGCGCGACCCGGCCGCGGGCCTCGCCGGTGGGCACCGAGAAGAAGATGGTGGACGCCAGTGCGACGGTGATCAGCATGTCGCCGAAGGAGTTGAGCGCGTGCAACTCGATCAGCTTCGCGAGGCCGGACTCGCCGGCGCCCTCGGCGGCGGTGGCCCGGCGGATCCGCCGACCGGTGCCGTGCACCACCTTGCCGGTGCGGGAGCCGATGGCGGAGGCGGTGCGGACCAGGAGGTTCCGGCGGGGCCCGGGGCCCTCGTCCCCGTCCTCGTGCGGCTCCCGCCCGGCCCGGCCGGGAGCGTCCGGAGCCGGGGCCTCGGAGGGGTCCGCGGGAGCGGCGGAGGCCCCGGTCCTGGAGAGGTCGACGGGGCCGGAGGGCGCCTCGGTACCGTCCGCCGGCCGCGGTTCGCCCGCGCCGGGGACCGGGGGCTGCTGTCGCGGCACGGCGTCCGCCTGGTCGGGGCTGCCGGCCTGCGGGGCGCGGAGTGCGTGCTGCGACGGGTCGTGGTCCGCCACAAGCCCATCCTGCCCCAGAATCGCCGAGCCGACGCGGGACCGGGCTCCGCTCGGCGCGGCCCCGGGACGGCCGTGTCCGCCCCGGACTGTGCCGGGGCACCGACCGGCGGGTAGCCTGCCCAAGGTCGACCCGCCGACCCGCCGGGGCGCCGGCAGGCCGGTCGAGCGGCGCGGCCGGTACCCGAGGGGGCTCCGGGTCGCGCAGAATGGACGAGGGACACCGAGCCGCGACGGATCAGGCAACACGCCGTGGGCGACAGAAGAACTGGGAGAGAATCGACGCCGTGAGTGCTGCGATGCGAAGCCGTACCCCCGACCGGCTCTGTGCCGAGGCCGTCGAACTCGCCCGCCAGGCCGCCGAGGAGGCCGTCGGTGCGGAGGCCGTCGGGCCGCACCTGGGTGTCCAGGCGGACGCCGACCGCGTCGTCACCCACACCTTCGAGTGCCTTGACGCGGCCTACCGTGGCTGGCACTGGGCGGTCACCGTCGCCCGTGCGCCGCGCGCCAAGAACGTCACCCTGGACGAGGTCGTGCTGCTGCCCGGCCCCGACGCGGTCCTCGCCCCGCAGTGGGTGCCGTGGAGCGACCGGCTGCGCCCCGGCGACATGGGCCCGGGCGACCTGCTGCCCACCGATGCCGACGACCTGCGGCTGGAGCCCGGCTGGACCGGCGAGGACGAGCCCGCGCCGAACTCCGCGGTCGCCCTGGTGGACGACGAGGACCTGGTCCTCACCGACCCGCACGTCCAGCCCGCCCCGGCCCGCGCCCGGATCAACGCCGTCGCCGAGGAGCTGGGCCTGGGCCGCAGCCGGGTGCTCTCCCGGCTCGGCCTGCACCTGGCCGCCGAGCGCTGGGAGAAGGTCCACGGCCCGCACACGCCGATGGCGCAGGCCGCCCCGGCCTCGTGCGCGAGCTGCGGCTTCCTGGTCCCGATCGGCGGCTCGCTCGGGCAGGCCTTCGGCGTGTGCGGCAACGAGTTCGGCCCGGCCGACGGCCAGATCGTCTCCTTCGCGTACGGCTGCGGCGGGCACTCCGAGGCGGCCGTCATCCCGGCCCCGCCGGCGCCGTCCGAGCTGATCCTGGACGAGCTGGTGGTCGAGCCGCTCCCGCTGCACCCCGACCGCACCTCCGGCTCCGTCGAGCCCGACGCTCCGGCCGAGGAGCTCGGCCACTCCTGAGGTCCCGGCCGCACGGCCCGCCCCGGTGACGAACCGGGGCGGGCCGTCGGCGTTCCCGGGCTCGGCGGCGGCCGGGCCGTGGTCGGGAGCAGTCGGTGGGGCAGGGAAGAATGCCCTACGACGAACAGGGCAGCGGAAGGCGGCAGGTCCAGTGGAACCTCGGATCATCGGCAGCGGCACGGACGAGTACCTCGCGGACCCCTTCGGGAGCGCCGCGCTGCGGCGGCGGGTGCTGGACGCCTGGGCCGCCTCGCCGGCCCGGTTCCGGGAGGACGCCAACGCCGAGGAGGAGCTGGCGCTCGGCGGCTACCGGGACCGCCTGGTGGTCGAGTTGGCGCAGAACGCGGCCGACGCCGCGGTGCGGGCCGGCCACGGCCCCGGCCGGCTGCGGCTGACCCTCGCCGACGGCGTGCTCGCCGCGGCCAACACCGGCGCCCCGCTGGACGCGGCCGCCGTCGAGTCGCTGTCCACCCTGCGCGCGTCCTCCAAGCGCGGCGAGGAACCCGCCGTCGGCCGCTTCGGGGTCGGCTTCGCCGCCGTCCTCGCGGTCACCGACGAGCCCGCCGTGCTGAGCGCCACCGGCGGGGTGCGCTGGTCGCTCGGCGAGGCCCGGGCGCTGGCCGGGGCCCAGCCCGAACTGGCCGAGGAACTGCGCCGACGGGACGGCCACGTGCCGCTGCTGCGGTTGCCGTTCGCGGCCGAGGGCCCGGCCCCGGACGGCTACGACACGGTGGTCGTGCTGCCGCTGCGGGACGCCGCCGCCGAGGACCTGACCCGCCGTCTGCTGGCCGGGATCGACGACGCGCTGCTGCTCACCCTGCCCGGCCTGCGCGAGGTCGTGGTGGAGACCCCGGACGGCACCCGCACGCTCACCCGGGCCGCCGCCGAGACCCGCCCGGACGGGGTCACCGAGGTCACCGTCACCGACGACGCGGGCGGCGGGCTGCGGCAGACGGTCTGGCAGACCGCCGGCGCCTCCGGCACGCTCTCCGCCGAACTGCTGGCCGACCGGCCCACCGAGGAGCGCGCCCGCCCGTACTGGACGGTGACCTGGGCCGTCCCGGTCGGCCCGGACGGTGCCCCGCAGCGGCCCGGGATCGCCTCGGTGCTGCACGCGCCCACCCCCAGCGACGAGCCGGTCGGCCTGCCCGCGCTGCTGATCGCCTCGTACCCGCTGGACTCCACCCGCCGGCACGTCGCCCCCGGCCCGCTGGCCGACTTCCTCACCGAGCGGGCCGCCGACAGCTACGCCGAACTGCTGCGCGCCCGCGGTGCCGACCTCGGCTCGCTCGGCCTCGTCCCGGGCCCGCTGGGCCAGGGCGCGCTGGACAACGCGCTGCGCGCCGCGGTGCTCTCCCGGCTGCCCGGCACGCCGTTCCTGCCGCACCCGGCGCCGGTCGAGCAGGGCACGCCCGCGCTGCGGCCCCGGGACGCGACGCTGCTGGAGGGCGCGGACGGCTCGGTGGTCGAGGCGCTCTCGCCGATCTTCCCCGGGCTGCTGCCGGCCGGCCTGGAGCGCCGCACCGAGCTGCGGGTGCTGAACGTGCGCCGGGTGCCGCTGGCCGAGGTGGTGGACCAGCTCGGCGGGCTGGACCGCGAGCCCGCCTGGTGGCGCAACCTGTACGCGGCGCTCGGCGCGGCCGACCCGGAGGCGCTCGGCGCGCTGCCCGTCCCGCTCGCCGACGGGCGGACGGTCACCGGGCCGCGGCGCGTCCTGCTGCCCTCCGAGGACGCCGACTGGGCGGCCTTCCCCGGCTACCCCGGGTCGCTCGCGGGCGCGCTCGCCGCGCTCGACCTGCGGCTGGCCCACCCCGAGGCCGCCCACCCGCTGCTGGCCAAGCTCGGCGCCGGCACCGCCACCCCGGCCGGGGTGCTGGACACCCCCGAGGTGCGGGCCGCCGTCGCCCGCTCCTACGAGCTGGCCGAGGACGACCTCGACGCGGCGCTCGAACTCTCCGACGCCGTCCTGGCGTTGGTGAAGGCCGCCGCCGCCGAGCCGGGCGCCCACCCCTGGCTGGCCCGACTGGCGCTGCTCGACGACGAGGGCGAGCCCGCCCGGGCCGGCGAACTCGTCCTGCCCGGAAGCCCGTTCGCCGCGCTCGCCCGCGAGGAGGACGCCGGCTGGGTGGACGACGAGCTGCTGGAGCGCTGGGGGCCGGACGTGCTCGCCGCCGTCGGCGTGCTGGCCGACTTCGTGCTGGTGCGCGCCGAGGATGTGGTGCTCGACCCGGACGACCTGGAGCGGCTGGACCCCACCGTCCCGGCCGACCGCGCGGCCGGCGGCCACCCCACCGGCCTGCTGGACGAGGCGCCGGACGGGCTCGCCGAGTGGGCCGAGGACGCGCTGGAGGCGCTCCAGGCGGACGAGGCGGTCGGCGTCCCGCCGGTGGCCGCCGAGCTGCTGGCCGTGCGCGACCTCGACCTGGTGGACGACGACGCCTGGCCGGAGGCGCTCGCCGCGCTGGCCCGCCCGCCGTACCGGGACGCGGTGGTCAACCCGGTGCGCACGCTGCTGCCGGACGGCTCGTACGCCGACCTGCCGCCGTACACCGCGTGGTGGCTGCGCGACCACCCGGTGCTGGGGGGCCGCGAGCCGGCCGGGCTGCGCGCCGCCGGGGCCGACCCGCTGCTGCGCGGGCTGTACGACGAGGCCCGCACCACCCTGGACGACCGGTTCCTGCACGCGCTCGGGGTGCGCACCACGCTGGCCGCGCTGCTCGCCGAGCCGCACGGGCCGGACGAGGTGCTGGACCGGATGACCGACCCGGCCGCCGAGGTCGGCCACCGCCAGCTGCACGGCATCCACACCGCGCTGGCCCGGGTGGACCGCGAGCGGATCGAGCCGCTGGACGTGGTGCGGGCGCTGCCGCCGCTGGACCCGGCCACCGGGCGCCGGCCGGCCCACACCGTGGTGGTGGACGCCACCGAGGCGGTCGTCGCCGACGCCCCGGACCTGGTCCAGCTGCTGCACCCGTACCCGCTGCTGCCGGTCGCCCCGGCGCTGGCCGCCGACCTCGCCGAGCGGCTGCACGTGTCGCTGGCCAGCGAGGTGGCGGGCGGCCGGGTGCTCTCCGAGGGCGTGCTGCACCGGGTCCCGGCGGTGGTGCGGGAGCTGCTGCCCGGCTGCCCGGTCGCCTACGAGGAGCACGAGGAGCTGCTGGTCGTCGGGCCGGACGGCGGCGAGGCGGCGGTGGACTGGCGCTGGGACACCGGGGCGGACAGCCCGGAGCCGCCGTACGACCCGGAGCTGGCCGAGGCCGGCGACGAGGACGACGAGTTCGAGGTCCCGCCGGTGCCCGGACTGCTGCACGCGGCCACCCCGGAGGGCCTCGCCGCCGGGCTGGCCTGGTCGGTCGGGCAGTGGCACCGCCGCTTCGAGGTGCTGGCCGCCCTCAGCGAGCCGGACCGCGCCTACGAGCTCTCCGCCGCCCGCGACTTCGAGGGCTGAGCGGACCGGTCCGGGCCCGCCCGGACCGGCGGGCCCGGATCCGGGGGTCGAGCGGGCAGGCCCTAGCGGGGCGCCGAACCGGCTCGGCGCGTCCGCCTGCGCTGCTTCAGCCGCAGGTAGACGCAGACGGTGGTGGCCGACCAGACGGTCGCCACCAGGGCCTTCACGGCCGTCGGCAGCCACGGCCGCGCCGGGGCGGTCAGCTCGCCGGCGTCCGCCAGCCAGGAGCCGCCCAGCAGCGCCAGGACGGCCAGCCCGGCGGCCAGCGCGCCGCCCAGGAACGCGGCGAAGGCCTCGACCTGCCCGGCCTCACGATCGGTCTCCCCACCTCGGTACGCCATGTCGGCACCCCCTCCCGCCGGGCACGTTACTCGTACCCGCGGCGCCTCATCCAGGCCCAGGTGACCTCCAGCGCGATGCCGCAGACCACCGCGACGGCCACGCCCACCAGCGGGTCGCGGAAGCCGACCAGGGAGAGGTCGAAGAACGTCTTCAGCGGGGGCACCAGCAGGACCAGGGCGAAGGCGCCGCCCATGGTGCCGATCAGCAGCAGGCGCCACCAGTTGTACGGACGGGCGACGATGGCGAGCACCCAGATGGCGATCAGGAAGAGCGTCAGGGTGGCCACGCTGGTGTCGGCCTTGAGGTCGGTCGTGTGGTCGGTGCGGGCGAGGGTGTAGGCGACGAAGGTGCCGGTGCCGGCGATGGCGCCGCCGGGGATCGCGAGGCGCAGCACGCGCTTCACGAAGCCGGTGCGGGCCCGCTCGTTGTTGGGGGCGAGCGCGAGGAAGAACGCCGGGATGCCGATGGTCAGCGAGGACAGCACGGTGGAGTGCCGGGGCAGGAACGGGTACGGCGAGTGGGTGAAGATCACCAGCAGCGCCAGCAGCACCGAGTAGACGGTCTTCACCAGGAAGAGTGAAGCGACCCGCTCGATGTTGCCGATCACCCGGCGGCCCTCGGCCACCACCGACGGCAGCGAGGCGAAGGAGTCGTTCAGCAGCACGATCTGGGCGACCGCCTTGGTGGCGTCGGAGCCGGTGCCCATCGCCACGCCGATGTCGGCGTCCTTGAGCGCGAGCACGTCGTTGACGCCGTCGCCGGTCATCGCCACGGTGTGGCCGCGGGACTGCAGCGCTCCGACGAGCCGGCGCTTCTGCTGCGGGGTGACCCGGCCGAAGACGCTGGTCCGGTCGGCGGTCTCGGCGAGCTCCTCCGGGTCGGCGGGCAGGCTGCGGGCGTCCAGCGGGTGGTCGGCGCCGGGCAGGCCCAGGTGGCCGGCCACCGCGCCGACCGAGACCGCCGCGTCGCCGGAGATGACCTTGGCCCGGACCCGCTGGCTCTCGAAGTAGCGCAGGGTCTCGGCGGCGTCCGAGCGCAGCCGCTGCTGGAGCACCACCAGGGCGAGCGGGGTGAGGTCGGCCGCCGGGTCGGGGGAGTCCAGCGGGACGGGGGTGCGGCCCAGCAGCAGCACCCGCAGGCCCCGGGCGCCCAGTTCGTCCACCTCGGCGAGCGCCGGGTGCCCGGCGGGCAGCAGCACGTCGGGCGCGCCGAGCAGCCAGCTGGCCTCGCCGCCCTGCGGCTCCAGCAGCTGCACGCCGCTCCACTTGCGGGCGGAGGAGAAGGGCATCGCCTCGATCACCCGCCAGCCGTTCCCCGTCGCACCGTCCGGACCGCCGTCGCCGCGCCCGTACGCGTCGATGACGGCCTGCATGGACGGGTTGGGGCGGGCGTCGGCGCCGGCCATCACGGCCAGCGCGTGCTCGACGGTCTCCGGGGTGACGGCGGCGGGTTCCCCGTCGGCGAGGACCCGCAGGTCGACCACGTCCATGCCGCCCTCGGTGAGGGTGCCGGTCTTGTCCAGGCAGACGGTGTCCACCCGGGCCAGGCCCTCGATCGCGGGGAGCTCCTGGACCAGGCACTGCTTGCGGCCGAGCCGGACCACGCCGATCGCGAAGGCGACCGAGGTCAGCAGCACCAGGCCCTCGGGGACCATCGGCACGATGCCGGCCACCATGCGCCGGACGGCCTCCTTCCAGTCCCGGCCCTCGACGGCCAGCTGGCTGATGATCAGACCGAGGGCGGTGGGGATCAGCAGGTAGGTGATGATCCGCAGGATGCTGTCGATGCCGGAGCGCAGCTCCGACTTCACCAGGGTGAACTTGCTGGCCTCCTCGGCGAGCCGGGCCGCGTAGGCCTCGCGGCCGACCTTGGTGGCGGTGAAGGCGCCGGCGCCGGCCACCACGAAGCTGCCGGACATCACCTGGTCGCCGGGCTGCTTGAGGACCGGGTCGGGTTCGCCGGTGAGCAGCGACTCGTCGATCTCCAGCCCGTCCGCCTCGGTGACCTCCCCGTCCACGATCACCTTGTCGCCGGTGCCGAGCAGCACGGTGTCGTCGAGGACGATCTCGGAGACGCCGACCTGCCGGGCGGAGCCGTCCCGGCGGACCTGGGGGCGGGCCTCGCCGATCAGGGCGAGGCTGTCCAGGGTCTTCTTGGCGCGCAGCTCCTGGATGATCCCGATCGCCGTGTTGGCCACGATGACGAGGCCGAACAGGCCGTCCTGGATCGGACCGACGATCAGGATGATCCCGAACATCACGCCGATGATCGCGTTGAAGCGGGTGAGGACGTTGGCCCGGACGATCTCCCCGGTGGACCGGCTGGACCGCACCGGAACGTCGTTGACCTGGCCCTTCGCGACCCGCTCGGCCACCTCGGCGGCGGTCAGGCCGCCGCGCCGGCCGGGCAGCAGGCCGAGGGGGTGCGCTCCGTCCGGCCGTTCCCCGTCGGTCGGCCGCTCTTCCGCTGGCTGGGCAGGCTGCGTCATGGCACCGACTCTACGGGTGCCTTATGTCCGGTGCGTGCTACTAAAGGACTATTCAGTCCGACCGGGTGGCCGGGTTCTGGCCGTCGTCCTCGGCGGCCCGTCCGGCGGTCCGTCCGGCCGCCTCGGCGGCGCGGCTGCGGGCGATCGCGTCCCGCCGGGCACGGCAGTACCAGAGGCCGATCAGGCCGAGCAGGCCGCCGGAGAGGCAGATCCAGGGCCAGGTGCCGTGGCCGTGCTCGGAGAGGGTGCCCTGGAAGGGCAGCAGGGCGAGGAAGGCGACGAACCACAGCACCGTGCCGCCGCCGACGATGGCGACGTCGTTGGCCTCCAGCGGAGGGGGCGAGGGGTGCAGTGGCGTCTTGGGCATGGGCCTAGCGTACGGTGCGGTGGGGCGGCCTCGCGGGTGCCGTGACCCCGTACGGGCTCTACGCGCGAAGATAGCGCGTGTGCGATCGGGAAACCATACTTAAAGGTCTGCGCCCGGCCACCGTCGCCCCGGGCGTCCCCCTCCCTCTCCTCAGCTCCCCCACAGAGGACGCACGCATGCCTGTGGTCCAGCCGACCACCGAGTCGCCCGAACCCGCCGACGCCGCGCCGAAGCCCCCCACGAGCGCCGTCGACCGCTTCTTCCGGATCAGCGAGCGAGGCTCCACCCTGCCGCGCGAGATCCGCGGCGGTGTCGCCACCTTCTTCACCATGGCGTACATCCTGGTGCTGAACCCGATCATCCTGGCCAGCGGCACGGACGTCACCGGGGCCCACCTGGACAGCGGCCAGCTGGTCACCGCCACCGCCCTCACCGCGGGTCTCACCACCCTGCTGATGGGAGTCATCGGCAACGTCCCGATCGGCCTGGCCGCCGGACTCGGCGTCAACACGATCGTGGCGCTCCAGCTCGCCCCGAAGATGACCTGGCCGGACGCCATGGGCATGGTCGTGCTGGCCGGTTTCGCGATCATGCTGCTGGTCGCCACCGGGCTGCGCGAGCGGGTCATGAACGCCGTCCCGCTCGGCCTGCGCAAGGCCATCGCGATCGGTATCGGTCTGTTCATCAGCCTGGTCGGCCTGGTCGACTCCGGCTTCGTCAGCCGCATCCCGGACGCCGCCCACACCACCGTCCCGCTCCAGCTCGGCGGCAACGGACACCTGCTCGGCTTCCCGGTGCTGATCTTCGTGATCGGCCTGGTGCTCACCCTGATCCTGCTGATCCGCAAGGTGCCCGGCGCCATCCTGATCAGCATCGCGGCCTCCACCGCGCTCGCCGCGGTCATCGACAAGGTGGCCGACATCCCGGCGCTCAAGTGGGGCCTCACCGTCCCGACCTGGCCCGGCAACCCGGTCTCCGCGCCGGACTTCGGGCTGGTCGGCAAGGTCAGCCTGTTCGGCGGCTTCGAGAAGGTCGGCGTGCTGACCGGCCTGCTGTTCGTCTTCACCGTGCTGATGTCGTGCTTCTTCGACGCGATGGGCACCATCCTCGGCGTGGCCGACGAGGCCCACCTGCTGGACCGCAACGGCGACCTGCCCGGCATCAACAAGGTCCTGATGGTCGACGGCATCGCCACCGCGGCCGGCGGCGCCACCTCGGCCTCGGCCAACACCTGCTTCGTCGAGTCCACCGCCGGCGTCGGCGAGGGCGCCCGGACCGGCTTCGCGTCGATCGTCACCGGCCTGCTCTTCGTGGTGGCGCTCTTCCTCACCCCGCTCGCCACCATGGTCCCGGCCCAGGCCGCCACCCCGGCCCTGATCACCGTCGGCTTCCTGATCCTGGCCAACTCGATCAAGGAGATCGACTGGGCCGACTACACGATCGCGATCCCGGCCTTCCTGACCATCGTGATGATGCCGTTCACCTACAGCATCACCAACGGCATCGGCCTGGGCTTCATCGCCTTCTGCGTGCTGCGCGTGGCCGCCGGCCGCGGTCGCGAGGTCCCCGTCCCGATGTACGCGGTGGCGGCGGTGTTCGCCTTCTACTACCTGATGCCGGCCCTCGGCCTGCTCTGACGCCGTACGGCCGCCGTGGCCCCGTCCTCCCGCCGGGGAGGGCGGGGCCACGGCGTTTCGCCTGTCACTGGACGTCGAACTCGTTGCCCTCGGGGTCGGCCATGGTGGTCCAGCGGCCGCCGGGCTCCTCGACCTCCCGGAGGACCGTGGCGCCGAGGCCTTCGAGGCGGGCGACGGTGGCCGCGCGCTCGGCCGGGCCGGGGTGGAGGTCGAGGTGCAGGCGGTTCTTGCCCTGCTTGGGCTCGGGGACGGCCTGGAACAGGACACGGCGGCCGAGGCCGGTGCCCGAGGCCGGATCGAACGGGTCCTCGGGGTGGCGGACGGCGGCCAGCGAGCGCCAGGCCGGACGGCCGTCCAGCTCGGTGAGGGCCTCCGGGCCGACCGCGCCGGCGGCGAGCAGCCGGGTGATCAGCGCACCGTGGTCCTCCAACGTGTACTCCAGGGCGGCGGCCCAGAAGGCGGCCTGGCGGTGCGGGTCGGTGCAGTCGATGACGAGCTTCCAGTGCAGCGGCATGTAACTGTTTATATCGGTTACAGATCGGGCGGGCAACGACCGGCCGTCAGAAGTTGTCAAAAAGGCATCCGTGTAGGCGAGTTGGTGGTGGGAATACTGCCTGGACGGAGAAGGGGGAGGGGACTCGACCGATGGTGCAACAGGATCCGCCGGGGGGCGTCGAGGCACAGCTGCTGCCGGAGCTGTTCTGGACGGCGGACAAGGCCTCGCTGGACGGCCAGCGCGAGACGCTGCGCTGGTACCGCGGACTGATCGCGATGCTGGTGGTCGCCGCCGTGATCGGGTCGTTCCCCGGCCCGGACGACAAGGGCGACTTCGACGTCTGGCCGCTGTTCTCGGTGGCCGCGTTCCTGGTGGCCGGCTACTTCTGGTCCCGGCTGCGCCGCGGCAACCCGCAGAGCCGCTGGTACCAGGCCCGGGCGGCGGCCGAGTCGGTCAAGACGCTGGCCTGGAAGTACACCGTCCGGGCCCGGCCGTTCGACGGCCCGGCCGAGTCCGCGGACGTCGACCGCGGATACCTGCTCCAGGTCGAGGACGTGCTGCGGGCCTTCGAGGACCCGGAGATCGTGCCGCCCGGCAGCGTCGCCGAGATCACCCCGGAGATGCGCCGGCAGCGCGCCGAGAACCTGACCGCGCGGCGCACCCTCTACCTGCGCACCCGGGTCGAGGGCCAGCGCACCTGGTACCGCTCCCGGGCCGAGGCCTGCGACTCGCAGGCGGTCTCCTGGGGGCTCGGCATCGCGGTGCTGATCATCGTCGGCGCGGCGGCGGCCGTCGCCCAGGCCACCGGCGCGCTGTCGGTGCACCTCTTCGGCGCCACCTCGGCCGCGGCCGCGGCGATCATCGCCTGGACGCAGCTCAAGCAGCTCGGCCCGCTGGCCGCCGCCTACCAGCTGGCCGCGCGCGAGCTGGAGAACGTCGGCAACCAGCTGTCCGACCTCGACCTCCGGGCGCCGGACGCCGAGGCGAGCTGGGCCCGGCTGGCCGCCGACGCGGAGGACGCCGTCTCCCGGGAGCACACCACCTGGCGGGCCCGCCGGGCGTTCCCGCGCTGAGCCGGCGTTCCGGAGCCGCTGTCCGGGGGGTGGAGGCGGGAGCGGGGGAGGGTACTTCACGGCAACGGGGACTTGCGGAGATCCGGCGAAACGCGGCGCACAGGTGTGCGGGGTGCGTGAGAGTAGAGCGCCGAGGCACGGACCGTAATCATTACGTGTCCATGCCCTGGTTTCATCGCCTGCGCGCGACCCCAGTTCCCGCCGGAGGCCCTCCTTGCGCATTCTCCTGATCGCCAGCGCGTTCAACAGCCTGACCCAGCGCGTCCACACCGCCCTGCGCGAGCGCGGCCACCAGGTCGCCGTCCAACTCGCCCTCAGCGACGAGCAGATGAGGGCCGGGGTGGCCCGTACCGACCCCGAGCTGATCGTCTGCCCGATGCTCACCAAGGCCGTCCCGCAGGACATCTGGTCCACCCGGACCGTCCTGATCGTCCACCCGGGGCCCAAGGGCGACCGCGGCCCCTCCTCGCTCGACCGGGCGATCACCGAGGGGGTGGAGCGCTGGGGGGTCACCGTGCTGCAGGCCGTCGAGGAGATGGACGCCGGCGACATCTGGGCCTCCGTCGAGTTCCCCGTCCCCGCCTGCGGCAAGAGCGAGCTGTACCGGGGGGAGCTCGCCGACGCCGCCGTGGAGGCCGTCCTGCTGGCCGTCCAGCGCTACGAGAGCGGGCTGTACACCCCCGAGCCGCTGGACTACTCCCGGCCGGACGTGCACGGCGAACCGCGGCCCTTCCTGCGCCAGGAGGAGCGCCGGATCGACTGGGAGCGGGACGACACCGCCACCGTGCTGCGCAGGCTGCGCGCCGCCGACTCCCAGCCCGGCGTCCTGGACGAGCTGTACGGACGGGAGTTCTTCCTGCACGGCGGCCACCCCGAGGACCAGCTGCGCGGCCCGGTGCCCGGCGCCGTGCTGGCCACCCGGGACGGCGCGATCTGCCGGGCCACCGTGGACGGCGCGGTGTGGATACCCCAGCTGCGCCCGCGCCGCACCCCCGGCGGGCCGGCCACCTTCAAGCTGCCGGCCGCCACCGTGCTCGCCGACGAGCTGTACCGGGTCCGCGAGGTGCCGGTGAGCCCGGAGGCGGCCGGCCGCCGGGACACCTGGGCGGAGCTGCGCTACCGCGAGGAGGGCGAGGTCGGCTTCCTCGAATTCGCCTACGCGGGCGGGGCGATGAGCACCGAGCAGTGCCGCCGGCTGCTCGCCGCCTACCGGACGGCGGCCGAGCGGCCGACCTCGGTGCTGGTGCTCGGCGCGCCCCGGGACTTCTACTCCAACGGCATCCAGCTCAACGTCATCGAGGGCGCGGCCTTCCCGGCGCTGGAGTCCTGGGAGAACATCAACGCGATGGACGACTTCGTCGAGGCGGTGCTGACCACGACGGACAAGGTGACGGTGGCGGCGCTGGCCGGGAACGCGGCGGCCGGCGGGCTGATGATGGCGCTCGCCGCCGACGAGGTGTGGTGCCGGGAGTCGGCGGTGCTCAACCCGCACTACCGGCTGATGGGCCTCCACGGCTCCGAGTACTGGACGTACACCCTGCCCGGCCGGGTCGGCGCCGAGCAGGCCGAGCGGCTCACCACCGAGGCGCTGCCGGTCGGCGCCGACCACGCCCGCCGGATCGGCCTGGTGGACCGTACGGTCGGCGGGGACGCGGCCGGGTTCCGCCGCTGGGTGGCCCGCGAGGCGGCCCGGATCGCCGCCTCGCCGGAGCTCACCGGGCGGCTGGTGGACAAGAAGCGCCGCCGTGCGGCCGACGAGGAGCAGAAGCCGCTGGCCGAGTACCGGGCGGAGGAACTGCGCCGGATGCACGCCAACTTCTACCGGGCGGGCGAGCCGTACCACGCGCTGCGGCGGGACTTCGTGCACAAGGTCTGCCCGGTGGCCACCCCGGAGCACGTGGCGGGGCTGCTCGGGCGGCCCGAGTAGCCGTACGGCCCAGGCGGTCGTACCGTCCGGGCCGTCGTCAGGGGCAGCGGGCGACGCCCGGCCGGGGTGGGGGGCCCGGCCGGGCGCCCGATCGGGCCCCCGCTCCCGACCCGGCGCGTCAGCGCCGGGTCGCCCCGCCCACCGGCCGCCGCCGCCGCTGCTGCGGCGGGACCAGTGGGCCGTCCGGGCCGCCCGGGGTGCGCGCCGCCCGCGCGGCCCCGGGGGCACGCGGGGGCAGCGGGGCGGCCGGACCGGCCAGCAGGGGCTGGGCGTCGGACCGGCTCGGCGAGACGGCGAACGCCAGCGAGCCGAAGAACACGTAGCAGCCGAGCCCGACCCCGAGCGGGAAGATGAACTGGAGCGCCATCACCCCGTCCTCGGTGGAGCGCGAGAAGTCCAGGTGGACGGAGAGCGCCGCCATGCCGGTGTAGTGCATCGCGCAGACCGCCACGCCCATCACCGGCGCCGCCGCCAGCACGGCGATGGTGCCCCGGATGTTCAGCGCGGCCCAGAGCGCGGCCGTGGCCGCGACCACGGCGATCACCACCGAGGCCGCCACGGTGAGCCGGTCGTAGCCGAGCCGGCCGGGCAGCACCATCGCGGCCATGCCCAGGTAGTGCATCGCGGCGACCCCGAGACCGGTGGTCAGCCCGCCTACCAGCAGCGCCAGGGCAGGGTGCCGTCGCCAGTACCCGACGGTGAAGAGCCCGACACCGACCACGGCGACGGCGACCAGCAGGCTGAGCACGGTCAGGCCGGGCCGGTAGCTGATCTCGACGCCGGTCACCGAGAAGCCGAGCATCGCGATGAAGTGCATGGACCAGATCCCGGCCCCGAGCGAGGTCGAGGCGAACAGCAGCCAGACGGCCCGGGTACGGCCCTGGGAGACGAGTGCCCAGCGGGCGCTGCGCAGCGCGACGAAGGCGCCGACGCAGGCGACGAAGTACGAGACCGCCGGGGTCACCCAGCCGTGGTCGGCATGGTGGATCGCACCCAATAGAGCTCCCTGGACGAGGGTTGAGGGCACCAGGGCGTGGGCGGACGCGGCTGGCCGGGGAAGGCGCGCGGCAACGGGCACCGGAACGGGAGCGTGGTCCCGCGGGAAGGAGCCTGTCATGTGGTGCCCCTGACAATCGGGCAGAGTAGCCACTGCCCGGTAGTCGCACAATGTTCGTGTTTTTCGTGAAGTGCCAGGTCAGAAAGGACCTTTACGAGGCCTGCATGATCCCGGCACCAACCCCTGACACCGCCTGCGCACCGCCCCCCAGGGCCCGTTCGGTGCTCACTCCAGCGGGGCTAGCCCGAACGGGTGGCCGGCCGGGTCGATCAGCACCCGCAGCGTGCGGCCGTGCTGGTAGGCGGGCTCGGTGGCGCCGAGCGCGAGGGCCTTCGCGGTGGCCTCGTCCAGGTCGTCGACGTAGAAGTCGAGGTGGAAGTGCTTGCTGCCGTCCGGTTCCGTCCACGGCTCCGGCCGGTACCCGGTCACCCGGCCGAAGCCCAGCGGGCTGCCGCCCTCGGGGTTGTCCAGGATCGCGAAGTGCTCGTCCGCGTGCCTGGTCTCCCACCCCAGCAGCTCGCCGTAGAAGGAGGCCAGCGCGACCGGGTCGGCGCAGTCGATGGTGACCATGGCGAGCCGGGCGAAGCCGGTGTCGCCGGGCCCGGTCCGCTCGGACCGTTCGGACGGCCGCGGCCGTTCGGACCGCTCGGACTGCTCGGTGGCGAGGTCGGACATGGCAGGTCGGCCCTTCTGGGAGTCGAGAGCTGGGGCCCATGACCAATATGGCACCGGGGTGACCCTCCGGCACGGCGGCGGATCTCATTTTCCTTAGCGAGAGTAATGACGTAGGCTAAAGAGATGCCCGAGATGTCCGAGCAGGACCTCGCAGCGATCAGTCAGCTGCGATCGTCCACGATGCGCCTCTCCCGACGACTCAAACACCAACGGGTGGAGGAGTCGCTGAGTCCCACCGAGATGGGAGTGCTGGGCACCCTCGCCCGGTGCGGGAAGGCGACGCCGGGTGAGCTCGCCCGGAAGGAGCACGTGCAGCCCCCTTCGATGACCAGGATCGTCGCGATGCTGGAGGAGAAGGGGCTGGTGCGGCGCGAACCGCACCCCGAGGACCGCCGCCAGGTGGTCGTCAGCAGCACCGAGCAGGCCGAGACGATCCTCGCGGAGAGTCGTCGACGCCGGAACGTCTGGCTCGCCGAGCTCGCCCAGGGGCTCGACGAGGAGGAGTGGGCCGTCCTCAGGGAGGCCGCGCCCGTGCTCTACAAGCTCGCACACCTCTAGGCACACCGAATCCGGCAAGCCGCCGGAAGAACGAGGAGCACCGCATCACCGCAGGACCGACCACCGACACCAGGAGCGCGACGGCCACCGCCATGGCCGTCGCGCCACGAGGGGAGACCACCGTGACACCGCCGGCCGCAGCCAGCGCCGCCATCCGTACCGACGACCCGACCACCCACCCCGCCGCGGCCACCGCGACCGCCGACGCCCAGGCGCCCGCCCCCGCGGGACTGCCCGGCAACGGCGACGACGACCCCGACGAACGCACCGCGGCGGACCCCGCCGCTCCCGGCCGAACCCACTCGGCCACGTCTCCCACGGGCGCCGAATTCACCCGGCCCCGGGGGATGTTCTCCTCACTGCGCGTTCGCAACTACCGCTACTACTTCGCCGGCCAGGTGGTGTCCAACACCGGCACCTGGATGCAGCGGATCGCCCAGGACTGGCTGGTGCTGAGCCTCACCGGCAGCCCGCTCGCGGTCGGCATCACCACCGCCATGCAGTTCCTGCCGATGCTGCTGCTCGGCCTGTTCGGCGGCGTGCTCGCGGACCGGATGCCCAAGCGCCGGCTGCTGATCTACACCCAGGGCGCGATGGGCCTGCTGGCCGCCGGCCTCGCGGTGCTGACCGTCGGCGGCCTGGTGACGCCGTACTACGTGTACGCCTTCGCGCTGCTGCTCGGCCTGGTCACGGTCGTGGACAACCCGACCCGGCAGGCCTTCGTCTCCGAGATGGTCGGGCCCAAGGACCTCGCCAACGCCGTCAGCCTGAACGCCGCCAACTTCCAGACCGCCCGGTTGGTCGGCCCCGCCGTCGCGGGCCTGCTGATCGCCGCGGTCGGCAGCGGCTGGGCGTTCGCCGTCAACGCGCTGTCCTTCGCCGCCGTGATCGGCGGGCTGCTCGCGATGCGGGAGAGCGAACTGCGCCCGACCGAGCCGATCGCCCGCCAGAAGGGGCAGTTGCGCGAGGGCCTGCGGTACGTCAGGGAGCGGCCCGAACTGCTCTGGCCGATGGTGCTGGCCGGGTTCATCGGCACCTTCGGCTTCAACTTCCCGACACTGCTCTCCGGGTTCGCGTACGACACCTTCAAGGTGGGCGCCGGCCAGTACGGCCTGCTGAACACCGCGATGGCGATCGGCTCGCTGACCGGTGCGCTGCTCGCCGCCCGCCGGGGCGCGCCGCGGCTGCGCCGGCTGGTCGGCGCCGCGCTGGCCTTCGGCGCGCTGGAGGTGGTCGCCGCGTTCGCGCCCGACTACTGGACCTTCGCCCTGCTGCTGATGCTGATCGGGGTCTTCGGGCTGACCTTCAACACCTCGGTCAACGCCGCGCTGCAACTGGCCACCGACCCCGAGGTGCGCGGCCGGGTGATGGGCCTGCTGGTGCTGGTCTTCACCGGCGGCACGCCGATCGGCGCCCCGATCGTCGGCTGGGTCACCGCCTCGTACGGGCCCCGGCTCGGCCTGCTGGCCTGCGGGCTGGTGTCCGCGGCGGCGGCCGGCGCGGTCGGCCTGGTGCTGGCCCGCAGCGCGGACCTGCGGGTGCGGTTCGACCTGCACCCGGGCCGCGGCGGCCGGGTGGTGGCCTTCGTGCCGCGGACCGGTGCGGCGAGCAGGTCGGAGCTGGCCCCGGCCTGCTGACGTCCCGTCAGGTTTCCCCGAAGTCCTCGTCGGCCTTCGGGGAAGCCGGGTGGGCCTTCGGTCAGAGGCGGATCTCCAGCACCTGGCCGGGCCAGACGCCGTGCGGCTGGTCGACTTCGAACGCCACGGTCTCGGTGAAGCCGAGCGCCCGGTAGCGGCCGACCAGCTTGCGGTCGGCGCCGCCGTAGCAGTCCACCCGCAGCAGGCCGATGCCGCGCCGGCGGGCCTCCTCGATCGCGTCGGCGATCAGCGCGGCGCCGATGCCGGAACCCTTGCGGTCGCGGTCGGTGACCAGGTTGCGGACGTACAGCTCGCGCTCGTCCACGGCCGGGATCCACCGGCCGCGGTCCTCGGAGAGCACGCAGCAGCCGACCGTCCGGCCGTCCTCGTCCTCGGCGAGGCGGATCAGGAACGGCTCCTCCGCGTACGAGGAGACCTGGTCGACCCGGGCCTGGTTGGTGCTGAACGGCTGGTCGCCCCACTGGCCGGTGCGGCCCTGGGCGGCCAGCCAGGAGACGGCGCCGTCGAGCAGGGACAGGATGTCGGGGACGTCTGCGGGTCCCCCGTTGCGGATCTTCATGGAAGAACGTTCTACCCCAGACCGCCGGGCGCGGGAAGATTGGTCCATGAGGCTGTTCGTGGCGGTGCTGCCGTCGGCCGAGGCGTTGCAGGGGCTCTTCGACGCGGTCGCGCCGCTGCGGGAGCTGCCCGGGGCGGAGCGGCTGCGCTGGACCGGCGTCGACGGCTGGCACCTGACCCTGGCCTTCCTGGGCGAGGTGCCGGCCGAGCGGCTTCCGGAGCTGGAGGCGGGCCTGGCCGCCGTCACCGAGGTCAACCCGGCGCACCGGCTGCGGATCGCGGGCGCGGGCCGGTTCGGCGACCGGGTGCTCTGGGCCGGTGTCGAGGGCCGGACCTGGGCGCTGCGCCGGCTGGCCGACGCCGTGTCCGAGGCCACCGCCGAGGTCACCGGGGCGACCGACGACTTCGCCTTCCACCCGCACCTCACCCTCGCCCGGGCCGGCTCCTCGCGCGGCCACCGGCGGGCCGTGCAGCGGGTCGCGGCGGCCGAGCTGGACGGCATGGTGGCGGCGCTGGCCGACTACCGGGGGCCGGAGTGGACGGCCGCCGAGCTGCACCTGGTCCGCAGCGACCCGGGCGGCGGGGGCGCGCACTACGAGACGCTGCGCAGCTGGCCGCTGGCGGACTGGGGCTGAGTTTCCGGGGCTCCCCGGGAGGCCTCGGGGCAGGGCCCGGGAGGAGTCCCGGGGGAGCCGGAGGTACGCTCGTTGACCGTGGATCCCAAGACTCGTATGCGCATCGTCTCCGGCACCCTGGTGCTGATGCTGGTCGTCGTGCTGATCAGCTCGCTGGTCGGCCGCTAGCCGCGGCGGCCGCGACGACCGAGAAGTCCGTAGCGGCCGTAGCGGCTGAAACGGCCGAAGGGCCCCGGCCCCGGAACGGCGAGAGGGCCACCGCCCGTCGGCGGTGGCCCTCGGCCGTGTCCTCGGGGGACCGGGTCAGAGCTGCTCGACCACGTAGTCGATGCAGTGGGTGAGCGCCTCGACGTCCGCCGGGTCGATCGCCGGGAACATCGCGATGCGCAGCTGGTTGCGGCCCAGCTTGCGGTACGGCTCGGTGTCCACGATGCCGTTGGCACGCAGTGCCTTGGCGACCGCGGCGGCGTCCACCGACTCGTCGAAGTCGATGGTGCCGACCACCTGGGAGCGCTCGGCCGGGTTCGCCACGAAGGGGGCGGCGAAGGAGGACTTCTCGGCCCAGGAGTACAGCCGGGACGAGGAGTCGGCGGTGCGGGCGACCGCCCAGTCCAGGCCGCCGTTGCCGTTCAGCCACTCCAGCTGGTCGGCCAGCAGGAAGAGGGTGGCGATCGACGGGGTGTTGTACGTCTGGTCCTTCGACGAGTTGTCGATGGCCGTCGGCAGCGAGAAGAACGGCGGGATGTAGCGGCCGGAGCCGGCGATCTCGGCGGCGCGCTCCAGGGCGGCCGGGGAGAAGGTGGCCAGCCACAGGCCGCCCTCGGAGGCGAAGGACTTCTGCGGGGCGAAGTAGTAGACGTCCGTCTCGGTGATGTCCACCGGGAGGCCGCCGGCGCCCGAGGTGGCGTCCACCAGGACCAGCGACCCCTCGTCCGCGCCGGCCGGGCGCCGGATCGGCATCGCGACGCCGGTCGAGGTCTCGTTGTGGGTGAGCCCGTAGACGTCCACGCCGGCCTCGGCGACCGGCAGCGGGTGGGTGCCCGGGGCGGTCTTGATCACGGTCGGCTCGCCGAGCCACGGCGCGGCCTTGACCGAGGAGGCGAACTTCGAGGAGAACTCGCCGAAGTCCAGGTGCTGGGACTTCTCCCGCACCAGGCCGAAGGCGGCGATGTCCCAGAAGGCGGTGGAGCCGCCGTTGCCGAGGACGACCTGGTAGCCGTCCGGCAGCGAGAACAGGCTGCTCACGCCCTCGCGCACGCGCTTGACCACGTTCTTGACCGGGGCCTGGCGGTGCGAGGTGCCGAGCAGGGAGGTCTGGGTGGCGGCGAGGGCACTCAGGGCCTCGGGGCGCACCTTGGACGGTCCGCAGCCGAAACGGCCGTCTGCGGGCTTGATGTCAGCGGGGATCTGGATCTGAGCCACGCGCGCAGCCTACCGGCCGGGGGGTCCTCCGGGGTACGGTCGTCCGCCCGCTGAGACTGTGATCTTGGCTGCTCGCGGACCGGTCGCGGAGGTGCGACAGCGGGCCCGGCCGGAGCCGGACCCGCTGCTCAGAGGTGCTGACCGGACGCTCGTCCGGTATCCCGCGGCGGCGGTCAGCGGCCGATGGCGTCCCAGCCCTCGATCTCCTCGGGGCGGCGCGGGCCGGGGCCGATGTAGCGCGCGGACGGGCGCACGAGTCGGCCCGTGCGCTTCTGCTCCAGGATGTGCGCCGACCAGCCGGCGGTGCGCGCGCAGGTGAACATCGAGGTGAACATGTGCGCCGGGACCTCGGCGAAGTCCAGCATGATGGCGGCCCAGAACTCGACGTTGGTGGCCAGCACGCGGTCGGGGCGGCGGTTGTGCAGCTCCTCCAGCGCGGCCTTCTCCAGGGCCTCGGCGACCTCGAAGCGCGGCGCGCCGAGTTCCTTGGCGGTGCGGCGCAGCACGCGGGCGCGCGGGTCCTCGGCGCGGTAGACGCGGTGGCCGAAGCCCATCAGGCGCTCGCCCTTGTCCAGGGCGTTCTTGACCCAGGCGGTCGCGTCGCCGGTGCGCTCGATCTCCTCGATCATGCCGAGCACGCGGGACGGCGCGCCGCCGTGCAGCGGGCCGGACATCGCGCCGACCGCGCCGGAGAGGGCGGCCGCGACGTCGGCGCCGGTGGAGGCGATGACCCGGGCGGTGAAGGTGGAGGCGTTCATGCCGTGCTCGGCGGCCGAGGTCCAGTAGGCGTCGACGGCCTTGACGTGCTTCGGGTCCGGCTCGCCCCGCCAGCGGATCATGAACCGCTCGACGACCGTCTCGGCCTTGTCGATCTCGCTCTGCGGGACCATCGGCAGGCCCTGGCCGCGGGCCGACTGGGCGACGTAGGACAGCGCCATCACGGCGGCCCGGGCGAGGTCGTCGCGGGCCTGCTCGGCGTCGATGTCCAGCAGCGGCTTGAGGCCCCAGACCGGGGCGAGCATGGCGAGCGCCGACTGCACGTCGACCCGGATGTCGCCGGAGTGCACCGGGATCGGGAACGGCTCGGCGGCCGGCAGGCCGGGGTTGAACTTGCCGTCCACCAGCAGGCCCCAGACGTGGCCGAAGGAGACGTTGCCCACCAGGTCGTCGATGTCGACACCGCGGTACCGCAGGGCGCCGCCTTCACGGTCGGGTTCGGCGATCTCGCTCTCGAACGCGACGACTCCCTCAAGCCCGGGTACGAAATCGGACATGCGACGGCTCCTTCAGTTCAGTTCCGCGATCGGCGCACCCGCCGTGGTGGGGCGGCGCGCCAGTGACCGAATGGTGTTTGGCACTCGGTGCCAGGGTGACAGGCACGGGGTGCATTGCGCCATACACCACCATGGTGATGTTTCCCGCGAGTCCGCTCGACTTTTCCCGTCGGGGGGTCGGGCGTGCCCCGGGAGCCCCGGAACCAAACGCCTGGTTCCGGACGATTCCCCGCAGGACGGGCGGCCAAGCGGTGGCGGGTCACCCTATCTCCCACCGAGGTTTGTCCGGAGGAAGCGGTCCCCGTTGCTTGTCGTACGGGATGATGTTGGCGTGCAGACCCCGGATCACGCCCAGTCGACGCCCCCGAGCCCCGCCTACCGGATCCTGGCCGACGAGGCCCGCCCCGGCCCGGACCTCACCGTGATGCGCAAGCACTACAGCCACGAGGGCCTGGTCGAGGAGCAGCTCGCGCCCGAGCCGATCGGCCAGTTCACCCGCTGGTTCCACGAGGCGGACGACGCCGGGGTGGTGGAACCCAACGCGATGGTGCTCTCCACCGCCGACGCCGAGGGGCGGCCCAGCTCCCGCACCGTCCTGCTCAAGGGCTACGACCTGCGCGGCTTCGTCTTCTTCACCAACTACGGCTCCCGCAAGGGGGCCGAACTGGCCGCCAACCCGCACGCCGGGCTGCTGTTCCCGTGGATCGCGCTGGCCCGCCAGGTGATCGTCCAGGGCCGGGTGGAGAAGGTCGGCCGGGACGAGACCGCCGCCTACTTCCGCACCCGCCCGCACGGCTCCCAGCTGGGTGCCTGGGCCAGCGAGCAGTCCAGCCCGGTCGGCGGCCGGGAGGTCCTCGAACAGCGCTACGCCGAGCTGGAGCGGCGCTACCCGGAGGGCGAGGGGGTGCCCGTCCCGCCGTTCTGGGGCGGGTACCGGGTGGTGCCGCGGAGTGTCGAGTTCTGGCAGGGCCGGGAGAACCGCCTGCACGACCGGCTCCGCTACGTCGCCGACCCGTCCAGCCCGACGGGGTGGCGGGTGGAGCGGCTCTGCCCGTGATCCGTTCGGCCCACGGCCGCCGCGCGGCGCCCGCGCGGAGCTGATGGGCCGTCACCCCCCGGGTGTAGGATGCCCGTCGCGGACCTGGGTCGATGCGTTTCCGGCCGGCAGCCCGCTGTGCCGACACGATCGAGTGAGGGACTGATGGGCGTCACCGGTGCGGAAACCGCCGCTGGACTCGGCTCTGACCTGGTCGACGTCGCCGCCCTGCCGCTCGACGAACTCGACGCCCTGCCGGACACCGTCCTCGGCGACCTGCTGCGCCGGGTGGTCGCGGACGCCCTGACCCCCGGCGCGGAGCCGCTCGCCGCCTTCCAGTCGGCCCTCGACCGGTAGCGCGCCACCGGGCGCCCGCGCCCCCTCGTCCGGCGCGGCGATCCCCCGGGCGCCGAGCGCCCCCGTGGGTGCGCCCCCGAGCGCCGGAGCACTCCCGGCCGGGGGAGTGCGCCTGACCACCGGCTAAACCCCCGGGGCCGCCGAATCCGCCAACTCGCCCGCGTGGACGGTGGAGTTCGCGACATGCTGGGGTATGAAACCAGCGCCGTCGCGGACCGTCGGGCACGGGGGGAACAGGTGATGGAGCACGAACAGCACCGGCCGTACTTCTTCTTCAGCTACGCGCGCCGGGACTTCGAGGCCGAGGACGCCTTCGTCAACCAGTTCTTCAACGACCTGCGGGACGAACTCGGCCGGATGGTCGGCGCCGCCGTGCGCGTCGAGGAACTGGCCTACCGGGACACCGAACAGCTGCGCCTGGGCGACGACTGGGCCGAGAAGCTGGCGACGATGCTCGGCCGCAGCCGGACCATGGTCGCGCTCTACTCCCCGGCCTACTTCGCCAGCCTCTACTGCGGCAAGGAGTGGACCGCCTTCCGCGGCCGGGTCCGCCGCCACCACGAGGACACCGGGGAGCTCATCTCGGCGCTCGTCCCGGTGCTCTGGGAGCCCGTCGAGCCGGGCGAGCTGGCCGACGAGGTGAACAAGATCCAGTGGGCCCAGCCGGACATGGGCGAGGCCTACGCCCGGCACGGTCTGCGGGCCCTGCTGCGCACCGCGCAGGGCGGGGCGTACGAGCAGGTCGTCCGGGTGGTCGCGGAGCGGGTCCGGGACGCGGCCGCGCGCCGGCTCGGCGAACTGCCCGAGTTCGACCTCGGCGCCGTGCGCGGCTACTTCCCGCCCCCGGCGGCGCCCCCCGCGGCGTCCGCCCCCGGGATGGTGCGGCTGTTCATCGCGGCCGGGCGGGCCTCGGAGCGCGCCGCCGCGGGCGGCTCCCGCGCGGGCGGCTGGTACGGCGCCAAACCGTGGCACTGGGCGCCGTACCACCCGCCCACCCAGCCGTCGCTGGCGGCCCGCGCCCAGCAGGTGATCACCGGCGCCGGGCACACCACCACGCTGGAGGAGATCGACGCCGCCCTCGCCGACAAGCTCGACCAGGCCCGCGAGGACAGCCAGGTCAGCATCCTGCTGGTGGACCCCTGGGTGGCCGGCGGCGAGCGCTACCGCACCGCGCTGCGCGCGTACGACGAGCAGAACCACCCGGTCACCGGCGTGATGGTGCCCACCGGCAGCGACGACCCGGCCGACGGGCCGGGGCGCGACGCGCTCTGGGCGGGCGTGCGCGACGTGTTCCGGCGCAACTGGCTGCGCCGGAGCGACCTGGAGCACTTGTTCCGGGTCAAAGTGAGCCGGGAGAGCTTCGACAACGACCTCACCATCATGGTGACGGTGGCTCAGAACAAGCTCATGGACGACAACCTGGATTGGGGGGACGATGGCGGCGACGCCTTCGGCTTCGGCCCCGGCGGCGGCCCGGACACCGGCCCGGCGATGCCCGGGCTGGCCATCCCGGCCGGCCCGCCGGGACCCCGCCAGGAGCCCGCACGCGTCGACCGGGGCCGCCCGGGTTCCACGGACCTGCCGCACCAGAGACGGGGCAAGGACACCGCCCCGCTGAGGGGGGAGAAGCACGATGACCACTGAGCCCGGCGCACAGCCGGAGCGCGGCGGACCGGGATCGGTCGTCACGTTCTACTCCTTCAAGGGCGGCACCGGCCGCACCATGGCGCTCGCCAACGTCGGCTGGATCCTCGCCAGCCGCGGCCTGCGCGTCCTGGTCGTCGACTGGGACCTGGAGGCGCCCGGCCTCCACCGCTACTACCACCCGCTGCTGGTCGACCCGGAACTGCACTCCACCGACGGCCTGATCGACCTGCTGCGCTCCTACGTCCGGCAGGCACTGCCCTCCGCCGCCGGGCCGGTCGGGCAGTCCCCGGCCGCATGGCTGGACGAGCCCGGGCGGCTGGACGGCTACGTCTGCGGCCTCGCCCTCGACCTGCCGCCCGGCGGCCGGCTCGACTTCCTGCCCGCCGGCCGGCAGAACGCCGCCTACGCCGCCGCCGTCACCAGCTTCAACTGGCGCAGCTTCTACCACGGCCGGGACATCCGCGGCGGCGAGTTCCTGCGCGAACTGCGCGACCGCTGGGCCCGCGGCTACGACTACGTGCTCATCGACAGCCGCACCGGCGTCAGCGACACCTCCGGCATCTGCACCGTCCTGATGCCGGACACCGTGGTGGACTGCTTCACCTTCAGCGCCCAGAACATCCGCGGCGGCGTCGACGCCGCCCGCGCCATCGCCGAGGCCGAGGAGCGCGCGATCCGGGTGCTGCCGGTGCCGATGCGGGTCGAGGACGCCGAGCAGGAGCGCTTGGAGGCCGGCCGCGACTACGCCCGCGAGGCCTTCGCCCCCTACCTCGGCCGCTGGCTGGCCGGCGACCGCCGGGCCGGCTACTGGGCCGACGTCGAGGTGCCGTACAAGCCCTTCTACGCCTACGAGGAGGTGCCCGCCACCGTCGCCGACCGGCCGCAGGAGGCCCGCAGCCTGCTCAACGCCTTCGAACGGCTGGCCGGCTGGATCACCGAAGGGCGGGTCCGCACCCTGCGCCCGCTCACCCCCGAGACCCGCCGCCGGCTCTACGGCGCCTACCTGCGCTCCGCCCGCGCGGTGCCCCGCCAGGTGTTCGTCAGCTACGCCCCCGAGGACCGGATGTGGGCCGAGTGGGCCGCCGGGACGCTCACCCGCTTCGGCTACCAGACCTCCCTGCACAGCGCCGCCGAGACCTACGCCGGCCCCAGGCCGCCGGAGGTCGCCGGACCGGTCGACGGCCAGGGCCGGCTGCTCGCGCTCCTCTCGCCCGAGTACACCGCGCTGCCCCGCGCCGCCGAGGTCTGGCAGGGTCTGCAGGGGCGCGAACTGGCCTCCGGCTCACCGGCCCTGGTCTCCTTCCGGCTCCAGGACTCCGACGAACCGGTGCCCCGCCCGTTCGCCGGGCAGGCCGTGCCCGACCTGGTCCGCTCCTCCGCGGTCGGCGCCGAGTCCCAGCTCTACGCCGAGTTCGGCCCGCCGCCCGGCAGCAACCGCCAACCCGACACCGACAGCGGCGAGTTCGTCGCCCCCGCGCGGTTCCCCGGCACCGCCCCGCAGGTCCAGGACGCGCCTTCGCGCAACGCCGCCTTCATCGGTCGCGGCAGGCTGCTGGAACTGCTCCGCAACCGCTTCACCGGCGGGCCCACCGCCGTGCTCAGCCAGGTGCTCTACGGCTTCGGCGGCGCCGGCAAGTCCCAGATCGCCGCCGAGTACGCGCACCGCTTCAAGGCCGCGTACGACGTGGTCTGGTGGGTGCCCGCCGAGGAGCCCGCCAACATCCCGCAGAAGCTCGCCGAACTCGCGCCCCGGCTCGGCGTGCCCACCAGCGACGACGTCGCGCACACCGCCGCCGCCGTGCTCGACGCGCTGCGCCGCGGCCAGCCGTACCGCCGCTGGCTGCTCGTCTTCGACAACGCCGGCACCCCCGAGGAGCTCGCCCCCTGGCAGCCGGCCGGCTCCTCCGGCGGGCACGTGCTGATCACCTCCCGCAACCAGGGCTGGGCCCGGCACGCCGGCCTGGTGGAGGTCGACGTCTTCCTCCGCGAGGAGAGCGTCCGGCTGCTGCGCCGCTTCAACGGCGGCCTCTCGTCGGAGGACGCCGACCAGGTCGCGCACCGCCTCGGCGACCTGCCGCTCGCCGTCGGCCAGGCCGCCGTCTGGCTCCAGGAGACGTCGATGCCGATCGCCACCTACCTCGAACTGCTCGACGAAGAGCTCACCGAGATGCTGGAGCGCACCCGGCTGCGCGCCGCCGACTACCCGCACTCGGCCGCCGCGACCTGGCGCATCTCGGTCGAGGAGCTGCGCCGGATGAACGCCCCGGCCGCCCAGATCCTGGAGATCTGCGCCTTCTTCGGCCCGGACGCCATCCCGATGCGGCTGCTCTACAGCCGGGCCGTCACCCGCGCCCTGCGGCTGCCCCCGCGCGCGCCCCGCGACAAGCTCGCGATCGGCGAGTTCCTGCGCGCCATCAACCGGTTCGGGCTCGCCCGCACCGACCAGGGCAGCGAGACCATCACCGTGCACCGGCTCGTCCAGGCGGTGCTGCGGGACCAGGTCGAGGAGGAGCGGCGGGCCGAACTGCGCGGCGTCGTCCACGCCGCGCTCGCCACCGCCAACCCCGGCGACCCGGACGTCCCGGTGAACTGGGCCGAGTACGCCGAACTCCTGCCCCACCTCTGGCCGTCCGGGGCGCTCGACAGCGCCGACGAGGACGTCCGGCAGTGGATCATCGACTCGGTCCGCTACCAGTGGAAGCGCAGCCTGCACGAGTCCGGCCGGGAACTGGCCGAACGGACCCTGGAGCACTGGCGCCAGGACGGCTACGGCGGGCCCGGGTTCGACGTCGACAACGACGCCCAGACGCTCATGCTGCGCACCCAGCTGAGCAACATCCGCCGCTCCCAGGGCGCCCTCCAGGAGGCGTACGAGATGGACCGGGACATCCTGGAGCGCTTCACCGCGACCCTGGGCCCGGAGCACTCGCACACCCTCGCCGTCGCCAACAGCCTCGGCGCCGACCTGCGCTTCCTCGGCCGCTACGACGAGGCCCGGGCGCTCGACCGCCGCACCCTGGACGCCGCCCGCCGTACCCTCGGCCCGGACCACCCGCGCACCCTGATGATCACCAACAACCTCGCCGTCTCCGACTACCTGGCCGGCGACCGCCGGGCCGCCCTGGAACGGCACCGCAGCAACTACCTCCAGCAGCGCGACGCGCTCGGCGCGCACAGCCTCTACGCGCTCTCCTCGGCCTCCAACTACGCCCGCGACCTGCGCGAGACCGGGCGGCTGCGGGAGGCACTGGACCTGCTGGAGGAGACCGTCCGGATCTACCAGCAGACCATCGGCGACAGCCACACCGACACCCTGCGCGCCCGCAAGAACCTCGCGGTGGCGCTGCGCCGGGCCGGCCGCTACCACGAGGCGCTGGAGATCGACGAGGACATCTACCAGCGCTACCTGGACATCAACGGCGCCGAGCACCCCGACACCCTGGCCGCCGCCACCAACCTGGCCAGCGACCTCAACGCGCTCGGCGACACCGGGCGGGCGATCCCGCTGGCCGAACGGGCCCTCGCGCGCTACCGCGACTACCTGGGCGAGACCCACCCGGTGACGCTGGCCGGCGCCAACAACCTCTCGGTGTACCTGCGGCTGGCGGGGCGCACGGCGGAGGCGCGCGAGCTGTCCGGCCGTACCCTGGCGCAGTTCCGCACCGTCCTCGGCGCGCACCACCTCTACATCCCGATCGCGATGATGAACCACGCCAACGACCTGTCGCTGGGCGGGGAGCTCCAGGCGGCGCTCGACCTGGAGCTGGAGGCCGCGCCGCTGATGTGCGAGGCCCTCGGGCAGGACCACTACGACTCCATCGGCATCAACTCCAACCTCTCGCTCTCGTTGGCCGCCCTCGGGTACGCCGAGCGGGCCGCGGAGCTGCGGGCGGACTGCATCCGGCGGGCCCGGCTCACCCTGGGGGAGGAGCACCCGACGACGATCGCGGTGCGGGCCGGGACGCGGCTGGACTCGGACGTGGAGCCGCCGCACGTGTGACGGGAGGTCAGGCGGCCCGGTTCTCCAGGCCTTAGGCTCACCGGCATGGTGCCGTTCCGGCAGTTCCTGCTGAAGATCCACAGTCGGTGCAACCTGGCCTGCGACTACTGCTACGTGTACGAGGGCGCGGACCAGAGCTGGCGCGGGCGGCCGCGGCGGATGGAACTCGCGACCGCCCGCCGCACCGCCCGGCGGATCGACGAGCACGCGGCCGAACACGGGCTGGACGAGGTCTCCGTGGTGCTGCACGGCGGTGAGCCGCTGCTCGTCGGCGCGGCCCACCTGGACGCGCTGCTGGGCGAGTTGGCGGCCGTCCGGCCCCGGGTGCGGTTCACCGCGCAGACCAACGGGCTGCGGCTGCTGGACGAACCGGCGCTGCTCGACGTGCTGCACCGCCACCGGGTCGCGGTCGGGGTCTCGCTGGACGGCGCCCGGGCCGACCACGACCGGCACCGCCGGCTGCCGTCCGGCGCGGGCAGCTGGGCGCGGACCGCCGAGGCGGTGCGGCTGCTCGGCTCGGACCGGCACCGGGAGCTGTTCGCCGGGCTGCTGTGCGTGGTCGACCTGGCGTCGGACCCGGTGGCCACCTACGAGGCGCTGCTGGAGTTCGCGCCGCCCCGGCTCGACCTGCTGCTGCCGCACGCGACCTGGCGCGAGCCGCCGCCGGGCGTGCCGCCGCGGCCGGTGCCGGACGCGCCGCCGTCGGGCGCGGAGCCGGAGCCGGCGCCGTACGGGGAGTGGCTGATCGCCGCCTTCGACCGCTGGTACGACGCGCCGCGCCGGGAGACCGGGGTGCGGCTGTTCGAGGAGCTGGCGGTGCTGCTGCTCGGCGGGCGGGCGGCCAGCGAGGCGGTCGGGCTGGCGCCCGTCGACCTGGTGGTGGTCGAGGCGGACGGGGCGATCGAGCAGGCGGACAGCCTCAAGGTGGCGTACGAGGGAGCCCCGGGGACGGGGCTGGACGTGTGGCGGCACGGCTTCGCGCGGGCGGCCGCGCACCCGGCCTTCCGGGCCCGTCAGCGCGGGCTTGCGGGGCTCGGGCCGGTCTGCGGGGGCTGCCCGTTGGCGAGGGTGTGCGGCGGGGGGCTGTACGCGCACCGGTACGCGGGGGACGGGTTCGGGCATCCGTCGGTGTACTGCGGGGACTTGGACCGGTTGATCCGGCACATTGCGGGGCGGTTGCGGGCGGGGCTCCTGGGGGTCGGGGGTCGGGGTTCGGGCTTTCGGGAGGGTGGGGGGTCGGGGGCGGCTCCGGGGGTGGGTGCTGCGGGGGCTGGATGATTTTCAGACTGCCGGTGGCGTGGGTGGGGTCGTTGGGTGCGTTGGCAGTCTGAAAATCACCCGTCACGCCCCTCTCCGCACCCACCCCCTGCGCCGCCTCCTTCCGCAGCGCGTCCCTCTCGCTGGGTGGGAGGGGTGGGTGGGTGGGGGTGCTGCGGGCGCGCGGGCCCGCTGGAGGGGTCGGCCGTTCGGGTTATGGGGCGTCGTCGGGCGGATTGTTCGGGGTGGCGGGGGGAGACTGCGGGGCGGATGGGCCGGTGCGGAGGAGGAGCGGTGGCGGGTACGGGTGAGGTGGTGGCGGCCTGGGTGCCGGGTGCGCGGGGGGTGGACGGGCTGCCGCGGCACGGTGTGGACCGGGCGACGTTCCGGGCGATCGCCGGGGCGCGTGGCGGGGCGGAGGCGGTCCGGCTGCTGCGGGCGGGGCAGTTGAGCAAGCGGGCGCTGCTGTTGCTGGCGTTGCGGCGGGCGGTGCCGGAGCACGAGGGCTACCGGGAGGCGTACGGCCGGGTGCGGGCCTTGCAGCGGGACGACCGGGCGCGGTGGGAAGAGGTGTTGCTGCGGCCGGAGTTGGACGCCTGGGCGGCCGACTGCCTGCGCGGTGCGGCGGCGGGGGAGGACGTTCCGCTGGGCGAGCTGGGCGAGTTCCTCCGTCCGGGCCCCGGGCCGGTCCTCGCGCTGGAGTGTGACGGGCTGCGCTGGGCGCCGTCGGTCGACCACCGCGGGCCGCGCCGGGTGGACTACGGGCGGCCGCCGGCCGGTCCGCTCGGCGGCGCGGAACTCGCGCTCTGGGAACGGGGATTGTCCGAGGCGTGGGACATCCTGGTGCGCCGGCACCGCCGCTACGCCCAGGCGGTCGCGGCCTGCGTGACCACCGTCGTGCCGCTGCGGCCCGCCCCCGGCGGCGAGGCGGTCAGCGCTGCCGCGCGGCGGGCGTACGGCGCGGTGGCGGCCTCGCTGCCGGGCGATCCGGTGCTGCTGGCGCTGGCCCTGGTGCACGAGTTCCTGCACGTCCAACTCGGTGCTCTGCTGGACCTGGTGCCGCTGCACCGCCCCAACGGGCCGGCCGTCCACCACGCCCCCTGGCGGCCGGACCTGCGCCCGGCCGGGGCGCTGCTCCAGGGGGCGTACGCGCACCTGGGGGTGGCGGACTTCTGGCGGGCGGAGGCGGCGGCCGGGGAGGCTGGCGAGGAGGGGGGAGCCGACCGCGCGTACGGGGAGTTCGTCCGCTGGCGGGCGCACACCCTGAGTGCCGG
Source organism: Kitasatospora sp. NPDC114501 (assembly GCF_055633695.1). Lineage (NCBI taxonomy): Bacteria > Bacillati > Actinomycetota > Actinomycetes > Kitasatosporales > Streptomycetaceae > Kitasatospora > Kitasatospora sp. NPDC114501. The sequence continues at coordinate 89,511 of NZ_JBVKDS010000018.1, read as the reverse complement.
GGAGACGCTCCTGGGCTGCGGTGAACTGACGGTGAGCGGGGTGGAGTTCACCGAGGAGCTGGTGCGGACCGTCCGGGGGCTGGGGGAGTCGGGGACGCTCGGCGGGCCGGGGGAGTCCGGCGGGTCGGGGGAATGAAGTCGGGCGGCGGATGCTCGGCCGGATGGGGCGGTTGTCCGGGGGATCCGCAGGGCACTTCCGGGGTGTGCCCAGCCACCGGTCCACATTTTCGCCCTGGCGGCACGCTTCGGCGTGCGCCACGGCGAAGTGCGCGACCGCTGAACGGGTGAATTCTGGGGGTTCATCGCGCCGTCGTGCGACGTCGGCCGCCTGGGCAGCCCAACTTGGGTCCGCAAGGTGCCGCGCGGAGTCTTCGCGGGCACTACATTGGTCGCAATCGGGTGGGCTTACCCACCCTCGGCAGGTCCTAACCGCGCCTAAGGAAACGAACATGACTCCGGTAACCAGCACCAGGCCGGCCGGCAAGCTCACTGACCCTCAGGAGACGCCGGAACGCCCCTCGCTCGCCGATCTCGCCGCGCTCGGCGCGGAAGAGCTCGCCTCCCGGCTCCAGCGCGCGCTCCCCGGCGCGGACTCCGGCCTCGTGCCGGTCGCTGCCTTCAACTCCTCGATCTGACCGACCCGGAACGCCGAGCGGAACCAGACCGAGCCGAACCGAACAGTCCAGCTCCATGACGACGTCGATTCCGCTGCCGTTGACGCAGTTCGTGGTCAAGATGCACAGCAGGTGCGATCTGGCCTGCGACCACTGCTACGTCTACGAGCACGCGGACAGCAGCTGGCGATCCCGGCCGAAGGTCATCGCGGACGGGATCATGGCCAAGGCCGCCGAGCGCATCGGTGAGCACGCGGCCGCCCACCGGCTGCCCGCCGTCCGGGTCGTCCTGCACGGGGGAGAACCCCTGCTCGCCGGCCCGGACCGGTTGCGCCGTGCCGCCGGGGCGCTCCGGGCGGCGCTCCCGCCCGGCTGCGCGCTCGACCTGCGCATCCACACCAACGGCGTGCTGCTGAGCCGGGACTTCTGCGCGCTGTTCGCGGAGCAGGACATCAAAGTCGGCATCTCGCTGGACGGCGACCGGGCCGCCAACGACCGCCACCGGCGGTTCGCCGACGGACGCAGCAGCCACCCGCAGGTGCTGCGGGCGGTCGCACTGCTGAACGAGCCCGAGTACCGGCACCTGTTCGCCGGGCTGCTGTGCACCATGGACGTCGAGAACGACCCGGCGGCCGTGTACCGGGCGCTCGCCGAACTCCGCCCGCCCGCCGTGGACTTCCTGCTCCCGCACGCCACCTGGGACGAGCCGCCCAAGCGACCCGCCGCGCTGGGCGCGACCCCGTACGCCGACTGGCTGCTCACCGTCCACCGGCTGTGGGAGGCGGACGGGCGGCCGTTCTCGGTGCGGACCTTCGAGTCCGTGCACCGGACCCTGCGGGGGTTCTCCAGCCTCACCGAGTCGCTCGGCCTGGAGCCCTCCGACCTCGCCGTCCTGGAGACGGACGGGACCTTCGAGCAGGCCGACAGCCTGAAGACCGCGTACGACGGCGCACCCGTCACCGGGATGAACGTCTTCGACCACAGCCTCGACGACCTCGCCCGCCACCCCGGCATCGCCGCCCGTCAGTCCGGCCTGGCCGGGCTCGGCGAGGCCTGCCGCGCCTGCTCCGTGGTCCGCTCCTGCGGTGGCGGGCTGTACGCCCACCGCTATCGGAGCGACGATGGGGGAGGCAGCTTCGACCATCCCTCCGTCTACTGCGGTGATCTCATGACGTTCATCAACGGCATTGCGGGGAACGGGAGTTCGGTCGGCGTTCCGGCGCAGGCGGCCGAGGCCGCGCCGCCCGGTGCCGAGCCGCTGCTGCCCGCCGCGCTCACCCCGTCGCAACTCGACGAACTCGCGCGCGGATACGGGGGCGCGGAGACCATCGCCGCGCTCGGCCGCTCCCAACTCGCCCTCACCCGGGCGCTGCTGGCCGCCGCCTGGGACGCCTCCGGACAGGGGCGGGCCGAGGCGTGGGCCCTGCTGGCGGAACTCGACGCGGCGGCCCCCGCCGCCGTGGACACCGTCCTCGCCCACCCGTACGCCCGCGCCTGGGCGGCCCGCCGGCTCGCCGGGGACCTCGCCGTCGGGCTCGGCCCGCTGGCCGCGCTCACCGCGGCGGCCGCGGTCCGGGCCGGGCGGGGGGACGCGGTGGCCGTGCCCGTCCGGGGCGGATGGCTGCACCTGCCGACGCTCGGCCGGATCGCCGTACCCGACGGCGAGGCCGTGGTCACCGGGCGGGCGGACGGCTTCGAGGTGCGGGCGTCCGACGGCTCGGTGCACACGGTGCCGGACGAACCGGTGCGGCGGGTCCGGCTGGCCGGCGGCTGGACCGTCACCCTGGAGGACACCGACCCGCTGCGCGACTGCCACGACCACCCGGTGGCGGAGCGCCTCTCCGCGGGCGAACTGCTCGACTGGACGGGCGCGTTGCGCGAGGCCTGGGAGCTGCTCGGGCGCGACCTGCCCGGGTACGCCGAGGGCATCCGGGCCGGCCTGACGACCGTCACCCCGCTGCGGCCCGGCCCGGCCGGCCGGGACGTCAGCTCGGCGGCCCGGCAGGCGTACGGCGCGGTCGGCATCGCCCGGCCGGCCACCGCGCCGACCCTCGCCCTGCTGCTCGCGCACGAGTTCCAGCACGTCAAGCTCGGCGCGGTGCTGGACCTCACCGACCTGTACGACCGCGCCGACCCCACGCTCTACTTCGCCCCCTGGCGGCCCGACCCCCGGCCGCTCGAAGGGCTGCTCCAGGGCACGTACGCCCACCTGGCCGTCACCGAGTACTGGGGCACCCGCACCCTCGCGTACGACGGACTGCCGGGCACGGCCGCCGACCGGGCGCGGGAACAGTTCGCGCTCTGGCGGCGGTACACCGCCGAGGCCGTGGAGCGGCTGGCGTCGTCCGGGTCCCTGACCGGGACCGGCCTGCGCTTCGCCGACGGCATGCGCACCACCGTGGCACCCTGGCTCGCCCTGCCGCTGCCCGCCGCCGCCGAGCAGGCGGCCGACCGGGTACGGCGGGGACGGGCCGGGGTCTGACCTCCCAACCGCCGCCGCCCCGGGACCTCCCTCGCCCGGGGCCCTCAACCCCGGGGAAACGCCATCCTCACCGAATCCCGTGCCGGCGGCGCCGCCGTCGTCTCCCCTGTCGTCGCCCCCGTCCACCCGCTCGTCCGCGACCTCGTCGACCTCGGGGTCCGCCCGGGCACGGTGCTGCACGTCCAGGCGTCCCTGCGCGCCCTCGGACCCGTGCCCGGCGGGGCGGCCGGTGTGGTCGAGGCCCTGCTCGACGTCCTGGGCCCCGACGGCACCCTGGTCGCCTACACCGCCACCCCCGAGAACTCCGCCACCTCACGCCTCCACCAGTCCGCCACCGTCGGACTCTCCCCGGCGGAACTGGCCGACTACCAGGCCCGGATGCCCCGCTTCGACCCGGCCACCACCCCGGCCTCGCCCTCCATGGGCGCGCTCTCGGAGGCCGTCCGCTCGTGGCCGGGCGCACTGCGCAGCCGCCACCCGCAGACCTCCTGGGCGGCCGTCGGACGGCTCGCCCGGGAGGTCACCGCCCACCACCCGCTGACCTCCCACCTCGGCCCGGAGTCGCCGCTCGGGCGGCTCTACGAACTGGACGCCCGGGTGTTGATGCTCGGCGTCCCGATGGGCCGCTTCACCGCCTTCCACCTGGCCGACCTGCGGATGCCCGACGTGCCCGTGCGCGAGTACCGCTGCGTCGGGCCGGACGGCTGGACGGTGTTCCGGGCCCCCGACCTGGACGACCTCCACTTCGACCGCCTCGGCGCCGAGGTCCTGCGCACCGCCCGCGGCATCACCACCGGCCGCATCGGCGCTGCGGAGTGCCGCCTCGTGCCGGTCCGGGAGGCCGTCGACCTCGCCGAGGCCGTCCTGCTCCGCAGCCGCGCCTGAGACCCGCCTTCGCTCCCACCTCTGCTCTCCGACCCCACGGTTTCCACCGGCCGCCCCTCCCTGCCCGCCCCTCCCTGCCCGCCGCTTCGGCTCCGCCGAAGCGGCGGCGGCCTTCGTGCGTGAGAAGTCGGCCCAGCCGACTTCCTACGCTGCGGATGTGCGAGTGATCCATTCGGTGTCGCGGGCGGAGACGGAGTGCCGCACGGACGCGAGGACGGCTTCGCCGGCCTCGGCCGGTCGGGCCGGGTATGCCCGGGCGGAGCAGCAGGATCCGCTGGCGCCTGGTGCCGTTGACGCGCACGGCCCACGCTCAGCGCCACCGACACGATGCCCGGAGACAATCGTTCCCGTTCGAGCACACGGACGGCAGCATTCGCCGCTCCCGACAGACCCGGGACATCTCGATACCGCACCCAGGGTCTTCCCCAGCCACGTTCCCGCAGTCGAAGTGAAGCCGGTGGTCTACGAGGCGCGGCCCCTTCGGATGCAAGTCATGGGCGGCATCGTCCCCATAGTCGGGATCGGCCGGACAGGGCCGTTGCCGCAGTCGTGCGGGCTCGGGCGGGGCGGGAAATTCAGGGGAGTGGGCGGGCGGGTGGTGTTACGGTCGGGCGCCATGAGCTGGCTTCCCGATGACTTCGTCCATCCCGTCCTGGTGCCGCTGCCGGGCGGGGCCCATCACCTGCGGCCGGTCCGGGAAGCGGATGCTCCGCTGGACTACCCGGCCGTGATGGGCTCGCGCGAGCGGCTGTTCACCATCTTCGGTCCGGCCTGGGGGTGGCCCGCGGCCACCATGACCTACGAGGCCAACCAGGCCGACCTGTTGCGGCACGAGAAGGAGATCGCCGCACACCAGTCGTTCAACTACGCGCTGTTCGACGCGGCGGAGACGGCCGTGCTCGGCTGCGTCTACATCGACCCGCCCGAGAGAGCCGGCGCGGACGGTGAGATCTCCTGGTGGGTGGTGGACGAGTTGGTGGGCAGCGAGGTCGAGGAGGCTTTCGACGCGCTGGTGCCGCAGTGGATCGCCGCCGACTGGCCGTTCGAGCAGCCGCGCTTCCTCGGCCGCGAGATCTTCTGGGCGGACTGGCTCGCCCTGCCCAAGCACCCCGACGCGTGAGCCGCCTCCGTCCCCCGGGCCTTGGCACGGGGGACGGGGCGGTGGTCAGGCTTCGACGAAGTGGTCGAACTCGCCGGCCTTGGCGCCGTGGATCCAGGCGTGGAGCTTGGTACGGGTGGTGGTGACGATGCGGGCAGGGTCGTCCGATTCGCGGATATAGATGCGGTTGCCGTCGGCGGCAATCTCTACGCAGTTGGCCTGGTCGCCGCTGAAGCTCGACTTCTGCCAGATGAGCTGGCTCATGGTCACCTTCCTTGGACCTTGTAACGGATGTGCTGGATCAAGCCCATCGAGTCACGATAGGTGGCGGACGGTGCCGGAGCGGAAACTGACAGGGGAGGAAGAGCCAGTCCCCTGACCCGGTCGAACTTCTGGTCAAACGCTGCCACCGACTCAGGGTCGCCTACGAAGGTGGAGCCATGGGGATGTTCGAGTAGAACCGTGTGCAACCGCGCGTGTGATCCCCGGGCAAGCATGAACGGGGTATCGGTCGACGTGTAGGTAGTGCAGTCGAACGGGAGGATCTGGATCGTCACGTTGGGCAGCTGACTCATCTCGATCAGATGGGTCAGCTGGTCGCGCATGACGATAGGACCTCCGTACATCATGTGCAGGGCGGCTTCGTGGATCACTGCCCGGAGCGGAGGCGCGTTCTTACCTGTCAGGAGCCCTTGGCGCTGACGACGGAACTCGACCTTCCTGTCGTTGTATCCATGGATGACCTCGCTGTAGGCCTTGGTCTGCAAGAGGCCGGGGATCAGGAGTGTCTCGTAGGTGTCGAGGGCCGTGGCGTTGGCCTCCACCTCGGCCAGATCGAGGGCTGGAGGGATCACGTCGTGCTTGAACTCGGTCCACCAGCCCTTGCCCGAACTCTCGCTCATGGCGATGAGGCCGGCGCGGTACGCGGGATCGGTGACGTTGCAGACGTCGAGCCAGGCACTCAGCCGCTCAAGGTTGAGCCCGAGCCTGCCAGCCTCGGTGTGGCTGATGTTCGGGCCTTTGACGCCAAGAGCTTGGCCGATCTCCAGAGCTGAGAGGCCTGCGGCGTCTCGAACACGACGAAGTTCCTCGCCAAGGCGGCGCTGTCGTTCGCTGATCCCAGTCCTGAACCCCATGAGGTGCCCCTTTGCGCGATCGATGCCTACGCAAAGTGTAGAGGCATGCGCGAAGCGTGTTGAAGAGTTGAGGGATATTCCCCTACAGTTCAATAACGCAGCCGACCGGATGGGTCGTCAGTAGTGCCTGTCCGTACGGCATTCCTCTGCACCGCTGGGAGATTCCCCATGTGTGACCCCCACCTCAACTCCCCCTCCCTTACCGTGTCCCGCGAGGTGTTGCGCGATGCGATGTTGCGCGCCGGGTACCCCGACTCCTCCATCGGGGACGCCGAACTCGCCATGATGGAGCTCGTCGTGAACGCGTGGCGGCACGGGGCGACGCTCTCGCCCGTCGTCACGGTCGTCTACTCCGGCAACACCCTCCGCGTCACGGTCGCGGACCGTAGCTCCGAACTGCCGAAGTTTCAGAAGTTCGACCTCCAGGCCGAATCCGGCCGTGGGCTTCAGCTGGTGGAGGGGCTCACGCACCGGTGGGGCGCCGAGCCGCAGAAGCTCGGGAAGCGGGTCTGGTTCGAGCTGGACTCCGTCGCGTGAACGCCCTCCATCCCATCCATCCCGCCGACCCGGCCATCCACCACCTCACCAGCCGCGAACTCACCGACCTCCTCGTGGAACTCCGCACCGAGAGCCGCGAGTTCGGTCTGCTCTGGCCGTCCGCCAAGCCGGGCGAGACCGTCATGAACGGCCGGGTCCTGGTTTCCCTCGGCAATGTTCCGGCCAGCACGGTGATCAACCTCCTCGCACTCCTGCGGGAGTTCAAGCGTCACCGCTGACCGGCGCACGCGGGAAGTCGGCCCGGTCGACTTCCCGCGCAGGGCCCGACGGACAGGGCTCAGGATTCCCGCCCGGCGGTGCGGGTGTGCCGGTGCAGGCCCAGGGCGATGCCGACGGCGAGGGCGGCGCAGACCGCCACGGCGAGGAAGCCGTGGCCGACGCCGGTGGTCAGCGCGTCGGGGGTGGCGGCGCCGTCCAGGGAGGTGGCCAGCACGGTGCCGATCACCGCGATGCCGAGGGCGGCGCCGCTCTCGTTGAAGGTGTTCAGCAGCCCGGAGCCGACGCCCGACTCCTCGGGGCGGACGTGGGCGGTGCCGATCCCGTACAGGGGGACGAAGCAGGTGGGCAGGCCGGCCCCGATGACGGCCGGCGCGACGACGGCGACGACGGTCTCGGACGGTCCGGTGGCCAGGACGGCGGCCCCGGCGATCTGGGTGAGCGCGCCGACCAGGTAGGTCAGGGCCGGGCCGACGGCGCCGATGAGTCGGGGTACGACGGAGGCGAAGGCCAGCGCGGCCAGGCCCATCGGCAGCAGGGCGAGGCCGGTGGCGAAGGCGCTCATGCCGTGGGCGCCCTGGAAGTAGTTGCTGGCCAGGTAGGAGCTGCCCATCATCACGATCGCGGCGAGCAGCAGCCCGAGGCTGCTGAGCCGGTACGTCGGGATGCGTAGGAGGTGTAGCGGGAGCAGCGGGTCGGGCGTGCCCAGTTCGGCCCGGGCGACGCCGGTGAGCAGGGCCGCGGACAGGCCGAGGCCGGCCCACGCGGGGGCGGAGGACATGCCGTCCTGCAGCCGGATCAGGCCGAAGGCCAGGCAGGCCAGGCCGGCCGTGGCGAGGACGGCGGTGGGCAGGCGCAGCGGGCGGCGGCCCGCGGAGCGCAGGGCCGGAAGGCCACGCAGACCGGTGATTCCGGAGGCGAGGCTGATCGGGATGTTGATCAGGAAGGCCCAGCGCCAGCTGACGGCCGAGACGATCAGCCCACCGAGGACGGCGCCGAGGATGGCGCCGATCACGCCGAGACCGCTCCAGGTGGCGAGGGCGGCCTTCCGCTGTTCCTCGTTCCGGTAGCCCGTCACCACGATCGACAGGGCGGCGGCGGAGAGCAGCGCGGCTCCCAGGCCCTGGAGCGCGCGGCCGGCGATCAGCTGGTCCTGGTCGCCGGCGAGGCCGCACAGGACGGAGGCGGCGGCGAAGGTGGTCAGCCCGGCCAGGAAGGACCGGCGCCGTCCGATGACGTCGGCGACCCGGCCGCCGAGGAGCAGCAGACTGCCGTACACGAGGACGTAGGCGCTGATCGTCCACTGGAGGGCGGTCCGGTCGGCGGGGAGCGCGGAGCCGATCGAGGGCAGCGCCACGTTCACGACCGTCGAGTCCAGCATGACCATCAGCTGGGCCGCGCCGACGGCGGCCAGCGGCAGCCAGGAGGTCCTGTCGGGTTCCGGTTCGTGGTCCGTCGGCCTCGGTCGCCCGGTGACGGCCGGGGCCACCAGATCCAGCTCACCGACGCGGGCCGGGAGGTCTTCCGGCGGGCGGCCGCCGTCGTCGACGGGCGGCTGAGGCGGATCGCCGACGAGAGTGCCGACGCGCGGGTGTGGCTGGCCTGAGCGCAGCCGGCCGGGGCGAGACCGCGCCCCGGCCGCCCCGGCCGGGTCAGGCTTCGACGAAGTGGTCGAACTCGCCCGCCTTGGCGCCGAGCACCCAGGCGTTGAACTTGACGCGGGTGGTGGTGACGACGAGGGAGGGGTCGTTGGACTGCCGGATGTAGACGTGGTCGCCCTCGGAGGCGATCTCGATCCACTCGTCCCTGTCGTCGCTGGTGCTGGACCTCTGCCAGTCGAGGTGGTCCACGGGCGCCCTCCTGATCGTGTGCGGTGGCCCGAACGAGGGTACTGCTCCGGCGAAGAGGACAGCGGCATCGTTTCGGTCATGTCAATTCGTGCGAGACGTTGTGCTATTCCATTGGGGTGTCAGTCGTTCCTACACTGAAGCCCCGCCGCACGGGGGCTGCGGGAGGCAGGTTGCCGACGGGCCCGGGGGAGGCGCGTGTGACTGACCGGGGCTGGGACGAGGACGACGCCCGGCCGTACTTCTTCCTCTCCTACGCGCACACCCCCAAGGCCGGCGCGCGGGGCGCGGGCGATCCGAACCACTGGGTCAGGCAGTTGTACCGGGACCTCTGCGAGGCGGTGCTCCAGCTCACCACCGTCCCGGACGGGGTCGCGGTCGGCTTCATGGACGAGTCCATGCACCAGGGCGAGCTGTGGGCCGACCGGTTGTCCGAGGAGCTGGCGACGTGCCGGGTCTTCGTACCGCTCTACTCCCCGAGGTACTTCAACAGCGTTCCGTGCGGCCAGGAATGGCACGCCTTCACCCGTCGGCCGGTCTACCCGGCGAACCTCGACTCCGAGCGCACCAGCGGCATCGTCCCGGTGCTGTGGGCGCCGATGAGCCGCTACCGGCTGCCGACCGTGGCCAGTGAACTCCAGTTCAACCACGCGAGCTTCGGGCCCGAGTACGCCACCGAGGGCCTGTACGCGCTGATGAAGCTCAGCTACTTCCGCTCCTCCTACGAGTTGGCCGTGCACCGGCTGGCGGCCCGGATCGTGCAGGTCGCCGAGGAGACGGTGATCCCGGTCGGGCGGCGCCTGGAGTTCAACACGCTCCCGAGCGCGTTCAACGTCACCGCCCCGACCAAACAGCTGCGGATCTCCGTACTCGCCTACCACCAGAACGAGTTGCCCGCCGACCGCAGCCCCGACTACTACGGCGAGCGGCCCACCGACTGGCACCCGTACCGGCCGGTCGGCTCGCCGATCGCGCAGCACGCGGCCCGGCTGGCCCGGCAGTTGGGGTTCCAGCCGACCGTGCACGAGTTCGACGACGTGGTCGAGTCGATCATCGGCGGCAACGCCGAGGCGCCCGGCCTGCTGCTGCTGGACCGCTGGGCGCTGCGCGACCCGCGCCGGCGCGAGCTGGTCCGGCGCTTCGACCGCTCGGACGCCACCTGGGTGAGCATCCTGGAGCCGTTCAACGGCGACGACCCGGAGTGCGCCGAGTGCGCGGACGAGCTGAGCGACCTGAGCGACGAGGTGCTGCGCATCAGCCGGCGGGCGAGCAGGCCGAGCTTCCTCGGCGCCACCGGCCCGACCGGGCTGCCCACCCTGGAGGACTTCGACGACGCCCTGCCCAGGGCGGCGATGAAGGCCAAGTACGCGTTCGAGGGCCGCACCAGGGCCGAACCGGAGGAACCGCCGTCGCCCCGGCCGAGCCTGCGGGAGGCGTTCCGGCGCGGCGGAGGCGGGTACGGACCGGACGGATCCCCGATGGACCCCTTCGAGGAGGACGAGGAGCGGAACGACGGCAGCGGCCCCTACCGGGAGCAGGACCCGCCCCGGGCGCAGGACCGGCCCCGCGAGCAGGACCTGCCCCGCGCGCAGAGCCCGCCCCGAGCGCAGGACCCGCCAAGGGAGCAGAGCCCGCACCGAGAGCACGACCCGTACCGCGAGCACGACCCGCACCGCGACGACGGCGATGAACCCGATGACGGGATGGCGCCCTTGGGAGGACGAGGACCGCGATGACTGACAACCGCACCAGGAACCTCCGCCTCGGCGGGATCACCTCCGCCGACCTCGCCGCCCAGCGGGAGGCCGAGCGGCAGGCGGCGGAACGGCACCGCAACGGCCGGATCATCACCTTCTACTCGTACAAGGGCGGCACCGGCCGCACCATGGCGCTGGCCAACACCGCCTGGATCCTCGCCGCCAACGGCTTCCGGGTGCTCACCGTGGACTGGGACCTGGAGGCGCCCGGCCTCGCCAAGTTCTTCCACCCGTTCCTCGACCCGGCGTCGCTGGCCGGCACCACCGGCATGATGGACCTGATCGCCGAGTACCGCGAGGAGGCGCTGCGCCCGGTCGAGCACGCCGAGGGCTGGCACCTGGACTTCGCCCGGGTGCACCCGCACGCGCTCTCGCTCACCTGGCCGTACTTCCCGGCCGGCGGCAGCCTGGACTTCCTCTCCGCGGGCCAGTTCAACCGCGACTACTCCGAGGCCGTCACCCACCTCGACTGGGACATCTTCTACGACCGCTTCGACGGCGGGCAGTTCTTCGACGCCCTCAAGGCCGACATGGCCAAGCGCTACGACTACGTGCTGATCGACTCCCGCACCGGCCTGTCCGACATCGCCGAGATCTGCACCGTCCAGATGCCCGACGACCTGGTGGTCTGCTTCACCCTCAGCGACCAGTCCATCGACGGCGCCTCCCGGATCGCCCAGCACATCCACGACCGCTACCGCGAGCGCGGCATCCGCATCCTGCCCGTCCCGATGCGCATCGACGAGGGCGAGAAGGAGAAGGCGGACGCCGGCCGCGCCCTCGCCCGGGTCCGCTTCGACGGGCTGCCGTCCGGCCTGAACGGCGAGGAACTCGCCCAGTACTGGGGCTCGGTGGAGATCCCGTACCGGCCGTTCTACGCCTACGAGGAGATCCTCGCCACCTTCGGCGACCAGACCGGCACGCCCACCTCGATGCTCGCCGCCTGCGAACGGCTCACCTCCGTGATCACCGAGGGCCGGGCGGCCGGCCTGCCGGCGATGGACGAGGAGGTGCGGCTGCGCTACGTGGACGCCTTCACCCGCCGCCGCCCGTCCGTGCCCGCCGACCTCTACCTCTCCTACGTCCCCGAGGACCGGATGTGGGCGGACTGGATCGAGTCCGTCCTGACCAGGGCCGGCTTCCGGGTGCTGCCGCGCGACCTCAGCGCCGGCACCGACCCGCGCGAGGAGACCGAGCGCGGCATCGACTCCGCGTACCGGACGGTCGCCGTGCTCTCGCCCGCCTACCAGCGCTCCCCGCAGGCGCGGGCGCTGTGGGAGTCCGTGGTCAGCTCCGACCCCTCCGGGACCAGGCGCCAGCTGCTGCCGGTCCGGGTCGGCGACGTGCGGCTCACCGCGCCGTTCAGCAACCGCAACCCGGTCGACCTGGTCGGCCGCGACGAGACCCAGTCGATCCAGAGCCTGCTGCGCGCGCTCGGCCGCGGCGACGTGCCGCTCGACGACGCGCCCAGCGGCGGCCCGCGGTTCCCCGGCAGCAAGCCCTCGGTGTGGGACGTCCCGCCGCGCAACCCCTCCTTCACCGGCCGCGCCGCCGTCCTGGAACAGCTGCGCAACCAGCTGCGCGGCGGCATGGCGGCCGTGCTGCCCACCCCGCAGACCCTGTACGGGCTCGGCGGCGTCGGCAAGACCCAGGTGGCGCTGGAGTACGCCCACCGGTTCATGTCCGACTACGACCTGGTCTGGTGGATCGACGCCGAGCAGACCGAGCTGGTCGCCCCGGCGCTCGCCGAACTCGCCCGCCGGCTGGGCCTGCGGGTCGGCGACTCGGTGACCGAGGCCGCCGAGGCGGCCCGGGAGGCGCTGCGGCGCGGCGTGCCCACCTCGCGCTGGCTGCTGATCTTCGACAACGCCGACGAGCCCGCGGAGATCCGCCGGTTCTTCCCCGGCGGCTCCGGCCACATCCTGGTCACCTCCCGCAACCAGGCCTGGACCGGGCACGCCGAGGCGCTGGAGGTCGACGTCTTCACCCGCGGCGAGAGCGTCGAGCACCTGTGCCGACGCGCCCGCAGCCTCTCCCGCCCGGACGCCGACCGGGTCGCCGAAGCCGTCGGCGACCTGCCGCTGGCCGTCGAGGTGGCCGCCGCCTGGCTGGACACCACCGGCACCCCGGTGGAGACCTACGTATCCCAGCTGCACGCCGAGGCCGCCCGCGCGCTGGCCGTCGGCCGCCCGGCCGACTACCCGACCCCGGTCGCCGCGACCTGGAACGTGTCGATCGGACGGCTGCGCCAGCAGTCCCCGGCGGCCGTCCGGCTGCTCCAGCTGTGCGCGTTCTTCGCGCCCGAGCCGATCTCGATGAACCTCTTCTACAGCGACCAGATGATCCGGGCGCTGGTGAGGTTCGACGCCGACCTCAGCGACAAGTTCATGCTGGGCAAGGTGATCCAGGCGATCGGCCGGTACGCGCTGGCCAAGGTCGACGCCGGCAGCAACAGCTTCCAGGTGCACCGGCTGGTCCAGGCGGTGATCCGGGCCGGGATGACCGACGATGAGCAGGAGATCGCCGTCCACGAGGTGCACCGCATCCTCACCGGCGCCCGGCCCGTCCTCGGCGACACCGACGATCCGGCCAACTGGCCCGCCTTCGACGAGATCTGGCCGCACCTGTCGCCGTCCAAGGCGCACAACTGCGACGAGGCGGACACCCGCCAGCTGCTCATCGACCGGGTCCGCTACCTGTGGAAGCGCGGCGAACTCGACCGGGCCCGCGACCTCGGCCACGCCCTGGACGTGGAGTGGACCGGCAAGCTCGGCGAGAACGACCGGCAGACCCTGCTGCTGCGCTTCCAGCTCGCCAACGTGCTGCGCTCCCAGGGCAATTACAGCGAGGCGCTGGCCCTGGACGAGGACACCCTGGAGCGCCAGCGGGCGCTGCTCGGCGAGCACCACCCGTACACCCTGATGACGGCCGGCTCGCTCGGCGCGGACCGCCGGGCGCTCGGCCGGTTCCAGGCCGCCCTCGACCTCGACCGCGAAATCCTCGACCAGTTCAGGGAGTTGTTCGGCGACGACAACCCGCGCACGCTCTCCATGGCGAACAACCTGGCGATCGACTACCGGCTGGTCGGCGACAGCGAGGCGGCCCGCGAACTCGACCAGGAGACCCTCGACCGGCGCACCGCCGTACTCGGCCCCAAGCACCCCTACACCCTGTCCACCAAGTCCAACCTGGCCCGCGACCTGCGCGAGCTCGGCGACTACCGGGGCTCGGTGGACCTGCTCCAGGAGGTCACCTCCGACCTCGGCGACGTGCTCGACCCGGACCTGCCGGAGAACCTGCGCAACGCCAAGTCGCTGGCCGTCTCACTGCGCCGGATCGGCCAGCTCGCCGAGGCCCGCCGGATCACCAAGGAGACCTACGAGCGCTACCTGGAGCGCTACGGTGCCGACGCCCCCGACGCGCTCGCCTGCGCGCTCAACCTGGCCGCCGACCACAGCGCCTCCGGCGACAAGGAGGCCGCCCGGGACCTCTGCTCCACCGTCTTCGAGGGCCACCGGCGGCTGTTCGGCGACGAGCACCCGTTCACCCTGGCCTGCGCCAACAACCTCGGCATCTACCTGCGGGGCAGCGGCGACGTCCAGGGCGCCATCGAGCGCGGCCGGCTCACCGTCGAGGGGCTGACCCGCTCGGTCGGGCCGGAGCACCCGTACACCCTCAACGCGATGATCAACCTGGCCAACGCCTACGGCGACGACGGGCAGACCGACCGCGCCGAGCGGCTCGGCCGGGCCGCGTACCAGGGGCTGTGCGACCGCTACAGCGCCCAGCACCCGGACGCGGTGGCCTGCGAGGCCAACCTGGCGATCACCCTGCGGGCCGGGGGCCGGCACACCCAGGCCGCCGAGCTGCGGGCGCGGGCGATCTCCGAGCTGATCCGGCAGTTCGGCGAGGAGCACCCCAACACGGTCTCCGCGCGCGGCTGGAAGCGGATCAACCGCGACCTGGAGCCGCAGCCGGTCTGACCGGGACGGCTGACGGAAGGGGGCGGGGTACGCTGCCGAGCCATGAGCGAGCGTAGCGAGCGAATCATCAAGAGGTGCGCGTGGGCGAATGCCCTCGCCGAGCGGAGCGGGGCGGGCGCATGAGCACCCCGCCCCCGGTCCTGGTCACCCGGCGCCTCGCCCCCGGCGTCGTCGAACGGCTCACCGCGCACCACGCCGCCACCTGCCACGACTGCGACCTGGCGATGGAGCGGGCGGAGCTGCTCGCCGCCGTCCGCGGCCGGCGGGCCGTGATCACCACCCTGGACGACCGGGTGGACGCCGAGTTCCTCGACGCGGCCGGCCCCGGGCTGCGGATCGTCGCCAACCACGCCGTCGGCTACCACAACGTGGACGTGGCCGCCTGCGCCGACCGCGGCGTGCTGGTCACCAACACCCCCGGCGTGCTCACCACCGCCACCGCCGACATGGCCTGGGCGCTGCTGCTGGCCGCCACCCGCCGGCTCGGCGAGGGCGAGCGGCTGCTGCGCTCCGGCGCGCCCTGGACCTGGGCGCCGAACTTCCTGCTCGGCCTGGAACTGGCCGGCACCCCGCTGGGCGTGCTCGGCATGGGCCGGATCGGGCAGGCGGTGGCCCGCCGGGCCCGCGCCTTCGACATGCCGGTCAGCTACCACAACCGCACCGAACTGCCGCCCGAGCAGGCCGAGGGCGCCGACTGGAAGCCGCTGGAGGAACTGCTCGCCGGCTCCACCGTGCTGGTCGTCACCTGCCCGTTCACCGCCGAGACCCGGCACCTGCTGGACGCCCGCCGGCTCGCCCTGCTGCCGCGCGGTGCGGTGGTGGTCAGCATGACCGCCGGCGTGGTGGACGAGGAGGCGCTGGCCGCCGCGCTGGAGTCCGGCGCGCTGTTCGCCGCCGCCGTGGACAACTTCGAGCACGAGCCGGCCGTGCCGTCCGCGCTGCTCGCCCAGGAGCGCGCGGTGCTCGCCCCGCACCTGGGCAGCGCCACCGTCCGTACCCGGCAGGCGATGGGCGGCCTGGCGGTGGACAACGTGCTGGCGGTGCTCGGCGGCTCAGCGCCCCTGACGCCGGTACGGGCGTGACCCCGGGCCGCCCCACCCCGCCGTCCAGGCCAGCGCGGTGGTCATCACCCGGAACGCGCCGAAGTGCGCGGCGCCGGGCTCCAGGAACAGCTCGGCGTCCGGGATGTGGTCGGCCAGCCAGCGGGAGTGGTCGACCGGCGAGAACTGGTCGTCCGCGCCGTGCCAGAGCCAGGTCGGCACCCGGATCGACCCGACGTCGAACCCCCAGTCGGCGGTGAAGGCCATCATGTCGTCGATCCAGCCGTCCGCGCCGTGCCGGAACGCCTCCCGGTAGTTGCTCTGGAGCATCCGCCGCAGCCCGCTGTCGGCCACCACCTCCCGGTCGGCGGCGGAGAGTTCGGTGCGCAGCCCGTTCAGCAGCCGGGCCGGGTCGTCCTTGATCTGCCGGGAGCGGAACTCCATCGAGTCGGTGATCCGGCCGTGCCCGCGTTCGGCCTCCTTGTAGGCGCGGACATTGGACGGGGTCATCCCCGCGTACCAGTCCAGGCCGGCCGCGTCGCGCGGCGCGAGGCCGACCAGCACCGCCACCCGGCTGACCCGCTCCGGCAGCAGCGCCGCGCAGGCCAGCGCGTGCGGGCCGCCGCCGGAGCGGCCGAGCACCGCGAAGCTGTCCAGCCCGAACTCGTCCGCGATCGTCCGCACGTCCGCGGCCGCCGCGCTGACCCGGCGGCCGAACAGCCGGGTGGAGTCGCCGTAGCCGGGCCGGTCGTACGAGATCAGCCGGACGCCCAGCCGGTACAGCACGGTGCTGCGCGGGTGCGGACCGACCCGGCTGCCGGGCATGCCGTGCAGCAGGAACACCGGACGGCCGCGCGGGTCGCCGAGCGACTCGACGGCGAGCGCGCGGTGGTCCGCCGTCTTGACCATCCGTAACGACACCTGCGGCCTCCTCAGTGCTCCGGGTCGGTTGCGGGCTCCCGGTCGGTGGTGGTGCGCACCTCCCGGCGGGCCTGCCAGGTGGTGTGCTCGCGGGAGATGGCGTCCTCGGCGTCCCGGGCCAGGCGGGCCCAGACCTCCTCGGCCTCCACCGACTCCAGGTCCAGCCGGGCGAGTTGGCGCTGGATCTGCGCCAGCTCCTCGGCGGCCAGGGCGTACGCGGCGGCCAGCGGCCGGTACTGGCGCAGCTGCGCCCAGGCGGCGACCGAGGCGGCCACCGCCGAGACCGTGCCCAGCGCGTCGTAGCCGAACGCGCCGAGCGCCCGCAGCAGGGCGAGCACCAGGCCGATCGCGGGCAGCAGCACGCCCAGCACCCCGGCCCAGTACCCGGCCCGGGCGCAGTAGCGGGCCTTGGCGCGGTACCAGTCGTGCTGCAACTGGATCCGCTCGCCCAGGTACACCTCCCGGCGCACCGCCAGCGGCTGCCCGCGCAGGTCGCGCATGGCCGGGGTGATCCCCACCCCGTCCTCCGGGACGGCCACCGGGCTGTCCCGGAACGCGCCGAGCACCCGGGCGAGCTGGAAGCGGTACAGGCCCTCGGCGTTCGGCAGGGGGCGCGGCGGGGGCTGGTAGGCGTCGGCCCGGACCGCGTACTTCCAGGCCAGCGTCTTCACCGACTCGGCGGCGGCCCGGCCCTCGTACCAGAGGCCCTGCGGGTTCTGCCGGCCGGCCACCACCGCCAGCGCGACCGCGCCGAGGTAGGCGACCGCCGCCGACCAGGCCCAGGGCTCGCCGTCGGCCGAGCCGGTCGCCGCGGCGACCACCAGCAGGACCAGCTCCCAGGCACAGAGCAGCACCGAGCGCCGCTGCCCGCGCAGCGAGGCCGCGTCGGCGGCCCAGAAGAACTCCGGCAGCAGGTCCCGCTCCCCTACCCACCCGGTCCGTCCCGCAACAGACGCCATGTTCGGCCCCCACCAGTCGCTCCGGTCGCACCCTTTCCTGCCCCGGGCGGCTCGCCGGTACGCCTGGTGACGCCCGGGGTGGCCGGATGTGGCCGGGAAGGCCCGGTGGTTGTCCGGTACTCCCCGTGTTCGTACCGGCACCCAGCGTGCGGGGAGGTGTCGGGGGGCGCGCGCGGGGCGGCGGGTGTGCGCGGGCGACCGGCCGGGCCGGTGGATGCCGCCGGCCGGTGCGGTCGGCGGGTGGGGTCTGTGGGTGCGGTCTGTAGGTGCGGTCAGTAGGTGTAGAAGACCCGGTCGGTGTTCTCGGCCATCTGCTTCGCGTTCCACTCGGTGCCGCCCGGGACGTTGCCGGAGCGGAACAGCGGCGGCGCGGGGCACTCCCCGGCGGCGGCCCGGTCGGCCAGCCGGCCGACCGCCGAGGCGACCACGGCCTGCATCAGCGCGCTGGTCACGACGGTGGAGACCGGGCCGAAGGTGGTCTCGGCGCCGGGGTGGGTCAGCTCGCCGTCGCCGACCGCGATCTTGCTGTCCAGCACCACGTCGCAGTGGTCCTTCAGGTAGGTGCCGGTCGGGTGCGCCGAGGGCACCTCGGCCGGGTACGCCAGCGAGGTCACGCCGACCACCTTGAGGCCGCGGTCCCGGGCGTACCGGGCCAGCTCGACCGGCATCACCTGGCGGCCGGAGAGCGAGATCACGAACAGCAGGTCCCCGGTGGTCGCCGGGGTCAGGTCCAGGGTGGCGGTGGCCAGCCCGGAGACCCGCTCCAGCGCGCTGGACAGCGGCGCGGGCATCACCGTCACCCCGACCGTCCCGGGGACGTTCAGCAGGTTCATCGGGACCAGCCCGCCGGCCCGGTAGACCACGTCCTGGGCCGCCAGCGCGGAGTGCCCGGCACCGAAGGTGAAGACCCGTCGGCCCTCCGTCATCGCCTCCGCCAGCAGCGCGGCGGCGGCCTCGATGGTGTCGGCCTCCTCCTCGCGGACCCGCTGGAGGTGGGCGATCGCGGCGTCGAAGTACCGGCCGACCAGGTCGTTCATCTGCTGCCTTCGCTCTCTGCCGGTGGGGGATTCCGGCCGGGTGGGGTGGTCCGGGTGGTCCAGACCGCCGGTGGAGAAAGCTTCGGCGAGCACGGTCGCGCTCCGGCGGCATCGTTGTCAACAGGAACAAAACGGCTCTCCGGAGCCCCGGGGCGGGCCCGGTTGTCGGTCCGGTACGTCAGAATTGGCGGTGAGGACACCGAAGAACGGAGCCAGCGGCGATGTCTGGGCTGATCGACACCACTGAGATGTACCTTCGCACCATCCTGGAGCTGGAGGAGGAGGGCATCGTCCCGATGCGTGCCCGGATCGCGGAGCGGCTGGAACAGAGCGGCCCCACGGTCAGCCAGACGGTCGGCCGGATGGAGCGCGACGGGCTGCTCCAGGTCGCCGGGGACCGCCACCTCGAACTGACCGAGGAGGGCCGCCGGCTCGCGGTGCGCGTCATGCGCAAGCACCGCATCGCCGAGTGCCTGCTCGTCGACGTGATCGGCCTGGAGTGGGAGCAGGTGCACGAGGAGGCCTGCCGCTGGGAGCACGTGATGAGCGAGACGGTCGAGCGCAAGGTGCTCGCCATGCTCGGCCACCCCACCCAGTCCCCGTACGGCAACCCGATCCCGGGCCTGGACGAGCTGGGCGACACCAAGGCCGAGGGGGAGGGCTTCGACGCCGGGCTCGTCCCGCTGGACACCGTCAAGCCGGGTGACGCCGGGGCCGACGTGGTGGTCCGCCGGATCGGCGAGCCGATCCAGACCGACAGCGCGCTGATGAGCACCCTGCGCCGGGCCGGTGTCCGGCCGGGCTCCACGGTCAAGGTGAACGCCGGCGTCGGCGGCGTGCTGGTCGGCACCGGCGACAACGCGGCGGAGCTGGGCAAGGACATCGCCCAGCACGTCTTCGTCGCCCAGGCCTGAGCCCGCGTCCCGCCGGCCGGGCGGAGCCGGTACGGCGAAGGGGCCCGCTGCTCCCCGTGCAGCGGGCCCCTTCGTCCTCCCCGTCCCTCCCGTTCCCCTCCGTCCCTCCCGTTCCCCTCCACCGCCGCCGCCCGGCTTCCCCGTCCGAGCGCCCCTGCCGGCGTCCCCACACACCGCAATTCCTCCCCTCGGCCGATCATGGCAATCCTTGAGTGCTGTCACTCGTCCGAGGGGCTTCTACGGTTGACCAGCGGGTACACGGAAGCCTTATCCGGACATGCGTATGACGGGCCCCGTCCCCGGTGGGGGACAAGGCCCGTCACTCGTGCGCGTTGTGTCGCGCGGTGCGCGCCCTCACCCGATCGGCAGAGGGCGGCCGTCTGGGGGCCGGACGGAACCGGCCGCGGTCAGCCCACCGGCGCCGGCCGGGCGGCCCGGGCGGCGCGGACCGAGGTCGCCTCGCGGCCGCAGGCGTACGCGAGCGGGCTGATCAGTTCGGCGGCGTCCGGCAGCCAGCGGTTGAGGGCGGAGGGGGAGCGGGCCCACTGGGCGTACCCCAGCGAGCCGATCCGGGACGGCGGGGCGACCGTCCAGTCGCCCTCGCCGCGGGCGACCAGGTCCAGCCGGCCGGGCGGCCAGCCGAGCCGGCGAAGCAGCTCCGGGAGCCTGGCCGCGACCCCGGGCAGCACCAGGAAGTGCAGCCGCCGCCCGATCCGCCCGGGTGCGGCGGGCTGGACGACGACCGGGCCGAGCTGGAGGTCCATCCGCTCCATCCGGGCGAGTGCCAGGCAGCCGGCCGTCTCCGGGACGTCCAGCACGTCGAACGATCGCCCGGTGGGCAGCAGGACCGACGCCTGCGGCTGCTCGGTCCACCAGGCCCGGACCGCGCGGGGACCGGCGCTCGCCCGCCGCCCCCAGTCCGTGTCCAGCGGGTGGGCGCCGGGCAGCGTGCAGCGCCGGTCGGCGCAGGAGCAGCGGACGCCGCCGTCGCCGTCGTCGATCAGCCAGGCGCCCGGGGCCACCTCCCAGTGGCAGGTCTCGGCGTAGCCGACGGCTTCGGCGAGCAAGGGGGGCGCAGCGGCCGTCTCGTTCCGGCCCGAGGCGTCGGGGAAGTCTTCCACGGGCTGCTCAACTACCGTGTGTGAGGCTGGTTACGGCCCGATGGCGCCCGGTTGGGTGCATCACGGCAATGTCACCCGTTCCGGTTAGTCGACCGATTTGATGGGGTCGAGGGCAGGCGCAGCGGGGGCGCACGGGAGCATTTCCCAGGGCGCAAGGGGGGTGCGGTTCGTCACCGTGGGTATCCCGCTGACGTTGCTGATCGCTAACCTGGTGTCAGATTCCTTGGACGGTCGGACAGTCGGCAACAGATCAGCAGAATCGTCGCCCGCCGGCCGGGACCGGAGGGTGTGGGGAGGCGAAGCCCAATGGCCGCGAGACCACTCGTCGCACGACAGCCCAACGAGCGTCTACAGCAACTGATCCAGGAGGCCAGCTGCTCCAACGCCGGCCTGGCCCGGAGGGTCAACCTCTGCGGCGCCGAGCACGGGCTGGACCTTCGGTACGACAAGACCTCCGTCGCCCGCTGGCTGCGCGGGCAGCAGCCGCGCGGGCAGGCGCCGGCCGTGATCGCCGAGGCCCTCGGCCGCAAGCTCGGCCGCAGCGTGTCGGTCGAGGAGATCGGCATGGCGGACGGCAAGAACCTGAGCTCCGGCATCGGGCTCCAGTTCGCGCCGACCATCGGCGCCGCCCTGGAGCAGGTCTGCGAGCTGTGGCGCAGTGACGTCGGCCGGCGGGACTTCCTGACCGGGGCGACGGTGGCCGCCTCCGCGCTGGTGGAGCCCAGCCGGGACTGGCTGATCACCCCGCCGGACCCGGTGGTGGCGCGGGCCGGCGGCCCCCGGGTCGGTCCGACCGACGTGGCCGCGATCAGGGCGACCACCGCGATGCTGGTCGACCTGGACCACCGCTTCGGCAGCGGCCATGTGCGCCCGGTGGTGGTGCACTACCTCAACTCGGTGGTCTCCGGCCTGCTCGGCGGCGCCTACCGGGAGGAGACCGGGCGCCAACTCTTCGCCGCGGTGGCCCGGTTGACCGAACTGGCCGGCTACATGGCGGTGGACACCGGGCAGCCCGGGCTCGCCCAGCGCTACTACATCCAGGCGCTGCGGCTGGCCCAGGCCGCCGACGACCGCGGCTACGGCGGCTACGTGCTGGCCGCCTCGATGAGCCACCTGGCGGCCACCCTCGGCAACCCGCGGGAGATCGCCCAACTCGCCCGCGCCGCCCAGGAGGGCGCCCGCTCGGTGGCCACCCCGACGGCGATGGCGATGTTCTACGCCGCCGAGGCCCGCGGCCACGCCCTGCTCGGTGACGCCCGCTCCTGCGAGACGGTGTCGGCCAGGGCGCTGGAGATGATGGAGAAGCGCCGCCCGGAGGACGACCCGGACTGGATCGCCCACTTCGACGACGCCTACCTCGCGGACGAGCTGGCCCACTGCCACCGGGACCTGGAACAGGCCGGCCAGGCCGAGCACTACGCCCGCCGGGCGCTCGACCTGCACCCGCCGACCAGGGTCCGGCGCCGCGCGGTGGACCTCGTCCTGCTGGCCACCGCCCAGCTCCAGCAGCGGGACCTGGAACGCGCCTGCGAGACGGGTGCCCAGGCGGTCCGGCTGCTGAGCGGGCTGCGCTCCAACCGGGGCGTGGAGTACCTGGACGAGTTCCGGCGCAGGCTGGAGCCGTACCGGGAGCAGCGGGTGGTCCGCGAGTTCCACGCCCGGGCGGATGCGGAGGCGGCCTGAGACCGAGGCGGCCTGAGACCGAGGCGGGCCTCGGATCGTCTGTGCAGGGAGCGTGACGGATGTCCCGCCCACGTGGTCACCCGGTGAGGTGAACCGGTAGCGTGGACGCGACGTCCAAGGAACTGTGATGCTCCCAAGAACCGACGAGATGTGGTCCGCCGTCAGTGCGCGGTCCTGCACAGGTGAGGAATCGCGTTGAGTCAGCGCCGCTCGTACCCGAACTCCGGTGACTTCAACCTGGACGACCTGTTCCGCCCCGAGCCCGGCCAGCCGCAGGGCCAGCCGAGGCAGCCGGGCCAGCCGCAGGGCCACTCGGCCGTGCCGCCGGTGGGGCAGCCGTCCGGACAGCCGGAGTACCTCGGCGAGGGCGCGCACGTGCTGCCGACCCAGGCCATGCCCGCGCAGCCGATGCCGGGCCAGCCGATGCCGGGCCATTCGATGCCCGGCCAGGCCCCGTGGGGTGCCCCCCAGCCCGGGTACGGCGCCCCGCAGGCCGATCCGGCGCCGGAGACCCAGCACCTGCCGCCCTACCCGGTCGGCGACCCGCAGGCGGTCGGCTACCCGGCGGCGCAGGCCCAGCCCGGCTACCCGCAGCCCCAGCCGCAGCCCGCGCCGGGCTACCAGGGCTACCCGCCGGCCGCGCAGCCGCAGCCGGCCTACCCGGCGCAGGACTACCACCAGGGCTACGCCCCGGAACAGGGCCAGGGCTACGGTCAGGGCTACGACCAGGGATACGACGCGACCCAGGGAGACGGCTCGGGGCGCGGTGGACGTCCGTCCAACAAGCTGATCATCGGCGGCGTGGTGGCGGGCTGCGCGGCGGCCGGCATCCTGGTCGCGGTCCTGATGGGCGGCGGCGACGCGCCCAAGGACGACAAGAAGGCCCCGGTGGCCGCCACCTCCGCCACCACCGCCGCCACCCCCGGGACGCCGAGCGCGAGCGGTTCCGGCGCGGCCGTCGACCCGGAGGTCAAGGCCCAGGCGCAGCCGCTGTCGGACCTGCTGGGCACCGCGAGCGACAGCCGCAGCTCGGTGGTCTCCGCGGTCGCCTCGGTGCAGAAGTGCGACAAGCTGCCCGAGTCCCAGCAGGCGCTGACCGCCGCGGCCGGCAAGCGGCGCGAGCTGCAGAGCAAGCTCGGCCAGCTGAAGACCGACAAGCTGCCCGGCGGCCAGCAACTGGTCGAACAGCTCAACGCGGCCTGGACGGCCTCGGCCCTGGCCGACGACGAGTACGCCGCCTGGGCACAGGACGCCCAGGGCGCCTGCGACGCCAAGAAGCAGGACAACCAGCACTACAAGAACGCCGTCCAGGCGAGCGGCACCGCGACCACCGCGAAGAAGCAGGCCGCCACCCTCTGGAACGCGATCGCCGGCCAGACCGGACTGCCCAACCGGAGCGACGGCGACCTGTGAGCGACGGCGGGCCGTGAACGGTGGAGGGGCGGCCCGGAAGGACCGCCCCCGCACCGCTGACGGGCTCCGGGTCAGGCCGGCGGGCGGCCCCCGGTGAGCGCCCAGCGGACGTCGACGAAGCCCGGCTGCTGGAGGGTCATCCGGCCGTTCTTGACCACCTGGTAGGTGACCCAGGTGTTCACCAGCCGCGGCGACCCGCTGCTGGGCAGCATGTTGGTGGTGCCCCAGTTCAGCGGCGGGGTGATCCCGACGTCGATGCCCTCACCGCTGTCCAGCAGCGAGGAGACCGCCTTCGGGGTGACCGGCTTGCCGGCCTCCGCGAGCTTCTGCACCGCCGTCCGGAACACCTCGTACGCGACCCAGGTGGTCTGCACGCCCGGGTCGGAGACGTCGATGGGGTGCCCGCCGGTGGTGTCGGTGCGCACCACCGCGCGCAGCCCGTCCCAGACCTTCGCCGACTCCGGCGGGTACCAGCTGGTGACGTAGGCGCCGCCGAGCGGGCCGCCGTCGCCGCCGGTGGAGTCCACCACCGACTGCTGGACGCTGCCGATCACCGAGGCGATCCGCGTGTTCTTCGGGTTCAGCCGCCGGTAGGAGTCCAGCAGGTTGCCGGTCGGCTCGGCGGCCAGGGCGCTGGTGACGCAGTTGCCCGGCTCGTCCTTGCCGATCGCCTTGCGGACCACCGGGGTGTAGTCGGAGGACTGCTCGGGCGCCTTGACGTCCGTCAGCCTGACCCCGGCCGGCCGCAGTGCGGTGCCCAGGTAGCCGAGCAGGTTGTCGCCGGCCGGGGTGTCCGGGCGGACCAGGGCGACGGACTTGCAGCCGGCGTCCACCAGCTGGCGGCCGTTGCCCGCGATCAGGGCCGGCATGCCGCCGTCCACCGGGTAGGACAGCGGGCTGGTGAACTCCGGCTGGGAGAGTCCGTAGCCGCCGATCAGCGGGATGCCGGCGCGCTCCAGCACCGGCATGAACGCCTCGCCCCACTGGCTGTAGGAGCCGATCACGGCGACCACCTTGGCGTCCACCGCCTGCTGGGCGCAGGCGCGGGCACCGTCCGCGGTGTTGTGCTCGTTGCAGGTGACCACCCGCAGCCGGTGGCCGTTCAGTCCGCCCTTGGTGTTGGCGTCCTGGCCGATGGCGGAGGCGAGCGCGGTCATGCCCGGGCGGTCGGCGGATCCCGTTCCGGCCGGGGCCCAGGTCATCACGGTCAGATCGTTGCCGCTGGTGGAGGCATCGGCCGGTCCGCCGCACGCGGAGGCCGAGAAGAGGGTGGGGAGCAGGGCCGCGGTGGTCACGGCGGCGGCGATCGGGCGTCGGCGGCGGCGTCGCACGATCCGGGGACGGGCCTGGAACGAGTCCCTTCGGCTGGTCATCGCTAATCCCTCTCTGGGCGCACTCGGGCGCACCGGAACCAGCCAAGCCCCGGCGCCACAAGGCGAGAGGGCCGAAATGCGAACGGACGGCAAACGGCCGACGAAATCCGGAGAGGTACGCGTGTAGATCGCGAGTGGAGTACGAACAGACGGGGAACGTACGATCGTTCACCATGTCCGCCAGCACAGATTCTTCGCACCGGTACGCCCGAAACACTTCTCGTCCGGGCCACCGCTCCAGCACGATGGGCGGCATGCCGCTCAACGACCTGCCCTGGTGGCGCTGGCGAGCCCGACTGCGCTCGGCGCTGCACATGCTGTCCGACCCCGGTTTCCAGCAGGAGACCTGGCTGACCGGGAGAGAGGGTTACGGCGACGTGACCGACGCCGTCTACCGGCTGGTCGAGGACACCTGGCTGGACCGCTGGTCGGCCGAGAAGTACGTCGGGACGGTCCTCCGCGACTCCGCCGAGGCCGCGCTGGTGGACGTCGCGGTGCTGCGGGCCGTGCAGATGCTGCACGAGGTCGGTGCGGACGCGCCGGCCTCCGCCTACCTCGGCCACCCCGGCTGGCCGGAGACCGTCCGGGCCGCCCGGGAGGCGCACGTCGCGCTGGCCGTGGGCGACGGGGACGACCCGGACGCGGCGCCGAAGTCGCTGGACGTGCTGCGCATCCTCACCCAGGTCTGACCGGCCGGACACCCGCCGTCCCGCCGTCCCGCCGTCCCGCAGTCCGGGCAGCGGGGCGGCGGATGTCCGGGATGTGACACGCTGGACCATCCACGCACGTCACGACCCCAGAACGGAACATCCCCAGTGGAACAGCAGCCGGCCAGCGCCCAGTACGTCCTCACGCTGTCCTGCCCCGACAAGCAGGGCATCGTCCACGCTGTCTCCAGCTACCTCTTCATGACCGGCTGCAACATCATCGACAGCCAGCAGTTCGGGGACGCGGACAGCGGGCTCTTCTTCATGCGGGTGCACTTCTCCGCCCCCGAGCCGGTCACCGCGGACAAGCTGCGGGCCAGCTTCGCCGCGATCGGCGCCTCCTTCGGGATGGACTGGCAGATCCACCCGACCGAGGAGCGGATGCGGATCGTCCTCATGGTCAGCCGGTTCGGGCACTGCCTGAACGACCTGCTCTACCGCACCAGGATCGGCGCCCTGCCGGTGGAGATCGCCGCGGTGGTCTCCAACCACACCGACCTGCGGGACCTGACCGAGAGCTACGGCATCCCCTTCCACCACATCCCGGTCACCAAGGACACCAAGGCCGAGGCCGAGCGGCAGCTGCTCGACCTGGTCGCCAAGGAGAACGTCGAACTGGTCGTGCTGGCCCGCTACATGCAGGTGCTCTCCGACCAGCTCTGCACCGAGCTGTCCGGCCGCGTGATCAACATCCACCACTCCTTCCTGCCGAGCTTCAAGGGCGCCAAGCCGTACCACCAGGCGCACGCGCGCGGCGTGAAGCTGATCGGCGCCACCGCGCACTACGTCACCGCCGACCTGGACGAGGGCCCGATCATCGAGCAGGAGGTGGCCCGGGTCACCCACGACGTCAGCCCCGACCAGCTGGTCGCGCTCGGCCGGGACGTCGAGTGCCAGGCGCTGGCCCGTGCGGTGAAGTGGCACAGCGAGCACCGGGTGCTGCTGGACGGGACCCGTACGGTCGTCTTCGCCTAGATCCCGTAGCCGCCGGCTTACGGCCGGGAGAGCAGCGGGAGCGCGTGCAGCACCTCGCGGACCGCGGCGCGGTCGCCGTGCTCGCCGACCGGCAGCCGGTCCGGGTCGCGGTGCGCGGCGGCCAGCTGGCAGAGCTCCAGGCCGTCCAGCACCATCGAGGCCACCGGCTCGCCGCCGCCCTCGCCTTTCCCGCTGTTCCCGTCGGCGCCACGGGTGCGGTCGTCGCCGTCCAGGCTGACCAGCCACTCGCCGCCCGCCGGGCCGTCGACCATCAGCCGCACCCGCCGGGCCGTCCGGGCCGCGCGCTCCGGCCCGCCCGGCGCCCCGGCGTGCTCGGGCCGGGCGGCGCGCAGCCCGGCCAGCGCCCGGGGCAGCAGCCGGACCACCAGCTCCACCATCTGCCGAAGGTGCTGCGGCGCCGGCGGATCGTACGGGTAGGCGACCGCCCGGGCCACGTCCTCGCCGTGCACGAAGCACTCGAAGGCGCGGTCCACGAAGGCGTCGCGCAGCGGCAGCACCGCGAAGCCGTAGTCGACCGGGGTGTTGCCCTGCGGCGCGAGCGCGGCGCTGCGCACCAGGTCGTGGGCCTGCCGCCGCCAGCGGGAGCGCACCGACTGCGGGGCCAGGCCGTCCTGGTCGGCGATCAGCCGGGCGGTGCGCGCGGTGATCGCGGCGTACGGACCGCCCTGCGGAGGGACCCGCGGCACCGCCGGCCCGGCGGCCGGCTCCTGCGGCGGCACCCGCCGCCCGGCCGGTGCGGCGGGCGGGCCGGGGGCGGCCGGCACCGGGTCGGGCAGGCCGAGCGCCAGCGCCAGGAAGCCGTCCACCGCGGACAGATGGCCCAGCACCTCGGCCGGGCGCAGCCGCTCGGTGCCGCCGTGCCACGGCAGTTCGGCCACCTCCTGCCACTCCTCCGGGCCGAGGTCGCGCAGCAGCGCGTCGAGCTTGGCGGTCTCCGCCGTGTACGGCATGCCCCAGGCGGGGACGGGCAGTTCGGCGGGGCGGCGGGCCAGGCACCAGTCGAGCACCTGCTGGCGCAGCGAGCCGGGCTGGTCCAGCGGCTCGTCCAGGGAGAGCCAGCCGGCCGCCTCGCGCAGCCGGGCCGCCTCCTCGGCGCACTCCCGGCAGCCGTGCAGGTGCTGCTCCAACTCGGCGGCCTCGCGGGCCGGGCAGGCGCCGAGGGCCCATGCGCCGAGCAGCGAGCGCAGGGCGTCGTGCCGCTCCTCAGTGCTGCTCACGTCTCCCCGTTCCCGTCCCCGGCCCGTTCCCGCCGGCTCCGTCCTGGCGGGCGCGTTCGTCGGCCAGTTCGGTGGCCAGCAGCTCCAGACCGAGCCGCATCCGCTGCTTGGCGGCCTGCTCGCCGATGCCGAGCAGCCGGGCCGTCTCGCGGTAGGTGCGGCCGTCGTAGTAGGTCACCGCGATGGTCTCACGCAGGGGTTGGGGCAGGGAGTCGACCACGTACTGCATCCGGGCGGCGGTGGCCACGGCGCGGATCTCGGCCTCCGCGCCGGGCGCGCGCTCGGCGGCCCGGCGCGCCCGCAGCCGTTCGACCGCGCGGTGGTGGGTCAGTGCGCCGAGCCAGGAGCGCAGGGTGCCCCGGGCGGGGTCGAAGTCCTCGGGGTGCTCCCAGACATGGGCGAAGATCTCCCGGGTGAGCTGGGTGGCGGCGGCCTGGTCGGCCAGTATCCGCCCGGCCAGGCCGTGCACCATCGGCGCGAGCTGGTCGTAGAGTTCGCCGAGCGCCGTCTCCTCGCCGCGGGCGAGGCGGCGTTGCAACTGCTCGTCCCAGCGCGGGGTCCGCTCCGGGGTGGCCATCGGGAACCACCCTCCTGACCGGGTTCGCTGGCGTACCCAACGGTATCTTGCGGCCGGGCGGCGCCGGGGGCGATTCCGGCAAGAACGGAACCGTTCCTCGCGGATCGCCCTCTTCATGGACGTGCCTCCCGGCGCGCACCTCACGGCCCGCTCCACCGGGCCCGGATCGTGCCGCCGTCCGCCTCCTGCGTCCGCCGTCCGCCGCCGTCGGGGCCGCTGTTCGAGCGCCGATGGACATATGTCGCACGGGTGGTTCGTGAGTGGCGGGCGGGGTGGGCGGGGCGCGCGGCGGTAGGTTCCCGACTGCGGGACCGGCGGAGCGGCCCGGGCCGGACGATCACCGGTACGAGGCTCGCGAGAGTGAGCGGGACAGTATGCACTGCCCTGTCGCCCGATCGCCGGAATATGCCCGAAGCGCTTGCTGCTGTCCGTCCCCCCGCCCATCCTGAGGCGTATTCGTGTCGCGGCCGGTGACCGACCGACGGGTCGGCGCGGACGAGTGGGCGCGGGCGGACGGATCGGGCGGGCGCCCGGGTACGGCTCGGGTGACGCCGGGCGACGGGCCGGGCCCGCCGGTCGGACCGGCCCGATCGGGACTTAGGCCGAACTGCGAGTGCGGGTGGTGGAGCGGTGCAGGTTCTTCAGGTACAGCTGGCGGTGGAGGCCGACCCCGCCGAGGTCGGCCGGGCCCGCCGGTGGGTGCGCTCGCGGCTGCTGAACCACGGGGTGGACCCGGACGCGCCGATGGCCGAGACGGTGGTGCTGGTGGTCTCGGAGCTGGTGACCAACGCCGTGGTGCACACCGGCTGTCCGGCCGTGCTGCGGCTCTGCCTGCCGGTGGCCGACGGCCCGGCGGAGGACGGGCCGGCCGCCCCGCTGCGGGTCGAGGTGGCCGACGCGAGCCGGGTCGCCCCGGCCCCGCGGCACGCGGGCGCGGACGAGGACGCGACCAACGGGCGCGGCCTGGAGCTGGTCGAGCTGCTCTGCGAGCGCTGGGGCTGGTACCCGGACGGCTCGGGCAAGCGGGTCTGGTGCGAGATCGGCAGCGCCGCCCGCCCGGCCGATCCGCTGGCGGACGTGGACTGGGCGGCTTTGGCGCAATAGCGGCTTTCGCGGCGGCCGTCGGACCGTGCCGATCACCGGCGCCGATCACCGGCCGAAAGGTGACGCAACCATTCCGAATTTCGGACTACCCATTGACGTGACGTATCCGACTGATCACGCTTGGGTGCGGCGCTCCGTTGCGAGGGGACGCCGAGGGGACGTCCGTCCACCGCCGCGGTGCTGCTGTCCAGGGGATTCGTGCCAGCAGGGGGGATCGCGGACGGCCGGTCGCGGGCCGCTCCTTGGCGAGTGCGGAGGGTGTGGCGCGGCTTCAGGGCTCGCGCGCCGCGATTGGATGGCGGCCTGCCGTGCCGTGCTCGGGGTGCGCGCGGCCTGCCGCCATCCAATGCGTCGTCCGGGAGCGGTGAGATCCGGCCACCGGCCGGTCGATGCCCGGGGCGCACTCAGGAAGCGCGCCGGGCGGGGACTTCGGGGAGGCTGCGGCTCTCGGGAAGCGCGCGGAAGGTGCGGCGGTAGGCGCTCGGCGCCACATCGAGCCGGCCGCGCAGCTGGAGCCGCAGCGAGGCGGCGGTGCCGAAACCGGACTCCCGGGCGACCTGGTCGATCGTCAGGTCGGTCCGCTCCAGCAACTGGCGGGCCCGCTCGGTGCGCTGGGTGGTGATCCACTGGCCGGGGCTGGCGCCGGTCTCCTCGCGGAAGCGCCGGGTGAAGGTCCGTACGCTCATCCCCGCCCGGTCGGCGAGCTGCCGCAGTGCCAGCGGCCGGTCCAGGTGCTCCAGTGCCCAGGCGCGCACCGCGGCGGTGCCGCTGTCGTCGGCGTCCACCGGGCTCGGGGCCTCCACGTACTGCTTCTGGCCGCCCTCGCGCCACGGCGGCACCAGGCAGTTGCGGGCCACCGCGTTGGCCACCGCGCTGCCGTGGTCGCGGCGCACCACGTGCAGGCACAGGTCCACCCCGGCGGCCACCCCGCCGGAGGTGAGGACGTCGCCGTCGTCGGTGTAGAGCACGTCGGGATCGAGCCGCACCTGGGGGAACAGCCAGGCGAAGCGCTCGGTGTAGCGCCAGTGGGTGGTGGCCGGACGGCCGTCCAGC
Organism: Kitasatospora sp. NPDC114501; assembly: GCF_055633695.1. Taxonomy (NCBI): domain Bacteria; kingdom Bacillati; phylum Actinomycetota; class Actinomycetes; order Kitasatosporales; family Streptomycetaceae; genus Kitasatospora; species Kitasatospora sp. NPDC114501. Next base: position 58,819 of record NZ_JBVKDS010000018.1, on the reverse strand, counting down.
AGCCCGGCGGCGGCCAGGATGAAGGAGCCGGTGCAGATCGACATCAGCCGGGTGCCGGGCCGGATCCGGGCCAGCGCGGCGGCCAGCTCCGGGGTGAAGCAGGCGTCGGCGACGGCCGGGCTGGAGTCGGAGGAGGCCGGGATCAGCACCGTGTCGGCCCGCTCCAGGAGTTCGGGCCCGTGGTCGACCATGATCCGGAAGTCGGCGCTGGTGGTGACCGGCCGTCCGTCCAGGGTGCAGGTGGCCACCTCGTACAGCGGCTGCCCGGCCGGGTCCTTGGCGCCGCCGAAGATGCGGGCGGGGATGCCGAGTTCGAAGGCGATCACGCCCTCCAGGGCGAGTACCGCGACCAGGTGTGCCATGCCGTCCCTCGGGGTGTGGGTGCGTTCGGGGGTGGAGTCGGCTCAGCGTACCGCTGGCCTTGGCCCGATTCTTGCGAAAGCTGTCATTCAGGCCACTCGTCCCGCTCCGGTCGGACCGGAACACTCGTTCCCGTGACCGAACGCAGCGCCCTCGCCCCCACGTCCCGCTCCGGACCGCCCGCCCCGGCCAAGCGCCCCCGGGTGCACTACGCCTGGGTGGTGGCCGCCGTCTCCCTGCTCGTCCTGCTCGGCTCGGCCGGCTTCCGCTCCACGCCGAGCCTGATGATGGACGCCCTGCACAACGAGTTCGGCTGGTCGCTCGGGACCATCTCCAGCGCCACCTCCGTCAACCTGACGCTCTACGGCCTCACCGCCCCCTTCGCCGCCGCCCTGATGGACCGTTTCGGCGTCCGGCTGGTGGTGGTCTGCGCGCTGCTGACCATCTCGGTCGGTGCCGGGCTGACCATGCTGATGCGCGAGCCCTGGCAACTGGTGCTCTGCTGGGGCGTGCTGGTCGGCCTCGGCAGCGGCTCGATGGCCGGCGCCTTCGCCACCACCATCACCGGCCGCTGGTTCCAGGCCCGCCAGGGGCTGGTCACCGGGGTGCTGACCGCCGCCGGGGCGGCGGGCAACCTGGTCTTCCTGCCGGTCGGCGCCTGGCTGGTCGAGCAGCACGGCTGGCGCTCCGCGGTGGTCGTGGTCTCGCTCGCGGCCACCGCCGTCGCCGTCCCGGTCCTGCTGCTGATGCGCGAGCGTCCCGCCGACCTGGGCCTGCTCCCGTACGGCGCGACCGAGGCCCCGCCCGCGCCCGCCGCCAACGGCCGCGCCCTGGCCCGCTCGCTGCGGGTGCTGCGGAACGCCGCCCGCAGCCGGGCGTTCTGGCTGCTGGCCGGCTCCTTCGCGATCTGCGGCGCCACCACCGCCGGCCTGGTCGGCACCCACTTCATCCCGGCCGCGCACGACCACGGCATGCCGGTCACTACCGCCGCGAGCCTGCTCGCCCTGATCGGCGTGTTCGACGTGCTCGGCACCGTCTTCAGCGGCTGGCTCACCGACCGGGTCGACTCCCGGGTGCTGCTGACCGTCTACTACGGGCTGCGCGGCCTGTCCCTGCTCCTGCTGCCGCAACTGCTGGCGGGCTCGCTCCAGCCGCCGATCCTCGCCTTCGTGATCTTCTACGGCCTGGACTGGGTGGCCACCGTGCCGCCGACCGTCGCGCTCTGCCGCCGGCACTTCGGCGAGGACGCCCCGATCGTCTTCGGCTGGGTGCTCGCCGCCCACCAGATCGGCGCGGCCGTCGTCGCCGGCCTGGCCGGCCTGGCCCGGGACGCGCTCGGCAACTACGACCTCACCTGGTACGGCGCCGGCGCGCTGTGCGTGGTCGCGGTCGGGCTCTGCCTGGCGCTGCGCACCGGGCGGGCCGACGGGGCGGTGCCGGCCCTCCCGTGACGGCCGGTCGTTCGCAGGTGGGGGCGGTGCCGGTCCTCCCAGTCCTCCCAGTCCTCCCGGTCGGATCGTCGTACCGGACGTCTAGGCTCCGCCCCATGGCGCTCACCTTCACCCTGGACCCCAAGCTCGACCCCGACCTGCGGACGGACATCGTCCGGCTGTGGACCGACGTCACCAACGCCGGCGGGGCGGTCGGCTTCCTGGCGCCGGTCACCGAGGAGGAGGTCTGGGACACCGCCGACCACCAGTTCGCCGGGGTCGAGCCGGACGGTCCGGACCGGCTGCTGGTCGCGCACGAGAGCGCGACGGGCCGGCTGGTCGGGGCGCTGTTCTTCGAGTCGATGCGGTTCGGCCCGATGGAGCACTGGCGGATGCTCAAGCGGGTCATGGTGCACCCCGACTTCCAGGGCCACGGCCACGGCGCCCGACTGCTGGCCGAGGCCGAGCGGGTCGCCCGGGGGTGGGGGCTGGAGGCGCTGCGGCTCACCGCGCGCGGCGGCCTGGGACTGGAGCGGTTCTACGCCCGCTGCGGCTACCGGGAGGTCGGCCGGGTGCCGGCCGCGATCCGGGTCGCCCCCGGGGACGACCGGGACGACATCACCATGTGGCTCGATCTGCGCTGACAGCCGCCCGGGCGCGGGCTGACCGGGCCGGGTGAACCGGATCGGGTGACCCGTGCCCCGCCCGTGCTGTCAGGCATGCTTGACTGGAGGACCCGCCCCAGCGCAAGAAGAAGGATGTGTCCAGTGACCAGCAACGGCCCGGAGAAGTCGCACGCCACGCTCCGCTACACCTCCATGCGGGTCAGCATCTTCCTCGGCTGCCTGCTGGTGGCCCTGCTGCTCGGGCACTTCCAGGTCATCCCGGTCAGCGGTGAGGCCGGCATGATCTTCCTGTTCCTGCTGGCCGCGGTCGCCTCCGCGCCGCTCAGCTACGCGCTGCTGAGCAAGCAGCGCGACGCGATGTCCGCGCAGATCAGCGGCAAGGTCTCCGGGATGCGCAGCCGTACCGCCGAGCGGATCGCCGCGCAGAACGCCGAGGAGGACGCCGCCGACGACGCCGCCCGCGCGGCCACCGCCGGCCAGAGCTGACCCGGCCCCGCCCACGAGCGCAGCCGCCGTGTCCGCCACCCGGGACTCCGTGCCGTCCGAGCCGTCGCCGGAGCCGTCGTCCGAGCAGCCGCCCGTCGAGGTGGCATCCTCCGAGCAGCCGCCCGACGAGGGGGCAACCGTCGAACAGCCGCCCTCCGAGGGGGTTTCCGGCACCTGGCCGGCCCCCGTCCGCCGGCCCACCGGGCGGGACGTGGCCCGGCTCGCCGGGGTCTCCCAGGCCACCGTCTCCCTGGTCTTCTCCGGCGCCGAGGCCGGCCGACGGGTCTCCGAGGCCACCCGCGGGAGGGTCCGGGAGGCCGCCCGCAGCCTCGGCTACCGCCCGCAGGCGGCCGGCCGGCAGCTGCGGCTCGGCCGCAGCGGGATGATCCTGCTGGCCGTGCCGAACCTCCAGGGCCCGTTCTTCGGCCGGGTGCTGGAGGGTGTCCACCAGGAGGCCGGCCGCAACGGCCTGGCCGTGGTGGTCAGTTCCGGCTGGGGCAGTGCCACCCTCGCCGAGGCCGCCACCGCCGGCCGCTTCGACGGCCTGCTGATCTGCTCCCCGGACGACAGCCAGCTCGGCGAACTGCCCGCCGACACCCCCGCCGTCTTCCTGGACGCCGACCCCGGTACCGACCGGGCGCGTCCGACCGTCGAGCTCGACGTGGCCGGCGGGATGCGCGCCGCGGTCGAGCACCTGGCCGCGCTCGGCCACCGCCGGATCGGCCGGCTGCGCTCCAGCCACTCCGCGTACACCTTCCGGGTCCGGCAGGCCGCCTTCGAGCTGGCGACCCGTGAACTCGACCTGGACGTCGTCGAGTTGGGTGTGAGCCTGAACGACGGCCACCGGGCCGCCCGGACCGTGGCGGGCCGGCTGCTGGAGCGCGCGGACCGGCCGCGCGCGGTGGTCTGCGACGACGACGTGGTCGCCTCCGGGGTCTACCAGGCCGCCGCCGAGCTGGGGCTGCGGGTGCCGGAGGACCTGTCGGTGGTCGGCATGGACAACGTCGCGGTGGCAGCGCTGCTCGCCCCGCCGCTGACCACCGTCGACCTGCCCGGCGAGGAGCTGGGCCGGGCGGGCGCGGCCGCGCTGGCGGCCCTGCTGCGCGGGGAGCCGGTCGCACCGGTCGCGCCGCTGGCCACCTCGCTGGTGCTGCGCTCCTCCACGGCGCCGGCCGGCACGGCTCCGGCGCGCTGATCACGGCCCGGCCTTCGGCGCGCTGTCCACGGTGGCCGCCCGGGTCGTCGGGGCCGCCGCAGCTGATCACCCGTAGGCGAGTGAAGGAGAGGACCGCGCCCGCCGGCCAGACCACCGGCGGGCGCGGTCGTTCGTGGGGTGGGTCAGCCCACCGGGACGGGCTGCGCGGACGGGGCGAGCGGCACCGGGTGGAACCAGCGCCGGGCGCCGAACAGCAGCAGCCCGCCGAGCGCGATCCCGCCCGCCGCGCACAGCGCCACCGGGCGCAGCGAGTCCTCGGCGAGCTTGCCGGAGACGGCGTAGCCGAGCGAGTTGCCGGTGGCGAACAGCGTCACCAGCCAGGCGAAGGCCTCGGTGACGGTGCCGGTCGGCGCCAGTTCGGCGACCAGCACGAACGCGGCCGCCAGCAGCGGGGCCAGCATGATCCCGGAGAGGAAGGCCAGCGCGGCCATCGGGTACGGACCGGGCAGGGCGAACAGCGGCAGGTAGGAGGCGGCCATCGCGAGGGCCATCACCCAGGTGCGGGTGGCCGTGGTCTGCCGCCACTCGACCGCGCCGTAGGCGAGGGCGCCGAGCAGGCCGCCGAGCGCCGCCAGCGCCAGCAGGGTGCCTCCGCCGCCGGGCAGGGAGCCGACGTGCTGCTCGCCGTAGGCGATGAACAGCACGTTCTGGGAACCGACCGCCCAGCCGGCCCCGGCCAGTCCGACCAGGAGCAGCACCAGTCCGGGGGAGCGCAGCGGTCCGAGCAGTCCGGCGGACTGCTCCCGGGCCGGGGCGCGCCAGGCCCGGGCGGGCCCGGCGGTGGCCACGACCAGCGCGCCGAGGAGGCCGAGCCCGGCGGCCACCCAGAGCGCGGCGACCGGGCTGAACAGCCCGGAGATCGCGGCGACGGCCAGCGGGCCGGCGACGTAGAGGATCTGCTGGGACGCGGAGTCGAAGGCGTACGCGGTGTCGAGCTGCTTCTCCTCGACCACGTCCGGCCAGAGCGAGCGCAGGCAGGGCTCCAGCGGGGGCATGGCCAGACCGGCGATCGCGGCGCCGACGGGTGCGGCGATCGCGGAGCCGGGGGCGAGGGCGAGCAGCGCGTACCCGCCGCCGGCCACCACGGCGGAGGCGAGCAGGACGCGCGGCTGTCCGGTGCGGTCCACGATCCGGCCGAGCACCGGCCCGCCGACGGCGGCGGCGATCGCGTAGGCGGAGGTGGCCAGGCCGACCCGGCCGTACGTCACTCCGGCGTCGCGCAGGGCGAGGGCGATGACGAGGGCGGTCATGCCGGCGGGCAGCCGGCCGAGCAGGGTGCCGAGCAGCAGACGGGTGACGTGCGGGGCACGGAGCAGGGCGAGGTAGCCCATCGGGGTCCTCTCCGGGTGGGCAGGCGGGGGTGGGGACGACGTCAAAGTTATACGTATAACCGCTCAGCGGTCAATCGGGCCGCCCGGCTGGCCTGATGGGGCGTCAGCTTCGTTCGTGCCCGGAGTGCGGGTTCGCGCCGGCTCGGCGCGGGCAGGGACTCTGCGTGACCTCAAACAAGTACTTTGAACATCTCAAACCTTTGCTGCTAACGTATCGGCCATGACAGCCTCGGAGACACTGCGGATGAACGGCCCGGGCCGACTGCCCGGCGCCGCCCGCCCGTGTGCTCCGGCCGGTGCTGTGGACAGCCCGCGCCGTTGTCGCGCCATGCGCCGTACCGCCCTGAGCTGTACCGCGGCGGCACGCCCCTGACCGGGGGTCCGACGTCTTCCGTCCGGCCCCGCGCCGTGCCGCCTGCTCCGCCCCACACCTCACCGTCAGCAACGCCCTCCCCCGGAGACGCTCCCCCATGTCCACAGCGCCCGAGGCGACCTCGTCGCCGTCCGTGCTCGCCCGCATCCGCAAGACGCCCTTCTGGGTGCAGATCGTCGCCGGCCTCGTGCTCGGCGTCGGCCTCGGCTACCTGGCCCGCACCGCCGAGATCTCCTGGCTGGCCACCACCCTGGAGACCATCGGCAAGATCTTCGTCCAGCTGCTCAAGCTGGCCGTCCCGCCGCTGGTGTTCACCGCGATCGTGGTGAGCGTCGCCAACCTGCGCAACGTGACCAACGCGGCCCGCCTGGCCACCCGCACGCTGCTCTGGTTCATGATCACCTCGCTGATCGCGGTCGGCATCGGCCTGGGCCTGGGCCTGCTGACCAACCCGGGCAAGGGCACCGACCTGAAGACCGAGGGCCTCAAGGCGCTCGACTCCAAGGGCACCTGGATCGACTTCCTGACCGGGATCTTCCCGACCAACATCGTCGACTCCTTCGCCAAGGTGAACGTGCTCCAGATCGTCTTCCTGGCGGTCGTGGTCGGCGCGGCGATCATCAAGCTCGGCGCCAAGGCCGAGCCGGTCCTCAAGCTCAGCGAGTCCGTGCTGGAGCTGACCCAGACCGCGCTGTGGTGGGTCATCCGGCTCTCCCCGCTCGGCACCCTCGGCCTGATCGGCAAGTCCGTCGCCAAGTACGGTTGGGACCTGCTGAAGCCGTTCGCCACGCTGACCCTGGACATCTACCTCGGCTGCGCGCTGGTGCTGTTCGTCGTCTACTCGCTGGTGCTGCGCTTCGCGGCCGGGCTCAACCCGCTGCACTTCTTCAAGGGCGCCTGGCCCGCGATCCAGCTGGCCTTCGTCTCCCGCTCCTCGGTCGGCACCCTGCCGGTCACCCGCCGCGTCACCGAGCGCCTCGGCGTCCCGAGCGAGTACGCGTCCTTCTCGGTGCCGTTCGGCGCCACCACCAAGATGGACGGCTGCGCCGCGGTCTACCCGGCCGTCGCCGCGATCTTCGTCGCCCAGGTCTACAACATCGAGCTGGGCATCAAGGACTACATCCTGATCGCCTTCGTCTCGGTGGTCGGTTCGGCCGCCACCGCGGGCCTCACCGGTGCGATCGTCATGCTGACGCTGACCCTGTCCACCCTGGGCCTGCCGCTGGAGGGCGTCGGCCTGCTGCTCGCCATCGACCCGATCCTGGACATGATGCGCACCGCGACCAACGTCGCCGGCCAGGTCGTGGTGCCGATCGTGGTCGCCGCCCGGGAGAAGATCCTGGACGTCACCGCGTACAACAACCCCTCCGCGGACCTGTACGACGAGGACGCGAAGCCGGCCGTCGGCGCCGGCCGGGCGACCCCGGCCGCGGTCTGAGGTCGAACGGGCGATCGGACGTCAGAGGGGTCGTTCGATCGGCTTGACGGAAAGGGCCCTCCCCGGGCGACGGGGGAGGGCCCTTTCCGCATTCCGCACTCCGTGCCCGAACTGCCGGCGGGTCGCGGATCGGGCGCGGATCGGGCGCGGATTTCGAAAAGGCAGGGGGCCCGCCGGTCGGGCGGGCCCCCTTGGGTACTGCTCTTGTGCTCATGGTGGCGGCCGTCGGGAGCCGCCGTCGGACCCGTGCGGGTCCCGAGCGATCAGATCATCAGAGGATGGTCAGACAGCGGTGACGTTCTCCGCCTGCGGGCCCTTCGGACCCTGGGTGACGTCGAAGGTGACCGTCTGGTTCTCCTCCAGCGAACGGAAGCCGTTCGCGTTGATGGCGGAGTAGTGAACGAAGACGTCGGGGCCGCCGCCCTCCTGGGCGATGAAGCCGAAGCCCTTCTCAGCGTTGAACCACTTGACGGTTCCCTGAGCCATGCCGTTCTCCTTGCGATGCGTGTCGGGGGCCACACCGTGTGACACCCGGTCCGCTGCGCTGATCGCCCTGCCTCCGGACGTGTCCGAAATTTTTCGATATTGCTGAAAAACTACAAAAAGCCTGCGGTTACATGCTCCGCAGGCTTCAAGTACTGCAAGGGGAATCAAACTGCAACTGAGGGCAACGCTAGCATGCGGCCGCTGTGACGACCAGAGGTCACTTACGGCGTGGAAGGCGCGTGTCGTAAGGGCGGGAGCGGCCACGGAAAGGCGCGTCGGCGGTGCGTGAGGGCGTGTCGGGTCCGGCCGGTGGGGGCCGCCGCGAACAGCGGGCATACGCTGCGTGGAGGCACGAACAGCAAGGGAGCGGCGCAGTGGCAGCACCGGAAGCAGGAACACCGGACGCGCGGACGCGGGAGCCCCGGCAGGACACCCCGGTCAGGCCGCGGGTCGGTCACATCCAGTTCCTGAACTGCGTCCCCCTCTACTGGGGACTCGCCAGGACCGGCAACCTGCTCGACCTGGACCTCACCAAGGACACCCCCGAGAAGCTGAGCGACCAGCTCGTCGACGGCGCCCTGGACATCGGCCCCATCACCTGCGTGGAGTACCTGCGCAACGCGGACGACCTGCTGGTCCTGCCGGACATCGCGGTCGGCAGCGACGGCCCGGTGATGTCCTGCCTGATCGTGAGCAAGGTGCCGCTCGCCGACCTCGACGGCCGCCGCGTCGCCCTCGGCTCCACCAGCCGCACCTCCGTACGGCTCGCCCGGTTGCTCCTGGAGGAGCGCGAGGGCGTGCACCCGGACTACTACAGCTGCCCGCCGGACCTCAGCGCGATGCTCGCCGAGGCCGACGCCGCCGTCCTGATCGGCGACCCGGCCCTGCGCGCCTACCTCGGGCAGGCGGCCGACCTCGGACTGACCGTCCACGACCTCGGCGAGATGTGGAAGGAGTGGACCGGCCTGCCGTTCGTCTTCGCGGTCTGGGCGGTGCGGCGCGAGTTCGCCGAGCGTGCCCCGGAGCTGACCGCCGCGGTGCACCGGGCCTTCCTGGAGTCCCGCGACCTGTCGCTGGTGGAGGCCGCCAAGGTCGCCGAGCAGGCCGCCCGCTGGGAGGCCTTCGGGGCGGACGTGCTGGAGCGGTACTTCAGCGAGGCGCTCGACTTCTCGCTCGGGGAGCGGCAGCTGGCGGGTGTCACGGAGTTCGCCCGGCGGGTCGCGCACGACAGCGGGTTCGCCCCGGACGTCGCGGTGCGGCTGCTGGAGCCGGCGGCGTCGCCGGTGGGGGCGGTGCCGGTGGAGGCGTTGCCGTCGGGAGCGTGAGAGGGGTTCGCTCGGGCCGGTACGGTCTGCACCGAGGCGCGACCGGCGGCTGGCCGGCGGTGGCCGGCCGACCGTTGCTGGTGGCCGGCTGACCGTCGATGGCCGGTCGGGCGCGCGGCCGAGCGGGCGAGGGGAGCGTGCGGGGATGCGGGCACTGGGATCGGACGATCCTCGCCAGGTGGGCGGCTACCGGCTGCTGCGCCGGCTCGGCTCGGGCGGGATGGGCCGGGTCTACCTCGGCCGGACGGCCGGCGGGCGCACCGTCGCCGTCAAGGTGGTGCGGTCGGAACTCGCGGACGACGCCGAGTTCCGCGCCCGGTTCCGGCAGGAGGTGGCCGCCGCCCGGCGGGTCGGCGGCGCCTGGACCGCGCCCGTGCTGGACGCCGACACCGAGGGCGGGCAGCCCTGGGTCGCCACCGGCTACGTGGCGGGCCCCGCGCTCGGCGACGCCGTCCGGACGTACGGGCCGCTGCCCGAACCGGCCGTGCGCGCGCTCGGCGTCGGGCTCACCGAGGCGCTCGCCCACGTCCACGGGCTCGGCCTGGTGCACCGGGACGTCAAGCCCTCCAACGTGCTGCTCACCCTGGACGGGCCGCGGCTGATCGACTTCGGGATCGCCCGCGCCCTGGACGCCGCCGGCGGCCTCACCCGTTCCGGTTACGTGGTCGGATCGCCAGGCTTCATGTCACCCGAGCAGGCGAACGGGCAGCCGGTCGGGCCGGCCGGGGACGTCTTCTCGCTCGGCGCCGTCCTCGCCTTCGCCGCGACCGGCGTGCACCCCTTCGGCGAGGGGGTCAGCGCGGCCGTCCTGCTCTACCGGGTGCTGCACGAGGAACCGGACGTGGCCGGGCTGTCCGAGCCGCTGCGGAGGACCGTGCTCGACTGCCTGGCCAAGGACCCGGCCGCCCGGCCTACCCCGTGGCAGCTGCGCGACCGGCTGGACCCGGACGGCACGGCCGGCACCCGGCTGTCGCGGGGCGGCTGGCTGCCCGCGGAGCTGGCGGCCGGGGTGGGGCGCAGCGCGGTGGAGCTGCTGGACCTGGACCTGGACCCGAACGGGGAGCCGGGAACCGCGGAGACAGCGGGGGAGACGGGTCCGGGCGGGGTGGCGATGGATGCGGGCGCTTCCGGGGCGGCGGCCGGGGCGGGGGTCGGGGTCGGGGCCGGCGAGGCCGTGCGGACTCCGACCTTCGTGTCCGGGAGCGAGCCGGAGGGGGAAGGGGCTCACCAGCCGCTGCGCGTGGGCGTCTGGGACGAACCCGCGAAGGCGCGGCGGCGGCGGGTCCGGATCGCGGTGGCGGCCGTGGCGGCGCTCGCGGTGCTCGGGGGCGGCGGGTACGGGCTGTACGGGTGGCTGCACCGGGCCGACCCGGCGGTGCCGGGGCCGTCGGCGGGGCCGCTGCCGGAGGTGTCCGTCGATCCGGGCCCGGCGGTCCTGCCGAGCGGGACCTTCGCCTCCGGGGTGGCCTCGGCCTCCGGAGCCCCGGGGAGCGCGACGGCGTCCGTCCCGGGTGCCGTGCCGTCCGGGACGGACGGGCCGAGCGCGGTGCCCGCGGCCTTCCTCGGCACCTGGAGCGGGGACATGGTCACCAACAAGGGACTGCCCGCCGGGACCACCACGCTCACCATCCGTCCGGCGGCGATCGGGCAGGAGGGCGTCACCAGCCGCAACGCCGTCTCGGGGCTGATCTCGATCAGCTGCGAGGGCGTCTGGACGCTCAAGTCGGCCTCCGCCACCAAGTTGGTGTTCCAGTCCCGGCTGGTCCGCTCCTCGATCCCCGGCGCCTGCACCGGCGGGTCCAACACGGAGACGCTCACCCTCCAGCCCGACGGGACGATCCGCTTCGTCTCCGTCGATCCGCCGGCCGGGAACCCGACCGGCACCATGCGTCAGGCGGACGGGGCGGACGGGGAGGAGGGCTGAGGCGAGTCCGGGCGGGGGCTCGGGCAGGGTGTCGGGCGGGGCGTCCGGGCGGGGTCTCGGGCAGGGTGTCGGGTGGGGAGGCCGTGGTTCAGCGGGCTGACGCGGGCGGCGGAATGTGCTGGCGTAGGCTGGTTCGGCCGTACCCGAGTAGCACTTGAGAGAGAGAAGGCCGCCAGGTGACCGAGCTCGCAGCGACCACCCTCGATGCGTCCAGCACCGACCTGAAGGCCGTGCTCGACCGGGCCGCCGCCGGTGGCCGGATCACCCCGGAGGAGGCGCTGGAGCTCTACCGCTCGGCGCCGCTGCACGCGCTCGGCTCCGCCGCCGACGCGGTGCGCCGCCGTCGCTACGCGGGTACCGAGCACATCGCGACGTACATCATCGAGCGCAACATCAACTACACCAACGTCTGCGTGACGGCGTGCAAGTTCTGCGCCTTCTACGTGCCGCCGAAGAGCGACAAGGGGTGGTCCCGCGAGCTCGACGAGATCCTGCGCCGCTGCGCCGAGACGGTCGAGCTGGGCGGCACCCAGATCATGTTCCAGGGCGGCCACCACCCGGACTACGGCGTGGAGTACTACGAGCGCGCGTTCTCGGCGATCAAGGCCGACTTCCCGCAGCTGGTGATCCACTCGCTGGGCGCCTCCGAGGTCGAGCACATGGCGCGGATCTCGGGCGTCTCCGTCGAGGAGGCCATCACCCGGATCCACAAGGCGGGTCTGGACTCCTTCGCCGGCGCCGGCGCCGAGCTGCTGCCGGAGCGGCCGCGCAAGGCGATCGCCCCGCTGAAGGAGTCCGGCGAGCGCTGGCTGGAGATCATGGAGATCGCCCACGGCCTCGGTGTCGAGTCCACCTCCACCATGCTGATGGGCACCGGCGAGACCAACGCCGAGCGGATCGAGCACCTGCGGATGATCCGCGACGTGCAGGACCGCACCGGCGGCTTCCGGGCCTTCATCCCGTACACCTACCAGCCGCAGAACAACCACCTGAAGGGCACGACCCAGGCCACCGTCTTCGAGTACCTGCGGATGATCTCGATCGCCCGCCTGTTCCTCGACAACGTCGCCCACATCCAGGGCTCCTGGCTCACCACCGGCAAGGAGGCCGGCCAGCTGTCGCTGCACTACGGTGCGGACGACCTCGGGTCCGTGATGCTGGAGGAGAACGTCGTCTCGGCGGCGGGCGCCAAGCACCGCTCCAACCTCACCGAGCTGATCCACCTCATCCGGGCCGCCGACCGCGTCCCGGCGCAGCGCTCGACCACCTACCAGCACCTGCGGGTGCTGGACGACCCGGCCAACGACCCGGTCGACCCGCGGGTCGCCTCGCACATCGCCTCCACGGCGATCGAGGGCGGCACCGCGCACCCCGAGCTGAAGATCCTGGACAACTGAGTCCTCCGGTGTCGCCGGTGCCGGTCTTGCTGGTGTCGCCGGTGCCGGTGATGCCGTCGAAGTCGAAGGCGTTGTCGTGCTGACTCTGCACCGGGCGGCGTTCGTGCTGCCCGACCCGGCCGATCCCACCGCCCCGTCCATCGCCGACGGGGCGGTGGTGGTGCGTGGCGAGCTGGTGGAGGCGGTCGGACCGTACGGGGAACTGGCGGCCGCGCACCCGGGTGCGCGGGTGCGGGACTGGGGTGCGGCCGTGCTCGCCCCGGGGCTGCGCAATCCGTACGGGCACTGGCTGCTGGAACGCGCGTACCACCCGGATCCGCGGGAGGAGATCGGCCTCGAACCCCTGGCGGACGGGCTGGCCGGGTCCACGGACGAGGCGCGGTGCGGGGCCAGTGCGCGGCGCGGCCTACAGCGGATGCTCGGATACGGGGTGACGGCGGTGGCCGGGCCCTTCGAGCGGGCCTCGGTGCGGACGGCGGTGGCGCGGTCGGGGGTCGTCGGCCTGCCCGGTCGTTCCGCTCCGACCGGTGAGGCGGACGGCGGGGACGCGGGGCCGCTGGACCCGCTGGCCGTCCTGCCGTTCACGGAGGCCGTGCACGGCCGGGTGGTGCCCGGGGGCCGGGCGGACTTCGCGGTGTTCGTGGTCGCGGTCGCGGTCGCGGTCGCGGGGGAGGGGCGTGGCGGGTCGGTGGTCGCGGGGGGCGGGCGTGGCGAACCGGCGGCCGGCGGGTGCCTGGCCACGGTGCTGGGCGGGCGGTTGGTGTACCGCCGACGGTGAGACGGTCGTCACGGCGGGTGTGACGTACTCGTCAGTAGTCGGATTTCCTTGCGGCGCACAGGACTTGCTTCGTGTGCACCCGAACTCCGGTGTCGGTCCCGAAGAGTGATTGTCCCTTCATCGTGACCTGAGGGCCCGCCAGCGGATACGATCCCGGACAGCTCACTCCGTACCCTCACCACACCACTGCCCGCGCCCGCGGGCGGCGGGGCCGTGTCCCCGGCCCCGAAGGCAAGCCAGGACAGGAACCATGCGAACCGCGACCGTTCCCCCGCCGCGCACCCCGCGGATGGGCCGTGGTTGGTACCTCGCCGCCGTGCTCAGCGCCGTGCTGGCCGTCGGGATGTGCCTGCTCGGTTGGCGCCAGGCCGACCAGGCCGACCGGATCGAGGCGCACCCGGTGAGAGTCGAGGGGGTCGTCACCCAGCTCCCGACCGGCGGCGGCACCTACAGCGCCGTCAGCTACCGGGCCGGCGGCGAGCCGCACACCGCGGCCGCGCTGCCGCTCTCGGACGGCGCCCGACTCGGCGACAGGATCTGCCTGGAGCACGCAGCCGACGACCCGGGCGCGGTGCGGATCTGCGGCGACACCTACCCGCAGCCGGTCGGGGTGGGCCTGGCCCGGTTCAGCGTGCCGGTGGCCGTCGTGCTCTTCGTGATCTGCGTGCTGCGGATCCGGCGGCACCACAAGGCCCTCGCGATCCGCGGCGGGCAGGGGAAGCTGGCCGTCAACCTCGCACTGGCGACGGGGGCGCTGGCGGACGGGATGCCCGCGATAACCCACGGCAAGCGGTCCCGCCGACGGCGCCGCTCGGGCGGGCGGCGCGCCCAGCACTGACGGGGCGCCTGGGGCGCCCGGGGGCGCTCGGGGGGTGCGGCCCAGGGCTTCGGCCCAGGGGCGCGGCCTGGAGGGTCGGCTCAGGGGCGCGGCTCGGGGTTCGGCCGGGGTCGGCGTGCCCCGTTGGTCGGGGTGTCCGTACGAGGGTGAACAATGGGGGCGTGACCCGAGCCTCTCTGGACAAGCAGCCGCACGAAGTCGCCGCCATGTTCGACGACGTCGCGGCCAAGTACGACCGCACCAACGACGTGCTCTCCCTCGGCCAGGCCCGCGCCTGGCGCCGGGCGGTGGCCGAGGCGGTGGACGCCGGACCGGGGGACCTCGTGCTCGACCTCGGGGCCGGCACCGGCACCTCCTCGCTGCCCTTCGCCGAGGCCGGGGCGCAGGTCGTCCCGTGCGACTTCTCGGTCGGCATGCTCACCGAGGGCAAGCGCCGCCACCCCGAGCTGGCGCTCACCGCCGGTGACGCCACCCGGCTGCCGTTCGCGGACGGCGCCTTCGACTCGGTGACGATCTCCTTCGCGCTGCGCAACGTCCAGGACACCGACGCGGCGCTGCGCGAGATGCTGCGGGTCACCAAGCCCGGCGGCAAGCTGGTGATCTGCGAGTTCTCCACCCCGACCTGGACGCCGTTCCGGACGGTCTACACCGAGTACCTGATGCGCGCGCTGCCGCCGGTGGCCACCGCCGTCAGCAGCAACCCGGAGGCGTACGTCTACCTCGCCGAGTCCATCCGGGCCTGGCCGGACCAGCCGGGGCTGGCCGCCAAGCTCCAGGACAACGGCTGGTCGAAGGTCGCCTGGCGGAACCTGACCGGTGGGATCGTCGCGTTGCACCGGGCCTACAAGATCGCGTAGCCGGGCCCCGGTCGGTTCGTTCGGTCGGGTCAGGTCGGGTTCGGAGTCGGTTCGGAGTCGGTTCGGGGTCGGTTCGGAGTCGGCCGGTTCCGGCCGTGCCGGAGGTCGGGGCGGGGGCGCATCCGGTGGCGTGAGCGGAACTAGACTGCCGGAGACAAAGCCGCCGTCCCCCAGCCGCAGTTCCAGGAGTGTGTCCACGTGTCCGAGACCGCAGCCGATCTGACGAAGCCGGACAGCCCCGTGGAGAGCACGGCCGACGTCATCGTGGTCGGTGCGGGCCCGGCCGGCTCCGCCACCGCGTACTACCTGGCCCAGGCCGGACTGGACGTCCTGCTGCTGGAGAAGACCGCCTTCCCGCGCGAGAAGGTCTGCGGCGACGGCCTGACCCCGCGTGCCACCAAGCAGCTGGTGGACATGGGCATCGACGTCTCCACCGAGAACGGCTGGCTGCACAACAAGGGCCTGCGCATCATCGGCGGCGGCGTCCGGCTGGAGCTGGACTGGCCCGAGCTGTCCTCCTTCCCCGACTACGGCCTGGTGCGCAAGCGCGCCGACTTCGACGAGCTGCTGGCCCGTCAGGCCGAGAAGGCCGGCGCGCGGCTCTACGAGCGCTGCAACGTCAGCGGGCCGGTCCTGGACGAGCGCACCGGCCGGATCGTCGGCGTCACCGCCAAGCTCGGCGACGAGAAGCGGCCTGTCACCTTCCGGGCTCCGCTGGTGGTCGCCGCCGACGGCAACTCCACCCGGCTCTCGCTCGCCATGGGCCTGCACCGGCGCGAGGACCGCCCGATGGGCGTCGCCTACCGCACCTACTTCACCTCCCCGCGTCACGACGACGACTACCTGGAGTCCTGGCTGGAGCTGTGGGACACCCGTGGCGGCGAGCGCAAGCTGCTGCCCGGGTACGGCTGGGTCTTCGGCATGGGCGACGGGACCTCCAACGTCGGCCTCGGCATCCTCAACTCCTCACCCGCGTTCGGCGAGCTGGACTGGCGCGAGGTGCTCAAGGCCTGGTGCGCCGGGATGCCGGAGGAGTGGGGCTACACCCCCGAGAACATGACCGAGCCGATCCGCGGCGCCGCGCTGCCGATGGCCTTCAACCGGCAGCCGCACTACACCCGCGGCCTGCTGCTCGTCGGCGACGCGGGCGGCATGGTCAACCCGTTCAACGGCGAGGGCATCGCCTACGCGATGGAATCCGGCCAGATCGCCGCCGGGGTCATCGTGCAGGCCCTCGCCCGGGTCACCGACGGCGGCCGCGAGCGCGCCCTCCAGGCCTACCCGCGCATCCTCAAGGACGTGTACGGCGGCTACTACACGCTGGGCCGCGCCTTCGTGAAGCTCATCGGCAACCCCAGGGTGATGCAGATCGCCACCCAGCGCGGCCTCACCCACCCGATGCTGATGCGCTTCACCCTCAAGCTGCTCGCCAACCTCACCGACCCGCAGGGCGGCGACGCGATGGACCGCGTGATCAACGGCCTCGCCCGGGTCGCGCCGAACGCCTGACGGCGGCCGGGCGCGTGGTCCGGTCCGACGCTTGAGTGGGTCGGGCGGGGCGTCGCCTACACCTCGTCGGCCGTCCGGGGTGCCTCCGTCGGCCGGCGGGAGGCGGCCGAGCGTTCCTCGACGTAGGCGAGGCGCTCGGCGAAGACCCGGGCCGCGTCGGGCGTGAGGGTCCGCAGGGCGACGAGGGCGGCGAAGACGACGTCGCAGAGCTCGTGCTGGACGTCCTCCCAGGAGTGGGTGACGCCCTTGCGCGGGTTCTGACCGGTGGCGCCGATCACCGCCGCGCCGACCTCGCCGACCTCCTCGGAGAGCTTGAGGATCCGCAGCAGCCGCTCCTCCTGGGGCGACTGCGTGGTCCGCTCGTCGAGCCATGCGACCAGGTGGTCGACGCTCTCCCAGATCCGGCTGTCCATGCGGCGTCGCTCCTGCTCCCATGCGGTGTCGTTGGTGCTGCCACCGTACGGGAGCGGGGGCGGGCGGGCGGATGGCGGGCCGGGGCTGTCCGGCCAGGTCTGTCCGGCCGGGTCTGTCCGGCCGGGTCTGTCCGGCCGGGGCCGGCGCTGACCGGCCCGCAGGGTCAGCGGGTGCTGATCTTCACGTTGCGGATGTTCACCGGCAGGTTGGGGAAGCCGTCGCCCGGGTTGTTCTGGTCGTCCTCGCCCCCGGCGGCTATCTTCTGGAGGACGTCCAGGCCGCCGGTGATCCGGCCGAACGGGGTGTAGGCGGGGGAGAGCTTGGTGTCCTTCCAGACGAAGAAGAACTGGCTGCCGTTGGTGTTCGGACCGGCGTTGGCCATGGCCACGGTGCCGGCCGGGTAGGTGGCGCCGGTCAGGTTCTCGTCCGGGAACGAGTAGCCCGGACCGCCGCTGCCCGTGCCGGTCGGGTCGCCGCACTGGAGGACGTAGATCCGCTGGGTGGTGAGGCGGTGGCAGTGGCTGCGGTCGAAGTAGTCGTGCTCGGCGAGGAACCGGAACGAGAAGGTGGTGCAGGGCGCCTTGTCGGTCAGTGCCTCGAAGGTGATCTGGCCCTGGCTGGTCCGCAGTGTCGCGCGGTAGGGCTTCGCCGCCTTCTTGGCGTCGAACACCGGGATGCCCTTGAAGTTGTCGGCCGGGACGGCCGGCGTGTAGGTGCAGCCGGCGGCGGGGGTGGCTGCCGCGGGGGTGTCCGCGATGGCGGTGCCGGTGCTCGCCACGAGCGGGAGGGCGGTGGCGGCGGCGACCAGCGCCCAGTGCTTGCGCTTCACGTGACGGGCCTTCCGGGGCGTGGTGGACGGCTGGGTTGTCATGGGTGCATCATCCACGGCCGGGTGGGGATGCGGTAGGGGTTGGGACGACAGGGGCCCCCGAGACGGGAGCGGGATGATGATCTGTCAGTTCGGCTCCGGGGACGTCGTGGTGGAGGTGAAGAGTCCGGCGCGGGCGGCCAGGGTCGCGGCGTCGGCCGCCCGCTCGGCGGTGCGGGCGTCCAGCGGCTCGCCGGAGACGAACAGGCGGTAGTAGAGCGGCGCGGTGGCGGCCCGGACCACCTCGGCGCCGTCCGTACCGGCGGGCAACTCGCCCCGGGTGACGGCCCGTTCGACCACCTCGGCGGCTTGGCGGTGCCGGGCCGTGAAGAAGGCGCGCAGGGCGGTCGCGCCGGCGTCCGAGCGCTGGGCGGCGGAGATCAGTGCGGTGGGCGTGGGGCCGAGCTCCGGGTCGGTGAAGACGCTGAACACCTCCTGGGTGATCTGGCGGAGGTCCTGCTGGAGGTCTCCGGTGTCGGGCAGGGGCCAGGGCTGGTCGGACGAGGCGGTCAGGGCGTCGGCGACCAGGCCGTCCACCCCGCCCCAGCGCCGGTAGAGGGTCGCCTTGTGGACGCCGGAGCGGGTGGCGACCGCCTCGACGGCGAGGCCGTCGTACCCCTTCTCGGTGACCTCGGCGAGCGTGGCGGTGACCACCTCCGCCCGGACCCGGGCGCTGCGCCCACCCGGGCGCGGAGTGGGGGTGCGGGGCTCCGGGGTGGGGTCGGGTGCGGACTCCGGGGCGGAGTGGGGCGCGGGATGGGTGGCTCCGGTCAAAGTCGACTCCAGTCGCGTTAAGGCTTGCCGTGGGATGGTGGTCGTGCCATGCTCATCGTAATGCGACTCATGTCGCATTACGAGAGGAGTTCGCGTTTGTCCGCCACCGTCATCCCCGACCCCACCGCCCTCCACCCACTGGCCGGCCACGACCGGGTCGTCCTGCTGCGCCCGCTCGTCACCGATCCGCGGATCGAGGTCGGCGAGTACACCTACTTCGACGACCCCGACGGAGCCACCCGCTTCGAGGAGCGCAACGTCCTCTACGCGTACGGCCCCGAGCGGCTGGTGATCGGCCGGTACTGCGCGATCGCCACCGGTACCCGGTTCCTGATGGCCGGGGCCGCTCATCCGAGCATCGGCGTCTCCACCTTCCCCTTCACGATGTTCGGCGGCAGTTGGACCGAGCGGACCCTCGACATCGTCACGGGCCTGCCCAGTCGGGGTGACACGGTGGTCGGCAACGACGTCTGGTTCGGCCACGGGGCCACCGTCCTGCCCGGCGTCCGGATCGGCGACGGCGCGATCATCGCGGCCGGAGCGATGGTCACCTCCGACGTCGAGCCGTACACCGTCGTCGGCGGCAACCCCGCGCGCCCGATCCGCCGCCGCTTCGACGACGCCGACACCGGGCGCCTGCTCCGTGCGGCCTGGTGGGACTGGCCGGCCGAGCTGGTCACCGAGCACGTCCGCGCCATCATGTCCGGGACCCCGGCCGACATCGAGGCGATCGCCGCGGCGAACGGTCTGCTCGCCGCCTGACCCACCCGGACCCGGCCAAGGCATTGATCATCGGCGGCCCGGTGCGCGAAGATGGCGCCTCCTTGCTCCGCGCCCCACCCCATCCACCGCCGGGCCTCGTGCCCGGCTCCTGGGTCCGTCCGACGCCGTACGGTACTCGCACCCGCCGGTTCCGTCCGCTCGGAGGGATCTTCCGCATGCCAGCCTCCTCGTCCGACCTGTCCGAGGGCTCGCCCTCGTCGGTCCTTCGTGATCTTCCGGTCCTGCTCGTGGCGGTGGTGTGGGGGTCGAGCTTCCTCGCCGTCCAGCGGGTGGCCGAACCCGGGACGGTCGTGGCGATGCTCGTGCTGCGGTTCGGGCTGGTGCTGCCGCTGCTGGGGGTCGTCGCCTGGCGCGCGCTGCGGAGGCTGAGCCGCGCCGAGTGGCTCGGCGGCGCCGCACTGGGGCTGGTGCTCAGCGGGATCTTCCTGCTGGAGACCTACGGAGCCGTGCACACCTCCGCGACCAATGCCGGGCTGATCATCAGCCTCGCGATGGTGCTCACCCCACTCGGCGAGAGCGCCCTCGGCCGGACCGCACCGCCGAAGGCCTTCCTCGCGGCCGCCGGGCTGGCCGTCCTCGGCGTCGCCCTGCTCACCGGCGACGGCGGGCTGCGTCCCCCGGCGCTCGGTGATCTGCTGGTGCTGGGCGCCGCCCTCGTCCGTACGGCGTACGTCCTTGCGATGGCCCGCACCCGGGCCGTCCGCGACACCGACATGCTCGCCGTCACCTGGGTCCAACTCGCGGTGGCCACCGGTGTGTTCGCCGTCGTCGCGCTGGCGGTCGGGCCCGCGCCCTGGACGGTCGGCCGTTCGTACGCGGCCGGCCAGTGGGCCTGGCTGCTGCATCTGTCCTTGTTCTGCACCCTGTTCGCCTTCTTCGTCCAGATGTGGGCCGTGCGGGCCACCTCGCCCTCACGGGTGAGCCTGCTGCTCGGCACCGAACCGCTGTGGGCCGCCGTCTTCGGGATCACCGTGGCCGGGAACCGGATGGGCCCGCTCGCCCTGCTCGGCGGAGCCCTGGTGCTGGTCGCGACCGAGTGGGGCCGGCGCACCGCCCCCGCGCCGCACCCGGCCGGTGGCGAGGCTGAACCTGCTGCGGTGGGGGCGAGCCCGGAGCCGGCCCAGGTGTGACCACCCGCCCCCGTCACCGTCGCCGGAGGCCTCGTCACCGGCGCCGCCGCAGCGTCCGGCGGGCGTAGTCGACGGTGACCGCGCCGAGCAGCGGGCCCCAGGCGACCAGGGGCAGGTAGGCGAGCGTCATCACCCCGGCGGCGAAGCCGTGCGGCGAATCCGGCTCGGCCAGGTTGGCGGCCCAGCGGCCGGACAGCCCCGCCATACCCATGAACGTGAGGATCGCCGAGCCCAGCAGCGCCGGGACGATCGCGGCGAGCGGCCGGACCCGGCGGCCGCCTATCAGCGGGATCCACCGGGGCGCCACCAGCCCCCAGGGCCGGACCAGCCCCACGGTCAGGAAGGCCAGCGCCTCGGCCAGGGCGCTGAGCGCCACGCAGTAGACCGTGCCCCAGCCCGGTTGGTGTTCGGCATACGCCGCGGCCGTCGCGCCGCTGAAGCCCACCGGGACGCCGAAGCCGAAGACGATCCGCCAGAGCCCCGACGGGATGGTGCTGAGGACGGCGGCCTTGGCGGCGAGCCTGGCCCAGCGCGGGGCGGGCGGGACGTCCGGGGCGACGGCCCCGGCCCGGTGGGCGGTGCCGCGGGCGTTGATCACGAGCTTCGACATGGTGCGGACTCCCTTCGGCTCCGGCCTCCGTGGCCGGTGCGATGACTCAAGACTGGAGGCCCGCCGGGGGTTCGCGGCAGATGCCGATCGGGCTGTTCCTCCTGCTCAACCGGCCTTTGAAATATGCCGATCGGCACAGGCGCCGCGCCTTGGCGGCGTCGTAGTGTGACGGCAGTCGAGGAGTCGAGGAGAGGTGGTGACGATGACTCAGATCCTGTCCGGGGTCGTCCTGGTCCTGGCGCTTCCGGCCTGGGTGGCACGGCGGCGGTACGGAGCGGGGCCCGCGACCATGGCGCTCGGGGCGGCGTCGGTCGTGGTCACGGTCGCCGTCTGGCTCCTCGGCCGCTGGACGGAGGGGCAGCGCTGGGCCGGACTGGTGGGCCTGGCCGAGCTGGCGGTGCTGCTGCTGTCGGTGGTGATCGGCCTGCGCACCGAGGACGGGCCGTGGTGTGCGGCGGGGGCCTGGGCGGCATGCGGAGCGGTCGCCCTCTGGCCGTCCCGGTTCACGGTCGTCGAGGGGCCCGCGGCCGCGCTCACGCTCTTCGGCTTCGGATCGATGCTCTCCCTGCCGGCCGTTCTGATCGGGCTCTACCTGCGGGGCCTGGACGAGGGGCGCAGGAAGGCGGTGGCCGAGGCCAGGCGGGCGCAGCGGCTGGAGCTGGCCCACGACCTGCACGACTTCGTGGCGCACGATGTCAGCGGCATGGTCGCCCAGGCTCAGGCGGGGGCCTATCTGGCCGGGGTCGATCCGGCCCGGGCGGCCGAGATGTTCCAGCGAATAGAGCAGGCCGGGCAGCGGGCGCTGGCCTCGCTGGACCGGACAGTACAGCTGCTGCGCAGCGAGGAGGGCGGCGGCCGAGGTCCGCAGCCAGGGCTCGCCGAACTCGCCGAGGTGGCCGACCGGTTCACCGCGACGGGCGGCACCGAAGTCCGCTTGGAGCTGCCGAAGGAGCCGGTGCCCCGCGAGGTGGAGGGCACCGTTCACCGGATCGTGGTCGAGTCCCTGACCAATGTCCGGCGGCACGCTCCGGCCGCGCGGGCGGTGGAGATCCGGGCCCGCCGCAGCGGTGGACGGCTGGAGCTGACCGTGACAAACGACGGCCGGGCACCGGGTCCGGCGGGGCGGCCGCGCCGGGGCGGCGGTAGTGGACTGCCGGGGCTGGCGGCCCGGGTGGAGGCTCTCGGCGGTTCGCTGGAAGCCGGCCCGCACGAGCGGGAGGCCTGGCGAGTGACGGCGGTGCTGCCGCTGGAAGAGGCCGGCGCAGAGCCGGCGGGCTCGTAGAGCCGATGCGGATGGGTAACGGGGAGGTGTGGAGATGGGCAGCGGTACAGGGCCGGTTCGGATCCTGATCGCGGACGACCAGGCGGACGTTCGCAGTGCGTTCCGGATGATCCTGGACGTCCAGCCGGACATGGTGGTCGTGGCGGAGGCGGCGGACGGCGCCGCAGCGGTCCAGGAGGCGAGGAGGCTGCGGCCGGACGTGGTGCTCGCCGACATCCGGATGCCGAAGCTCGACGGGCTGGAGGTCACGCGGCAGTTGGCCGACCAGTGCAAGGTGATCGTGGTGACCACCTTCGACCTGGACGAGTACGTGCACACGGCGCTGCGGCACGGGGCGGCCGGGTTCCTCCTGAAGCGCTCGGGGCCGGTGCTGCTGATCGAGGCGGTCCGCGCGGCGATGGCCGGGGACGCGTTGATCAGCCCGCAGATCACCGTCCGGCTTCTGCGGCACATGGCCCTCCCGGGTCTGGAGACGAAGCCGGGGCCGGGCGCCAGGGCGGCTGTGGCGGCGGCGCAGCCGATGGCCGGGCCGACGGAGGAACTGACCACGAGGGAAAGGGAGATCGCCGAGCTGGTGGCGGACGGCGCGACCAACGCCGAGATCGGGGCGGGGCTGTTCATCTCGCCGGGGACGGTGAAGAACCACCTCGCCAACATCCAGCGCAAGATCGGAGCCCGTAACCGGGTGGGCATCGCGGCCTGGATCTGGGAGCAGGCGGTCGCGGGCCGGTGACCCAGGGCGGGTAGCGGCCGGTGGAAGGGGCCGGCGGCGGGTGCGCTCGCGCGCTTGTGAACGAAGGGTCAAGCGAGCGTTCGGCCCCCCGCCACCCCTCCGAGTGAGCCGCTATAACACGTCAACATGACGCCTGGAAATTTGCTCCGGTCGACGCATAGTTGATATAGGAACACGCCCCTGACCAGCCGCTTCACAAGTAAATGCGACTGCTTGTGATCATTTGACTGCTTTGCGTCGACAAAACTGGGCATGTTCACATTCGACCCCATTCGAAGGGTGTCGTAGATCACAAAGAAGACGGTGAACTGCGTGTCGCAGATCACAAGCCGACGGGCATAGGATGCGCTCGTTCCAGGCTTTGTGAACTGCCTCACATGAGGTGGATCTCGGGAACTGGAACGCGGGTTCACCTCAGCGTGACCTGCTGGTTCCGATCTGCAGTCAAGGACGACTGGACGGAGGGAGCGGGGGCTATGAATGCCTACGCGCCGATCCTCGTACTCGGTGCCATCGCGGCGGCGTTCGCGGTCGGCTCCGTCGTGATGGCCTCACTCACCGGCCCAAAGCGCTACAACCGGGCCAAGTTGGAGGCGTACGAGTGCGGCATCGAGCCGACCCCGCAGCCCGTGGGCGGCGGTCGGTTCCCGATCAAGTACTACCTGACGGCGATGCTCTTCATCGTCTTCGACATCGAGATCGTCTTCCTCTACCCGTGGGCGGTGACCTTCGACGCCCTGGGGATCTTCGGGCTCGTCGAGATGCTCCTGTTCATCGCCACCGTCTTCGTCGCGTACGCCTACGTGTGGCGGCGCGGCGGTCTGGAGTGGGACTGAGCGCGGGGTGGTCTGAGCGCGGGGTGGTGTCCCCACCCGACCGCCGGCTGCGCGCCCGCTTGTGAACGAGCGGACAAGCCAGAACCGGCCCACGTATCAGAGGACTTGAGGGCATTGAGAGGGATCTGATGGGAATCGAGGAGAAGCTGCCGAGCGGCTTTCTGCTCACGACCGTGGAGACGGCCGCCGGCTGGGTGCGCAAGGCGTCACTCTTCCCGGCCACCTTCGGTCTGGCCTGCTGCGCGATCGAGATGATGACCACCGGGGCGGGCCGCTACGACCTGGCCCGGTTCGGCATGGAGGTCTTCCGGGGCTCTCCCCGGCAGGCCGATCTGATGATCGTGGCGGGCCGGGTGAGCCAGAAGATGGCCCCGGTGCTGCGCCAGGTGTACGACCAGATGCCCAACCCCAAGTGGGTCATCTCGATGGGCGTCTGCGCCTCGTCCGGCGGGATGTTCAACAACTACGCGATCGTCCAGGGCGTCGACCACATCGTGCCGGTGGACATCTACCTGCCCGGCTGTCCGCCCCGTCCGGAGATGCTGATGGACGCCATCCTGAAGCTGCACGACAAGATCCAGCACGAGCCGCTGGGCGTGAACAAGCGCCGGGCCGAGGAGCTCGGCGAGGCGCTCGCCCTCAAGGCCACCCCGATCAGCGAGATGCGGGGGCAGCTGCGATGAACGACCAGGTACCCGAGACCCGCCGCGAGCAGCCGGTCCGCGAGATCCCGGTCGAGGTGGTCGGCCGCCGCCAGGGCATGTTCGGCACCCAGGGCAGCGGCGACACCTCCGGCTTCGGCGGCCTGGCCGCCCCGGTCGTGCTGCCCGGCCCGAGCGAACGCCCGTACGGCGGTTGGTTCGACGAGGTCGCCGACGAGCTGGAGGGCGCCCTGGAGGAACAGGGCCTGGACCCGGTCGAGGTGATCGGGAAGACGGTGGTCGACCGCGGCGAGCTCACCTTCCACATCGAGCGCGACCACCTGCTGAGGACCGCCCGGATCCTGCGCGACGACCCGGCGCTGCGCTTCGAACTCTGCCTGGGCGTGAGCGGCGTGCACTACCCCGGCGACAAGGGCCGCGAACTGCACGCGGTCTACCACCTGCGCTCGATCACCCACGGCCGGCTGATCCGGCTGGAGGTCACCGCGCCCGACGCCGATCCGCGCGTCCCCTCCGTGGTGGGCGTCTACCCGACCAACGACTGGCACGAGCGCGAGGCCTACGACTTCTTCGGCCTGGTCTTCGAGGGCCACCCGGCGCTCACCCGGATCATGATGCCGGACGACTGGCTGGGCCACCCGCAGCGCAAGGACTACCCGCTCGGCGGCATCCCCGTCGAGTACAAGGGCGCCCAGATCCCGGCTCCCGACCAGCGGAGGTCGTACAGCTGATGAACACCCAGCACTATGGAGAGACCGAGGAAGCGGACGCCCGGGAGACCACCGAGGGCCGGGTCTTCACCGTCACCGGCGGCGACTGGGGCGAGGTGGTCGAGGCGGTCGGCCGGGCCGACGACGAGCGCATCATCGTCAACATGGGTCCTCAGCACCCGTCCACCCACGGCGTGCTGCGGCTGATCCTGGAGATCGACGGCGAGACGGTGAAGGAGGCCCGCTGCGGCATCGGCTACCTCCACACCGGTATCGAGAAGAACATGGAGTTCCGCAGCTGGGTCCAGGGCACCACCTTCGTGACCCGCATGGACTACCTGACGCCGCTGTTCAACGAGACGGCCTACTGCCTGGCGGTCGAGAAGCTGCTCGGCATCACCGGCGACGTCCCGGACCGCGCCAACGTCATCCGGGTGATGATGATGGAGCTCAACCGGATCGCCTCGCACCTGGTCTGCCTGGCCACCGGCGGCATGGAGATCGGCTCCACCACCCTGATGATCTACGGCTTCCGGGACCGCGAGCTGATCCTGGACGTCTTCGAGCTGGTCACCGGCCTGCGCATGAACCACGCGTACGTGCGCCCCGGCGGCCTCGCCCAGGACCTGCCGCCCGGCGCCGTCGACCAGATCCGCGAGGCGGTCAAGGTCTTCCGCTCCCGGATGCACGAGTACGACAAACTCGCCACCGGCAACCCGGTGTTCAAGGCCCGCCTGGTCGACGTCGGGTTCCTGGACCTGCCCGGCTGCCTGGCCCTCGGCGCCACCGGGCCGATCCTGCGCGCCACCGGCCTGCCGCACGACCTGCGCAAGACCGATCCGTACTGCGGCTACCAGGACTACGACTTCGAGGTCGCGACCGCCGAGAGCGCCGACTCCTACGGCCGCTTCCTGATCCGGCTGGAGGAGATGAAGCAGTCGCTGCGGATCGTCGAGCAGTGCCTGGACCGGCTGCGTCCGGGCCCGGTCATGGTGGCCGACAAGAAGATCGCCTGGCCCGCCCAACTGGCCGTCGGTCCGGACGGGATGGGCAACTCCCTCGACCACATCCGCAAGATCATGGGCACCTCGATGGAGGCCCTGATCCACCACTTCAAGCTGGTCACCGAGGGCTTCCGGGTCCCGGTCGGCCAGGCGTACGCGGCGGTCGAGTCGCCCAAGGGCGAGCTGGGCGTGCACGTCGTCAGCGACGGCGGGACGCGCCCATACCGGGTCCACTTCCGGGACCCGTCGTTCACCAATCTGCAGACGATGGCGGCGATGTGCGAGGGCGGCCAGGTGGCCGACGTGATCGTCGCGGTGGCCGGGATCGACCCGGTGATGGGAGGCGTGGACCGGTGACCAACGTCGAACTCGGACTGCCGGCACTGCCGGCCGCACCGTACCCCGAGGAGGTGCACGCCCGGCTGGCCGCCGACGCCGCCGAGCTGATCGCCCGCTACCCGCAGCCCCGCTCGGCGCTGCTGCCGCTACTGCACCTGGTGCAGGCCGAGGAGGGCTTCGTCAGCCCGACCGGGATCCGCTTCTGCGCCGAGCGGCTGGACCTCACCACCGCCGAGGTCACCGCGGTCGCGACCTTCTACACCATGTACCGGCGCCGCCCGGCCGGGAAGTACCACGTCGGGGTCTGCACCAACACCCTGTGCGCGGTGCTCGGCGGCGACCAGATCTTCGCCGAGCTCCAGGAGCACCTGGGCGTGCGCAACAACGAGACCACCGAGGACGGCGAGGTCTCGATCGAGCACATCGAGTGCAACGCGGCCTGCGACTACGCCCCCGTGGTGATGGTCAACTGGGAGTTCTTCGACAACCAGACCCCGGAGAGCGCCCGGCAGCTGGTCGACGACCTGCGCGCCGGTCGCGAGGTCCGGCCCACCCGCGGCGCCCGGCTCTGCGGCTTCAAGGAGACCTCCCGGATCCTGGCCGGCTTCCCGGACGAGCGCCCGGGCGCCAACGACGAGTCCGGCGCCGGCGGCGCGCCCTCCCTGGCCGGCCTGCGGCTGTCCCGCGGCGAGGCGCTGCCCGGCACCCCCGGCACCAAGGTGGTCTCCCCCCGCCCCGCCTCCGCCCGCCCCGAATCCCCCCGCCAGGCCGGCAACGGCCACGCGGGCAACGGCCAGGAAGGGAGCGAGGCGTGATGACCTCCGCCGAGCCGGCCGAGAAGCTGCTCACCCCGGTCCTGTCCGACTCCTGGGACGACAGCCGCCCCTGGACGCTCGACACCTACCGCCGCCACCACGGCTACGAGGGCCTCAAGGCGGCCCTCGCCATGCCGCCGGACGACGTGATCGCCCTGGTCAAGGACGCCGGACTGCGCGGCCGCGGCGGCGCCGGCTTCCCCACCGGGATGAAGTGGCAGTTCATCCCGCAGAACGACGGCAAGCCGCACTACCTGGTGGTCAACGCGGACGAGTCCGAGCCGGGCACCTGCAAGGACATCCCGCTGCTGTTCGCCAACCCGCACGCGCTGATCGAGGGCATGATCATCGCCTCCTACGCGATCCGCTGCGACCACGCCTTCGTCTACCTGCGCGGCGAGGTCGTCCCGGTGCTGCGCCGGCTGCACGCGGCCGTCGCCGAGGCGTACGCGGCCGGGCTGCTCGGCCGGAACGTCCTCGGCTCGGGCGTCGACCTCGACATCACCGTGCACGCCGGCGCCGGCGCCTACATCTGCGGCGAGGAGACGGCGCTGCTGGACTCGCTGGAGGGCCGCCGCGGCCAGCCCAGGCTGCGGCCCCCGTTCCCGGCGATCGCCGGCCTGTACGCCTGCCCGACGGTGGTCAACAACGTCGAGTCGATCGCCTCGGTACCGCCGATCCTGGCCCGCGGCAAGGAGTGGTTCAAGGCCCTGGGCACCGAGAAGTCCCCCGGCTTCACGCTCTACTCGCTCTCCGGCCACGTCACCAACCCCGGCCAGTACGAGGCCCCGCTCGGCATCACGCTGCGCCAGCTGCTCGACCTCAGCGGCGGCATCCGCCCCGGGCACCGGCTGAAGTTCTGGACCCCTGGCGGCTCCTCCACCCCGATGTTCACCGACCAGCACCTCGACGTCCCACTGGACTACGAGGGCGTCGGGGCGGCCGGCTCGATGCTCGGCACCAAGGCGCTCCAGGTCTTCGACGAGACCACCTGCGTGGTGCGGGCGGTCACCCGCTGGACGGAGTTCTACGCCCACGAGTCCTGCGGCAAGTGCACGCCCTGCCGCGAGGGCACCTACTGGCTGGTCCAGCTGCTCAAGCGGATCGAGGCGGGCGAGGGCGTCGACGGGGACCTGGAGAAGCTCCTCGACATCGCCGACAACATCAACGGCAAGTCCTTCTGCGCCCTGGGCGACGGCGCGGCCAGCCCGATCGTCTCCTCGCTCCAGCACTTCCGGGCCGAGTACGAGCAGCACCTGGCCGAGCGCCGCTGCCCGTTCGACCCGGCCGCCTCCACCGTCTGGGCCGACGGCCCCCGCCCCGGCCACCAGTCCGCGACCGAAAGGGAGGTGCACGCGTGACGATCACAGAGCCAACCGCCTCCGAGACCGCGGTCGAACTGGTCACGCTCACCATCGACGGCGTCGAAGTGCGGGTCCCCAAGGGAACGTTGGTGATCCGGGCCGCCGAGACCATCGGCACCCAGATCCCGCGCTTCTGCGACCACCCGCTGCTCGACCCGGCCGGCGCCTGCCGCCAGTGCATCGTCGAGGTCGAGGGCCAGCGCAAGCCGGTCGCCTCCTGCACCATCCCGGTGGCCGAGGGCATGGTGGTGCGCACCCAGCTCAGCTCGCCGGTGGCCGAGAAGGCCCAGCGCGGCGTGATGGAGCTGCTGCTGATCAACCACCCGCTGGACTGCCCGGTCTGCGACAAGGGCGGCGAGTGCCCGCTGCAGAACCAGGCGATGAGCAACGGCGCCGCCGACTCCCGCTTCGACGGCATGAAGCGCACCTACGAGAAGCCGGTGCCGATCAGCAGCCAGGTGCTGCTGGACCGCGAGCGCTGCGTGCTGTGCGCGCGCTGCACCCGCTTCTCGCAGCAGATCGCCGGGGACCCGTTCATCGACCTGGTGGAGCGCGGGGCGCTGCAGCAGGTCGGCACCGGCGAGGGAGACGACTTCGAGTCCTACTTCTCCGGGAACACCATCCAGATCTGCCCGGTGGGCGCGCTGACCTCGGCGGCGTACCGGTTCCGCTCGCGCCCCTTCGACCTGGTCTCCTCGCCGAGCGTGTGCGAGCACTGCGCCTCGGGCTGCGCGCAGCGCACCGACCACCGGCGCGGCAAGGTGCTGCGCCGGCTGGCGGGCGAGGACCCGGCGGTGAACGAGGAGTGGAACTGCGACAAGGGCCGCTTCGCCTTCCGCTACGCCCAGCAGCGCGACCGGCTGACCACCCCGCTGGTGCGGGTGGACGGCGAACTGGTGCCGGCCTCCTGGCCGGAGGCGCTGGCCCGGGCGGCCGAGGGCCTGCGCGGGGTCCGGACCGGGGTGCTGGCCGGCGGCCGGGTGACGGTCGAGGACGCCTACGCGTACGGGAAGTTCGCGCGGGTGGTGCTCGGCACCAACGACGTGGACTTCCGGGCCCGCCCGCACAGCCGCGAGGAGGCGGACTTCCTGGCCGCGGCGGTGGCCGGGCGGGGCGTCGACGTGGACGGCACCGGGGTGGCGTACGAGGACCTCGACCGGGCACCGGCGGTGCTGCTGGCGGGCTTCGAGCCGGAGGAGGAGTCGCCGATCGTCTTCCTGCGGCTGCGCAAGGCGACCCGGGCGACGGGCCTGAAGGTGTTCTCGGTGGCCGCGTTCGGCTCCCGGGGCCTGGCGAA
Organism: Kitasatospora sp. NPDC114501; assembly: GCF_055633695.1. Taxonomy (NCBI): domain Bacteria; kingdom Bacillati; phylum Actinomycetota; class Actinomycetes; order Kitasatosporales; family Streptomycetaceae; genus Kitasatospora; species Kitasatospora sp. NPDC114501. The sequence continues at coordinate 28,824 of NZ_JBVKDS010000018.1, read as the reverse complement.
GCTGCGCGGCGCGCTGCTGCCGGCCGCCCCCGGCACCGAGCCGGAGTGGTTCGCGGCGCTGGCGGCGGACGAGCCGCTGGACGACGACGCGGGCCGGGCGGCCGAACTGCTGCGCGCCCCGGGCGCGGTGATCCTGGCCGGTGAGCGGCTGGCCACCGTCCCGGGCGCGCTGACGGCGCTGCTGCGGCTGGCCCACGCCACGGGCGCGAAACTCGCCTGGGTGCCGCGCCGGGCCGGTGAGCGCGGGGCCGTGGAGGCGGGCCTGCTGCCGGGCCTGCTGCCCGGCGGCCGTCCGGTGGCCGTCCCGGCGGCCCGGGCGGAAGCGGCCGCGGTCTGGGGCGGTGCCGAGCTCCCGGCCCGGCCGGGCCGGGACACCGACGGGATCCTGGCGGCGGCCGCCGCGGGCGAGTTGGACGCGCTGCTGGTCGGCGGGGTGGACCCGGACGACCTGCCGGACCCGGCGCTCGCCGACGAGGCGCTGGCGGCGGTGCCGTTCCTGGTGTCGCTGGAGCTGCGGCCCTCGGCGGTGACGGCGCGCGCCGACGTGGTGCTCCCGGTGGCGGCGGTGGCGGAGAAGGCCGGCACCTTCCTGGACTGGGAGGGCCGGGTGCGGATGTTCGAGTCCGCGCTCAAGCCGGACCAGCAGATGGGCCGTCACCTCCAGTCGGACCTGCGGGTGCTGAGCATGCTGGCCGACGCGCTGGGCTCGCGGCTGGGCCTGCCGGACGTCCGGGCGGCCCGGATGGAGCTGGACCGGTTCGCCCCCTGGGAGGGCGACCGCACGGCTGACCCGGCGGCCCACCCCGCCGTGCTGCCCCGGCCGGCCGCCGGCCAGGCGGTGCTGGCGGCCTGGCGGCTGCTGCTGGACAACGGCGTGCTGCAGCAGGGGGACCCGCACCTGGCGGGCACCCGGCACCGGGCGGTGGCCCGGATCTCGGCGGAGACGGCCAAGGAGATCGGCGCCGAGGCGGCCGGGGCGTTGCGGCTGACCGGCCCGGCCGGCTCGCTGACCCTTCCGCTGGAGGTCACCGACTCGATCCCGGACCGCACGGTCTGGGTCCCGCTCGACTCCACACCGGGCGGCGCCCACCGCGCGCTCGGCACCACCGTCGGCCACCTGGTCACGATCGCCGCGGCCGAGCCCGAGCCCGAGCCGGCAACCGAGCCCGCGGCCGAGCCCGAGCCGGCCTCCGTGACGGACGCCGTGACGGACGCCGAACACGAGGCCCCGACGCAGGCTGAACCCGACGCCGCAACGGGGGCCGAACCCGCGGCCGGGGCAGACCCGGCGCCGCAGGACCAGACCGGGGCGACCGCGGCCGACACCGCGGGCGAAGGGGAGGACCGATGACTTCGCAGCCGTACGAGACGCTCCACTTCTTCGGGCAGGACCCGTGGTGGCTGGTGCTGCTGAAGGCGGTGTTCTGCTTCGCCTTCCTGGTCCTGACGGTGCTGATCGCGATCGTCTGGGAGCGCAAGGTGGTGGCCTGGATGCAGCTGCGCATCGGGCCCAACCGGCACGGCCCGTGGGGCCTGCTGCAGTCGCTGGCGGACGGCGTGAAGCTGGCGCTGAAGGAAGACCTGGTGGTCAAGGGCTCGGACAAGGTGGTCTACATCCTGGCCCCGATCGTCTGCGCCATCCCCGCGTTCATGGCCTTCGCGGTGATCCCGTTCGGCCCGGCCGGCAACGAGGTGTCGATCTTCGGCACCCGCACCCCGCTCCAGCTGACGGACTTCCCGGTCGCGCTGCTGTACGTCCTGGCGACGGCCTCGGTGGGCATCTACGGCATCGTGCTGGCCGGCTGGTCCTCGGGTTCGACGTACCCGCTGCTGGGCGGGCTGCGCTCGTCCGCGCAGATGATCAGTTACGAGATCGCGATGGGCCTGTCCTTCGCGGCGGTGTTCATCTACTCGGGTTCGATGTCCACCTCGGAGATCGTGGCGCACCAGCAGCCCACCTGGTTCGCGGCGCTGCTACCGGTGTCGTTCATCGTCTACATCATCGCGATGGTCGGCGAGACCAACCGGGCGCCGTTCGACCTGCCGGAGGCCGAGGGCGAGCTGGTCGGCGGCTTCAACACCGAGTACTCCTCGCTGAAGTTCGCGATGTTCATGCTGGCCGAGTACGTGAACATGGTGACGGTCTCGGCGGTGGCCTCGACCCTCTTCCTGGGCGGCTGGCGGGCCCCGTGGCCGGTGTCGACGTTCTGGGAGGGCGCCAACCACGGCTGGTGGCCGATGCTGTGGATCACGCTGAAGATCCAGCTGCTGCTGTTCCTCTTCATCTGGCTGCGCGGCACGCTGCCCCGCTTCCGCTACGACCAGTTCATGAAGCTGGGCTGGAAGGTCCTGATCCCGGTCTCGCTGGTGTGGCTGGTGCTGATCGCGAGCGTGCGGGCGCTGCGCAACGAGGGCTACGGCTTCGGCCAGGTGGTGCTGTACGTGGGCGCCCCGGTCGGGGTGGTGCTGCTGCTGGCACTGCTGCGGGACTTCCTGAAGAAGCAGCCGGAACCCGAGCCCGCCCCGCCCGAGGCCGGGTTCGACCCGATGGCGGGCGGCTACCCGGTCCCGCCGCTGCCCGGTCAGGTGCTCCCGCCGGTGCCGCGTCGGCGCAGCCGCGCCCCGAAGCAACTCCAGGACGCCCTCAACGGGGCCGACCATTCCGAAGGGAGCTGAACCGAGATGTCCGACCAGTCCGATCGAGCGGAGCGGCCCGAGCGGGCCGACCGTCCGTCGATCCTCGGCCCGGCCGCCGGCTTCGGCGTGACCTTCAAGGCCATGTTCAAGAAGCGGCTCACCGAGCAGTACCCGGAGCAGAAGAAGCCCACCGCTCCGCGCTTCCACGGCCGCCACCAGCTGAACCGGCACCCGGACGGCCTGGAGAAGTGCGTCGGCTGCGAGCTGTGCGCGTGGGCCTGCCCGGCCGACGCGATCTACGTGGAGGGCGCGGACAACCGGGACGAGGAGCGCTACTCCCCGGGCGAGCGCTACGGCGCGGTGTACCAGATCAACTACGCCCGCTGCATCCTGTGCGGGCTGTGCATCGAGGCCTGCCCGACCCGGGCGCTGACCATGACCAACGAGTACGAGCTGGCCGACTCCTCCCGGCGGGACCTGATCTTCACCAAGGAGCAGCTGCTGGTGGGCCTGTCCGAGGGCATGGTCGACACCCCGCACGCGATCTTCCCGGGCACCGACGAGGGCGCGTACTACCGGGGCGAGGTCACCGCTGCGGCGCCGGGGACGGTCCAGCAGGAGCGCACCGACCGGGAGAAGGAGGCGCAGCAGTGATCGCGCGGCTGGCGGAAGCGACCGGGACGACCTCGACGGGTGAGGCCGTCCAGTTCTGGGTGCTCGCGGTGATCGCGGTCGGCGGTGCCCTCGGCATGGTGCTGATGCGCAAGGCCGTGCACAGCGCGCTCTGCCTGGCGGCCACCATGCTGGCGCTGGCGGTCTGTTACATGGCCCAGGGCGCGGTGTTCCTGGGAGTGGTGCAGATCGTGGTCTACACCGGCGCGATCATGATGCTGTTCCTGTTCGTGGTGATGCTGGTCGGCGTCACCAGCGAGGACTCCCTGAAGGAGCAGCTGAAGGGCCAGCGGTTCGCCGCGGCGCTGTGCGGGCTGGGCTTCGGCGTGCTGCTGATCGCCGGGATCGCCAACGCGAAGCTGAACCACTTCACGGGGCTGTCCGAGGCGAACGCCGAGGGCAACGTGCCGGGTCTGGCCCGGCTGATCTTCACCCGGTACGTGTGGGCCTTCGAGGTCACCGGCGCGCTGCTGATCACCGCGGCGATCGGTGCGATGGTGCTGACCCACCGGGAGCACGTGAAGGCGCCGAAGACGCAGCGCGAGCTGGCGGCGCAGCGGGTCAGGGACAACATCCAGGTGCCGCCGATGCCGGCGCCGGGCGTGTACGCGCGGCACAACGCGGTGGACATCCCGGCACTGCTGCCGGACGGCACGATCGCCGAGGACTCGGTGATGGCGACGCTGCGCGAGCGCGGCCAGGTCCGGGACGTCAGCCAGGCGATGCTGCGGCGGATGGCTGAGCTGGAGAACACCACGGCGGACTGGCTCGGCCGTCCGTCCTCGGAGCGCCCGGCCGTGGCGGCCCCGCGCAAGTCGCTGGAGCCGGTGCCGGTGAACGGCGAGCCGGCGCCGGTGAACGGCGAACCGGTGGCGGCGAACAACGTGAAGCACCCGACCGGAGAGGAGGGCGCGGAGTGAACCCGGTCAACTACCTGTACCTGTCGGCCCTGTTGTTCACCATCGGCGCGGCCGGGGTGCTGATCCGGCGCAACGCGATCGTGCTGTTCATGTGCGTGGAGCTGATGCTGAACGCCTCGAACCTCGCCCTGGTGACCTTCTCCAGGCTGCACGGCACCCTGGACGGCCAGATCATCGCGTTCTTCACGATGGTGGTCGCGGCGGCCGAGGTCGTGGTCGGCCTCGCCATCATCGTCTCCATCTTCCGGACCAGGCACTCCGCTTCGGTCGACGACAGCAATCTGATGAAGCTGTAGGCGGAGGGCCTTCGGTGAACTCTCTCATTCCGCTGCTGGTGGCGGCCCCGCTGGCCGGCGCCGCCCTGCTGCTGCTCGGCGGCCGGGCGCTGGACCGGTACGGCCACTGGCTGGCCACCGCGCTCGCGGCGCTCTCGTTCGGCTTCGGCCTGGCCCTGTTCTCGGACATGCTCGGCCGTGACGCCGAGCACCGGGCGGTCACCAGGCACCTGTTCAGCTGGATCCCGGTGGACGGCTTCCAGGCCGACGTCTCCTTCCGGCTCGACCAGCTGTCGATGACCTTCGTCCTGCTGATCACCGGCGTCGGCACGTTGATCCACCTCTACTCGGTCGGCTACATGGCGCACGACGAGCGCCGGCGCCGCTTCTTCGCGTACCTGAACCTGTTCCTGGCCGCCATGCTGCTGCTGGTGGTCGCGGACAACTACCTGCTGCTGTACTTCGGCTGGGAGGGCGTCGGCCTGGCCTCGTACCTCCTGATCGGCTTCTGGCAGCACAAGCCGAGCGCGGCGACGGCGGCGAAGAAGGCCTTCATCGTCAACCGCGTCGGGGACGTCGGCCTGTCCGTCGCGATCATGCTGATGTTCGCGGAGTTCGGCTCCTTCGCCTTCGAGCCGATCCTCGGTTCGGAAGGCGTGGTCGGCGGCGCCCACCAGGCGAGCGAGGGCAAGCTGACGGCGATCGGCCTGATGCTGCTGCTGGCGGCCTGCGGCAAGTCGGCGCAGGTGCCGCTGCAGTCCTGGCTCGGGGACGCGATGGAGGGCCCGACCCCGGTGTCGGCGCTGATCCACGCGGCCACCATGGTGACCGCGGGCGTCTACCTGATCACCCGCTCCTCGACGGTCTTCGACCTGGCGCCGGATGCGCAGACCGCCGTGGTGGTGGTCGGCGCGGTTACGCTGCTGTTCGGTGCGATCGTCGGTTGCGCCAAGGACGACATCAAGAAGGCGCTGGCCGGCTCGACCATGTCGCAGATCGGCTACATGGTGCTGGCGGCCGGGCTCGGGCCGATCGGCTACGCCTTCGCGATCATGCACCTGGTGACCCACGGCTTCTTCAAGGCCGGGCTGTTCCTCGGCGCCGGGTCGGTCATGCACGGCATGAACGACGAGGTGAACATGCGTCACTACGGCGGCCTGCGGAAGCATATGCCGGTCACCTTCGTCACCTTCGGCCTCGGCTACCTGGCGATCATCGGCTTCCCGGGCCTGTCCGGCTTCTTCTCCAAGGACAAGATCATCGAGGCGGCCTTCGCCAAGGGCGGCACCGAGGGCTGGATCCTCGGGCTGTGCGCGCTGGTCGGCGCGGCGGTCACCGCGTTCTACATGACCCGGGTGATGGTGCTGACCTTCTTCGGCGAGAAGCGCTGGAAGGCGGACGAGGACGGCAACGCCCCGCACCCGCACGAGTCGCCGCGGACGATGACGATCCCGATGGTCCTGCTGGCCGTCGGCTCGGTCTTCGCGGGCGGGCTGTTCGCCTTCAACGACTCCTTCCTGAAGTGGCTGGAGCCGGTCACCGGGCACGAGGAGGGCAACTCCCCGCTCGCCCCGCTGACCGTCACCCTGCTGACCACGGCCTGCATGCTGGCCGGCGTCGGTCTCGCGTACCTGATGTACGGGCGCTCGCCGGTCCCGGTGGTGCCGCCGGTCGGCTCCCCGCTCACCCGGGCCGCCCGCCGCGACCTGCTGCAGGACGACTTCAACCACGCGGTGCTGGTGCGGCCGGGCTCGGCGCTCGCCGCGGCGCTGGTCTTCTTCGACAGCCGGGGCCTGGACGGTGTGGTGAACGGCCTGGCCGCCGCGATCGGCGGGCTCTCCGGCCGGCTGCGGCGGGTCCAGAACGGCTTCGTCCGCTCGTACGCGCTCTCCATGTTCGGCGGCACGCTGGTGCTGGTCGCCACGACTCTGCTGATGAGGTCCACGTGATGACTCGTCCTGATATCCGTTGGGAGGAGCGGGCATGAGCGTCCTCCTGACCGCCACCTGCGCCGTCCCGGCGGCCGGCGCGGTGCTGACCGCCGCGCTGCCCGCCGGGTCCTCCGAGAGCCGGCGCAGGACCACCAAGGCCGTCGCGCTGGGCGTCTCCGCCGTCACCCTGGTGCTGGCCGCCGTGGTGGCGACGCGCTTCGACCCGCACGGCGCCCGCTTCCAGCTGAACGAGTCGTACAGCTGGATCCGCTCCTTCGGCATCACCTTCTCGCTCGGCGTGGACGGCATCGGCGCCGTGCTCGCCCTGCTCACCGCCGTCCTCGTGCCGCTGGTGATCCTCGCCTCCTGGCACGACGCCGACCCGGAGCCGGCCGGCCCCGACGGCACCGCCGGTCCCGCCACCTCCGACCCCGCCACCTTCGAGCGGCGGCGCCGCACCCAGGGCTTCTTCGCCCTGATCCTGGCGGTGGAGGCGATGGTGGTCGTCTCCTTCTACGCCACCGACGTCTTCGTGTTCTACGTGTTCTTCGAAGCCATGCTGATCCCGATGTACTTCCTGATCGGCGGCTTCGGCGACCGGGCGGGCGGCCCCGACTCGGCGCGTCAGCGCTCCTACGCGGCCGTGAAGTTCCTGCTCTACAACCTGCTCGGCGGCCTGGTGATGCTGGCCGCCGTGGTCGGCCTGTACGTCACCGCGCAGGACCAGGGCTTCGGCACCTTCGACCTGCCGACGCTGACCTCGGCGATCGCCGACGGCCGGATCCAGCTGAGCGGCACCGCCGAGAAGGCGCTGTTCCTGGGCTTCTTCTTCGCCTTCGCGGTGAAGGCCCCGCTGTGGCCGCTGCACACCTGGCTGCCGAACGCGATGGGCGAGTCCACCGCCGGGACCGCGGTGCTGATCACCGCGGTGGTGGACAAGGTCGGCACCTTCGCGATGCTGCGCTTCTGCCTCGGGCTGTTCCCCAACGCCTCGAAGACCTTCGCCCCGGCGATCCTGGTCCTCGCGCTGATCGGGATCGTCTACGGCGCGCTGCTGGCGGTCGGCCAGAAGGACATCAAGCGCCTGGTGGCCTACGCCTCGATCTCGCACTTCGGCTTCATCATCATGGGCGTCTTCGCGCTGACCAGCCAGGGCCAGAGCGGCGCCACCCTCTACATGGTCAACCACGGCCTGTCCACGGCGGCGTGGATGCTGGTGGCCGGCTTCCTGATCTCCCGTCGCGGCTCGCGGCTGATCGCCGACTACGGCGGCGTGCAGAAGGTCGCACCGGTGCTCGCCGGGACGTTCCTGATCGGCAGCCTGGCCACCCTGTCGCTGCCCGGGCTCGCCCCGTTCGTCAGCGAGTTCCTGGTCCTGGTGGGCACCTTCACCCGCTACCCGGCGATCGGCGTCGTGGCCACCTTCGGCATCGTGCTGGCCGCCCTGTACGCCCTGCTGCTCTACCAGCGCACCATGACCGGCCCGGTGAAGGACGGGGTGCGCTCGATGCCCGACCTCAAGGCCCGCGAGCTCGCCGTGGTCGGCCCGCTGGTGGCGCTGACCATCCTGCTCGGTGTCTACCCCAAGCCGCTCACCGACCTGGTCAACCCCTCGGTGAACGCGACGCTCTCGCAGGTCCACCAGACCGATCCGGCGCCGGCCCACCCGGTCGCCGCCACCTCAGGAGGTGAGCGGAAGTGAGCGCCACCGCCATGCTCACCGCCGCCGGCGGCAACACCGCCAGCATCCCGGCACCGCACATCGAGTACGGCCGGCTCTCCCCGATGCTCGTGGTGTTCGCCGTCGCCGTGGCCGGTGTCCTGGTGGAGGCCTTCGTGCCCCGCCGGTACCGGCACTGGACCCAGGTGACGCTCGCCCTGGCCGGGCTGGTCGGCGCCTTCGTCGCCGTGGTGGTGCTGGCCGTGCAGAGCCACGGCTTCACCCGGATCGACCTGCTGGCCATGGAGACGGTCGCGATGGACGGCCCCGCGCTGTTCCTCCAGGGCGTGATCCTGCTGGCCTCGGTGGTAGCGGTGCTCACCTACGCCGAGCGCAGGCTGGAGCCCAGGGCCGGCGGCCTGCCCGCCGACGCCTTCGCCGCCCAGGCCGCCGCGACCCCCGGCGGCGAGCAGGAGCGGGCCGCGGTCCGGGCCGGCTTCGCCACCAGCGAGGTCTTCCCGCTCACCATGTTCGCGGTCGGCGGCATGCTGCTGTTCCCCGCCGCCAACGACCTGCTGACCATGTTCGTGGCGCTGGAGGTCTTCTCGCTGCCGCTGTACCTGCTGTGCGCGCTGGCACGGCGCCGCCGGCTGCTCTCCCAGGAGGCGGCGGTCAAGTACTTCCTGCTCGGCGCCTTCGCCTCGGCGTTCTTCCTGTTCGGCACCGCGCTGCTGTACGGCTACGCGGGCAGCGTGCGGCTCGGTGACATCGGGGACGTCATCTCCGGCAAGGCGATGACCACCCCCGCGCAGCTGAGCACCACCCAGAGCGACGCGCTGGTGCTGACCGGTCTGGCGATGCTGGCGGTCGGCCTGCTGTTCAAGGTCGCCGCGGTGCCCTTCCACTCCTGGACCCCGGACGTCTACCAGGGCGCGCCGACCCCGGTGACCGGCTTCATGGCGGCGGCCACCAAGGTCGCGGCCTTCGGGGCCTTCCTGCGGCTGTTCTACGTGGCCTTCCCGGGCCTGCGGCTGGACTGGCGACCGGTGATGTGGGGGGTGGCGATCCTCACCATGGTGGTGGGGGCGGTGCTCGCGGTGACCCAGCAGGACGTCAAGCGCCTGCTGGCGTACTCCTCGATCGCGCACGCCGGGTTCATCCTGACCGGCGTGATCGCCGTCAACAAGCAGGGCATCTCCTCGGTGCTGTTCTACCTGCTGGCGTACTCCTTCGTGACGCTCGGCGCGTTCGCCGTGGTCACCCTGGTGCGCGACTCCAAGGGCGAGGCGACCCACCTGTCCAGCTGGGCCGGGCTCGGACGGCGCTCGCCGCTGGTGGCGGCGGTGTTCGCGCTGTTCCTGCTGGCCTTCGCCGGGATCCCGCTGACCTCCGGCTTCACCGGGAAGTTCGCGGTCTTCCAGGCCGCGGCCAGCGGCGGGGCGACGCCGCTGGTGGTGGTCGGTGTGCTGAGCTCGGCGGTGGCCGCGTTCTTCTACATCCGGGTCATCGTGCTGATGTTCTTCTCGGACCCGCAGCCGGGCGGTCCCACGGTGGTGATCCCGAGCGCCTTCACGGCGACCGCGATCGGGGTGGGGGTGCTGGTCACGCTGGGTCTCGGGCTGCTCCCGCAGTACTTCCTCGACCTCGCGTCCAAGGCCTCACTGTTCGTTCGCTGACCTTCGCCTCCACCGCTCCCGACCAGGGCCCCGTCCGGGCCGCGCCCAGCCGGCGCGGCCCGGACGGGTCTTTGTCCGGACCCGGGGCCGGGGGAGTTCCGAGGGCTCTGCCGCCTTTATTTCCAGCCGAATTCGCCCCCACCGCCATCCGGCCCGCACAGCCGCCCTGACCAGGGCATCAGGCCCGATCATGACAGGATCCGCACGCCCGTGCAGTGATCCACTCGCGACCGGATACCCTGCCTGTATGGCCAGCGGCGGCACTCAGGGACCAGGCCGCTAGATCGACCAGGGACAGAGGAGTGGTCTTCGTGACCGTCGTGGAACCCTTCGGGCTCAGCGTGCAGGACCGCGACCTGACCCGGGACATCCAGGCCGGACTGGAGGCCGTGGAGGCGGCGCTCGGCGAGGCCGTCAAGAGCGACGTCCCCTTCATCACCGTCACCGCCAGTCACCTCCTCGAGGCCGGCGGCAAGCGCTTCCGGCCGCTGCTCCTGCTGCTGGCCGCACAGTTCGGCGACCCGGGTGCGCCCGGCGTGGTGCCCGCCGCCGTGGTGGTCGAGCTGACCCACCTGGCCACGCTGTACCACGACGACGTCATGGACGAGGCGCCGGTGCGCCGCGGCGCACCGAGCGCCAACTCCCGCTGGGACAACTCGGTCGCCATCCTCACCGGCGACTTCCTGTTCTCCCGCGCCTCCCAGACGCTCGCCGACCTCGGCCCGGAGGCCGTGCGGATGCAGGCCGAGGCCTTCGAGCGGCTGGTCACCGGCCAGATCCTGGAGACCCGCGGCCCCGGCCAGGACATGGACCCGCTGCTGCACTACCTGGACGTCCTGGAGGGCAAGACCGGCTCGCTGATCGCCGTCGCCTGCCGGATAGGAGCGCAGATGGCCGGCGCCGAGCGCGAGCTGGTGGAGACCCTCGGCGAGTTCGGCGAGCGGATCGGCATCGCCTTCCAGCTGGCCGACGACGTGCTCGACATCGCCAGCGACGGCCACGAGTCCGGCAAGACCCCCGGCACCGACCTGCGCGAGGGCGTGCCGACCCTGCCGACCCTGCTGCTGCGGCAGATGCCCGCCGACCCGGCCGACCCGGACGACACCCGGCTGCGCGAACTGCTCGACCAGGACCTCTCCGACGACGACCTGCACGCCGAGGCGCTGCGCCTGCTGCGCGCCCACCCGGCACTGGAGCGCGCCCGCGCCGAGACCCTGCGCCGGGCCGAGGAGGCCCGGGCGCTGCTCGCCCCGCTGCCGGCCTGCGCGGCGAAGGCCGCCCTGGAGGGCCTCTGCGACGCGGTGGCGATCCGCACCATGTGACCCCGGCCGGGCCCGTTCGGCCCCGGGCACGGTGCGGCCGAGCCGGGTCCCATCCCGGGCCCCCGGCGCCCCCCGGGATGGGGGAGACTGACTCCCGTCAGCACACGCCTGCCGGGAAGGTCGTTATGCGCCGCGTCGTCATCGCCGAGGACTCCGTACTGCTGAGGGAGGGACTGACCCGGCTGCTCACCGACCGCGGCCTGGAGGTCGTGGCCGGGGTCGGGGACGGCGAGGCCCTGGTGAAGACCATCCACGAGCTGGCGGCGGCCGACGCCCTGCCGGACGTTGTGGTCTCCGACGTGCGGATGCCCCCGAGCCACACCGACGAGGGCCTGCGCGCCTGCGTCGAGCTGCGCGGCCGCTACCCGCAGCTGGGCGTGCTGGTGCTGTCGCAGTTCGTGGAGGAGCGCTACGCCTCCGAGCTGCTGGCGGGCTCCACCCGGGGCGTCGGCTACCTGCTCAAGGACCGGGTCGCCGAGGTGCGGGAGTTCGCCGACGCGGTGGTCCGGGTCGCCGAGGGCGGCACCGCGCTGGACCCGGAGGTGGTGCAGCAGCTCCTCAGCCGCAGCCGCAAGGGCGACGTTCTGGCCAATCTCACGCCGCGCGAGCGCGAGGTGCTCGGGCTGATGGCGGAGGGCCGCACCAACGCCGCGGTGGCCAAGCAGCTGGTGGTCTCCGACGGCGCGGTGGAGAAGCACGTCAGCAACATCTTCCTCAAGCTGGGCCTGGCGCAGAGCGCGGAGGACCACCGCCGGGTGCTGGCCGTGCTCACCTACCTCAACTCCTGAGGTTCACCTACCCCGACTCCTGAGGCCCGCCGCCGGGGCTCCGCCGCCCCCGGCGCGCCGGGGAGCGCAGCTCGGCCAGGCGTCCGCCGGGTGCTCGCGCCCGCCCGCCCGAGCCGGAATGATCTCCGGAGGGCGGGCGTTTACGCTCATGTGCGGTACAGCCGCGGGCCGGTGAAATAACTGCCGTGGTTCCGACCGCCGTCGTGTCGGCCCGCATAGTATGCGAGAGGTGCACCAGGCGGACGGGGCACGGGGCCGCGCCCGCGGTGGTGCGCCCACGAGGAGGTCCGCGGCAGTGACCAGTCAGGTCGATCAGTCAGAGGCAGTGGACGGCCCGGACGGCGGCGAGGCCCGTGCCGGGAGCGGTGGCGCGCACCCGGATCCGGCCGCGCCCGCCGGACCGCCCGCCCCGGGCGGCCCTCCGGTGAAGCCCGGCAAGCCCATCCGCAGACTCGATCGGGTGATCATTCGCTTCGCCGGCGACTCCGGTGACGGCATGCAGCTGACCGGTGACCGGTTCACCTCGGAGACGGCGTCCTTCGGCAACGACCTGTCGACGCTGCCGAACTTCCCGGCCGAGATCCGGGCGCCCGCCGGCACCCTGCCGGGCGTCTCGTCCTTCCAGCTGCACTTCGCCGACCACGACATCCTGACCCCGGGCGACGCCCCGAACGTGCTGGTCGCGATGAACCCGGCCGCGCTGAAGGCGAACGTGCCGGACCTGCCGCGCGGCGCCGAGATCATCGTCAACACCGACGAGTTCACCAAGCGCGCGCTGGCCAAGGTCGGCTACCCGGCGGACCCGCTGACCGACGGTTCGCTGGACGGCTTCCACCTGCACAAGGTGCCGCTGACCACGCTGACCCTGGAGGCGCTCAAGGACAGCGGCCTGGCCCGCAAGGACGCGGAGCGGGCGAAGAACATGTTCGCCCTGGGCCTGCTGTCCTGGATGTACCACCGGCCCACGCACGGAACGGAGTCGTTCCTGCGCACCAAGTTCGCGAAGAAGCCGCAGATCGCCGAGGCCAACATCAGCGCCTTCCGGGCGGGCTGGAACTTCGGCGAGACCACGGAGTCCTTCGCGGTCTCCTACGAGGTGCCGCCGGCCAGGCTGCCGGCCGGGCGCTACCGCAACATCTCCGGCAACCTCGCGCTGTCCTACGGGCTGATCGCCGCCGCGGAGCGCTCCGGACTGCCGCTGTACCTGGGCTCGTACCCGATCACCCCGGCCTCGGACATCCTGCACGAGCTGAGCCGGCACAAGAACCTCGGGGTGCGCACCTTCCAGGCGGAGGACGAGATCGCCGGCGTCGGCGCCGCCCTCGGCGCCGCCTTCGGCGGGGCGCTCGGCGTGACGACCACCTCCGGGCCGGGCGTCGCGCTGAAGTCCGAGACGATCGGCCTGGCCGTCTCGCTCGAACTGCCGCTGCTGATCGTGGACATCCAGCGCGGCGGCCCGTCCACCGGTCTGCCGACCAAGACCGAGCAGGCGGACCTGCTACAGGCGATGTTCGGCCGCAACGGCGAGGCGCCGGTGCCGATCGTCGCCCCGGCCACGCCCGCGGAGTGCTTCGACGCGGCGCTGGAGGCGGCCCGGATCGCGGTCACCTACCGGACCCCGGTGTTCCTGCTCTCGGACGGCTACCTGGCCAACGGCTCGGAGCCCTGGCGGATCCCCGAGGTCGACGAACTGCCGGAGATCGACCCGCGGTTCGCCACCGGGCCGAACCGCGAGGACGGCGCCTTCTGGCCGTACCTGCGCGATCCGCGGACGCTGGCCAGGCCCTGGGCGCTGCCCGGCACGCCCGGCCTGGAGCACCGGATCGGCGGCATCGAGAAGCAGGACGGCACCGGCAACATCTCCTACGACCCGGCCAACCACGACTTCATGGTCCGCACCCGGCAGGCCAAGGTCGACGGCATCACGGTGAAGCCGGTCGAGGTGGACGACCCGACCGGCGACGCCCGGGTGCTGGTGCTCGGCTGGGGCTCGACCTACGGGCCGATCACCGCCGCGGTGCGCCGGGTGCGCGCGGACGGCGGCGAGGTGGCCCAGGCGCACCTGCGCAACCTCAACCCGTTCCCGGCCAACCTGGGCTCGGTGCTGCGGAGTTACGAGAAGATCATCGTGCCCGAGATGAACCTGGGGCAGTTGGCCCTGCTGCTGCGGGCGAAGTACCTGGTGGACGCCGAGTCCTACAACCAGGTGCGCGGACTGCCGTTCAAGGCGGCCCAGTTGGCGGACGTGCTGTGGGCCGCGATCGGCACCCTGGACGAGGAGGACCACCGGTGAGCGAGCGGAGCGAGCGAATCATCAGGAGGCGCGCCTGGGCGGATGCCCCTGCCGAGCGCAGCGAGGTGGGCGCATGAGCGAGCACGCCTTCCCGTCGCTGCGACTGGTGCCCAAGGCCGAGGGCGCGCAGAGCGCCCGGGACTTCAAGACCGACCAGGAGGTGCGCTGGTGCCCCGGCTGCGGGGACTACGCGATCCTGGCGGCGGTGCAGTCCTTCATGCCGGAACTGGGCATCAAGCGCGAGAACACGGTGTTCGTCTCGGGCATCGGCTGCTCCTCGCGCTTCCCGTACTACATGAACACCTACGGGGTGCACTCGATCCACGGCCGGGCCCCGGCGATCGCCACCGGGCTGGCCACCGCTCGCCAGGACCTGAGCGTCTGGGTGGTGACCGGGGACGGCGACGCGCTGTCGATCGGCGGCAACCACCTGATCCACGCCCTGCGGCGGAACGTCAATCTGAAGATCCTGCTGTTCAACAACCGTATCTACGGCCTCACCAAGGGCCAGTACTCGCCCACCAGCGAGATCGGCAAGATCACCAAGTCCACCCCGATGGGCTCGCTGGACGCGCCGTTCAACCCGCTGTCGCTGGCGATCGGTGCCGAGGCCACCTTCGTCGCCCGCACCATCGACTCGGACCGCCAGCACCTCCAGTCGGTGCTGCGGGCGGCCGCCCGGCACGAGGGCACGGCGCTGGTGGAGATCTACCAGAACTGCAACATCTTCAACGACGGCGCCTTCGAGGTGCTGAAGGAGCCCGGCAGCCGGGACGAGGCGCTGATCCGGCTGGAGCACGGGCAGCCCGTCCGCTTCGGCGCGGACCTGGCGAACGGTGTCTTCCGGGGCCCGGACGGCGAGCTGTTCACCGCCCCGGTCACGGCGGACAACGAGGCGGACGTACTGGTCCACGACGCGCACGCGGCCAGCCCCGCCACCGCTTTCGCGCTCTCCCGGATCGCCGACGCGGACACCCTGCACCACACGCCGATCGGCGTGCTGCGCAGTGTCGAACGGCCGGTCTACGACGAGCTGATGGCGGACCAGCTGGCCGCCGCCACCGCCCAGCGCGGCCGGGGCGACCTGGCCGCGCTGCTCGCCGGCAACGACACCTGGACGGTGGACTGACCGTCCTCCGACGCGCGACGGCGCCCCTCGTCCCGGCCGGGACGAGGGGCGCCGTCGTCGTTCCTACTGCCCTACTGCCCGACTGTCCTACTGTCCTACTGCGCGACCCACTCGACCAGTTCGATCACCACCCCGTTCGGGTCGGCGACCTGGAAGAGCTTCTCGCCCCACGGCTCCTCGCGCAGCGGCAGGGTGATGACGACCCCCTCCTCGCGCAGCCGCCGCTCCTCGGCCGCGATGTCCTCGACGACGAACGCCAGGATCACGCCGTCGGCGAGCCGGTGGCGCTGCTCCTCCGGCAGGACTTCGAGGCCGCGCCGCAGGTAGACGACGTTGACCCCACCGCCGGGGTGGGCGAGCGAGACGAAGCCGTCGGCCGACATCTCCTCGGTGTAGCCGAAGTGCCGCTGGAGGAAGGCGGCGGAGGTGGTGACGTCCTCGACGGTCAGGGAAACGGCGGACTTGGTGATCTGCAAGGCGGATGACCCTCTCGTCGGTGCTCGTGCGATTATCCCGTACGCAGTACACTATACATAGTACGGAGAATTGCGCCAGGGTTTTCCGAGGAGATCCTTCCGGGGCGGGAGCGACGAAGGGAGGCTCCCCGGCGCGGGGAGCCTCCCTTGATCGATCGAAGGCCGCGTCAGTAGACGCAGGGGATGCCGCCGTCGGACTGGGCGTCCACGGCGGGGCCCTGCATGGGCAGGTTGGCGGCCGGGTCGGTCGGGGCGGCACCGGCCGGGGCGGCGGGCTGGTCGGCTGCGACGCCGGTGAAAGTGGTGCCCAGGGTGACGACGACGTGGTCGGCGGCGGTGGCGGCGGACTCGGTGGCGGTCACCCCGTAGCGGGCCGCGATCTGTGCGGCCGCCTCCTTGGCGCCCTTGCCGTAGCTGACGGTGGTGGCCTTCGGCCGGGTGGCGGCCGGGCCGGTGCGGCCCTCCCTGAAGCCCATGGCGACCAGGGCCTTGGCCTCGGTGGCGGAGGTGACCCCGGCGGCGGAGGAGGCGTTGAAGACGTCCACGGTGACGGGCCTGGCGGCGGCCGGCGGCGTGGTCGCGGCCGGCGGAGCGGTGGCGGTCGGGGCGGCGGAAGCCGGGCTGCCGGGGACGCCCGTCGGGTCGGCCGGGGCCGGCGCGGGGGCGGCGTCGGCGTAGCCGAAGAGCTGCTTGACCACCTTCTGGACCTTCGCCGGGGTCACCAGGTTGACGTCCTGGCCGTTCCTGGTGCCGAACCCGTCGAAGGTCAGGGTGTTGAACTCGACGTTGCCGCCGGTGAGGTTGGGGGCCTGCTGGGCGAAGTCGAGCACGTTCCACTCGTTGTCGATCACCAGGTCCTTCTGCATCACGCCCATCAGCTCCTGCATCTTCGCGAGGTCGCCGAGGATGCCCTTCTGCTTGAGGTTGTGCACCACCGAGGAGATGAAGGCCTGCTGGCGGTGGGTGCGGGCGAAGTCGCCGGTGTTGCCGTCCGGGCCGTCCAGGTTGTGGCGCTGGCGGACGAAGGAGAGCGCCTGCGAGGCGTTCAGGTGGTTGACGCCCTTGTGGAAGTCGGCGCCGGAGCCCTGGCCCTCCATGGCCGGGTCCTTGGTGTCGTGGGTGAGGCAGACGTCGATCGGCTGGAGGGCCTTGGCGATGTCGTAGAAGCCCATCAGGTTGACCTCGGCGATGTGGTCGACAGGCTGGTCGAGGAACTTCTGCACGGTGCGGATGGTGGCCGCGCGGCCGATGTCCCGGCCGGCCTTCTCCAGGTCGGCGCCCTTGAGGCCCTTGGCGCGCAGGCCGGCGTCGGCCTTCTCCTTGGCCGCGCCGTAGGCCTCCTTGATCTTGGCCATGCCCAGCTGGGAGCCGTCCGCGCCGTAGGTCATCACGTAGTCGTCGCGGGGTATCGAGACGGCCTGCACCTTGCCGCCGTTCGCCGGGATGTGCAGCAGGATCAGGGAGTTGGTGTTGTAGCCGCCGATGTCGGAGCTGTGGCCGGCGTGCAGCTCGTCCTGGACGAACTCGGGCGGGAGGTCCGTGCCGTCCATGTTCTTGCGGCTGTCGAGCCCGATCAGCAGCAGGTTGACCGAGTTGTCGAGGTGCCTGGGCGCGTCCTTCTTGGTCTCGGCGATGACGCCGGAGGTGGTCATCCCGTCGGTGAGCTGCTTGTACTCGTACCAGACCACCCCGCTGGCGGCGAACACCGCGAACCCGACGGTGCAGGCCAGCGCCCGGCCCGCGATCAGCGCGGGGGAGGTGCGGCGGGCCTCGGCGCCCGCGCCGTTCCCGGTGTCGTCAGCCATGCCGCCTCCTCCTCGCCCGGACCAGCCGGACCGTGATCACGACGACGGCCGCGGCCGCGGCCCCGGCCATCACGGGAAACCCGTGCACCACCCACTTGGCGGCCCCGGTGGCCAGGCCCTTGCCCCCGTACCGGTCGCGGTGGGCGGTCAGCTCGACGGCGGCCGTCACGCCCAGGACGACCAGCGGCGAGGCGGCGAGCACCCACCACCAGCCGTTGCGGCTGCTCAGCGCGGCCGCCAGGCCGGTGCCGAGCACCGCGGTCACGGCGAGGGCCGGACCGGTGCCGGGGCCGGAGAGCTCGTCGACCGCGGCGCCGGCCAGGGGCAGCCCGAGGGCGAGGGCCACCGGCAGCGCGGGGCCGCCGGGCAGGGGG
Organism: Kitasatospora sp. NPDC114501; assembly: GCF_055633695.1. Classification (NCBI taxonomy): domain Bacteria; kingdom Bacillati; phylum Actinomycetota; class Actinomycetes; order Kitasatosporales; family Streptomycetaceae; genus Kitasatospora; species Kitasatospora sp. NPDC114501. The sequence goes on along the minus strand of NZ_JBVKDS010000018.1, from coordinate 10,866 downwards.
CGTATGTGCCCGGGGGGCCCGTCCGCCGTTCGTCGGCGTGCCCGCTGGCCGGCCGGCCGTCCTCGTTGCCCCGTCACGCCCTCACCCCGGTGTTCCCGTGTCCCGCGCGCCACGGTGGCGCCTGCGCCGCATGCCGTCCGTCGGTCCGGAAGTCTGTTCGTGGCGCTGCCAGTTCCGGACGCCGCTTTCCGGTCGGCCGGTTCCCGTGCGGGGCCCGGCCGTCCGGGGCGGAGGCGCTTCCCATTGTTTCTACACAGGTGTAGAAGTCGTACGCAGCATAGAGCACGTCTGTTCGGTGGCGCGCCCGGTTCGTGGCGACCCGGATAAACTACACCGGCTAGTTTTTGCGACGGTCGGCGAGGGGCCGACGGAGGAGGAGAGGGCCGTGGCGGCGACGGGCGGAGCGGGGCGACCGGAGAAGCGCAAGGCGATCACCCGGGCCGCGACGGTGGTGTTCGGGCGCGAGGGGTACGCCCGGGCCAGCATGGACGCGATCGCGGCCGAGGCCGGGGTGTCCAAGCGGACGGTCTACAACCACTTCGCCGACAAGGAGAACCTCTTCCTGTCGGTGGCCCTGCAGAACTCGGTGGAACTGACCGAGCGGATCGGGGAGTTGATGGCGAAGTACCTAGGCCGGGTGGTGGAACCGCGCCGGGACCTGATCGACTTCGCCGTTGAGCGGGCCCGCGCCGTGCTGTCCGCCGCCGAGCACGGCGCGCTCGGCCGGGCGATCCGGGCCGAGGTGGCCAACATCCCGGCGGACGTCCTGGCGGCCTGGCTGGAGGCCGGGCCGATCGCCTCCCAGCGCGAACTCGCGGCGCACTTCGAGGCGCTCGCCGGGCGCGGACTGCTCGCGGTCGAGGACGCCGGCCTGGCCGCGGAGCAGTTCACCCTGCTGACCTTCCACGGCATCGCCGAGCGCTCCTTCTGGGGCGCGCTCCCGATCGCGGACGAGGAGGTCGAGCGGGTCGCGACGGCCGGTGTGGACGCCTTCCTGCGGATCCACGGCACGTCGGCGGCGTCACCGCGGGGCTGAGGACGCCCGGGCGGGGGCGGCCGTGCGCCGCCCCCGCCCGGACCGCCCGTGGATCACTTCCAGTTGAGGCCCTTGCCGAGGGTGTACGGGTCGCCCCAGTACTCGGCGCCCGCGATCCTGGACGCCTCCGGGGACATTGCCACCGCACACGAGGTGGCGGACTGCCCGTTGGTGAAGCCCTTGGGCAGCGAATCGCTCTTGCACTTGGGGAAGGAGCCGATGACCATCAGCTCCTGCGCCTCGGTGCCGTCCGCCAGCAGGCCCTTCATGTGGTTGACGCTGGTGTAGGCCAGGTCGGTGCTGCCGGCGTTGGTCACCTTGTAGTGGATGTAGTACGGCACCAGGCCCTTGGCCTTGTCGCCCAGGTTGAGCGAGGCGAGGTCGGCCGGGTCGCCCTTCTCGATCGAGGTGACCGCGAGCGTGATGGTGCCCTTGGTGCTGCCCGAGCTGAACGGGATGGTGGCGGCCTCGCCGAGCTTCAGCGTGGTGCCGGCCGCCGGGGCGCTGCCGGCCGGCGCGGGCGCGGCGGGCGCACCGGACGCGGCGCCGCCCGCCGGGGCGGAGGCCGAACCGGAGGCGGCCGGGGTGGTGGCCGCGGCCGTCGGCGAGGCGGCCTGGGTGGCGGGCGCACCGGTCGCCGGCGGGGTCGTCGGGGTGTCGGCCGCCCCGGCGTCGTCGTTGCAGGCGGTCAGGGTGAGCGCGCCGACCGCGGCCATCGAGGCCAGGGCCAGGGCACGGCGACTGCTGCGGATGGGCTTCACGTGAGGTCCCCCGTGGTTGCGGACCCCCGGTGCCGGCGATCCTCCTGAGGGACGTTCATAGCGCAGCGCGAATGACCGGGGCCATGGATCCGACCCCGCCCTGACGAGGTCGTGACGAGTCCCTGGCGCGGTTGTGACAAGGGAAACCGAGTCGTGATCAAACCGCCCCGGGCCGGGCCGCCGAGGCGGCGTCCGGGCGGGTAAGGAGGCTGTGGGGCAGCCGTGCGGGGCGGGTGAGGGGCCCGTACGCGAGCCATGGGCGGCCGCCTGCGATCCTTTCCGCCATGGTTCCGGAGATGATCGATCAGGCCCGTCGGCTGGTGGCCGACCGCTTCCCCGACGCGCTCGCCGCGCTGCTGGCCGGCTCCGCGGCGGCCGGGCGCGCCACCGCGACCAGCGACCTGGACATCGCCGTCCTGGTCCCGGACGGCGGCGAGACCTACCGGGAGACGGTGCGCTTCGAGGGCCGGGCGGCCGAGCTCTTCGTCCACACCGCCGCCGGCCTCGGCGAGCTGTTCGCCGTCGACGCCGCCTCGCGCCGGGCGGTGCTCCAGCACATGTACGCCGCCGGCCTGCTGCTCACCGACCCGGACGGCCACGGCGCCCGCGCCCGGGAACGCGCCCGGGCCGAGCTGCGCCAGGGCCCGCCCGCGCTGGGCGCGGACGCGGTGGAGACCAGGCGGTACGGCCTGACCGATCTGCTGGACGACCTGGCGGACGCCGCGGACGATGCCGAGCGCCTGACGGTCGGCGCGGACGTGCTCGGCGCCGCCGCCGACCTGCTCCTCGACCACCGCCGGGTCTGGACCGGCGCCGGCAAATGGCTGCCGCGCCGCCTCCTCGCCGCCGACCCGGAGCTCGGCCCGGCCCTGGTCGGGGGCCACCTGAGGCTCTGCCGGGAAGGCGATGCACGGCCGCTGACGGAGGCCGCCCGGGCGGTGCTCGACCTGGTCGGCGGCCCGCTCTCGGAGGGCTACCGCCGGACCTGGCGGGGCGCCATCGAGCGGACGGTCTAGGAAGAGGACAGAAGGCCCGGTCCTCCCGTCGGCGCCGACGGGAGGACCGGGAGCGGGGATCAGACCAGCCAGCGCTGGGCCGGGCTGCCGGCGTCGCAGGAGGCCACCCCGGTGGCCCGGCCGCCGCCGTTGGAGGTGAGGCACTGCCCGGTGGCCACACTGCGGACCAGGTACCAGCCGCGGTCCTCGTCGGTCAGGCGCCACTTCTGGTTGGCCGGCATCCAGTCGCCGGTCGGCTGGTTGAGGCCGTCCAGCCCGCCGGGGGTGTCCCAGAGGCGGACCGCGCCCGAGCCGGTGTCGAGGTCGATCACCTTGCTCTGCCCGTGCGAGATCGCCGTGGTGCCGTCGCAGTACTTCCAGAACGTCCAGGTCTGCGCGGGCGACGCGTTGGCCGACCAGACGACGATCGGCTGACCGTTGACCTCGGCGCCCTGGTACAGGTCGAGCGCGCCGGCCCCGGAGCCGTTGTTCACGGCCGTCCGGCCGCCCACGGCCGGCGACAGGTCGCACTCGCCGGTCTGTGCCGCCTGCGCGGCGGGCGCGCCCGCCACGACCGCCCCCGCGACGGCCGCGACGGCCCCGAGCGAGGCGAGGAATCCGCGGGTACGGGTGATGGTGCTCATGGGGTTTCTCCTTCTGGTGTGGTGGACGGACCCGGGTGTCAGCCGCGCGGCACCGCGAGGGCGGCCCACTGCTGGGGGCCGGGGATCCCGTCGGCGTCCGCGCCCGAGTCGCCGAGCTTGTGCTGCCAGTTGCGGAAGGACTCGCGGTCCGCGTCGGACCACTCGGGCCCGGGACCCTCGGCGTAGGCGGAGCAGCCCTCGGCGACGAGCCGCTCGCCCATCCGCGTGATGACGTCGCTCTTCCGGCCGTCGTGGAAGAAGTCGGCGCCGGGGAAGGGCTCGCAGCCGCCGTCGCCGCTGCCGCCGCCGTCGGCCGCCGGAGCGGCACCGGACGGGCCGTCGCCGCCGCCCGGCCGGTCGTCGACGGACGCCTCCTGCCCGAAGTAGAGCGCCCCGGGCCGGTCCTTCCACTCCGGGTCGGCGAGGACCACGCCCTCGCCGAAGTCCGGGATGCCGTAGCCGTGGACCCAGTCCGAGCGGCGGTCACGGGTCTTGAGGTAGACGCCGTCGCCCTCGGAGCTGCCCCCGTCGTTGGTGTTGCCCTCGACGGTGGTGATGGTGGAGCTGGTGTAGGCGATGCAGATGCCGGTGTGGCTGCCGCCGCCGGGCCCGAAGAAGACCTGGCCGCCGATCACCGGGTACTCGGTGAAGCGGCCGCGCTCCTTGAACCAGGCGACGCCCTCCGCGCAGGAGGCGGTCACCGGGAAGAGGCCGCCGTTGCCGGACCGCTCGGCGCACCAGGCGACGAAGGTGGCGCACCAGGCCTCGCCCTGGGACCACTCCAGGCCGGCGACGGCGGGGGAGAACTTCTGGACGTTGTTCCAGTGCCCGCCGCTGCGACCCTCGTGGTAGCCGACCTCGTCTCGGGCGATGCGGATCAGGTCCGCCGCGTTCGAGGACATGGGTGTGGACTCCTTGTTGTTGCCGGAAGGGTGTCGGTCGGGGGCTCAGGCCTTGCCGAAGGTCTGCACGTAGCGGCCCCAGTTGCCGCGCTGGCGGGGGGTGTAGCCGATGCCGATGCAGTTGTAGTCGGGGTTGAGGATGTTCACCCGGTGGCCGGGGCTGTTCATCCACATCTGCATCGCCTCCGGCACGCTGTTGCCCGGGGTGACGTTCTCGGCGGAGGCGCGCGACACGAAGCCGGCGTCCTTGATGCGGTCCCAGGGGCTGCTGCCGTCGGTGCCGTTGTGCTGGGTGAGGTCGTGCGAGGCCATGTCGTTGGCGTGGCGCTGGGCGGCCGCGCTGAGGCGGTCGTCCAGGCGCACCGGCGGAGCGCCGACCCGGCCGCGCTCGGCGTTGACGGAGTTCAGCATCTCGGTGCGGAAGTCACCGCCGCCGCCGGGCTGGGGCTGCGGTTGTGGCTGGGGCTGCTGCTGCTGGCCGCCGCCGCTGACGCCGCCGGCCGGGACGAGCTGCCAGCGCTGCGCCGGGTTACCGTCGTCCTGCCCGGCCAGGGTGAGCGGCGAGCCGGGGGCGGCCGCGGTGAGGAAGAGCATGCCCTCGTTGGTGCGGGTGGTGCGGATGCGGATCCAGTCGTTGTCGAGCGGCTCGAAGCACCAGTGCTGGTTGGGCTGGTTGTGCTCGTTGTACAGCCAGGTCTGCCCGATGGAGTAGTTGAAGTCCATGACCATGGCCTGGCCGCCGACGTGCTTGCCGACGGTCAGCTGGGTCTCCAGGAGGAAGCTGCCGTTCTCCTTGGCCCAGAAGGTCCAGCCCTGGGCGGCGGTGCCGTTGGGGCCCCAGGACTGGATGGCGGTGCCGGCGGCGGTCTGGCTGGAGCGGAGGTCGGCGACGGTTCCGTTGGCGGACTTGAGCGTCCAGGTCTGGCCGTGCTGCGGGAGCGTGGGCATGGTTGCGCCTCTCGTCTGTGAGTCGCCCCGGGCCGCAACCGCTGCGGCCCGGGGCCTGACGGGAGAGACGTTCCGGCACGGCGGTAGACGGCCGGTCAACGCGCGTAGCCCGCGCCTCCGTTGATGCCGTGTCTACCGTGCCAGATCCGCCCTGACCTGCGCCGATTCCTCCTGGAGGCCCAGCCGCTCGTACACCTCCAGCGAGTCCGTCAGACAGGCCCGGGCCTGGCGCGGGCGGCCGAGGCCGGTGAGCGCGGTGCCGAGGGTGCGCAGCAGGGCGGCCTCCAGGGCGGCGCTGGTGCGGCGGGCGAGCGGCAGGACGGCCTCGGCGGCGTCGACGGCGAGCAGCCAGCGGCCGGCCTCGGCGTGGATGCGGGCGGCGAGGTCCCCGGACGCGGCGGCGAAGACGGTGACCTGGAGGGCGGCGAACTCCTCCCGGGCGCCGACGGCGTGGGCCAGCGCCGCCTCCGGGTCGCCGCACAGCCGCAGGACCCGGGCGAGGTAGTAGCGGCCGGTCGCGGCGGAGACCGGGCCGGAGCCGCTCATCAGGCGGGCGCCGCGTTCGGCGGCCGCCCGGGCCTCGGCGAGCCGGCCGGTCTGGGCGGCGCTGAAGGCGAACTCGCCCAGTGCGCTGCCCTCGGAGCGTTCGGCGCCGAGACGGTGGAACAACTCGGCGGCCCGGCCCGCGTGTCCGGCGGCCTCGGCGTAGCGGCCGTGGATCCGGGCGTTGCCGCCGAGGGTGAGCAGGGCCTTGGCGAGGACGCGCTCGGTGGCGGGCGAGGCGCAGAGGTCGACGGCCCGGCGGATCTCCCGCTCCGACTCGGCGTAGCGGTTGACGTGCCAGAGCATGGCGCCGCGCAGGTAGCGGGCGAGGGCGAGCGGGCCGTGCTCGCCGCGGGCTTCGGCCTCGTCGGCGAGGCGTTCGGCGAGGTCGGCGATGACGGTGGTCCGGGTGCGTTCGGCGAGCACCGAGCCCATCCGGTCGGCGAGTTCGGCGGCGCGGTCGAGCGGCAGGGCCGGTTCGGCGCAGCTCAGGGCGATGACGGCGGCGTGCACCTCGGCCTGTTCGCGCATCCAGCGCACCGCCTCGGCGCCGTCGGCGACCGGTCGGCCGGGATGGGTCACGGGCACGTCGAGCAGGCTGAGCTCGGCCGGGTCCGCCTTGCGGGCGGCGAGGTCGGCGTTGCGGGCGGTGGCGAGGCAGAAGTCGAGCAGCCGGTCGGTGGCGGCGGTGCGTGCGGCGGCGCCGTCCTCGGCGGCGAGCCGGGCGCGGGCGTAGGCGCGGACGAGGTCGTGGAAGCCGTAGCGGCCGAAGCGGGGGGATTGCAGCAGGTTGAGGTCGACGAGGGTTTCGAGCAGTTCGCCGGTCTCGGCCTCGGTGCGGTCGAGCAGGGCGGCGGCGCAGGGCAGCGGGACGTCCGGGGCGTCGGGCAGGGCGAGCAGCCGGAAGGCCCGGGCGAGCTCGGCGTCGAGACGGCGGTAGGACAGCGCGAAGCTGGCCTCCACCGTCCTTTCGCCGTCGCTGAGTTCGGCCAGCCGGTGCTCCCGGCGCAGGCCTTCGGCGAGGGCGGCCAGGGTGAGCGCCGGGTCGGCGGCGAGCCGGGAGGCGACGATGCGCACGGCGAGCGGCAGCAGTCCGCAGGCCCGGACGACCTCCTCGGCGGCCCCGGGTTCGGCGGCGACCCGTTCGGCGCCGACGATGCGGGTGAGCAGCTCCAGCGCCTGCTCGGGCGGCAGGGTGTCCAGGCGCAGCTGGTGGGCCCCGGCGAGGCCGGTCAGCCGGTGGCGGCTGGTGACGAGGACGGCGCAGCCGGGTGAGCCGGGCAGCAGCGGTTCGACGTGGCCGGGGGTGGCGGCGTTGTCGAGGACGACAAGGACGCGCCGTCCGGCCAGGGCCGAGCGGTAGAGCGCGCTGCGCTCGCCGGTGTCCGGCGGGATCTCACCCGGGTCGACGCCGAGGTCGCGCAGGAAGCCGGCGAGCACCGTGCCGGGGTCGGGCGGGATGCGGTCGGCGCCGCGCAGGTCGGCGAAGAGCTGCCCGTCGGGGAACCGGTCGCGGACCCGGTGGGCCACGTGCACGGCGAGGGTGGTCTTGCCGACGCCGCCCATGCCGTCCAGGGCGGAGACCACGACGGCCCGCCCGCCGGCGGCGGAGAGCCGGTCGGTGAGGGTCTCGGCCTCCTCGGTGCGGCCGGTGAAGTCGGGCAGGCCGGAGGGGAGCTGGTCGGGTGCCTGCCAGCGGTCGGCGTCGGCGGCGGGTTCGACCGGGTCGGCGGCCGCGCCGGCGGGGAGCAGCGAGGCGTCCTCGCGCAGGATGCGCAGTTGCAGGGCGGCCGGTCCGTCCTCGCCCGGCGGGAGCGAGGGGCGGGCGTCCTCGTACACGGCGAGTGCCTCGGCCTTGCGCCCGGCCTGGTAGAGGGCGCGCATCAGGACGGTGATGAGCCGGGGCCGGCCGGGGTGCTCCAGGGCGAGGGCGGCGGCCGCCGCGGTGAGGTCGGTGCGGTCGCCGAGGTCGGCGTCCAGCTCCAGTTCCGTCTCCTTGGCCGAGATCCGCTGCTCGGTGAGCCCGGCGCGGACGGCCTCGGCGTGCGGCCCCGGCAGCCCGGCCAGCGGCTCGCCGACCCACAGCCGCTGGCCGCGCCGCAGCACCTCCCGGACCTGTTGCGGCGGCGCGTCCGCGGCGCGCAGCCGTCCGGCCTCGGCCAGCAGCGCCTCCCAGGCGGCCGAGTCCACTTCGGCTCCGGGCACCCGCAGCGCGTACCCGTCGCCGACCCGGACCAGCGGCATCCGCTGAGGGTCGTCCCCCGCGTACGGCCGGAAGGCGGTGCGCAGCCGGGAGACGGCCAGCTGGACGGCCTTGCGCGGGTCGGTCGGCGCGGCCCCGCCCCACACCCCCTCGACCAGCACCGGGACCGCCACCGTCCGTCCGGCGGCGGCCAGCAGCACGGCGAGCACGGCCCGCTGCTGCGGCCTGCCCAGCTCCAGTTCCCGCTCCCCGTACCAGGCCCGCAGCGGTCCCAGCAGTCCGAACCGCAGCCCGGATCCCCCCATGTCAGCCATGTCCCGTCCCGAAAGTCGTTCAGTGCCGGGATCCCGCCACTTCCGACCGGACAGCGGCGCCCCCGTGTCCCGGCGGCTTATGCTCTGTCACTGATTGTGCATGGCTAGAGGGTTCGAGGGGTGGCCCGTGGGGCTCGTTTTCAGCCTGCTGGGGCCGCTGCGGGCCCGGTGCGACGACCGGGAGCTCGACCTCGGCCGGCCGCAGCAGCGGGCCGTGCTCGCGGCGCTGCTGATCCCGCCGGGGCAGTTGGTGGCGACGGACCGGCTGGTCGAGGACCTGTGGGGAGGGGACGACACCCGCTGGCCGAAGGACCCGGTCGGGCAGATCGGCACCCATGTGCACCGTCTGCGGCGGGCCCTGGGCGCGCCCGGGCTGCTGGTCGGGGCCGCGGGCGGCTACCGGCTGGAGGTGCCGCGCACGGCGGTGGACCTCTTCGCCTACGAGGCCGGGGTGGCGGAGGCAGTCGCGCTGCGTCACCAGGATCCGCTGCGGGCGCGCGAGGTGCTGGAGCGGTCCCTGGCGGCCTGGCAGGGGCGGCGGGCGCTGGACGGCGTGCCCGGGGCGTTCGCCGAGCGGGTCCGGGAGCGGCTGGCGGCCGGACGGTTCGCGGCGGTGAAGGCGCTGCACGGCCTGGACCTGGCCCTCGGCCGGCACGCCGAGGCGCTGGAGCCGCTGGCCGGGCTGGCGGCCGGGCACCCGCAGGACGAGGAGGTGCACCGGCTGCACCTGCTGGCGCTGCATCGCTGCGGCCGGACGGCGCAGGCGCTGGCCGTGTACGAGGAACTGCGGGAACGGCTGGACGGGGAGCTCGGGCTCGAACCCGCCCCGGCACTGGTCGAGCTGGCCGAGCAGATCCGGCGCGGGGACGCCCCCGTACTGCTGCGGCGGCTGCCGAGGCCGGGACAGCTGCCGCCGGACATCCCGGACCTGGTCGGGCGGGCGGCGCAGCTGCGGGAGGCGGAGCGGGTGCTGCGGGCGGGCGGGGCGCCGGTGCTGGGGCTGTCGGGCCCGGCGGGCAGCGGCGCGTCGGCGCTGGCGGTGCACGTGGCGCACGCCGTCCAGGACGCCTTCCCGGACGGGCAGCTGTACGCGGGCGGGCAGTCGTACGCGGGCGGGCGTGAGCACCCGGGCGGTGGCGACGCCGGCGCGGTGCTGGCCGGCTTCCTACGGGCGCTGGGAGAACGGACGGACTCCTCGGCAGGCCTCGACGAGCTGTCCGCGCGCTACCGCGCCGCACTCGCCGGGCGCCGGGTGCTGGTGCTGCTCGACGGGGTGGCCGAGCCGGGGCCGCTGCTGCCGACGGTGCCTGGCTGCGCCGCGGTGGTGGCGGGCGCGGAGCCCGGCGCGCTGCCCGAGGACGCCGTGCGGCTGGCGCTGGGACCGCTGGAGCCGCACGACGCCTACGAGCTGCTGGCCCGGATCGTCGGCGCGGAGCGGATCCGGCGGGAGCCGGAGGCGGTGGCCGAGCTGGCCGCGCTCTGCGGTCACCTGCCGGTCCTGCTGCGGACGGCGGCGGACCGGCTGGCAGCCCGGCCGCAGTGGTCGGTGGCCGAGCTGGTCCGGTGGTTCGCCGAACGGGGCTGAGCGCCCGGGTGGCGGGGAAACGGTTCAGTACAGGTCCGAGCTACGGAGCGTGTCCGTGACGATGCTCATTTGGCGGGGCGTGACGTAGACGACCGCGAGGCCGCCCTTGGGGGACACCACCAGGCTGGCGGTCTGCAGGGAGCTGCTCTTGTAGACGCCGCGGGCCCAGCAGATGCGGTTGCCGGCGCCGTAGACGACGAGGTTGCCGTCGCCCTGCATGATCGCCTTCTGGCCGCAGCCTTGGGTGCCCGGGGCGACCCAGACCGGCGTCGGGTTCCACGTGGCGTACTTGTAGAGGACGAAGTTGCCGTCGCCCTGCATGTACAGCCGGGTGTCGTCGGACTCGAGGTAGTCGCCCGGGTAGAGCACTCCGGGCTCGTCCAACGTCGATCCGTGCGCGGTGGCGGCCTGCGCGGTCCCGGTCGAGGACATCGCCCCGACCAACGCCAACATGCTGGCCGCCAGCCCGATGACCATGTGTCGCAGCGTCTTCGTCGTCTTCATGTCCCCGTGGACCTCTCTCGTGCTGTCGGCGCCGACGAGGTCTTCGTGGCGTCCGATGGGAACGATCATGGAGGAACGCGGTAGACAAACGATGAACGCCCGCGTTGATCGGCGTCCTGGGGCTGGACGAGGTGGGATCGGGACAGGGCGTTTGGCCTGGGAGCGGAGAGGGAGTAGTGTTCTCTAGTCGCTCGACAGGGAGCACCGGACACGCATCAGCGCGGACGGTCCCGGGGCGGCCAATCCTCTGAAACACCACTTCCCGGTTCGGGCCGGGTCGCTTCGCCTTGTCTGCGTCGTGGCCTGGTGCTTATTCGGCGTGCGCGTCTAATTGGGTTGCGGCTGGATTCGCTTTTCGGAGCGGGGATCGGCTAGAGTTTGAAACGTCGGACAGGGCGTCAAACCCCGGAAGACACCGGCGAGTTGGATGA
>NZ_JBVKDS010000017.1:0-238702 GCF_055633695.1 Kitasatospora sp. NPDC114501 | reverse complement strand
CGCCCGGTTACATTCCGAACCCGGAAGCTAAGCCTTACAGCGCCGATGGTACTGCAGGGGGGACCCTGTGGGAGAGTAGGACGCCGCCGAACAATTCTTCTAGAGAAGCCCCCGCCGGGTGAACCGGTCGGGGGCTTCTCTGTTGTAGGGTCAACATGCAATTGTCGTCATACCGGACAGGAGGGCCCCCGGGTGGAGGTCCAGGAGACGCGGGTCCAGACCGATCGCGTCCTCACCATCCCCAACATGCTGAGCATGGGCCGGCTGGTCGGTGTTCCGCTGTTTCTCTGGCTCATCCTGTGGCCGGTCTTCGACGGGCCCAACAACGACGGTTGGGCACTGCTGATCCTGGCGCTGAGCGGGGTCAGCGACTACCTGGACGGAAAGCTCGCCCGGCGGTGGGGACAGATCAGCCGGGTGGGGCAGCTGCTCGATCCGCTGGCCGACCGGCTCTATGTGCTGTCCACCCTGGTCGGATTGACCTGGCGTGAGATTCTGCCGTGGTGGCTCACCGCGATCCTGTTGGCCCGTGAGGCGTTCATCGCCGCGCTGCTGCCGATTCTGAACCGGCACGGTTACGGCCCGCTCCAGGTGAGTTTCCTGGGGAAGGCCGCGACCTTCAATCTGATGTACGCGTTTCCGCTGCTGCTGCTCGGCAGTGTGGACAGTTGGATCGCCCGGCCGGCCGAAGTGGTGAGCTGGGCGTTCATCTGGTGGGGCACGACGCTGTACTGGTGGGCCGCGATTCTCTACGCGGTCCAGGCGAGGCGGATCGTCCGGGGCGGCACCGCGGGCTCGGCGTCCACGGTCTGAGACCTGATCTGAGAGAAGCCCCACGTCTCTTCGGTGCGTCGGACGATACCTTCCGGGTAGAGAACCTTCTGGAACGGTTTGATGGACCTGCTGGTCCACCACCGCGAAGGAGGACGCACCCGTAATGAAAGCCGTTGTAATGGCAGGGGGCGAGGGCACCCGTCTCCGCCCGATGACCTCCAGCATGCCGAAGCCGCTGCTTCCGGTCGCCAATAGGCCGATCATGGAGCACGTGCTTCGGCTGCTGAAGCGGCACGGCCTCTCCGACACCGTCGTCACCGTGCAGTTCCTGGCGTCGCTGGTCAAGAACTATTTCGGTGACGGCGAAGAGTTGGGCATGCATCTGACCTATGCCCACGAGGAGACGCCACTGGGCACTGCGGGGAGTGTCAAGAACGCCGAGGACGCGCTCAAGGACGATTCCTTTCTGGTGATCTCCGGTGACGCGCTGACCGACTTCAATCTCTCGGAATTGATCGACTTTCACCGCAGCAAGAACGCTCTGGTCACCGTCTGCCTCACGAGGGTGCCGAACCCGCTGGAGTTCGGCATCACGATCACGGACGACGAGGGGAGGGTGGAGCGGTTCCTGGAGAAGCCGACCTGGGGGCAGGTCTTCTCCGACACCGTCAACACCGGTATCTACGTGATGGAGCCCGAGGTCTTCGACTACGTCGCGGCGGGTGAGTCCGTCGACTGGTCGAGCGACGTCTTCCCGCAGCTGTTGAAGGAGGGCAAGCGGGTCTACGGCTACGTCGCCGAGGGCTACTGGGAGGACGTGGGCACCCACGAGAGCTACGGCAAGGCCCAGGCGGACGTCCTGGAAGGCAAGGTCGACGTCGAGCTCGACGGCTTCGAGATCTCCCCGGGGGTCTGGGTGGCCGAGGGCGCCGAGGTGGACCCGGAGGCGGTGCTGCGCGGGCCGCTGTACATCGGGGACTACGCCAAGGTCGAGGCCGGCGTGGAGATCCGCGAGCACACCGTGCTGGGCAGCAACGTGGTCGTCAAGCGCGGCGCGTTCCTGCACAAGGCGGTGGTGCACGACAACGTGTACGTCGGGCCGCAGAGCAATCTGCGCGGCTGCGTGGTCGGCAAGAACACCGACGTGATGCGGGCCGCGCGGATCGAGGACGGCGCGGTGATCGGGGACGAGTGCCTGGTCGGCGAGGAGTCGATCATCGGGGCGAACGTCCGGGTCTATCCCTTCAAGACCATCGAGGCCGGCGCCGTCGTCAACACCTCGGTGATCTGGGAGTCGCGTGGCCAGGAGCACCTCTTCGGGGTGCGCGGCGTATCCGGCGTCCTGAACGTCGAGATCACCCCGGAGCTGGCCGTGCGGCTGGCGGGGGCGTACGCGACGACGCTGAAGAAGGGCGCGACCGTCACCATCGCGCGTGACCACTCGCGTGGTGCGCGTGCGCTCAAACGGGCGATGATCTCGGCGCTCCAGACCTCCGCGATCGACGTCCGCGACCTCGAGAACGTGCCCATGCCGGTGGCCCGGCAGCACACGGCGCGGGGGAGCGCGGGCGGGATCTTCCTGCGGACCACGCCGGGCGTGCCGGACTCGTTGGACATCCTGTTCTTCGACGAGCGCGGGGCCGACCTCTCCCAGGCCGGCCAGCGCAAGCTCGACCGCGTCTACGCGCGCCAGGAGTTCCGGCGGGCCTTCCCCGGGGAGATCGGGGACCTGACCTTCCCGTCCAGCGTCTTCGACTCCTACGCGGGCAACCTGCTGCGGACGGTGGACACCACCGGCGTCCGGGAGGCCGGGCTGAAGGTGGTCGTCGACACCGCGCACGGCAGCGCGGGCCTGGTTCTGCCGAGCATCCTCGGCCGGCTCGGGGTGGAGGCGCTCACCGTCTCCAGCGGGCTGGACGAGGCGCGGCCGACCGAGGACGCGGAGACCCGGCGGGCCGGGCTGGCCAGGCTCGGCGAGCTCGTGGCGTCCTCGCGGGCGGCCTTCGGGGTGCGGTTCGACCCGGTGGGCGAGCGTGTCGCGTTCGTGGACGAGCTCGGACGGGTGATCGACGACGACCGGGCGCTGCTGGTGCTGCTGGACCTGGTCGCGGCCGAGCGGCGCAGCGGGCAGGTGGCACTGCCGGTGACCACGACCCGGATCGCCGAGCAGGTCGCCGCGTACCACGGCACCCAGGTCATCTGGACCACGACGACGCCGGACGACCTCGCGAAGGCGGCCTCCGCCGAGGGCACGGTGTTCGGCGGGGACGGGCGCGGCGGCTTCGTGGTGCCGGAGTTCAGCGGGGTGCTGGACGGCGCCGCGGCGTTCGTCCGGCTGGTCGGCCTGGTGGCGCGGACCCAGCTCACGCTGAGCCAGATCGACGCGCGGATTCCGCAGGCGCACATCCGGCGCCGGGACATCGCGACGCCGTGGGCGGCCAAGGGCATGGTCATGCGCTCGGTGGTGGAGGCGGCCGGCAGCCGTCGGCTGGACACCACCGACGGCGTCCGGGTGGTCGAGGCCGACGGGCGCTGGACGCTGGTGCTGCCGGACCCGGCCGAGGCGGTCACCCACCTGTGGGCGGAAGGCCCTGACGACGAGGCCACCGAGGCGCTGCTGGACGAGTGGGCCGCCGTGGTCGACGGAGCGGGGCGGTGACGTCCCGGAGCTGAGCACGGCCTGAGTCCGGAACTGCTCCGGACGGCGGGGCGCACGGTGTGATTCGTGCGCCCCGCTGCCCGTTTTCGCACCATTCGGAACAATCCGTCACTTTCCGTGATGTGTGCAGCGTGTGTGCAGCTCAGGGGCTGTGCACGGGCCCGCTCGGCGGCGTGGGACGATGGTCTCCATGCCAGCGACGCCGACGCCGAGTGCCCCGAACGGACGGTACAACCGTCCGGACGCCTCGATGTCCCTGCTGACCAACGTGATGGACCACAGCCTCGACGAGGGCTACGCGGAGGCGGCCGCCGCGCGCGGCGGTGCCCGCGACAGCCGGATGCCCGGCACCCTGCAGGGCCTGCTCACCCTGGGCGCCGGGCTGGCGCTGGTCGGCGCGGTGGTGACGGTGGGCGCGGTGAACGCGCACAAGGCCGAGCCGTCGCTGGCCAAGGAGCGGGACGCGCTGATCCACCGGATCAACGACAGCAACACCTCGGCCGACCACCTGCAGAAGCAGGTGCAGGAGCTGCGGCTCAAGGTCGACAGCACCCAGCAGCAGGCGCTGGCCTCGGGGGACGCCGATCCCGGCGGGGTGACCGGGGCCGTGGGCCTGGGCCAGGTCACCGGGCCGGGCGTGAAGCTGGTCCTGGAGGACGCCGCGGGCACGGGCCTGGGCGGCAACGTCGACCCGCGCGCCGGGCAGGGATTCTCCAACAGCGGCCGGCTGCGGGACCGCGACCTGCAACTGGTGGTGAACGGCCTCTGGGGGTCCGGGGCCGAGGCGATCGCGATCAACGGCCAGCGGCTGACCGCGCTGTCCGCGATCCGGGCCGCGGGCGAGGCGGTGCTGGTGGACAACCGGCCGCTGGTGCCGCCGTACAGCATCCAGGCGATCGGGGACGGCTCGAAGCTCCTCGGCGCCTTCGAGAGGGACATGGCCGGGCAGTACCTGCGACTGCTCCAGGAGCAGTACGGCATCAAGTCGACGCTCTCCGTGCAGAAGAACCTGACGCTGCCGGCGGCGGTGGGGGTGACGCTGCGGACCGCGCAGCCGGTGATGCCCGAGGCCTCGCCCACGGCGGCCCCGACGGCTCCGGCCGGCACGCCGCCGGCCGGAGCCGGAACCCAGGAGAGTCCCGGAGCGTCGGTCTCACCACCGGCCTCGCCGTCCGCAGCCGTCTCGCCGACCGCTACCAGCAGTACCTCCACCGCCAAGCGGCGTCCGACCACCGGAACCACCAAGACCCCGACAGGGACAGGAGCAGCCAGACCGTGATTGCCGTACTGGGTCTTGTGATCGGGGTGGTCGTCGGCCTCTTCGTCCAACCCGAGGTGCCGGACGCCGTCGTGCCGTACCTGCCGATCGCGGTGGTGGCGGCGCTGGACGCCGTGTTCGGCGGTGTCCGGGCGATGCTCGACGGGATCTTCAACGACAAGGTGTTCATCGTCTCGTTCCTGTCGAACGTGGTGGTCGCGGCGCTGATCGTCTTCCTCGGTGACCAGCTGGGCGTCGGCTCGCAGCTGTCCACCGGTGTGGTCGTCGTCCTCGGCATCCGCATCTTCTCCAACGCGGCCGCGATCCGGCGCCATGTCTTCCGTGCCTGAGTCCGGCCGCGAGGCGGCGGAGGAGCGGGAGACGGCGGCGGTCGAGCCGGCCGCCGGGAAGCCGGGCGGCTCGTCGGGCGGGAAGGCGGTCGAGGAGACGGCTGCGAACCCCGCCGAGAAGGCCGTGGACGCACCTGAGCCGGTGCCGGACGGGGAGTCCGGGCCGGAGGGCGCGACGGGCCCGGCCGAGGCGGCTGAGACGGCCGGGGAGAGCGCCGCGGCCGAGGCGGCGTCGGAGGAGAAGTCTGACGCTGAGCCTGAGCTTGAGGCCGCTTCGGTGCCCGAGCCGACGCTGCGGCTCACCAAGGTCCCCGGACCGGCGCCCGAGGTGACGCCGGAGGCCGAGGCGAAGCCTGCGCCGGTGCCCGCGTCCGCCGCTGAGCCCGAGTCCGGGTCCAGGCCCGAGCCGGAAGCGGCAGCCGAGCCCGAGCCCACGCCTGACCCCGAGCCCGCCGCGGACCGGAACACCGGCCGGCGGCGCCTGAAGGCGGCGCTCTGGCCGCCGCGGCTGTCGCGCGGGCAACTGGTGGTGGCTCTGCTGCTGTTCTCGCTCGGTCTGGGGCTGGCGATCCAGGTGCGGTCGACCAACGACCACCACAGTCAGCTGCGCGGGGCCCGCCAGGAGGACCTGGTGCGGATCCTCGACGAACTGGACAGCCGTCAGCAGCGTCTCCAGCAGGAGAAGGCGGAGCTGGAGCAGTCCCTCGCGAAGCTGGAGAACAGCTCCAACCAGGCCAAGGAGGCCCAGGAGCAGACCAGGAAGAAGGCGACGGAACTCGGCGTGCTCGCCGGTACCGTCAAAGCCACTGGTCCGGGCATCGTACTCACGGTCGATGATCCCCAAGGGCAGGTGAAGGCGGATATGCTGCTGGACACCCTGCAAGAACTTCGAGCGGCGGGGGCGGAGGCGATTCAGATCAACGATGTGCGCGTGGTGGTCAACACCTACTTCACCGACGTGTCGGGCGGTGGGGTGCAGATCGACGGGAAGAAGGTCTCGCAGCCCTACCGCTTCACGGTGGTGGGGAACCCGCAGGATCTGACACCCGCGCTGAACATCCCGGGAGGTGTCGTCCGTACGCTGGAGAGCCACCAGGCGCGGGCGACGATCACCCAGCAGCCGAAGGTGGTCGTCGACGCCCTCGTGGATCCGAAGTCGCCGCAGTACGCCAAGCCGGCCTCGAAGTGACGGGGCGCCCGGCGAACGGCCCGTCAGGGGCGGGCGGCACCCGCTGCGGGGCGCCGCCGTCACATGGGCGAGACTGGTTCGCACCGGTACGCTCCGGAGCAACAACCGCAGTACCAGCCGCCGGAGTGCCACTCCGGCGGTCCCGAGCCGCGAAGACCGGGCTCGCAGCATGTCCGAGGTTCTCACCCTGCCCCGCGGGCGGGTCTGTCACACGCAAGGGGATTCGCCCGTGAGTTTCTTCTCGAAGTTGTTCGGTCGCAACAAGGGCCGTGGCGCCGCCGCCGTCGAGGCGCCCACCGCGCGTCACCGCCGGCCGGAGGACGAGCCCGCGGTGCCGGGCATGCGTCCGGCCCCGGAGGCCGCGCCGTACGGCCAGCAGCTGTACCGGGACGGCGGCGCCGCCCAGTACGCCGGGAATCCGGCGGGCTACGGCGCGTCGGTTGACCCCTCCGGCGAGCCGCGCATAGGTTTCCCGTCAGCACCCTCAACCTCTGGTGGAGGGTTTGCCCCGGATCCGTACGCCGGGCACAACCCGTCGGGTGTGCCGCGCCAGGAGGCTGTGAACATGGCTGGCCCCACTCCGTGCCCCAGGTGCGGCAACCAGAACCCGGCCTCGGCGCGGTTCTGTTCCAACTGCGGCACGGCGCTGCGCGGTGGCCTGCTCCCGGAGGGCGCGGCGGAGACCACGTCGACCATCTCCATCTCCGGCCTGGAGTCGTACGACCCCACCACCACGACCGGCACCGGCGCCACGCCGGCCCTGTCGGCCGAGGTGCTGTCGGCGATCGACGCGCTGCCGCCGGGCTCGGCCCTGCTGATCGTGCAGCGCGGTCCGAACTCCGGCAGCCGCTTCCTGCTGGACTCGGACGTCACCACGGCGGGTCGTCACCCGCAGGGTGACATCTTCCTCGACGACGTCACGGTCTCGCGCCGCCACGTGGAGTTCCGCCGCACCCCGGCCGGCTTCAGCGTCGCGGACGTGGGCAGCCTCAACGGCACGTACGTGAACCGGGAGCGGATCGACGAGGTGTCGCTGAACAACGGCGACGAGGTGCAGATCGGGAAGTACCGGCTGGTGTTCTTCGCCGGCCACAACCGGGGGTACTGAAAGCGACGTCGGCAGGAGCCCGAGTGAATACGAATACCCCTTCCTCTTCTCTCGGGGCGGCCACCCCAACCGCGTCCGGTCCGCAGGCGGACCGCGGCGGGCGCGGGGTGGTCGCGGGCCCGCGGCAGCCGGTCCGGGCCGAGCGGCCCGTAGGACGCCGGCGCGGCGCCGACGAACTGCTGAGCATCGGCGCGGTGCTGGCCTTCCTGCGCGACGACTTCCCCGAGGTGACCATCTCCAAGATCCGCTTCCTGGAGGCGGAGGGGCTGGTCGAGCCGCAGCGCACGCCCTCGGGGTACCGCAAGTTCAGTCCGGCCGACGTCGAGCGGCTGGCGTACGTCCTGCGCATGCAGCGGGACCACTACCTGCCACTGCGGGTGATCCGCGAGCACCTGGACGCCATCGAGCGCGGCGAGAGCCCGCCCGCGCTGCCCTCCGCCGCCGACACCCGTCCCGGTCCGGTGGAGGAGGCGGACCGGGAACTGGTCGCCGCCGGCGAGGTGCCCTCCGGCGTCCGGCTGGGGCGCGCCGAGCTGCTGGCGGCGGCCGAGGCGGGGGAGCCGGAGCTGGCCGAGTGGGAGTCCTACGGGCTGGTCGCCCCGGGCCCGGACGGCGGCTACGACGGCGAGGCGCTCCAGGTGGCCCGGCTGGTCGCCGAACTCGGCCGGTACGGGCTGGAGCCCCGGCACCTGCGGGCCATGAAGGCGGCGGCGGACCGCGAGATCGCGCTGGTGGAGCAGGTGGTGGCGCCGTTGCGCCGGCACCGGAACCCGCAGACCAGGGCGCACGCGGAGGCCACCGCCCGGGAGCTCGCCACGCTGTCCGTACGGCTGCACGCGGCGATGGTCCAGGCCGGGCTGCGGGCCCGGAGCTAGGGCCTGTCCTCGAACTCGCGTCTGCGGGGCGTTTGAGGACAGACCCTGGCGCCCTGCCCGTGCCCCGCGGCACCGGCTGCACCGCGCTGACCAGCGGCGTCGGCCCTGCGCTTTCATATCCGGGAGCGGAGCCATAGGGTTGCCTGTGTGAATGAGCTCGACGTCGTGGGTGTCCGAGTGGAGATGCCTTCCAACCAGCCGATCGTGCTGCTGCGGGAGGTCGGGGGAGATCGCTACCTGCCGATCTGGATCGGCCCCGGCGAGGCGACCGCGATCGCCTTCGCCCAGCAGGGCATGACGCCGGTGCGCCCGCTGACGCACGACCTCTTCAAGGACGTCCTGGAGGCGCTCGGCCAGCAGCTCACCGAGGTCCGGATCACCGACCTGCGGGAGGGCGTGTTCTACGCCGAGCTGGTGTTCGCCGGCGGGGTCGAGGTGAGCGCCCGGCCGTCCGACGCCATAGCGCTGGCGCTGCGGACCGGCACGCCGATCTACGGGAGCGAGGAGGTGCTCGCCGAGGCGGGCATCGCGATCCCGGACGAGCAGGAGGACGAGGTCGAGAAGTTCCGCGAGTTCCTCGACCAGGTGTCGCCCGAGGACTTCGGGGGCAGCGGCCCGCAGTAGCGGGGCCCGACCGTGCGGCCGTTCGGCCCACCGTTTTGCCAAAAATCGTCCATCTACCCACACTAGGGGCACGAAAAACCACTCTCCTGAGTGATGTGGCTTGTCTGACCCGGCGTGGCGATCGTTGACGGGTCATAGGGGACTGCCTACCGTCAGGAGTGGCTGTCCGGGTGGCTGATGCCCGCAGTCGGGTTGCCCGCAGCACGAGTGGACGGAGGCAGGCATGAGAAGCACCGGCGACGACGCGGCCGTGGGAGGCCGGTGCGCCGTGCACATGCCGCGCACCGCTCGTACCGTGACGGATCTCCCCCGGATGGGCAGGTTCCCGGCCGTGCAACCGGGCCAGCCGGCCATCGAGCGGCTGTCCCCGACGTCCGACCTGCTCGGCTTCCGGGGCCCGACGGCCTGTGCGGCGGCCGGCATCACCTACCGCCAGCTGGACTACTGGGCCCGCACCGGACTGCTGGAGCCCAGCGTCCGCACCGCGTACCCGTCGACCAGCCAGCGGCTCTACAGCTTCCGCGACATCCTGCTGCTGAAGATCGTGAAGCGGCTGCTCGACGCGGGCGTCTCGCTGCAGAACATCCGGGTGGCCGTCGCCCACCTCCAGGCCGCCGACCAGGCCGACTTGGCCGGGATGACGCTGATGTGCGACGGCGCGACGGTGTACGAGTGCACCACGCCGCAGCAGGTGGTGGACCTGCTGAAGGGCGGTCAGGGGGTGTTCGGCATCGCGGTGGGAGCGGTCTGGCAGGAGCTGGAGCTCACCCTCGGGCGGCTGCACGCCGAGCGCACCGACACCGGCGAGACCCTGGTCGGGCACGATCCGGCCGACGAGCTCGCCCAGCGGCGCAACCGGGCGGTCTGACCGGTCGTCCGACGGGGCCGCGGGTCCGGACGGGGAACCGTCCGGACCCGCGGCCCCGTCGTGTTCCCTGGTTGACGTGATCGAGGGAGGGCACGTGGAGGTCGGCACCGGGATATCGGGGCTGCTGCGACGCAGGGCCGGGCTGCTGGCGACGCGGCTGCGGCAGCGGCGGACCCAGCGCAGGGTGTTCCAGGCCGCGACGGTGCTCTGCTCGCTGGCGCTGGCGCCGAGCGCCTGGGTGTGGTTCGCCGCGGGGGACCGGGTGGGCACCGTGGAGAGCGCGCCCGCCGCTCCGGTCGCGGTGGTCTTCGGCGCCGGGCTGGACCGGGGCAGGCCCTCGCCGTACCTGGAGCACCGGCTGGTCGCGGCGCTGGACCTGTACCGGGAGGGGAAGGTGCAGGCGATCCTGGTGACCGGGGACAACGGGCGGGTCGAGTACGACGAGCCCGACGCGATGTACACCTACCTGACGCGGCACGGGGTGCCCGAGGACCGGGTGGTGCGGGACTACGCGGGCTTCGACACCTGGGACTCCTGCACCCGGGCGCGCCGGATCTTCGGGGTGGACCACGCGGTGCTGGTGAGCCAGGACTTCCACGTCCGCCGGGCGCTGGCGCTGTGCGAGGCGGCGGGCATCCGCTCGTACGCGGTCGGGGTGCCGGAACTGCACGACGCGACCTGGCTGTACGGCGGGCTGCGGGAGGTCGCCGGGGCGGGCAAGGCGGCGGCCGACGCCTGGCTGCGGCCGGACCCGCTGTTCCTCGGGCCCACCGAGGACGGCATCCCGAAGGCGCTGGCGCAGGCGGCGCGGAGGTAGCGGCCGGGCAGGCCGTCCGGCCGGGTTCGTACGCACTGTCGGACCCGTACGCGATGATCGGCGGGTGCGATCTCTGCCGAGCATCATCCACCTCGACATGGACGCCTTCTTCGCGGCGGTGGAGCAGGCGGCCAAGCCGAGCCTGCGCGGCAAGCCGGTGATCGTCGGCGGGCTCGGCGGGCGCGGGGTGGTCTCCACGGCCTCGTACGAGGCGCGCAGGTTCGGGGTGCACTCGGCGATGCCGATGGCCCAGGCGCGCCGGCTCTGCCCCAACGCCGCCTTCCTGTCGGGGCGGTTCGAGGCCTATCGGCAGAACAGCGAGATCGTGATGGGGCTGCTGCGGCAGCTGTCCCCGCTGGTGCAGCCGCTCAGCCTGGACGAGGCCTTCGTGGACCTGGAGGCCGGTCCGTACGGCCCGGCGCTGCTGGACGCGGACCACGAGACCGGCGAGCAGCTGGTGCTGGCGCTGGCCGAGGACCTGCGGGCGGACATCCATCGGCTGACCGGGCTGACCGGCTCGGTCGGGGCGGCCGGGTCCAAGCTGATGGCCAAGATCGCCTCCGAGCAGGCCAAGCCGGACGGCCTCGTGATGATCGAGCCCGGGGAGGAGCGGGCCGTGCTCGGCCCGATGCCGGTGCGGGCGCTGCCCGGGATCGGGCCGGCCACCGAGCAGGTGCTGCGCCGGGCCGGGCTGAACACGGTGGCCGACCTCGCGGAGGCGGGGGAGGCGGAGCTGGTGCAGCTGGTCGGGCGGGCGCACGGCGCCGGGATCTTCCAGATGTCCATAGGGCTGGACGACCGGCCGGTGATCGCCGACCAGGACGCCAAGTCCGTGTCGGTGGAGGACACCTACGAGGTGGACCTGGCCGACCGGGAGCGGGTGCTGCGCGAGGTGGAGGCGCTGGCCGGCCGGTGCGTGCGGCGGCTGCGGGCGGCCGGGCGCTCGGGGCGCACGGTGGTGCTCAAGGTGCGGCGGTTCGACTTCTCGACGCTGACCCGCTCGGAGACGCTCGGCGGCCCGACCGACGACGAGGCGGTGATCACCGCGACCGCGCGCCGGCTGGCCGAGCAGGTGGACATCACCGGCGGGGTCCGGCTGCTCGGTGTGGGCGTCGCCCAGCTCTCCGACTACACCCAGGAGGACCTGTTCGCCCAGGCGCTGCGGGAGGAGGCCGCGGAGCAGGCGGAGGCGGTGGCCGAGGCGGTGGAGGCCGAGGAGGAGCCGGAGGCCGTCGTGGTGCGGCGCTGGATGCCCGGACAGGACGTTCGGCACGAGGAGTTCGGGCCGGGCTGGGTGCAGGGCAGCGGCGTCGGGAGGGTCACCGTACGGTTCGAGACGCCGTGGAGCGGGCCGGGGCGGGTGCGGACCTTCGCGGTGGACGACCCCGCGCTCGAACCGTCCCGGGCGCTGCCGCTGCGGCAGGAGGAGGGGGAGGACGGCGCGGCGGACGCGGACGGCGGGTCGGCCGAGGGGGCCTGAAACGCGAAGCGGCCCCACCCGGTGGGGGAGTACCGGGTGGGGCCGATCACCGTGCCGGACCCCGTACGTTCGTGATGCCCTCGCGACGTACGGAGGCCGGGGCCCCGCGCCCTGTCCCTGAGCGCGGGGGCCGGACGCCTCGTCAGGCGTCGGTCTTGACCAGCGTGGGGCTGGAGTCCTGCTGGGCCGAGCCGCCGACGGCGGTCGGGGTGGCGGCCGACTTGGAGCCGCGGATCAGGAACGGGACGACGCCGGCGACGATGCAGACGACGGCCGCGGTCCAGAACGCGTGCTTGTAGGCGTCCAGGGTGGGCAGGGAGACCGGGATCTGCGGCGGCAGCTTGATCAGGTCGCCGGTCAGGATGGCGGCCATGACGGCGGTGCCGATCGCGCCACCGACCGTGCGCAGCACGGAGTTCATGCCGTTGGCGATGCCGCTCTGCTCGGCCGGGACGGCGCCGTTGATGTAGGCCGGCATCGCGGCGAAGGCGAGGCCGACGCCGAGGCCGAAGATCGCCGAGGCGGTGTAGATGTCACCCTCGCGCCCGTGGCGCACGGCCAGGTAGGCCATCGCGACGGCGCCGAGGACGCCACCGAGGACCAGCGGCAGGCGCGGGCCGCGACGGGCGATCAGCAGGGCGCCGACCGGGGCGGCGACCATCGAGCCGATCGCCGACGGCAGCAGCATGATGCCGGCGTGCAGCACGGTGGCGGTGAAGCCGTAGTGGGCCAGCTTCTCCGGGGTCTGGGCGAAGTTGCTGATGACCATGAAGGAGCCGTACATGCCGAAGCCGATGAGCAGGCCGGCCATGTTGGTGAAGGCGACGGCCGGACGGGCCATCATCTTCATGTCCACCAGCGGGTGCGCGACCTTGGTCTCGATAATCCCCCAGACGAGGGCGACCACGGCGGCGACGGCGAACAGGCCGAGCGTCTTGTTGGAGGTCCAGCCCCAGTGGTTGCCCTGGCTGACCGCGACCAGCAGTGCGGAGAGCCAGCCGGCCAGGGTGATCGCGCCCAGCGGGTCGGCGCCGCCCTCCTTGTCGGTGACCGGGTCGGTCGGGACGCGGAAGGCGACCAGGGCGAGCGCGAGCAGGCCGAAGAGCAGGCCCATCCAGAAGATCGACTTGTAGGCCCAGTGCTCCAGCAGGAGGCCGGTGGCGACCAGGCCGAGGCCGGAGCCGACGCCCATCGAGGCGCTGATGGCGGCGACACCGCCGGTCACCTTCTGCCTGGGCAGCTCGTCACGGACGATGCTGATCGCCAGCGGCAGGACGCCACCGCCTGCGCCCTGGAGGACGCGGGCGACGACCAGCCAGGTGAAGGAGTGGGTGCTGACCGCCAGCGCCGAACCGGCGACCAGGCCGGCCAGCGAGATCAGCAGCATCGGCTTGCGGCCCCGGAGGTCGCCGAAGCGACCCAGGAGAGGAGTCAGCACGGCTGCGGAGAGCAGGTTGGCGGTCATCAGCCAGGTGATGCTGGACGCGGAGACGTTCAGTTCCCTGGCCAGCGAGGGCAGGATCGGGACGACCGCGGTCTGCACCACGCTGAACGACAGCATCGCCAGGATGAGGGCCGGCAGGACCCGGGAGCTGCTCTGCTTCTCGGCCGCGGTGGTGGGCTGTGGTGCCTCACTCACGGTTGCTTCCTCTCGTACATAGTGAATGAACTGAAGTAACCATGCAGGGTGATACTTCAGAGTGTCAAATATCGAGTGGTTAAGCTTTGGCAAAGAGGAACGGTCGGGTACGCGCCAAGGGGCCCCGGACGGTGTCCGGGGCCCCTTGGCGCGGGGGGCTGTCAGACGAGCGGCCGTAGCGGGGCCGGGCGGGACGAGGCCGCGGCCGGGGTCGAGTCGGTCGGCGAGCCGGGAGCGTGGCCGGCGGTGGTGTCGTGGACCTCGACGTGCTCGCGGCGGAGTTCCTCCCGGACCACCTCCTCGGTGGTGTACCGCTCGACGATCAGGCGGACCCGCTCGATGGGGGCGAGGTGCTTGCGGACCACCGCGCGTTCCTCACGGAGGGTGACCTCCTCGACGGCCTCGGCGATGTCCTTCTCGGTGAGCGCGGCGCGTTCGGCTTCGCTGACCGGCATCCGTTCGACCCGGACGCGCTCGCGGACCACCGGGACGCGGCGCTCGACCTGTTCGGTCGTCACGTACTTGCGCAGCTTCGCGGTGCCGAGGGTGTGCCACTCGGTGGTGATCTCCAACCGCTCCTCGCGGCAGGTGATCTCGACCGGGCCGCTGGGGGCGGAGCCGGCGCTCGCGGTGGTGGTCGTGGTCGTGGTGGGGGTGGTCGCCGCCGGGGCGGGCGCGGAGGCCGGCTGCGACTGCGGCCTCGGTTCCGCGGCCGGCGCGACGGGCGGGGTGGTGGTGTGCGGGGTGGTGGTGGTCGACGGGGTGCTGAGGGTCCGCATGTCGGCCTCCGGGGCGGTCCTGGCGGTGTCGGCGGCGGCGGCGGTGAGGGTCGGGGCGGTGGGGCCGGGCGCGGCGGCGGTGGGGACCGGGGTCCTGGCCGGGGCCGGCTCGGGGGAGCGCTCGGGGGTGTGGAAGGTGAGCGGCTTGGCCGGCGCCGCCGCGGCCGTGGTGGTGGCGGCGGCCGCCGTGGTGCCGAAGTCGAGGTCGGGCTGCTTGGCGCGGCTGCCGTTCTCGCCGTTCGGACGGCCGTCCATCGGGGTGTCGAGCCCGTAGTAGCGGTAGAGCTGGAGCTCCTGGGCGGGGGACAGGTGCTGGCCGACGCCGAAGTCCGGCGACTCCTTCACCAACGACTTGTCGTACGGCACCCGGAGTTCCTCGCCGGAGAACTCGCTCGTGGTCAGCGGGACGAAGGCGTCCCGGCCGAAGATGCCGGTCCGGACCGCGGCCCACTCCGGCCGGCCGGTGGCGTCGTCCAGGTAGACCTCGTCGACCGTGCCGATCTTGTCTCCGTTGCGGTCGACGGCCTTGTGACCGATGAGGTCCCGTGGGTCGATGTCGGTCTGCACTCTTTCCTCCCGTGCGCTGAGCCTGCGGAAGTCCCGCAGAAAGGCGGCCGGAGCACCCGTTCCGGTCGCCACTTCACACCAAAAGCCATGAATCGGACGGTCGCGACCGGGGTGCGCCCGGACGGGCGGCGCGCTGGACCGTCCGGGGGACGCGCGTAGACCTCGAGTGACCTGACGCACCCGTGATCGGGGGCCCTCCCGCTGGTACCCTGGGCGGCGACCGCAGAGCCCGCTCGGGAGAGTCTCCGACACGAAAACCGCTGGTCGGGGCGCCGAAGGAGCAACTCCTCCCCGGAATCTCTCAGGCATCCGTACCGTGTGGGGTAGGTCACTCTGGAAAGCAGGGCAGGAGCGTCGGCATGGGAGCCGGCGATCACCTCCCTCACCGACGGTGCAAGCCGGCGGGGCGCCCACAGCGCTCCGTGCGGGTGAAGCTCTCAGGTCCCGATGACAGAGGGGGAGGCCTGTCGGGTCCGCCCGCCCCGGTTCGTCCGCTGTGCGCAGTGGTGTCGACCGGCCGGCGTGCGTACCCCCGCCGGTCCGTGACCAGGAGGCCTCGACCACCATGAACGCCCAGCCGAACGCGGGACGCCCCACCAGCGCCTCGACCCTCACCGAGCTTGAGCTGGCCAGCCCCTTCGAGAACCGCCACATCGGCCCCGACGCCGCCGCGCAGGAGAAGATGCTGGCGTCCGTCGGCTACGGCTCGCTGGACGAGCTCGCGGCCACCGCGGTGCCCGAGGCGATCCGTTCCATCACCGCCCTGGACCTGCCCGCGGGCCGGACCGAGGCCCAGGTCCTCGCCGAGCTGCGCGAGCTGGCCGGCCGCAACCAGGTGCTCCAGCCGATGATCGGCCTGGGCTACTACGGCACCTTCACCCCGCCGGTGATCCTGCGCAACGTCATGGAGAACCCGGCCTGGTACACCGCCTACACCCCGTACCAGCCGGAGATCTCGCAGGGCCGGCTGGAGGCGCTGCTCAACTTCCAGACCGTGGTCTCCGACCTGACCGGTCTGCCGACCTCCGGCTCCTCGCTGCTGGACGAGGGCACCGCGGCCGCCGAGGCGATGTCGCTGGCCCGCCGCGTCACCAAGGTCAAGGGCGGTGTCTTCCTGGTCGACGCCGAGACCCTGCCGCAGACCGTCGCGGTGATCAACACCCGCGCGGTGCCGACCGGCGTCGAGGTCGTCGTCGCCGACCTGTCCGAGGGCATCCCGGCCGAGATCGCCGAGCGCGGCGTCTTCGGCGTGCTGCTCCAGTACCCCGGCGCCACCGGTGTGGTCCGCGACCTCACCCCGGTGATCGAGCAGGCGCACGGCCTGGGCGCGGTCGTCGCGGTCGCCGCCGACCTGCTCGCGCTGACCCTGCTCAAGTCCCCGGGCTCGCTGGGCGCCGACATCGCCTGCGGCACCTCGCAGCGCTTCGGCGTGCCGATGGGCTTCGGCGGCCCGCACGCCGGCTACCTGTCGGTGCGCGCCGAGTACGCCCGCTCGCTGCCCGGCCGCCTGGTCGGCGTCTCCGTCGACGCCGACGGCAACCGCGCCTACCGCCTGGCGCTGCAGACCCGCGAGCAGCACATCCGCCGCGAGAAGGCCACCAGCAACATCTGCACCGCCCAGGTGCTGCTCGCCGTGATGGCCTCGATGTACGCCGTCTACCACGGCCCGGACGGCCTGGCCGACATCGCCCGCCGCACCCACCGCTACGCCGCCGCCCTCGCCGAGGGCCTGCGGGCCGGCGGTGTCGAGCTGCTGCACGGCGAGTTCTTCGACACCGTCACCGCCGTCGTCCCGGGCCGTGCCGCCGAGATCGCCGCCGCCGCCCGCGCCAACGGCATCAACCTGTACCAGGACGGCGAGGACCGGATCTCCGTCTCCACCGACGAGACCACCACCCGCGAGCACCTGGCCGGTGTCTGGGCCGCGTTCGGCGTCCCCGCCGTCGAGGTCGCCGAGGCGGCCGACGCGCTGCCCGCCGCGCTGCTGCGCGAGGACGAGTACCTGACCCACCCGGTCTTCCACAGCCACCGCTCGGAGACCGCCATGCTGCGCTACCTGCGCCGCCTGTCGGACCGGGACTACGCGCTGGACCGCGGCATGATCCCGCTGGGCTCCTGCACCATGAAGCTCAACGCGACCACCGAGATGGAGGCGGTGACCTGGCCGGAGTTCGGCCAGCTGCACCCCTTCGCGCCGATCGACCAGGCCCAGGGCTACCTGACCCTGATCCGCCAGCTGGAGCAGCAGCTGGTCGAGGTGACCGGCTACGACGCCGTGTCGATCCAGCCGAACGCGGGCTCGCAGGGCGAGCTGGCCGGTCTGCTGGCCGTGCGCGCCTACCACCACGCCAACGGCGACACCCAGCGCGACGTCTGCCTGATCCCGTCCTCGGCGCACGGCACCAACGCGGCCTCCGCGGTGATGGCCGGCATGCGCGTGGTCGTGGTGAAGACCCTGGTCGACGGCGACGTGGACGTCGACGACCTGAAGGCCAAGATCGAGCAGCACCGCGACAACCTCGCCGTGCTGATGGTCACCTACCCGTCCACCCACGGCGTGTACGAGACCCAGATCACCGACATCTGCGCCCTGGTGCACGAGGCCGGCGGCCAGGTGTACGTGGACGGCGCCAACCTGAACGCCCTGGTCGGCCTCGCCAAGCCGGGCAAGTTCGGCGCGGACGTCTCGCACCTGAACCTGCACAAGACCTTCTGCATCCCGCACGGCGGTGGCGGCCCGGGCGTCGGCCCGGTCGCGGTGCGCGCCCACCTGGCGCCGTACCTGCCGAACCACCCGCTGCAGGAGGAGGCCGGCCCGGCCACCGGCGTCGGCCCGATCTCGGCCGCGCCGTGGGGTTCGGCGGCCATCCTGCCGATCTCCTGGGCGTACGTCCGGCTGATGGGCGGCGAGGGCCTCAAGCGCGCGACCCAGGTCGCGGTGCTGAACGCCAACTACATCGCCAAGCGGCTGGCGCCGCACTTCCCGGTGCTCTACACCGGCCCGGGCGGGCTGGTCGCGCACGAGTGCATCATCGACCTGCGCCCGCTGACCAAGGAGACGGGCGTGACGGTGGACGACATCGCCAAGCGCCTGATCGACTACGGCTTCCACGCGCCGACGATGTCGTTCCCGGTGGCCGGCACGCTGATGATCGAGCCGACGGAGTCCGAGGACCTGCACGAGATCGACCGGTTCTGCGACGCGATGATCACCATCCGGGCCGAGATCGACAAGGTCGGCTCGGGCGAGTGGGTGGCCGACGACAACCCGCTGCGCAACGCCCCGCACACCGCCGCCGCGCTGGCCGGCGACTGGGCGCACGGCTACTCGCGGCAGGAGGCGGTCTTCCCGGCGGGTGTGAACCCGGCCGACAAGTACTGGCCGCCGGTGAGCCGGATCGACGGCGCGTACGGCGACCGCAACCTGGTCTGCTCCTGCCCGCCGCTGGACGAGTACGGCGTCTGACCGGACCGGCCCACGAGGGGCCGGGTCGGACGGCAGGGCCCCGGCGGAGTTTCCGCCGGGGCCCTGCCCGTTGCGCCGGTCGAGTCGGCGGCTGCCCCGCCGTACGGACGGACCGGGTGGTCAGGCCGCGTGGGCGACGGGGCGGCGCGGGGCGATCACCCGGCCGTCGGGCAGCAGTTCTCCGGTGTCCTCGAACAGGACGACGCCGTTGCAGAGCAGGCTCCAGCCCTGCTCCGGGTGGCGGGCCACCGACGCGGCCGCCTCGCGGTCCTCGGACTCGGCCGACGGGCACTCAGGACGGTGCTGGCACATACGCGTACCCTCGCTTCGCTCTGCGATCCTCCCCGTGGTGCGGTCGCCGGAGGTCGTACCGTCCGGAACCGCCGCGGTGGTCGGATCCTGTCCGCACGCCGGCCAGGTGTGGACCGGCGTTCAAGTGGGTAGGACAGGTGGTCCTTCCACGCTGGTTCCCAGTGTCGGCATCCTGGGACCCGCGCGCAGGGATTTCGTGACATGCGCCACAACTCCCGGGCAGAGATCACCCGTTCAGGTGGGGCCGACGGGAAAAGACGCACCGGTGGGTCAGCCGGGGCATGGCCCGGTGGGGCCATGCGGGATGGCCCCATCGGGTGGTCGCCGTTCGGGTGAGGGTCTTCGGGGCGGGCCGGGCGGCTGCGCGGGTGCGAAGGGCCGCCGGGCGGGCGCGGTCGAGGACCGCCGGGCGGGTGGGCCCGGCGGCCCCCGGGGTCGTCGGTGGGTGTCAGGAGGAGCCGAGCAGCAGCGGCCGGGCGAGTGGGGCACGGACGAGCAGCGGCAGCAACTCGGCGGCCGGGTAGGCGCGGTGGGCCGTGACGCCGAGGGGGGCCGGGGCCAGTGGGATCAGCAGGTCGGCGGCCGGGTCGGCGTCGGGGCTGTGCAGCCACAGCGCCGTGGCGTACTGGCCGGGGAAGGTCAGCAGCCGGGGCTGCCGGCGGGTCCGGGAGCTCTGCGCGAGCTGCCAGGCCTCGCGCAGAGCCCGGACCGTCGAGTCGAGGTAGGGGCCGGCGGTGAAGTGGGAGAAGCTGTGGCCCTCGGCGCTCTGCACCACCTCGGCGGCGGCGGCCACCTCGGCGCCGTCCTTGATCAGGAAGCGCCAGCCGGTGCGGCGGGCGGCCGGCAGTTCCGGACGCGGGCCGTTCAGGACGTGCACCGCGAGCGGGTGGGCGGGGAGCAGTGGACCGGTCGGATGGCGCAGGGCTGCGGCGGCGGGCTGGCGCAGTGCGGTCTCCGAGTCGAGCGCGCCCAGGACCGCGCGCAGGGCGCTCGGTGGGGGCTGGGGGGTTTGCAGAGTCATGGCGGGGTCCGCCTCTCCAAGCGAGATCGGCGTGCGAGTGCGGCATACCGGCGTGGCGGGGGACGCGTCCTCGGTGACGGGGCCCGGCGGTGTCCGGTTGTGCAGGATCGCGGTGCTCGGCACGGTCGCCGCCGTCGACGAGGGGTTCGGAGCGGGCGGGCCGGCCGGAGCGCTGTGCGAATTCGAACAGGTGCGCAGGGTGATCTGTTTATCACAGGCAGTGGCGCCGGGCAAGTCCACAGTTCGCCTGATTCTCCGTCAGATGCCTTGCAATGCAAGCCAGTACGCGCGTTCGGGTATCGATCTTCGAGGTGGGCATGATGCTTGCACGGTCGGTCGACCGGGTGCTCGACGGGGTGGCTCTGGAGGAGGGGACCGGTGGGCGAGAAGGTCGTGGCGACTCGGGCGGAACTGGCGGACCGGCAGCAGTACCGGCGCAAGCTCCACGCCTGTCTCGAAGCGCTCGGACGGATGCTCCAGGAGGGCCGGTTCGACCGGCCGCGGGCCGTGGTGGGCCTGGAGATCGAGCTCAACCTGGCCGACGAGCAGGGCCTGCCGGTCATGAACAACGCGCAGGTGCTGAGCGCCATCGGCTCCAGCGACTTCCAGACCGAGCTGGGCCGGTTCAACATCGAGGTCAACATCACGCCGCACCGGCTCTGCGGGCACGTCTTCGAGGACCTGCGCGAGGAGATGGACACCGGGCTGCGCTACGCCGACCGGCGGGCGGCCGAGGTGGGCGCCCGGATCGTGATGGTGGGCATCCTGCCGACCCTGGAACACGCCCACACCGGGCTGGACGCGATGAGCCACAACCAGCGGTACAGCCTGCTCAGCGACCAGGTCCTGGCCGCCCGCGGGGAGGACATCGCACTGGACATCGAGGGGGTCGAGCACCTCCAGCTGGAGTCGATCAGCATGGTGGCCGAGGCCGCCGCCACCTCGCTCCAGCTGCACCTCCAGGTGACCCCGGAGCGGTTCTCCTCGGTCTGGAACGCGGCCCAGGCGATCTGCGGGCCGCAGCTCGCGCTCGGCGCCAACTCGCCCTTCCTGTTCGGCCGGGAGCTGTGGCGGGAGACCCGTCCGGTGCTCTTCCAGCAGGCCTGCGACACCCGTACGGCGGAGCTCAAGGCGCAGGGCGTGCGGCCGATCACCTGGTTCGGCGAGCGCTGGGTGGACTCGGCGTACGACCTGTTCGAGGAGAACCTGCGGTACTTCCCCGCGCTGCTGCCGATCTGCGACGACGAGGACCCGCTGAAGGTGCTGGCCTCCGGCGGCGCGCCCAGGCTCGCCGAGATGCGGCTGCACAACGGCACCATCTACCGCTGGAACCGCCCGGTGTACGACGTCGCGGGCGGGGTGGCGCACCTGCGGGTGGAGAACCGGGCGCTGCCGGCCGGGCCGACGGTCGCCGACACGCTGGCCAACGCCGCGTTCTACTACGGGCTGGTGCGGGTGCTCGCCGAGCAGCCCCGGCCGATCTGGACCCGGCTGCCGTTCGGGCGGGCGGACGAGAACTTCCAGCAGGGCGCCCGGTACGGCATCGACGCGGTGTTCCAGTGGCCGCGCCCCGGACGGGCCGGGCGCAGCGGCGGGCTGCAGACCGTGTCCGCCGTCGACCTGGTGCTGAACGAGCTGCTGCCGATGGCCTACCAGGGCCTCGACGAGTGGGGCGTGGAGCCCGCCGACCGGGACCGCTACCTGGGCATCATCGAGCAGCGCTGCCTGCGCCGCACCAACGGCGCGTCCTGGCAGGCCGCGACCTTCCACCGGCTGCGCGAGAAGTACGGGATGGACCGGCCGGCCGCGCTCGCGGCGATGACCAGGCGCTACGCCGAGCACATGCGCGGCGGCGAGCCGGTGCACACCTGGCCGGTGGGCTGAGACCTCGCCGCCGGGGCGGTCCGGCGGCTGTGTCAGGATGATCGCTCCGGCGGTCGGCCGACGGCCGGAGCGACCGCCCGTCCGCTGGAGCCCCCGTGACCACCGTCCCGACCGCGCCGGAGACCGCGAAGCCCACCCGTCGGCTGTTCGGCGTGGAGCTGCTGATCGTCCTCGGCCTCTCCCTCGGGGCCAGCGGGGTCAGCGCGCTGATCAGCTTCGCCGGCTCGCTCACCGAACCGCTCAAGCTCGGCCAGCAGGTCGCCACGCTGAACGGCTCGCGGGCGCCCGGGCGGCCCTGGTTGGACCTGGTGTGGCAGCTGTACTACGTCGGGCGCGGGCTGATGCCGGTGGTGCTGGTCGGCTACCTGCTGGTGCGCGAGGGCGTCGCGCTGCGGGTGCTGGGCTTCGACCTCGGGCAGAAGCTGCGCGACCTGGGGCGGGGCGCCGCCGTCGCGGCCGCGATCGGCGGGTCGGGGCTGGCGCTCTACCTGGCCTCGCAGGCGGCCGGGTACAACCTGACGGTGGCGCCGTCCGGGCTGCCGGACGTGTGGTGGCGGGTGCCGGTGCTGGTGCTGTCGGCCTGGCAGAACGCGATCCTGGAGGAGGTCGTCGTCCTCGGCTACCTGCTGCGCCGGGCCGGGCAGTTGGGGTGGTCCTGGCCGGCGGCGGTGGTGGCGAGTTCGGTGCTGCGCGGCTCGTACCACCTGTACCAGGGGGTCGGCGGGATGGTCGGCAACATGGTGATGGGCGCGGTGTTCTGCCTGCTGTACCGGCGCTGGGGGCGGGTGATGCCGCTGGTGGCGGCGCACGCGCTGATCGACACGGTGGCCTTCGTCGGGTACGCGCTGCTGGCCGGGCACGTCAGCTGGCTGCCGACCCCCTGAGCGCCTGCGCCTGGCCGCGCGGCGGCCGGGCGAGCAGCCGGTCGACGTGCCGGCGCTCCAGGCCCTGGCCGGGGTCGACGGGCAGCAGCAGGCGGTCCCGGCGCCAGTGGGAGCGGCGGACCAGCCGTGGCGGGATGACGTCGTCCACCCAGGCGAACGGCCGGCCATCGGCGTAGCGCAGCAGCGGGGCCCACTTGGCGGCGGAGAACAGCTCCATCAGGGGCACGCGCGGGTCGCCGGGCCGCGGGACGTAGCCGGTGAGGGTGACCACCGGGAGCGGGTCCAGGCCGATCGCCGGGGCGATGTGGGTGTTGGCGTGCTCCTCCCAAGTGGTTGCCCAGACCAGGTCGTACGTTCCGGTGAGCTCGCGCAGCCAGGCGCCGTGCCGGGCGGACAGCAGGACGGTGTAGCCGAACAGGGTGTGGGCGTCGAATCCGGCGTCCGGGTGCGGGCAGACCGGGTTCAGGACGCCGTCGACGTCCAGGAACAGCAGTGGCTTCGGCACCGGTGGCCCCCAGAGACGGTGGTGTTTCCTGACCGGTCGGACGCCCCTCGCGCACCTCCGGTTGCCCACGGGCGGGCGCACGCGGGGCGCGCGGGCGCTCAGGGGGCGGGCGCGGGCTCGTCGACGCGCACCGGTGCGTCCGCCGTGCTCCGGCGGCTCAGCCGACGCACCTGCGGGTCCAGCAGGACGACCGCGCTGAGCACCAGACAGGCGACGGCGCACGCCCACAGCGCGCCGGACAGGCCGAGCGCCACGGCGGCGGGGCCGGCCAGCGCGGTGCCGACCGGGGCGAGCGAGTAGGAGCCCAGCTCGTCGTACGCGCTGACCCGGGAGAACATCTCCTCGGGTATCTCCTGCTGGAGCGCGACCATCCAGTTGACGCTGAAGACGGTGACGCCGAGGCCGGACAGGAACATCGCGACGACCAGCAGCGGCAACGGCACCTCGGCGGCGAGGGCGAGGGCGGGCACACCGAACAGGAAGACCCCCCAGTTGCCGACCAGCAGGATCCGGCGGGGCCGCCAGCGGGTCATCAGCAGCCCGGCGGCCACCAGGCCGACACCGTAGGCGGACATCGCCAGGCCCCAGGCGCCCGCCCCGCCGAGCCGCTCCTTGGCGGCCGTCGGCCCGTACACCGACTCGACCGCGTTGATGCAGGCGACCAGGACGGAGAACTGGAGCACGATCACCCAGAGCCAGCGGCGGGAGGCGAACTCCCGCCAGCCCTCGCGCAGGTCGCGCAGCATGCTGCTGCCGGAGGGGGCGGGGCCCTTCTCCGGCTCCAGGAAGAAGCGGAGGGCGGCGGCGACCAGGAAGCACAGGGCGTCCAGGGCGAGCACCCAGCCGGGGCCGACGGCGGCGGTGAGCGCGCCGCCGAGGGCGGCGCCGCCGATCTGGGAGGCGTTGAGGCCCATCCGGAAGACCGCGAAGGCGCGGGCGGCGTGCTCCTGGGGGACGGCCTGCATGATCATGCCGCCGGAGGCGGGGGAGTAGAGGGCGTAGCCGGCCCCGCCGGCCGCGGAGAGGGCCAGCATCTGCCAGAGCCGGACGTCCCCGGTCAGCACCAGGGCGGCCAGGACGGCCTGGGAGACCCCGCTGAACACGTTGGCGGCGACCATGATCAGGTGGCGTGGCAGCCGGTCGGCGAGGGTGCCGCCCACGACCATGAGCAGCACGGTGGGAACCAGCCGGGCGGCGGTGACGTAGCCGACCTCGGTGGTGCCGCCGCCGGTGCCGAGCACGGCGAAGGCGGTGGCGATGGGGGCGCCGGCGTTGCCGAGGCCGCTGATCACGGTGGCGGCGGTCTGGATGCGGAAGTTGCGGCTCGCCCAGGCGAAGCGGCGTGGGGGCGGGGGTGGGGTCGGCACCCGGTGACTATGCCGTGGGGCCGTACGGGTGTCCATCCGCTTTTCCTACCGGGACGCCCGGAGGGGTGGGGTTTCAGCCGAGGTGGCCCCAGAGGAAGGTGAGGGTCCGGCGCCAGGCGATCCGGGCCTGGAGCGGGTCGTAGGTGCCGAGCAGGTTCTCGTCGTTCATGAAGGCGTGCCCGGCCGGGTAGAAGTGGACCTCCGGGCGGACGTCGGTGGCCTCGCCGATCCGGATCGCCGCCTCGTCCACGGCGTCCATCGGGATCGAGCCGTCCGACTCGCCGAAGTGGCCCAGCACATGGGCGGTCAGGCCGCGGTAGTCGAAGTCCGGGTCGGGTGGCAGGCCGTAGAACGGGACCACGGCGGCCACCTTGTCGCCAGCCCGGGCGGCCAGCAGCAGGGCGAAGCCGCCGCCCATGCAGAAGCCGACCATGCCGACCGCGTCGCCGACCACGCCGTCCAGCGCGAGCAGGTGGTCGACCGCCCCGGCCAGGTCCTCCACCGCCCGGTCGACCGGGAGCTCGCGCTCGAACCGGGCCGCCTCGGCGCCGTCGTGGGTGGTGGCGCCGCCGAACAGGTCGGGGGCGAGGACGGTGAAGCCCTCGGCGGCGAAGCGGTCGGCCATGTCGGCGATGTGCGAGGTGAGCCCCCACCACTCCTGGACCACCACCAGGCCCGGCCCGACGCCCTGCGGCGGACGGGCCAGGTAGCCGTGCGCGGTGCGGCCGTTGCTCGGGAAGGTGACGTTCTGCCGGGAGCCGCCCTGGTCAGGCATGGCTTCCTCTCGGTGGGTCGGGCCGGGTACGGCGGGGGTTCGGTGGGACGGGCCCCGGGGGTGCTAGCCCATCTCCTCCAGGGCGCGGCCCTTGGTCTCCTTGATGCAGAAGGCCACGAACGGGATGGAGAGCAGGGCGAAGGCCGCGTAGATGACGTACGTCGCGGAGAGGTTCCAGTCGGCGAGGTCCGGGAAGCTGACGGTGATCGCCCAGTTGGCGATCCACTGCGCCGAGGCGGCGACGGACAGCGCCAGGGCGCGGATCCGGTTGGGGAACATCTCGCCGAGCAGCACCCAGACCACCACGCCCCAGGAGAAGGCGAAGCAGAGCACGAAGACGTGCGCGGCGATCAGCGCGACGGTGGCGTGGGTGTCGTCCAGGGTGGCGGCGTCGCCGGTGCCGTGCCGGTAGGAGAACGCCCAGGCGGCGGTGCCCAGCGCGGCCGCCATGCCGATCGAGCCGGCCAGGGCGAGCGGCTTGCGTCCGATCCGGTCCACCAGGGCCATCGCGATCACGGTGCCGATCACGTTGATGATCGAGGTGGAGAGGCTGATCAGCAGCGAGTTGGACTCGTTGATGCCGACCGACTGCCAGAGGAAGGACGAGTAGTAGAAGATCACGTTGATGCCGACGAACTGCTGGAACACCGAGGCGCCGATGCCGACCCAGACGATCGGCAGCAGGCCGAAGGGGCCGCCGAGCAGGTCGCTGAGCCGGGGCTTGCGGGCGGATTCCAGCACCGCGCGGATCTCCGCCACCCGGGCGTCCAGGTCCACCCCCTCGCCCTCGACCTCGACCAGCACCTTGCGGGCCTGCGCCTCGCGGTGGTCGGCGATCAGGAAGCGCGGCGACTCCGGGATGGCGAGCGCCATCAACCCGTAGACCAGGGCCGGGATGGCCTCGACGCCGAGCATCCACTGCCAGGCCTGGACGCCGCCGAGGTGGCTGGTGGACTCGCCGCCGGCCGCCTGGTTGAGCGCCCAGTTGGCGAGCTGGGAGACGGTGATGCCGAGCACGATCGCCATCTGCTGGAAGGAGGCGAGCCGGCCGCGGTACGCGGTCGGGGCGACCTCGGCGATGTAGGTCGGCGCGATCACCGAGGCGATGCCGATCGCGATGCCTCCGACCACGCGCCAGGTGGCGAGGACCTCGATGTTCGGCGGGAACATCGAGCCGATGCCGCTGGCCGCGAACAGTGCGGCGGCCAGCAGCATCGTGCGCACCCGGCCGAGGTGGTCGGCGAGCCGGCCGGCCATCACCGCGCCGGCCGCCGAACCCAGCAGCGCGATCGCCACCACGAACGCGGTCGTGCCGTGGCCGACCGCGAAGTGCTTCTGGATGCCCGTCACGGCGCCGTTGATCACCGCGCTGTCGTAGCCGAACAGGAAACCGCCCATGGCGGCGGCCGCCGAGATGAACACCACGTGACCGAGGTGGGCCTCACCGGCCGCCCGTTGGCTGTTGACTGAGGACACACGCGCTCCCGGGGTGGACGGGCCCGCTCTGGCGCCGAGTGGGCAGGGCTCGTCTCACATTCGAGCAGCGCCGCGGCCGACCTGCCCGAGCTGGCGGCCGACCGGGTGATCCGGGGTCAGCCGGCGGCGCGCGGCCGCTCGGTGCGCGGGTCGGTGCCGCGCGCGTGGTCGGTGCGCCCGGCGTCGTCCAGGGGGCCGGTGGTGCCCTTCGGCGCGGTGGGCGGCTCGGCCGTGCGCCGCCGGTGAC
Source organism: Kitasatospora sp. NPDC114501 (assembly GCF_055633695.1). NCBI lineage: Bacteria > Bacillati > Actinomycetota > Actinomycetes > Kitasatosporales > Streptomycetaceae > Kitasatospora > Kitasatospora sp. NPDC114501. Next base: position 211,778 of record NZ_JBVKDS010000017.1, on the reverse strand, counting down.
GGCGGAGCAACTGGGTACGGGCCGCGGCGTACTGGTCGCGGCCGCGCCCGCCGCCGTCGGCGCGCTCGGCGAGCCGGTCGGCGATCGCGTACTGCGCCTCGGCGGGCTTCTTGTCGTCGTACTTGAACTTGGCCCGCACCTCGTTCACCGTCAACCGCAGCGCGCGCAGGCCGGGCAGCTGCCGGGCCAACTCGCCCTCGCCGGGCACCACCCGGACCTCCGGCGTCTCCGGCTGGAAGTGCGCCAGCTGACGGTTGAGGATCTCCGCCTTGCCGGCCGCCGACTCCACCACCTCGGCGGTGCCGTGGAAGTGGACCGAGGCGTAGTAGCTGGTGGGCGTGCCCGGGGCGCCCCGCCAGTGGCCCGGGGCGAAGGCGTAGCCGTCGGTGACCGCGAGGGTGACCTGCGGATCGGCCCGGACGGCGGCGAGCAGCGGGTTGGGGGCGGCGAGGTGGAGCAGGATCTCGCCGCGGTCGGCGTCCAGCAGGAAGTGGGTGGGGACGAGCACCGGGCCCTCGCCGGGCAGGCCGTTGGCGGCGAGCACGCCGAAGTCCCGGCCCTCGGCCAGCCAGGCGCGCCACTCGGCCTCGTCACCGCGGTCCCAGGATCGGATCAGCACGGGTGGGCCTCCCGTCAGCGGGGGTAGCCGCGCAGGTGCGCGGGGAGCGGGACGGTGGTGCCGGGGTGCGGCTGGGGGGTGCCGTGCACGGTGGTGACCGGGATCAGGCCGGACCAGTGCGGCAGGCCGACGTCCTCCGGGTCGTCGTCGGCGCCGTCCTCGCGGGTCTTGGCCGAGACCTCGTCCAGCTCCAGCCGGATGACGGCGGTGGCGGCGAGCTCCTTGGCGTTGGCCGGACGGACCTCGGCGGAGCGCCCCGGCACCGCGTGGTCGACCAGGGCGGCGAGCGCGACGTCCAGCTCCTGCGGGTCGGTGACCTGGTAGGCGGTGCCGTGGGCGACCACCGAGCGGAAGTTCACCGAGTGGTTGAACGCGGACTTGGTCAGCACCAGCGCGTCGACCTGGGTGACGGTGACGCAGACCGGCATGCCCTGCTCGCCGGAGGCGTTGCGCAGCGGGCGGCTGCCGGTGGAACCGTGGACGTAGAGCCGGCCGCCGACCCGGGCGTAGATCGTCGGCAGGACCACGGGGGCGCCGTCGACGACGAACCCGAGGTGGCAGATGTAGGCGCTGTCGAGGATGGCGTGGATCGCCTCCTGCTCCCAGGTGGCCCGGTCCCGGTAGCGGGTGGGGGTGGTCCTGGGCGTGCGGGAGTAGCTGGGCGAACCTTCCGGGGTGGCTGACATGACATCCTCTATGTACTAGTGCATAATTGACTTTGTGCTAGGAGACTATCCGCTGAAAGGGCGACGCGCCAGCGAAATCGCGGCCCACATCGAACAGGGCGTGACCAGCGGCCGGCTCGCCCCCGGGACCGCGCTGCCCCCGCTGCGCGACCTCGCCGCCGAACTCGGCGTCAACCCCAACACCGTCGCCGCCGGCTACCGGCTGCTGCGCGACCGCGGCGTGATCGAGACCGCCGGCCGCAAGGGCAGCCGCATCCTGCCGAGGCCCGCGCTCACCCCCCGCGACCAGATCCGCATCCCCGTCCCGCCGCACGCCCGCGACCTGTCCACCGGCAACCCCGACCCGGCCCTGCTGCCCGACCTCACCCCGGCGCTGGCGGCCGCCGCCGAGGCCGCGCGCACCGACCCGGTGCTGTACGGGCACGCCGCCGTCGACCCGCTGCTGCTCGCGCTCGCCCGAGCCTCCTTCGAGTCCGACGGCCTGCCCGGCGGCCCGATCGCGGTGGCCTCCGGCTCGCTGGACACCATCGAACGGATCCTCGGCGCCCGGCTGCGCCCCGGCGACGCGGTGGCCGTCGAGGACCCGGGCTGGGGCAGCCTGCTCGACCTGCTGCCCGCGCTGGGGCTGCGGCAGGTGCCCGTCCGGCTGGACGACGAGGGCCCGCTGCCGGGCGCGCTGGCCGAGGCGCTGGCCGAGGGCGTCCGCGCCGTGGTGGTCACCAGCCGGGCGCAGAACCCGACCGGAGCGGCGCTCACCGCGCGGCGGGCCGAAGCGCTGAGGGCCGTCCTGGCCGAGCACCCCGGGGTGCTGCTGATCGAGGACGACCACGGGCACGGCATGGTCGACCAGACGTACCACTCACTGGTCGGCGCCGACACCCGGCACTGGGCGGTGGTGCGCTCGGCGGCCAAGGCGTACGGGCCGGACCTGCGGGTCTCGGTGGCGGTCGGCGACGAGGAGACGATCGGGCGGGTGGCGGGCCGGCTGCGGCTGGGCGCCGGCTGGGTCAGCCACCTGTTGCAGCGCACCGTCGCGGAGCTGTGGCGCGGTGACGCCGCACCGGCGGACCGGGTGGCCGCCGCGTACCGGGCCCGGCGGGACGCGCTGCTGGGCGAGCTGGCAGTCCGGGGGATCGCGGCGCACGGGCGCAGCGGGCTGAACGTCTGGGTGCCGGTGCCGGACGAGACCTCGGTGCTGGCGGCACTGGTGCAGCGCGGCTGGGTCGCGGCGCCCGGCGCGCGGTACCGGATCCAGTCGCCGCCCGGGCTGCGGTTCACCACGGCGCGGCTGGAGGCGGCGCAGGCGCGGGACCTGGCGGAGGACCTGGCGGCGGTGCTGGGGACGGGCGGGGGCGGGTCGCGGCTGGTGTGAGCCCCCGAGCCCCCGAGTCCCCGAGTCCCCGAGCTCGGAGCCTCGGGGCCGGGGGTGGGTAGGGCAGGTGGGGCGGGTGTGGCGGGTGTGAACCGCGGGCGGCGTCCGGTCGTCGGCCGCGGGCTTGGTCTGAACCCGGCGGTAACAAAGCGGAAACCTCGTGCAGCTACCTAGCGGTAACCAGCGCGGGCATGTCATCTTCATCGCGCCACCGGCCGGCGGCTCACCCTCACCCAGGCCTCCTCCCGTTCCCCATGCCACGGGAAGACCGAGCCGCAGGAGTTCCGCAGTGCCCGAGAACCGTTCGAACATCACCCGCAGCGCCCCTCGCCCCGCCCGGCGGCTGCTCACCGCAGCGCTCGCCCTCCCGCTCGCCGTCGCGGGCCTGGCCGTCGCCTCGCCGGCCTCCGCCACCCCGTCCGCCGTGGCCGTCGTGCCGTCCGGGCCCACCGCCAGCGTCACGCTCGGCGACAGCTACATCTCCGGCGAGGCCGGCCGCTGGAAGGGCAACTCGGCCGGCACCAGCGGCAGCCGCAACGGCACCGACCGGGCCTGGACCGGCAGTTCGTACGACCCGTCGCAGATCTACGGCGCCACCGCCACGAGCGGGTGCGACCGCTCGGACGTCGCCGAGGTGCTCAGCGCCTCCACCGGCGCCCAGAACGAGATCGACCTGGCCTGCTCCGGCGCCGTCACCGCGAACCTCTTCCGCGCCTCCAACGGCGGCCAGTCGTACAAGGGCGAGGCCCCGCAGGCCGACCAACTCGCCACCGTGGCGCGGCAGAACAACGTCAAATTGATCACCCTGTCGATCGGCGGCAACGACCTGGGCTTCGCCGACATCATCTCCACCTGCGTGCAGGACTACCTGATCTGGTACTCGTACTGCCACGGCTCCGCGCAGTCCCAGATCGACGCGAGGATGCCCGCGGCGATGGCCGGGGTCGGCAAGGCGATCGACGAGGTCCGTGCGGTGATGGCCGACGCCGGCTACGCGCGGTCGGACTACCGCCTGGTGCTGCAGTCCTACCCGTCGCCGATCCCGCGCAGCGCCGAGATGCGCTACCCGGAGAGCGGCTGGACCCGCTCCGACACCGGCGGCTGCCCGTTCTGGGACGGGGACGCCGACTGGGCCCGCGACTCGATGGTGCCGCAGATCTCCCGGTCGCTGGCGGGCGTCGCCGCCGCCAAGGGCGCGCAGTTCCTGGACCTGTCGGACATGCTCCAGGGCCGCGAGGTCTGCTCGACGGCCACCAGGCAGCCGACCGCGGCCTCCGGCCCGTCCGCGACCACCAGCGAGTGGGCGCGCTTCCTGGACGGCGGGCTCAACTCCACGCAGGGCGTGCTGCAGGAGTCGATGCACCCCAACTACTACGGCCAGCAGGCGGTCGGGCGCTGCCTGACGCTGCTGTGGGCGCGTCCGAGCGGTGACTACGCGTGCCGCAACACGGCCGGGCAGGACGCGAACGGGATGTACCTGACCGCACGGTGACCACACGGTCCGGCGCCCCCGCGGCCAGGGCGGCGGGGACGCCGGACCGTGCGGCGTCCGGTGCTCAGCCCTTCGCGAGCAGCGACTGGGCGTGCGCGCGGACCTGATCCTTCGTCAAATACGCGTCGGTGTACTCGAAGTCCTGGAGTCGGGCGGGCTGGCGGGCGAGGAAGCCGGTGCGGACGAAGTCGTCGCCGGCGGTCGCGTTGAGCAGCCAGTTGGCGCCCACCCGGAACTTGGCCGCGTTGGTGCGCATCGCCATCAGGTGGTAGCCGCGCGCCACCACCTGGGCGGGCACCCCGCGCAGCTCCACACCGAGCGGCTTGGACACCGCGTCCTTGCCCCCGAGGTCGACCACCAGGCCCAAGTCCTTGTGGTAGTAGGGCTCCAGGGGCTGGTTGTGGAGCGAGGCGATCACGTTGTCCGCGACCGCGCGGCCCTGGCGGGCGGAGTGCTGGGCGGTCGGCGGGCAGACCGCGCCGTCGCCCTTGGCGAGGTCGGGGACGGCGGCGGCGTCGCCGATCGCGAACACGCCCTCGAACTGCGGCACCCGCATCTCCGCCGTCACGGCCAGCCGGCCGCGGACCGTCTCGGCGTCCAGGGTGCCGATCAGCGGGCTCGCGGCCACCCCGGCGGTCCAGATCAGGGTGCGGCAGGGCAGCACCCGGCCGTCGGTGAACTTGACCGTCTCGGCGCCGACTTCGGCCACCGAGACGCCCAGCGACACCTCGATGCCGCGGTCGCGCAGCACCTCCAGGGCGGCCTCGCCGAGGGGGTCGCCGAGCTCCGGCATCAGCTTCGGGGCGATGTCGATCAGGTGCCACTTGATCTGCCGGGCGTCCAGGCGCGGGTAGCGGTGGGCGGCGGCGGTGGTCAGCCGCTGGAGGCAGGCGGCGGTCTCGGTGCCCGCGTAACCGCCGCCGACCACCACGAACTGGAGCCGGGACTCGCGCTCCTTCTGGTCCACGGTGGCGGAGGCGAGGTCGAGTTGGGCGATCACGTGGTCGCGGACGTAGGCCGCCTCGGCGAGCGTCTTCATGCCGCGGGCGTAGTCGGTGAGGCCGGGAATGTCGAAGGTGCGGGTGACGCTGCCGGGGGCGAGCACCAGGACGTCGTACCGCTGCGCCACCACCTCGTCGGTGATCTTCCGGACGACGCACACCTTGGACGCCGGGTCCACGCCGATGGCGCCGCCGGGGACGATGTGGGTGCGGCGCAGCGAGCGGCGCAGGGAGACGGCCACGGACTGCGGGGTGAGGACGCCGGCCGCGACGTGGGGGAGGAGGGGGAGGTAGAGCTGGTAGCTGAACGGCGTGACCAGCGAGATCTCGGCCTCCGACGGTGACAGCTTGCGTTCGAGGCGGCGAGCGCACTCCAGGCCGGCGAAGCCACCGCCCACGATCAGGATCCGAGGTCGTTCCATCGCTCATCCCTTTGCCGTGAAGGTCCCCATTACTGTCCGCCACACTCGCACGGAGCAGCGGGGGCTGCCACTGGGGAGGGGCGGATGAGGGAGGGATGTGGCGGGGCCGTGCGGGTGTGGCGGATGTGGGTTTGGGGGTGGGGAGCGGGGCGGGGAGAAGGGGTTGTGCGGGGCGGCGGCGGGAGGAAGGGAGAGGAAGGGCGGGGACACCGATAGGCTGTCGGCCGTGCTACCCGAGGTGACGGCGATCCGGTACGTGACGCCACTGCGAGAAGGCGGCTCGATGCCGGGCCTGGTCGAGGCCGACGATCGGCGGCTGTACGCGCTGAAATGGGTCGGTGCGGCGCAGGGCCGCAAGGCGCTGGTCGCGGAGGTGCTGGCCGGGGAGCTCGGCCGGCGGCTCGGACTGCCGGTGCCGGAGCTGGTGACGATCGACCTGGACCCGGTGCTCGCGCGCAGCGAACCGGACCACCAGATCCAGGACCAGATGCGGGCCAGCGGCGGGACCAACCTGGGGATGGCCTTCGTCAGCGGCGCGCTCAACTTCGACCCGCTCTGCTTCGAGGTGGACCCGGAGCTCGCCGGGCAGGTGCTCTGGTTCGACGCGCTGATCGGCAACGTCGACCGTTCCTGGCGCAACCCGAACCTGCTGGTGGCGACCGGCGGGCTGCGGCTGATCGACCACGGCGCGAGCCTGATCTTCCACCACAACTGGTCGGGTGCCGCCTCCTGGATCCGCCGTCCGTACGACGCCTCCGACCACGCGCTGCTGCGGGCCCGGCCGGACCTGGCGGCGGCCGACAAGGCGCTCGCGCCGCTCGCCGAGGCGGCGATCGAGGGCGCGGTGGCGCAGATCCCCGAGGTCTGGCTGGTGGACGAGTTCGGCTTCGGCTCGCCCGACGAGGTGCGCGCCGCGTACCGCTCCCAGCTGACCGAGCGACTGGCCGGTCCGCGCGACTGGCTGCCGGAGGTGTCCGCATGACCGAGCCCGTGCTGTCCGCGCTGCCGGTCACCGTCGAGCTGCACGACTACGAGTACGCCGTGATCCGCGCGGTGCCGAGGGTGGAGCGCGGCGAGTGCGTCAACGTCGGGGTGCTGCTGTACTGCCGGCAGAGTTCGCACCTCGCCGCCCGTACGCACCTGGACCAGGCCCGGTTGCTGGCGCTGGACCCGGTGGCGGACGTGCAGGGTGTGCGGCGGGCGCTGCACGGGATCGAGGCGGTCTGCCACGGCGGCCCGCAGGCCGGTCCGGCGGCGGGCGACAGCCCCGGGCAGCGGTTCCGCTGGCTGACCGCGCCGCGCAGCGCGATCGTCCAGCCGGGGCCGGTGCACACCGGGCTGACCGCGGACCCGGACGCGGAGCTGCGGCGGCTGTTCGACCAACTGGTGCTCTGAACTCGGGGCGGCCGCGGGACGGCTCGACGACGGTTGCCGTGCTCAAATCTTGAGTTACTGAAGCACCTGGTCGTACGCTGGCCCCATGGGTTCGACAGCGACGACGACCGTACCGACCAACGCCGAGTTGATGGAGGCGTTGGCCTCCGTCGGTGCCGCGTACTTCCAGGACTTCGCGGCGGCCGCGGCCCGGCACGGGCTCTCCTCGTCGCAGGCCAAGGCGCTGGGCGCGGTGCAGGAACCGGTGCCGATGCGGGCGCTGGCCGGGCGGCTGGGCTGCGACGCGTCGAACGTCACCGGGATCGTGGACCGGCTGGAGTCGCTGGGCCTGGCCAACCGGGAGGCGGCCGCCGGTGACCGCCGGGTGAAGATCGTGGTGATCACGGCCGAGGGTCGGGAGATCCTGAACCTGATCCGCGGCGAGATGGCCAGGACCCACCAGGCCTTCGAGGCGATGACCGACGAGCAGCGGATCGCCCTGCACTCGATCTGCGCCCAGGTGCTGCCGGTGCTGGCCGGCCGTACGGGCGGCGCGCAGTAGCGCCAGGGCTCTACGGGCGTAGCGTCCTGGCGGCTGCGAGGGGCGTGACCTCGGCTGTTAGGCTTGCGAAGCGTGAGCGCGAAGCCCCAGATCCCCAATGTCCTGGCCTCCCGGTACGCTTCGGCGACCCTGGCCCAGCTGTGGTCCCCCGAGCACAAGGTGGTCCTCGAGCGCCACCTGTGGCTCGCCGTCCTGAAGGCCCAGCAGGACCTCGGCGTCGAGGTTCCGCCGAACGCCGTCGCCGACTACGAGCGGGTGATCGACCAGGTCGACCTCGGCTCGATCGCCGCCCGTGAGCGGGTCACCCGCCACGACGTGAAGGCCCGCATCGAGGAGTTCAGCGACCTCGCCGGGCACGAGCAGATCCACAAGGGCATGACCTCCCGGGACCTGACCGAGAACGTCGAGCAGCTCCAGATCCGCCAGTCGCTGGAGCACGTGCGCGACCGTACGGTGGCCGTGCTGGTGCGCCTGGCCAAGCTGGCCGCCCAGCACTCCGAGCTGGTCATGGCCGGCCGCTCGCACAACGTGGCCGCGCAGGCCACCACCCTGGGCAAGCGGTTCGCGTCGATCGCCGACGAGCTGCTGGTCGCCTTCCGCCGCCTGGAGGAGCTGATCGCCCGCTACCCGCTGCGCGGGATCAAGGGCCCGGTCGGCACCGCCCAGGACATGCTGGACCTGCTCGGCGGCGACACCGAGAAGCTGGCCGAGCTGGAGCGCCGGGTCGCCGGGCACCTCGGCTTCGACCACGTGCTGACCAGCGTCGGCCAGGTGTACCCGCGCTCGCTGGACTTCGAGGTGCTCACCGCCCTCGTCCAGCTGGCCGCCGCGCCGTCCAGCCTGGCCAAGACCATCCGGCTGATGGCCGGCCACGAGCTGGTCACGGAGGGCTTCAAGGAGGGCCAGGTCGGCTCCTCCGCGATGCCCCACAAGATGAACACCCGCTCCTGCGAGCGCGTCAACGGCCTGGCCGTCATCCTGCGCGGCTACGCCTCGATGACCGGCGAGCTGGCCGGTGACCAGTGGAACGAGGGCGACGTCTCCTGCTCGGTGGTGCGCCGGGTCGCGCTGCCGGACGCCTTCTTCGCCTTCGACGGCCTGCTGGAGACCTTCCTGACCGTCCTCGACGAGTTCGGCGCCTTCCCCGCCGTGGTCGAGGCCGAGCTGGACCGCTACCTGCCGTTCCTCGCCACCACCAAGGTGCTGATGGGCGCGGTGCGCGCGGGCGTCGGCCGGGAGACCGGGCACGAGGTCATCAAGGAGCACGCCGTCGCCTCCGCGCTGGCGATGCGCGCGGGCGCCCGGGAGAACGAGCTGCTGGACAGGCTGGCCGCCGACGAGCGGATCCCGCTGGACCGGGCGGCGCTGGACGCGCTGCTGGCCGACCGGCTGTCCTTCACCGGCGCGGCCGGTGCGCAGGTCGCCGAGGTGGTCCGCCAGGTGGAGGCCGTCGCGGCCGCCCACCCGGAGGCCGCCAAGTACGCGCCGGGCGACATCCTCTGACGTCTGATCAGTTCCGGGCCGAGGGCCCCGCCGCCGGACCGGTGGCGGGGTTCTCGCGCGTCGTGGGGACGTGGCCCGGGTCGAACGGCGGGGTGGTGGTGCCGCACGGCCAGTCGCAGTTCGGCTCGGCCACCGGCTGCTCCTCGGGGGCCAGCACGTTGCCCCGTACGGTCGCGAAGGCGATCAGCCCGCCGGCGGCCAGCAGGCCCGCGCAGATCAGCATCGCGGTGTGGAAGGCGGAGTCGACCGAGGCGGGCACCCGGTAGGCGTCGCCGCTCAGCCCGGCCAGCGCCGGCAGGGCGGCCACCGCGAGCAGGCCGGCCGCGCGGGCGGCGGCGTTGTTGACCCCGCTGGCGATGCCCGCGTGCCGGACCTCGACGGCCGCCAGCACGGTCGCCGTGAGCGGCGCGACCAGCAGCGTCATCCCGCAGCCCATCACCGTGACGGCGGGCAGCACGTCCACCCAGTACGAGGAGTCCGGGCCGGTGCGCAGCATCAGCAGCACCCCGGCGGCGCACACCATCGGGCCGACGGTCAGCGGGACGCGCGGGCCGATGCGCTTGCCGAGGCGGCCGGCCCGGGCGGACAGCGCCAGCATCAGGACGGTGATCGGCACCAGGGCGAAGCCCGAGACCAGCGGCGAGAACCCGGACACGATCTGGAGCTGCACCACCAGCAGGAAGAAGACGCCGCTGAACGCCGCGTACACGCACAGGGTGACCAGGTTCACCGCGGTGAACAGCCGGGAGGAGAACAGCCCGAGCGGCAGCATCGGGTCGGGGGTGCGGCGCTCGACGGCCACGAAGGCCACGCCGAGCGCCAGCCCGATCGCCCCGCTGACCCAGACCGCGGGGGACAGGCCCTCGCCGGCCGCGGTCAGCGCGTAGGTGATCGCGCCGAGGGCGACGGCGGCGAGCACGGCGCCGAGCACGTCGAAGCGCCCGGCGGCTCCCTCGTCCCGGCTCTCCGGCACCGAGCGGGTGGTGACCGCGATCACGGCGGCGGCGAGCGGCAGGTTCAGCAGGAAGATCCAGCGCCAGCCGGGGCCGTCCACCAGCCAGCCGCCGAGGAAGGGGCCGACCGCGGCCGACACCCCGCCGAGGCCGGACCAGAGGCCGACCGCCGCCGAGCGGTCGTCAGGGTGGAAGACCGCCTGGAGCATGGCGAGCGAGCCGGGGGTGAGCAGCGCGCCGCCGATGCCCTGGACGGCGCGGGCGGCGATCAGCACGTGGATGTTCGGCGCGGCGGCGCAGGCCGCGGAGGCGATGGCGAACCAGACCACGCCGATCAGGAAGACCTTGCGCCGCCCGTACCGATCGCCGAGCGCGCCACCGAGCAGGATCAGGCCCGCCAGGGTGAGCAGATAGGCGTTCAGCGTCCACTGAAGGGACGCCAGGGAGGCGCCGAGGTCGGTGCCGATCCGGGGCAGGGCGACGTTCACCACGGTGCCGTCGAGCATCGCCATGCTGGAGCCGAGCACCGTCGCCAGTAGTACCCAGCGACCCTGCGCGGTGCCCAGGCGCAGGGTGCCGGCCTCGGAGGTGGCCACGGGCGAATCCTGCGCTGCTGAGGCGCACGTGACAAGGGTCACCGGTGGGTGTGTTGGGGTTGGGCGGTGGGTGAGCGGGTGGGTGCGCAGCGTGGCCGATCTCGGCGCAGGGTCGCGGATCAGTGGCGGGGGGTGAATGGATTGTGTACGCACCGTGCGGCCCGGCCTGCGGAGGGTCACCGGTCCAGGGGGGATCGTTGCCGTTTCAAGAGATCGACATTGCTTCACCCGAACGGATGGGTTTTAGTTCAGCGACCGCCCGGCCAGTCCGGACGGATCCGCCGGGTGGAACGCCGAGTCCTGCCGCCGCCCGGTGGTTCGAAACGAACTCTGTACGGCAGGAGCGGGGGACCCACAGGTAAGTCGCCGGACCGGAGTTCGCGCCTCAGGGCGCGGGCGTCCAGGACCGGCTAGGGGTGAAGCCGCGCATGCGGCCGGGCAACTCCAGCCCGAACCCGACAGCTCACCTCGCAGGCGTCGGAGAGGAAAAATTCCATGCCTGCTCAGGCTCGTCGTATCGCCCTGCCCCGCGCCGCCCGCATCGGCATCGCCACCGCCGTCACCGGCGTGTCCTTCGTCCTCCCGCTCGTCACCGCGGTGAGCGCCCAGGCGCACACCGCTCCGGCCGCCCCGGCCGCCGCCTCCACCGAGGCCAAGCCGGCCGCCCCGGCCGCCGCCCCGGCAGCCCAGGCCGCTCCGGCCGCTGCCCAGGCCGCGCAGGAGAGCTACCGCGTCGTCAGCGGCGACACCCTGTCCAAGATCGCCGACGCCAAGAACGTCGACGGCGGCTGGCACGCCCTGTACGAGCAGAACCGCTCGGTCGTCGGCGCCAACCCGAACCTGATCTTCCCGGGCCAGCAGCTCGCGCTGAAGGGCCACGCCGCCGCGCCGTCCGCCGACGCCGCTCCGGCGAAGCCCGCCGCTCCGGCGAAGCCCGCCGCCCCGGCGAAGCCCGCCGCTCCGGCCAAGCCGGCCGCTCCGGCGACCCAGGCCGCCAAGCCGCAGGCCCAGGTCCAGGTGAAGACCGAGGCCGCCAAGCCGTCCGCGCAGCTCCAGACCCAGGCGCAGGTCGCCGCTCCGGCCGCGGCCGTGACCGCCACTCCGGTCGCCGCCGCCACCTCCGGCTACGTCGCCCCGCTGGCCAACCCGAAGCTGGGCACCGCCTACGGCGTGGCCGGCTCGATGTGGGCCTCCGGCCACCACACCGGCCAGGACTTCGTCGCCGCGACCGGCACCCCGCTGCGCGCCGTCGCCAACGGTGTCGTGGTCAAGGCCGGCAACGGCGGTGCCTACGGCAACGAGGTCGAGATCAAGCTCGCCGACGGCCACTACGCCGAGTACGCGCACCTCTCCTCGATCGGTGTGAAGATTGGTCAGACCGTCACCGTCGGCCAGCAGATCGGCCTCTCCGGCGCCACCGGCAACGTGACCGGCCCGCACCTGCACTTCGAGATCCGCAACGGCTCGGAGTACGGCTCGGACATCGACCCGGTCGCCTACCTGCGCGCGCACGGCGTCGCGCTCTGACCCGGAGCCGCTGAGCTTCCAGGGTTTCAGGAACCACCGCTGCTGCGGGGCGAATCGATCCTCCGGGATGGTCATGTCGGGTGACCGCTCGACCGGGTGATCGCCGCACAGTGGACATGGGCGCGGGACACGCCCAGGCCGGCCCGGCCGCACGGGGACCTCCTCGTGCGGCCGGGCCGGCCGCTGTCGTTTCCGGGGCCGGGTCCGTTCCGGGGCTGGGTCCGTTTCCGCGCCGTTCGGCCCCGCCATGCCGTTCGAGCGGTCGAACACGGCGTCAACTCCGCTGCTCCGCCGGGTGGTCGTCGGCGCCGCGGGTGCCTTCGGCGCGCCATGCTGGCGGACGGTCATCGCCCGGCCGGTCCGGTCGGTCGGGCGGGTCCGGGAGGCGAGGAGGCCGGATGGCGGTCCGGAGCGGGGACGTGACGGAGGAGACGGTCGGGAGGGACCGGCCCGGGTCGGGCGGGGTCGACCGGTTGAAGGCGGACTCGGTCGGCCTGGTCGGTGTGGTGTTCATGGCACTCGCCACCGCCGCCCCGATCACCGCGATGACCGGCAACCTGCCGATCATCGTCGGGCAGGGCAACGGTGTCGGCGCGCCCGCCGCGTACATCGTGGCGACCGTGGTGCTGACGGTGTTCTCGGTCGGGTACGTGGCGATGGCCCGCCACATCACCGCGGTCGGCGCGTTCTACGGCTACGTCTCGCACGGGCTGGGCCGGGTGGTCGGGATGGCCTCGGGCCTGCTCGCGGTGCTCGCGTACGTCGTCACCGAGGCCTCGGCCCTCGGCTTCTTCGCGTACTCGCTGCGCGGGCTGGTCCGTTCGCAGCTGGGGGTGGAGCTGGGCTGGGGCTGGTACGCGCTGTTCGGGGTGGCGGCGATCGGGGTGATGGCCTGGTTCGACCTGCACCTGACGGCCAGGGTGCTCGGGGTCGCGCTGGTGCTGGAGATCGGGGTGCTGGGGGCGGTCTCGTTCGCGGTGCTGTTCTCCGGCGGCGGGCCGGACGGGATCGTGCTCGACGCCGTGAACCCGCTGAACGCGCTGAAGGGGGTGGGGAGTTCGGGTGCGGCGGCGGCCGGGCTCGGCCTGTTCTTCGCGTTCTGGTCCTGGGTGGGGTTCGAGTCCACCGCGATGTACGGCGAGGAGTCCCGGGATCCGAAGCGGGTGGTGCCGCGGGCGACGCTGGTGTCGGTGATCGGGGTCGGACTGCTCTACGTCTTCGTGTCCTGGATGATCGTGTCCGGCAACGGGGTCGAGCAGGCGGTCGCGGTGGCGAGCGGCGGGGTGCCGGGCAAGGACGGCAACAGCCTGTTCTTCGACCCGCTCGGCGTGCACCTGGGCGCCTGGGCGGTGAAGGTGTTCCAATGGCTGGTCGTCACCGGCTCGTTCGCCTGCGCGATGGCCTTCCACCAGTGCGCCGCCCGGTACCTGTACGCGATCGGGCGGGAGGGGCTGCTGCACCCGGCACTCGGCCGCACCCATCCGCGGCACGGCTCGCCGCACGTCGCCTCGGTGGTGCAGTCGGTGATCGCGGTGGGGCTGGTGGCGGGGTTCCTGGCGGCCGGGATGGACCCGTACGCGCACCTGTACACCCTGCTGGCGCTGCTCGGGACGATGGCGATCCTGGTCGTGCAGACGCTCTGCTCCTTCGCCGTGGTCGGGTACTTCCACGTGCGGGGACGGCACCCGGAGACCGCGCACTGGTTCCGGACGCTGGTCGCGCCGCTGGTGGGCGGGGTGGCGATGGCCGGGGTGGTGGTGCTGCTGGTGCTCCACAAGGACGCCGCGGCCGGGGCGGCGGCGCACACGCTGGTGTTCCGGCTGATCCCCTACCTGGTGATCGGGGTGTTCGCGGGCGGGGTGGGGCTGGCGCTCGCGGTGCGCCGGTGGCGGCCGCGGCTGTACGCGCGGATCGGGCGGGTGGTGCTGGAGGACGCCGTCGAGCGGTGACGGCCTTCGGCCGGCGCTCAGCCGCGGTGCACCGGCAGGCCGTACTGGGCGGCGGACAGCAGCTCGTGCATCCGGTGGCCGAAGTCGTCGGTGTCACGGGCGGGTTCGGGGAAGACCAGGCGGACGTCGCGGTGGCCGTGCGGGTGGTCCAGGCGCAGCACCAGGCCGTAGCGGTCCAGGGCGAGCGGGCGGACCTCCGGGTGCCGGGCGAGCACGGCCGGGTCGAGCAGCCGGGTGAGGACGTCGAGTGCCTCGGCGTGGTCGTCGGCGAAGTGGGTGAGCAGCGCGGCCTCGTGGCGGGCCAGCGGGTCCGGGGCGGCGAGGGCGAGGTCGGCGGCGGTGATCGCGCCGGTGCCGTACGGGGTGGCGAGGACGGCGTGGGCGACGTCCACCCGCAGGTGCACGCTGAGGCCGTCGTCGGCGAGGTGGGACAGGTGCAGCCGGCCGGCCAGGGTGAGGCGGGCGCGGACCCGGTCGCGGACCGCGACGGGGGCGACGTCGGTGACGTCGAGGACGACGGCGAGGCCGTCGGTGGCACCGGCGGCGGCAGTGGTGAGCGGGTCGTCCAGGGCGGTGCGCAGTCGCAGCCGGGAGCCGTGCACGGAGACCGGGGTGTCCAGGTGGTGGTGCTCGCCCAGGGCGCGGACGGTGAGCGAGGAGGCCGTGGCGAGCAGGCTGTGGATCCGTTCGGCGGTGGTGGGCTCGGGGACCTCGGGGTCGCCGGTGGGCAGGCTCATGGACGGACCTCCAGTTAGTTAGGTGAGCCTAACCTAATGTGCGGGTGGGAGTGTGGCAAGCAGGTGTCCGGGGCGGCGGGGGGCGGGTTTCGGGCACGTCGAAGGGCCCCGGGCACGTCGAAGGGCCCCGGGCCCGTCGAAGGGCCCGGACGCGCGGGCGGCGTCCGGGCCCTTCGGCGCGGTGGCGGGTCAGCCGATGACGGCCTGGGCGTCGATCTCGACCAGCATGGGCTCCTGCGGCAGCTCGACGAAGACGGTGGTGCGGCACGGCTTCACGCCGCCGGGCTTGACGTTCTCGTCGATGAACTCGGCGTAGACCTCGTTCATCAGCGGGAAGTCCGCGCGCTTGGTGAGGTAGACGCGGAACATCACCACGTCCTCGATGGTGGCGCCGCCGGCCTCGACGATGGCCTTGACGTTCTCCAGGGTGCGGCGGGTCTGCGCCTTCACGTCGCCGTGGTACAGGTACTCGCCGGTGGCCGGGTCCTGCGGGCCCTGGCCGGAGACCTGGAGGATCGGGCCCTTGCGGACGCCCTGGGAGAACATCCAGGCGGGGGCGGGGGCGCCGTCGGTGCGGATCTCGGTCTTCTCGCCGATCGGGGAGTGCTCGGAGGACATGGGCTTCCTTAGTTTGACTGGACGTCAGTTGTGGTCGGGGCGGCCGCAGTCGGCCGAGATCGCGCGGGTGGTGGCGAGCAGCTGGGGGAGCAGGTCCAGCACCTGCTCGTACGGCAGGACCACGTCCGGGACGGAGATCGAGGCGGCGGCGACCACCCGGCCGCTGGCGTCCCGGACGGGCGCCGCCACGCAGTTGATGAAGGCCTCGTGCTCGGCGTGGTCCTGCGCCCAGCCCTGGGCGGCGACCTTCTCCAGCTCGGCGAGCAGTGCCTCGGGGGTCGTCAGGGTGCGCTCGGTGTGGGGGGTGAAGTCGATCCCGGCCACCACCCGGCGCCGCTCGGGCAGCGGCAGGTCGGCCAGCAGCACCTTGGAGACGGCGGCGCTGTGCAGGGCGGCGCGCAGACCGATCCGGGAGTACATCCGCACCGGGTGGCGGGAGTCGAACTTGTCGATGTAGACCACCTCGCCGCCCTCGTACGCCGCCAGGTGCACGGTCTGGCCGGTGGTGGCGTTCAGTTCGGCCAGGTGCGGGGCGGCGATCCGGCGTACGCCGCGCTGCTCCAGGGCGAGACCGGAGAGTGCGAAGAGGCCGGCGCCCAGGTGGTAGCGGTAGGCCGCGTCGCGATAGACGAATCGTTCCTCTTCGAGGCTCTGGAGCAGTCGGAGCACGGTCGTCTTGTGGACGCCGAGCACCTCGGCGAGCTGGTCGAGGGAGCGCTCGCCCTCGCCGAGTTCGGCGAGGATGCGCAGCGCGCGGGTGACGGTCTGGCTCATCGTGCTCCGCTTCGAGGGCTGGGGTTCCCGCTCATTGTGCCCGGGCCCGGTCGGCGGACGGCGCGCGGTCGGTGGACGGCGCCTGGTCGGTGGGCGGGGACGGGGCGGCCGGGCGGGGCCGGTCGGCCGGGCGTCCGCGGCCGGTGGGCAGGGCCGGGCCGGTGATGCCCTCCGCGGTGACCCGGGTGGCCGCCCAGGCGGCGGGGGAGGCGTCGAGCAGAGCGGCGACCACGGCGGTGTCCGGCAGCTCGGCCTGGTCGCCGTGGGCGGTCAGCGCGCAGGCGGCGCTCAGGTGGCCGAGCCGCAGCCGGCGCCGCTGGTCCAGGCCCCGGACGGTGCCGGCCAGGTAGCCGGCCGCGAAGGCGTCGCCCGCGCCGGTGGCCTCGACGACCTCGACCGCGAGGGCCGGCTCGGTGACCGCCGTACCGTCCCGCTCCAGGGCGGTCACCTGCCGCGCGGCGTCCTTGACCACCACGGTGGCCGGGGCGGTGAAGCGGCGGCGCAGGGCGGCCGGGTCGCCGGTGCCGAAAGCGGCCTCGGCCTCGTCGGCGCCGAGCAGCAGCAGGTCGGCGGCGTCCAGCAGGGGCGGCAGCACGGCCGGGTCGCGGTCGCGCCAGAGCGAGGGGCGCCAGTTGAGGTCGAAGCTGACCAGGCGGCCCGGGCGGCGATCGGCGAGCAGGGCGCGGAGCAGGGCCAGGCAGCCGTCGGAGAGCGCGGCGGTGATGCCGGACAGGTGCAGCAGCCGGGCGCCGGCCAGCAGCGCGGCGGCGGCCGGGTCGGCGAGCAGGTCCGGGGAGAGCGCGGCGGCCGCGGAGCCGCGCCGGTGGTAGTGCAGCCGGCTGCGGCCGGGGCCGAGGTCGTGGCGGTGGCCGGTGGTGCCGCCGACCTCCTTGACGTAGACGCCGGTCGGGCGGTGCGGGTCGACCGCGACCGCCGAGACGTCCACGCCGCGCGCGGCGACCTCGGTGAGCAGTCTCCGGCCGAAGCCGTCGTCGCCGACCCGGCTGATCCAGGCGGTCGGCACGCCGTGCGCGGCCAGTGCGCCTGCCACGTTGGACTCCGCACCGCCGACCGAGAGCCGGAAGTTCTCCACCGACTCCAGCGGGCCCGGGCGGTCCGGCAGCAGGACGGCCATCGACTCGCCCACGCACACGGCCGTCGGGGGAGGACCGGGGCGGGTCGGGCCCTGGGTGTCCTGTCGCGGCATGTGCGGGGCTCCTCGTCTGCGGCCGTTCCGTCGAGAGCGGGCCCACCGGGTCGGCTCCGTGGTGCGGAGCGCCGCGTTGTCCGTGGGCGCCGCACGTGAGCCGACCCCGTTGACCGGGAGTCAGGTCCGTTGACCGTGATCCGGCGCCGATGCTAGAACCGTGCTGCCAGCATGTGCAACCCTCGTTGCGCATGTTGCAACCTGTGCGGATGGAGGAACACGGTGGAGCAGACCTTCGCAAGCAGTGTCACCGGGCCGGGTATCGCCCGCGGCGCGGTGGCCGCCCTGGCCGACGAGCCGCTCGACTGGCGGTTCAAAGCCGCCCCGCCGCAGTCGTGGGGCCGCACCACCCGGGAGTGGCTCGCCACCGGCCCCACCCTCTCCTCGCTCGGCACCCCGCTGCTCACCCTCGACGGCGCCGCCCTCGACCACAACGTCCGCACCATGGCCGACTGGTGCGCCAAGGCGGGCGTCGCGCTCGCCCCGCACGGCAAGACCACCATGGCGCCCGCCCTCTGGCAGGCGCAGCTGGACGCAGGCAGCCACGGCATCACCCTCGCCAACCTGCCCCAGGTGCGGATCGCCCGGGCCTTCGGGGTCCAGCGCGTCCTGCTCGCCAACACCCTGCTCGAACCGGCCGGACTGGCCTGGCTCGCCGACGAACTCGCCGCCGACCCGGACTTCGCCCTCCTCTCCTGGGTCGACGACGTCGAGAGCGTCCGGCTGATGGACGAGGCGCTGCGCGCCGCCGGAGCCGAGCGGCCGGTCGAGGTACTGGTCGAACTCGGCGGCCCCGGCGGGCGGACCGGCACCCGCGGGGTGGACGCCGCCGTCGAGGTCGCCGCCGCCGTCCTGCGCGCCCCCACCCTGCGCCTGGCGGGCGTCGGCGGGTACGAGGGCGCGCTCGCCCACGACGCCTCGGCCGAGGCGCTGGCCGCCGTCCGCGGCTACCTGCGGGACCTCGGCGACCTGCACGGCCGGCTGGCGAGTGCCTACCCGGACGGCGCCCCGCCGGTGGTCTCGGCCGGCGGCAGTGCCTACTTCGACCTGGTGGTCGAGGAACTGGCGGATCTGCCGGAGGCGTTCGTGGTGCTGCGCTCGGGCGCGTACATCGCCCACGACGACGGTTTCTACCGGGGCATCTCGCCGCTCGCCCGGGACGGCGGCCAGGCGCCGTTCCGCGGCGCGCTGCACGGCTGGGCCCGGGTGGTCTCCCGGCCCGAGCCGCAGCTCGCGCTGCTGGACGCCGGCAAGCGCGACCTGCCCTTCGACGAGGGCCTGCCCGAGCCGCAACGAGTGCGCGGCGGCGCCGAGTTGACCGGTACGACGGCCCGGATCACCGCGCTCAACGACCAGCACGCCTTCCTGCGGGACGCGGGCGACCTCGCGCCGATCGGCGCGGTGCTGCGGCTGGGCGTCTCGCACCCGTGCACGGCCTTCGACAAGTGGACGGCGATCCCGGTGCTGGACTCCGCGGACGCGGCCGAGCCGAAGGTCACCGGCCTGGTCAGGACGTTCTTCTGATGCCCGGGGAGAGAGCGGCCGCCCGGGGTGGCAGGGAGGCGACGGTCTTCCGGGGCGGCAGGGGCGCCACGGTGTTCCGGGGCGCCACCGTGGTGGACGGCACCGGCGCGGAGCGCTACCGGGCGGACGTCCGGATCGCCGACGGTCTGATCGCCGAGATCGGCGAGGGCCTCGACGCGCCCGAGACGGTGGACGCCGACGGACTGGTCCTGGCCCCCGGCTTCATCGACATGCACGCCCACTCCGACCTGGCCCTGCTGCTCGAACCCGAGCACCCGGCCAAGGTCACCCAGGGCGTCACCTGCGAGGTCCTCGGCCAGGACGGCCTGTCCTACGCCCCGGTCGACGACGCCACGCTGCCCGCGCTGCGCCGCCAACTCGCGGGCTGGAACGGCGATCCGGACGGCTTCGACTGGGACTGGCGGGACGTCGCCGGCTACCTGGACCGGATCGACCGCACCGGGGTCGCCGTCAACGCCTGCTACCTCGTCCCGCACGGCACGCTGCGGATGCTCGCCATGGGCTGGGCCGACCGTCCGCCCACCCCGGGCGAACTCGACCGGATGCGGCAGGCTTTGGCGAAGAGCCTGCTGGACGGTGCGGTCGGCATGTCCAGCGGTCTCAGCTACACCCCCGGGACGTACGCGGACACCGCCGAGCTGGTCGAGCTGTGCACCGTCGTCGCGGCCTACGGCGGCTTCCACGCTCCGCACCAACGCTCGTACGGAGAAGGGGCGCTGGAGGGCTACGCGGAGATGGTGGAGATCGCCCGGCGGAGCGGCTGCGCACTGCACCTGACCCACGCCACGATGAACTTCGGGGTCAACCGGGGCCGGGCCGGCGAGCTGCTGGAACTCCTCGACCGGGCACTCGCCGACGGCGTCGACCTCACCCTGGACAGCTACCCCTACCTGCCCGGCTCCACCACCCTGGCCGCCCTGCTGCCGAGTTGGGCCACCGAGGGCGGCCCCGCCGCGACGCTGGCGCGGCTCGTCGACCCCGCGCAGTGCGCGAGGATCCGGTACGAGGTGGAGGAGAAGGGCAGCGACGGCTGCCACGGCGTGGTCACCGACTGGGCGACGATCCAGATCTCCGGAGTCCGCTCGGCCTCGCTCGCCGGCACGGTCGGCCGTACCGTCGCCGAACTGGCCGCCGAGGAACGGCGGACCGGCACCGAGGTGTTCCTGGACCTGCTGCGCCGGGACGAGCTGGGCACCACGATCCTCCAGCACGTCGGCCACGAGGAGAACGTCCGGGCGATCATGCGCCACCGGGCGCACACCGTCGGCAGCGACGGGCTGCTGGTCGGCGCCCGGCCGCACCCGCGCGCCTGGGGCACCTTCCCGCGCTACCTCGGCCACTACAGCCGGGAGTTGGGCGTGCTGACGCTGGAGGAGACGATCGCCCGGATGACCGGCCGCCCCGCCGCCCGGCTGGGACTGGACCGGCGCGGCCGGATCGCCCCCGGCCACCACGCCGACCTGGTGCTCCTCGACCCCGGGAGGGTCCGGGACGCCGCCACCTTCGAGCACCCCCGGCTGCCCGCCGAGGGCATCGAGTACGTGTACGTCAACGGCACCGCCGTCGTCCGGCAGGGTCGCACCACCGGCGCCCGCCACGGGCGCGCCCTGCGTCGCACCGACCGAGGAACCCTGGCCATATGACCGAGCTCTCCGCTCCGAACGACCTGCCCGCCCCTGCCGATCTCCCCGCCCCCGTCGAGCTGCCCGCACCGGCGGATCTCGCCGTCCTGCGTGACGAACAGGTGATCGCGGTGGTCCGCGCACCCCGGATCCCGGACGCCGCCGCGCTCTGCGCCGCCCTCGCCGAGGGCGGCATCAACCTGACCGAATTCACCTACACCACACCGGATGTGACGGACCATCTGATGCGGGCCTCGAAGGCGGGCTGGCGGGTCGGCGTGGGGACGGTGCTGACCGCCGAGCAGGCCCGGCGCGGAGTCGCGGCGGGGGCGTCCTTCCTGGTCACTCCCGGCTGCCGGGCCGAGGTCGCCGAGGCGGCGGCCGTCGCCGGGGTGCCGGTGGTGCTCGGGGCGCTCACCCCGACCGAGGTGGCGCACGCGGTGGACCTCGGCGCCGCCGCCGTCAAGGTCTTCCCGGCCCGGGCGTTCGGCCCCGGCTACTTCAAGGACCTGCGCGGCCCGTACCCCCGCGTGCCGCTGGTGGCCTCCGGCGGGGTGAACGCGGGCAACGCCGCCGAGTTCCTGGCGCACGGCGCGCTCGCGGTCTGCGCGGGGACGGACGTGGTGCCGCCGGACGTGGTCGCGGCGGGGGACTGGGCGGAGATCACCCGCCGGGCCCGGGCGTTCACGGCGGCCTGCGCGGGGGTTGTCTCGTAGCGGGCGCGGCGGTGCGGCCTCGCACCGGGCCCGTAGCGGCGGTGCGGGTCTCGTGAAAGAGGCGTCGGCGGGGCGAGGCGGGCTGTCGGGACGGCCGGGATCGGACGAGAATCGGGGGCACCCGGACCCCGGCAGGAGGAACCGCCCATGACCTCGACCCGCCCCGGCCCCGACTGGCTCGCCGACGCCGTGCTGTACCAGATCTACCCGCAGAGCTTCGCCGACTCCGACGGCGACGGCATCGGCGACTTCGCCGGCATCACGGAACACCTGGACCACCTCGCCTGGCTCGGCGTCGACACCGTCTGGCTGAACCCCTGCTTCGCCTCGCCGTTCCGCGACGCCGGGTACGACGTCTCCGACTACCTCACCCCCGCCCCGCGCTACGGCAGCACCGAGGACCTGGCGGCCCTGGTCGAGGCCGCCCGCCGCAGGGGCGTCCGGGTCCTGCTGGACCTGGTGGCCGGGCACACCTCCGACCGCCACCCCTGGTTCCTGGCCTCCGCCGAGGACCCGTCCGACCACCGGTACATCTGGGCCGACCGCCCGGTGGACGGCTTCGTCGCCTCGCCCGGCAGCCGCCCCGGCTGGTACCTGCCGAACTTCTTTGACTGTCAGCCGGCGCTCAACTTCGGCTACGCGCGCAGCAGTTCGGAGGAGCCCTGGCGGCAGGCGGTGGACGCGGACGGCCCGCGCGCCAACCGGGCGGAGCTGCGCGCGATCATGGCGCACTGGCTCGGCCTCGGGGTGTCCGGCTTCCGGGTGGACATGGCGTACTCGCTGGTCAAGGACGACCCGGGGAAGGTGGAGACCGCCAAGCTCTGGACCGAGCTGCGCGACTGGCTGGACCGCAACCACCCCGACGCCGCCCTGCTCGCCGAGTGGGGCGACCCGGCCGCCGCCGTCGGGGCCGGCTTCCACGCCGACTTCTTCCTGCACTTCGGCGGCGAGGACCACGGCCTGCCGTTGCGCTCGCTCTGGAACAACAACGGCGGGACGGTCGAGGAGTTCTGGCGGCAGGACTCCTGCTACTTCGACGCCGAGGGCCGGGGCACCGCGCAGCCCTTCCTGGACGCCTGGCGCTCCGCCGCCGAACTCGCCGAGGGCAGCGGGCACATCGTGCTGCCCACCTCCAACCACGACTTCTCCCGCCTGGCCGCCGGCCCGCGCACCGCCGAGCAACTCGCCCCCGCCTTCGCCTTCCTGTTCACCTGGCCCACCCTCCCGGCGGTCTACTACGGCGACGAGATCGGCATGCGCTTCCTGCCGGGCCTGCCCGACACCGAGGGCAGCGTGCTCGGCCCGCGCTTCAACCGGGCCGGCTCGCGCACCCCGATGCAGTGGACGCCAGGGCCCACCGCCGGCTTCTCCAGCGCGCCGCCCGAGCGGCTGTACCTGCCGGTCGACCCGGACCCGCACCGCCCGGACGTGCTCTCCCAGCGGGCCGACCCGACCTCGCTGCTGCACACCGTCCGGCGGCTGATCGCGCTGCGCCGGGCGCACCCCGGGCTGGGCGCGGGCGGCGGGGTGGAGGTCCGGCACGCCGCCTACCCGCTGGTGTACACCCGGGCCGGGCGGTACCTGGTGGCGGTCAACCCGCGCCGCGAGCCGGCGTCCGTACCGCTGGCGTCCGTACCGTCGGCGGGTCTGCCGGAGGGCGTCCGGCGGGTGCCGGGCGTACGGCCGCTGGAGGTGCAGGGCGTCCGGGTGGGGGACGGGCAGCTGCGGGCGGACGGGTTCTCGTACGGGGTGTTCGAGCTGGACTGACGGGCGAGCCGGTCGAAGCCCGGGCCCCGCCGGTGGGGGCGACTGGTGGGGGCCCGGCTTCCGCTTGACGTCGGATGGTTGTAAGCTGCATCGAGTTGGTTGCATTTACCATCCTCATTGGTTGTATTTGCCACCTTCACAATCAGGCTGAGAGACACCACCGGAGGACGGTACGAACCCCATGAGCACACCCCGGAACCCCGCCGCAGCGCCCACCCTGGGGCACTCGCTCAAACACCTGGCCGTCCACCTGATCACCCCGCTGCTGATGTGCCTGGGCATGGCGCTGGCCTACCAGGGCGCCTTCCACCAGCCCGAGCCGCACCACCTCAAGGTGGCCGTGGTCGGCACCACGCCGCAGGCGCAGGGCCTGGCCCAGGCGATCCAGGGCAAGGCCGGCGACGTGCTCGACGTCCGCACCGTGGCCGACCGGGCGGCCGCCGAGCAGCAGTTGCGCGACCGGGACCTGGTGGGCGCCTTCGTCCCGGACGCCAGGAGCCCCGAGCTGATCGTCGCCAAGGGGAACTCGGACACCTCGGTGGTGGCCGCCACGGCCGTGTTCACCAACGTCACCGACCAGCAGGGCGTGCCGCTGCACGTCACCGACCTGACCACCCCGGCGAAGGGCGACCCGACCGGACAGGGCCTGTTCTTCCTGCTGGTCGCACTGAGCATCGGCTCCTACGCCAGCGTCGCGGTGATCGGCGCGGCCGGCGCGGGGCTGGCCATGAGGGTCCGGGCGCTGGTCGGGGTGGCGGTCTCGCTGGTGGTCAGCGTGATCGGCATCGTCACCGCCGGTCCGGTCTTCCACGTCGTCGACCACGACTACGCCGCGATCTGGGCGCTCGGCTGGCTCTACTCGGCGGGCATCGTGCTGATCGGCATCGGCCTGCACAGCTTCCTGAAGAAGTGGACCACGCTGGCCCTGATGGTGCTGTTCGTGATGCTGAACTTCACCTCCTCCGGCGGCATCTACCGGCCCGAGCTGCAGAACGGGTTCTTCGGCGGCCTGCACGGCTTCTGGACGGGCGCCGGGTTCATGGAGGGCGCGCGCAGCGTCATGTACTTCGACGGTGGGGCGGGCCTCGGCGGGCACGTCGTGACCCTGCTGGTCTGGCTGCTGCTCGGCGGGGCCGCCCTGGTGGCCGCCGCGATGTACGAGGGCCGCGGGCGCCGTCCGGTGGAGACGGCGGAGGAGGCCGAGGAGGAGATGGAGGAGGCGGTCGCGGTCTGACCGCACGCCTGGGAAGGGCTTCATCCTCGGAAGGGCTTCACCCGGCGCCACGGGCATCGGCACCGGGTGGGATCGGCGGCCCGCGGCCGGCTCTGGACAAGCCGGACGCGGGCCGCGGCGCGTGCCGGGACGGACCTGGCGGTGCTCAAGGTCCTTGGCGCGGGTGCCGGTCGGGCGGGTGCCGGTCGATCGCGGGCTGGTCGATCGGGTGCCGGTCGGACGGAGTGTCCAGCCAGGCGGTCAGTTCGGCGGTGTGCTCGCCGAGCCGGGGCGGGGGCAGCTGGTAGCGGGGCGGGGTGCGGGAGAGGCCGATCGGGTTGGCGACCAGGTCCAGCGGGCGGCCGTCGGGGCCCGGCAGCGGCGCCCGGGGGTGCAGGCCGAGCGAGTCGGCGAGGCTGAAGGCCTCCGCCAGGTCGTTGACCGGGCCGCAGGGCACGCCGAGCGGCGTGAGCACCGCGAACCACTCGGCGGCGGTGCGGCGTTCGAGTCGGGCGGTGAGCTCGCGGGCCAGTACGGCCACGTGGGCGACCCGGTCGGCGTTGGTGGCGAAGCGCGGGTCGCCGGCCAGTTCGGGGGCGCCGAGGCCCCGGCAGAGCGCCGCGAACTGCCGGTCGTTGCCGACCGCGACGACCAGCGGGCGGTCGGCGGTGGTGAACACCTCGTACGGGGCGACGGACGGGTGGCGGTTGCCGAGGATGCCCGGCACGACGCCGGCCAGGGTGTAGCCGGCGGACTGGTTGACCAGGCCGGAGAGCAGTGTGGAGAGCAGGTTCAGCTCCACCAGCTGGCCCCGGCCGGTGCTCTCGCGCTCGCGCAGCGCGGCCAGTACGCCGACCGCCGCGTGCAGCCCGGTCAGCACGTCCACCAGCGCGACGCCGGCCTTCACCGGCTCGCCGGGGCCCGGGCCGGTCACCGACATCAGTCCGCCGACGGCCTGCACCAGCAGGTCGTAGCCGGGCAGTTCGGCCCCCTTGCCGGAGCCGAAGCCGGTGATCGAGCAGTAGACCAGCCGAGGGTTGAGGGCCTGGGCGCGGTCCGGGCCGAGGCCGTGGCGGGCCATCGTGCCGGGGCGGAAGTTCTCCACCAGCACGTCGGCGCGGCGGACGAGTTCGACGGCGCGGGCGTGGTCGGCCGGGTCGCGCAGGTCCAGGGCGAGGGAGCGCTTGTTGCGGTTGACGGAGAGGAAGTAGGTGGCCTCGCCCTGGGCGTGCGGCGGGCCCCAGGCGCGGGTGTCGTCGCCGGTGCCGGGCTGCTCGACCTTGATGACGTCGGCGCCGAGGTCGGCCAGCAGCATGGTGAGGTAGGGCGCGGCCAGGACCCGGCCGAAGTCGGCGACCAGGACGCCGTCCAGCGGGAGGCCGGTCATGCCCGCTCCCCGGTCGCCCCGGCCGCGGTCGCCCCGGCTCCGGTCGTCTCCGTGCCCGTCGTCCCGGCCGCGGCCGTGGCGTCGCCCGAGGGGGCGTCGCCACGCAGGTGCGGGCGGGCCAGCAGCAGGTAGAGGCCGCCGGCCGCGAGCACGACCACCGCCGAGAGCAGCACCAGGTAGTTGTCGTACCAGGCGGCGTCCGGGGTCCGGCCCCAGCAGATGTTGACGATCGCGGCGACGCCGTAGACCAGCGCGCCGATGTTCACCGCCAGGCCCCAGCGGCCGAGCCGGAAGTCCCCGCTCGGGCGCCAGCCGCGCAGCCGGGCCCGCAGGGCGGCCAGCACCACCATCTGGAAGGCCAGGTAGATGCCGATGCTGGAGAAGGAGATGATCTTCGTGAGGGCGCCCTCGGAGAGTGCCGAGGCGCCCACGATGATCACACCGGGCAGTGCCGCCGCGAGCAGCAGCGCGTACGGCGGCACCCGCAGCCGGTCCGAGACGGTGGCCAGCAGCCGGCTGCCCGCGATCATCCGGTCCCGGGCGAAGGAGTACGTGAGCCGGCTGGCCGCCGCCTGGAGGCTCAGCACGCAGGAGAGGAAGGAGATCAGCACCACGGCGATCACCACCCGGGCGCCGGTCGCGCCGAAGGCGTCGTGCAGCACCCCGGCCACCGGGTCCGCGTCGTCGCCGGAGACCACCGCGCCGATGTCCCGGATCGACATCACCAGGGCCAGGCTGACGCCGATCGCCGCCGCACCGCCGACGTAGATGGTGCGCCGCATCGACTTGGGAATCTGTCGACCCGGGTCGGGCACCTCCTCGGCGACGTCGCCGCAGGCCTCGAAGCCGAAGAACAGGAAGACCGCGATCAGCCCGGCGGCCAGGAAGGCGTCGGTGTAGTCGCCGTCGCCGCCCGCGCCGAAGCGGTCGAGGACCACGCCGAGCCCGTGGTAGCGGTGCGTCAGCAGCAGCCAGGCGCCGACCGCCAGGGCGCCGACCAGCTCGGCGGCGAACCCGAACACGGCCGCCGCCGACAGCACCCGGGTGCCGCCCAGGTTGATCACGGTGGCGAGCGCCAGCAGGCCGAGCGCGCACCAGACGGTCGTCGCGGTGCTCGGCTCGACGCCCAGCAGGGCGGCCACGTACGGGCCGGCGCCGTAGGAGACCGCCGCGATGGTGGACATCAGCGCCAGCAGGTAGACCCAGCCGGTCAGCCAGCCCCAGGTGCGGCCCCAGAGCCGGCGCGCCCAGGGGTACACCCCGCCGGCCACCGGGAACTGGGCGACCACCTCGCTGAACACCAGGGCCACCAGCAGCTGGCCGAGGCCCGCGATCACGAAGCTCCAGAGCATCGGCGGCCCGGCGGTCCGGAGCGAGGAGGCGAAGAGTGTGTACACGCCGACGACGGGGGACAGATAGGTGAAGCCGAGCGAGAAGTTCGCCCAGAGGCTCATGTCGCGTTTGAACTCGGAGGTGTAGCCGAGGGCGGCGAGCCGTTCGGCGTCCGGGTCGGGGGAGCGGACGGTGGCACGTGCACTGGCATCGGTCATGACCAGCTCCTGGGAACGTGTCGTGATGCGGGGGAGCGCTACGGGGTGATGCTCGGGCGAAGGCTGCGGGAAAACATAGGAGATTGAGTTTCCAGCGGCAAGAGTGCGTGCTCGACCGGGGGTACCCTGCGGGAAACGTCCGCGCGCGGACGGCGAGACGGTGAGACGGCGATGGAGACGGCGGTGACGGCGACGGCGGTGACGGCGATCCGGCGCGCCCGCGAGGAGGGGTGCGTGTGACGACCATCGGCAGTGCGACCCCGCTGCTCAGCGCCGTCCTCGCACCGCTCGCCGACCTCGGGCGCGCCGACGCGGTGGCCCGCCGGATCACCGAGGCGATCGCCCTCGGGCTGGTCGCCGACGGGGACCAGCTGCCCAGCGAGAACGACCTGGCCGACCAGCTCGGCGTCGCCAACGGCACCGTCCGCGAGGCCCTCGCGCTGCTCCGCGAGGCCGGTCTGATCGAGACCCGGCGCGGCCGCAACGGCGGCAGCTTCGTCCGCACCTCCACCGGGGGCTCCGAACACCTCCAACTCGCCCGGCTGCGCGACCTCGCCACCGTGGACCTGCGCGACCTCGGCGACGAGGAGCTGGCCGTCTTCGGCACCGCCGCCCGGCTCGCCGCCGAACGGGCCCCGGCCGACCTGGGCCCCAGGCTCACCCGACTGGTGCACGACCTGCGCGACGCCGCCGGGCCCGCCGAGCGGCGCCGCGCCGACGCCCGCTTCCACATCGAACTCGCCGTCGCCGCCCAGTCGGTGCGGCTCACCCAGCTCGCCGTCCGGCTCCAGGCCGAACTCGGCCCGCTGCTCTGGCTGCCCGCCCCGTACGGGCCGGACCAGTCGTGCTTCGCCGAGCAGCACCGGGAGATCCTGGTCGCCGTGCTGGCCGGAGACGCGGCCGGCGCCCGGGCCGCCGCCGAGGCCCATGCGGTGGCCTGCGTGCGCCATCTCGTGCGGCGGCACCTGGAGTTGGCGGACGACGGCTGATCCGGGGCCGTCCCACCGTTCCGCCCGCCCCGCTCCCGCCCCGCACTTCCCGTCGCCGTCGACGCGCTGCCCAACGAACTGGACGGCCTCCGGGCAGCCGCGGCCGGCTGCTGGACCCGGGCGGCCGGTGACGCGACGGCCCGTTGCCGCCGAACTCGCCGTGGTGCGCGGGGCCGGGCCGTGGTGCGCGGCTGGGACCGCGACGGCGTGCCGATATGACCTTCGTTTGTGAAGGTATTAGTCCTTCCGCTTGGCGCGGCCGGGCGGCGTGCTGAAGCAGCAGTCCCCGCAGAGCCCGGCACCCGGACCCACCCGGTAGTAGAGGCAGCAGCTGGTCCGCCGGAACGCCGTGCCACGCGGCCCGGTGTGCAGGGTTCCCGATCCGGCCAGCGGCGGACGGTCCAGCAGCTCCGCGACCAACGCCCGTGCGGCGCCCGGCGCATGGACGTCCAGCACCCGCAGCGTCCCGGCCAGCGCTGAAGCGGCGTTGCCGAGCAGCAGCCGCGGCGAGAGCGGGGCGGCGGCCCGGACGGCGGCCGCCAGCGGCTCCAACTGGCCCGACAGGACGCGCTGGTGGAGCTGGTCGGCGAGCGTTCCGGCGGCCGGGTGGGCGGGCTCCGCCGGGGTCCACAGATCGAGCGGGCCCTGATCCGGGATCCGGACCCAGGCCCGCTCCAGGGTCGGGACCGTACCCAGCAGGACGGCCGAGCCCAGCCCCACCGACCAGAAGCGGGCCGCCAGCCCCAGATGCAGGATCGAGGCGGCGACCCGCAGTTCGGCGGTGCCGAGCCGCTGCGCCACCACCCGCAGCCGGGCCGCCAGCGGCGCGTCCGGCCCGGTGCCGTACAGCTCGGTCAGCGGCCGGAAGCCCTCGGGCGGTCGTGCGGCCGGGGAGGTGTCCAGCGTGAAGTACGGTCCGACGGCGGCGAGTCGGGCGAAGTCCGGCGTCCGCCGGTCCGGTGCGGGGTTCAACGGCCGTCCCCTGTGCGGTCGTCGGACCCCGCTGCCGGTGGCGGGACGGTCTGGCGGTCGAGGGACAACGGGGCCTCCGGTTCTGCGGGCGCTCGGGCGGTGGTGGACGGCTCCCGCCCGTCGCCTCGCCCGTCGTCCCGTCCGTCGTCCTGCTCGATGCCGGAGAGGACCCTGGCAGGCCCGGTCGGCCGGGTGTCAGCCGCGCACGGAGAAGTCACCACTGGTCGTGCGGATGAACGGTACCGTGCCCTGGCAGTCCGACACCGGCTGGCCGAACGCGCCCCAGACCCAGCCCATCCGGTCCCCGCGCCGCCCGTTGTCCTCCATCGAGAGCGCGACCTTCTGGCCGACCAGCTCCAGGCCCGGGAACCAGGGCGCCTCGCCCTTGGTGATCACCCCGGTGGCGACCGCCTCCCGGCCGCCGACGGCCAGGCAGCTGATGTCGCCCTCGAAGTCGGCGACCAGCCGGCCGTCGGTGTGCACGTGCCGGACGTGGAAGTGGCCCGTGGTGCTGCGCGGATCGGTGTTGGTGGTGGCGCGGGCGTCCACCGAGATCTTCACCGGGTCGCCGTCGAAGCCCTGGAAGGCTGCGGTGAGGACGGTGTTGCCGGTGCCGCGCACGCTCACCGGTCCGAAGTCGTCGGCCGCGGCGGCCGGTTCGGCGCTGGACGCCGGTGCGGTGCCCGCCGGTGCGGCGACGGCGGCCGGCGCGGTGGTGGCGGCCGTCGCCCCCAGCAGGAGGAGCGAGACTGCGGCGGTGGCAAGGCGGCGGTTCATGGCGGTTCGTGTCTCCTTCGGCGCGGTTTTCCGACGTCACCGAGCATGCTCCGGCCCGGCCGCGCGGACCTCCCGCTGCGGAGGGGAGTCGAGGGACGGGCCGTTCCTTCCGGAGGAGGAGACCGCCTCCCCCGGGAGAGCTGCCCGTCGGACCGGCCGGCGGGAGCCGCCCCGTAGGCTCGGCCGGGTGCGTACCGAGCTTCCCCTCGTCAGCCCCGACTCCTCGCGGCCGCGGCAGCGGTCGCGGTCGGCCCGGCTCCGCCGGCGCCTGGCCGCCGGCTCCGCGTTCGCGCTGCTGGTGCCCGTCGTGCTGGCGCAGCCGGACGCCCGATGGGCGGCCGTGCTGCTCGCGCTGACGGCGGTGTTCACCGCGGTGGTGGCGCTGCTGCCGTGGCCCGCCGGGCGGATCACGCTCGGTGCGGCCGCCGGTGCGGTGGCCGGGGTCTCGCTGCTGGTCGACCTGGTCTACCCGGGGCCGTACCGGCTTCCCGCGCTTTGGCTGCCCTTCGAGTGGCTCGCCCTGCTCGGGCTGCTCTTCCGGGCCGTCCGCCGGCTGCCCGACCGCTCGGTCGCGGTGGTCGGCGGGCTGGTCGGGCTCGCGGCCCTGCTGCTGCCGCTGCGCTTCGCCCTGAGGATGCCGCAGGGCGGCGCCGCCGGGCCGGTGGGCGGGGTGCTGGTCTCGCTGCTGCCGCTGCTCGGTGTCGCGGGCGCGGCCCTCTACCTGCGCGTCCTGGACGCCCGCCGGGAGCGGGCGGTCGCCCGGGCCCGGCGCGAGCAGCGGCTGGAGGTGGCCCGGGGGCTGCACGACTTCGTGGCGCACGAGATCACCGGCATCGTGCTGGAGGCCCAGGCCGGCCAACTCCCGGGCCAGGAGCCGGAGGAGACCACCGCACTGCTGCGCAGGCTGGAGGAGGCCGGGCTACGGGCCCTGGACTCGATGGACGAGATGGTCGGCGCCCTCCGCGAGCCGGGCGGCCAGGGCGGCCGGAGCGGCGATGGAGGCGACGGCGGCGACGGCCGGGACGGCGAGGGTGGCCGGGACGGCGGGCCGGCCGAGCGGGCCGACGGCGCGACCACGCGCCGCCTGGGCGTGGCCGACCTCCCCGAGCTGGTCGCCCGCTTCGGTGCCACCGGCGGCGGCGCCCTGCGCGCCACCGCCGAGCTGGCGCCCGGCGCCGCCGGCCGGCTCTCCGCCGAGGCCGAGGCGACCGCCTACGCCGTCGTCCTGGAGTCCCTCACCAACATCCGCCGGCACGCCCCGCAGGCCACCGAGGTCACCGTCCGGGTGGCCCCCGGCGAGGACGGCGCCGTCGAGCTGACCGTCACCGACGGCGGCGGCCCCGCCCGCAGGCCGCTGCTGCGCCGCCCCGGCGCCGGCGGCACGGGCCTGGCCGGGCTCGCCGCCCGCGTCGCCGCCCACGGGGGTTCGCTGACCGCCGGCCCGGGCACGCCCGAGGGCTGGCGGGTCGACTGCTCCCTGCCGGGACTGCCGGGACTGCCGGGCCGCTGAGGCGCCGCTCGGGGCCCGGCCGCCGCCGCTTCCGGGTACCTCGGGGTCAGTGCCCCCGGCCGCCGCCGCGGGTGCCGCGCGGGCGGGTCAGGGTGAAGCGGTCGACCGGGACGAGGTCCCCGTATGGGCCGCTGACGGAGTAGTAGGTGACGCCGATGGTGGTCTGCCCGTTGCGGCCGCCCGGGTCGACGTCGAAGGACGCGAAGCCGTAGGGGTTGTCGGCGTCCCGGAAGGCGGACCAGGGGGCGTCCTCGATCACGTACACCGGCGGGCGCTTGCCGGTGGCCGGGTCGGCGGCGCCGACGCCGGTGATCACCCGGGCCTTGGCGGGGCTGAAGAAGAGCTGGTTGGACGGGGCCGAGGTGCCGCCGCCGCCGATGACCATGTGGACGGTGCCCTTGGTGGTGTCGATGGTCCCGGTGCCGGTGGAGACCGGGATCGGCGTACGGGTGTCGGTCGGCTGCTGGCCGCGGATCGGGTGCGAGCGCTCGTAGTGGTGCTCGTGGCCGCAGACCACCAGGTCCACGCCGTACCTGTCGAACAGCGGCACCCAGGTCTCGCGGATCCCGAGGTCGGCGCCGTTGAACCTGTCGGCGGTGGAGATCACCACCTGGTGCATGCAGACCACGATCCAGTCGATCCCGGGATCCGCGTTGGCCGCGATCAACTCCTGCTCCAGCCAGCGCTGCTGGGCGCCGCCGGAGTAGCCGTGGACGTAGCTGTTGCCGCCGTCCTGGTAGGCCACGTCGTCGTTGTTGAGGCTGATCACCCGCACCGAGCCGGCCGTGAACGAGTACCACAGGCCGCGCGTCTCGGCGTCCGAGCGGGCGTCCGGCAGCTCGAAGTACGCCTGGTAGGCGCCGAAGCCGATCGGCCCGTTGCCCTTCTCGTTCTCGTGGTTGCCCGCCGCGGGCATCCAGGGGCGGTGGCGGGCCGAGCGGCTGTTGTTCTCGAACCAGTCGGACCAGGTGCGGACCCGGTCGGTGGCGATGTTCGCGTAGCAGAGGTCGCCGTTGAGCAGGTGGAACAGCGGGGCGATCCGCTCGACCCCGGCGGTGGTGTCGCCGGCGGCGGGGCTGCCGAGGTTGTCGTTGACGTAGCCGTTGGCGGTCTTCCGGCCGAGGGTGGGGGTGCCCTGGTCGCCGAAGCTGGTGAAGGTGAAGGCGGACCGCCCGCGCGGGGCGGTGCGGACGGTGCCGAGCTCGGGGGTGGTGCCGTCGTGGACGGCGGCGTAGACGTAGTCCGTGTCGGCGTGCAGGCCGGTCAGCCGGGCGTGGTGCACCTGGACCTCGGTGCCGGAGGCGGCGTCCCGGTAGGTGCGGGTCGCGGCCTGGACCGTCCGGCCGAAGCCGCTGTTCGAAGTCCCGTACGTCACACGCGGGTTGCCGACGGACGTGGTGGTGTGCCAGGAGACCACCACCTCGCGCGAGGCGTCCGAGCCGAACTGGAGGTGCAGGCCGGCCACTCGCGGCGCGCCGGAGCGGCCCGGCCGCTGCCAGAGCACCGGGGAGGCGGCGGCGGGGGTGGCCGGGATGCCGGAGAGGGACACGGCACCGCCGAGGCCGACGCCGGTCGCGCCGGCCAGGAGGCCTCGCCGGCTGACGGAGGGACGTCCACTGGAATCGTTCATGGCGGCCAGCCCACCGGACGAAGGTGAACCGCGCCGGTTCCGCGGCGTGAACTTTCCCGTCCGGCGGCCGTGCGCGACACTGCTGGGCGTGACGAGTACGAACGGCGAGGTCCCGCGGGTGATCCGCACCCTGATCGCGGACGACCAGGAGGCCGTCCGGCGCGGTGTGCGGCGGATCCTGACGGCCCAGCCGGACATCGAGGTGGTGGGGGAGGCGGCGGACGGGCTGGCCGCGCTGGAGCTGGCGGCCCGACTGCGGCCGGACGTCGCGCTGGTGGACATCCGGATGCCGCGGATGGACGGGCTGGAGCTGACCCGGCGGCTGGCCGGGCCGGAGGTGGCGGAGCCGGTGCGGGTGGTGGTGCTGACCACCTTCGACCTGGACGAGTACGTGTACCCGGCGCTGCGGCACGGGGCGTCCGGCTTCCTGCTGAAGCGTTCCGGCCCGTCCCTGCTGGCCGAGGCGGTGCGGGCGGCGGCGGACGGGGAGAGCCTGATCAGCCCGTCGGTCACCGTCAGGCTGCTGCGGCACGTGACGGCGCCGCGCCGCCCGGAGCGCCGGCGGCCGGCGCCGGTGGTACCGCTGACCGAGCGGGAGGTGGAGATCGCCGGGCACGTCGCGGCGGGCCGCACCAACGCGGACATCGCCGCGGAACTGTTCATCTCGCCGGGGACGGTGAAGACCCACGTCGCCAGCATCCAGCGCAAGCTCGGGGTGGCGAACCGGGTCGGGATCGCGGTGCACGCCTGGGAGATGGGCTGGGCGGGGGCGCGCTAGCCCGGCGGTGCCGGGGCGCGGACGCGGAAGCGCGCGCCCACGGGGCCGAGGGGATGCTCCGTGGACGCGCGGAACCTGCGAGGTGGGGGTGGCCTCCGGACGTGACGTCCTCCGGCCGGTAGTTCGATCGTCGACCGAGGTAGTTCCAGCGGCAGACCCTGATCCGTCTCGATCCGTCGCCACTGCCTCCTGCGGTCGAACTTCCTTCAGCTACCTCGCAGGTCCATCTCCCATGATGCGCCTCCTACGGGTCGTGCACCAGAGGTGAGCGGCACGAATCGGAACAATTTTCGCAACTCGGGCCATGGTGCTGTCATGGCGCTCGCCGTCAGGGGCTCGGCCAGCCGTCCACGAAGCTCAGCGTCCGCTGGTACGGCCCCTCGGGACCGGTGCTGCGGTACTCCTCGGTGCTGCTGCCGGTCCGTACGGTGCGGTCTCCGTCGTGCCGCCGCGCGGTGGGGCGCAGGGTGTGGTCGACGGTGGAGCTCTCGGTGACGTGGCCGCCGGTCGCCGCGGTGGCCTGGCGGTGGTAGCCGAGGACCATGGCGGTGGTCTGGTCGGTGTTGCCGGCCGCGTCGCGGCTCACCCGGTAGCTGACGTCCAGCGGTTCGCCCTCGTGCACGGTGGTGGTGCGGTGCGGGCCGTCGCCCCAGGTGGCGGTGGTGCGGGTGAGGTCGGTGCCGTTGTGCAGGGTCACGTCGTTGCCGCCGTCGCGCAGTTGCTGGCCGGAGCGGAAGGCCAGTTCGTCGCGGACCTCGGTGGTGATCCGGCCGTGCGAGGTCTGCACCCAGCCCCGGGCGAGGTCGTTCCGGGCGGCGGTGACCGTCCAGTCGCCGCTGCCGCCGCCGTGGTCGGCGAGGTCGGTGGCGACGGCGGCCTCCGGGGCGACCCGGTGCTCGGTGAGCTGTCCGGTGGTGCGGGCGGCGCCGTGGTCGGTCTCGGCGAACAGGTTGACCTGGCCGGTCCAGACGTCGTTGCTCTGCGCCTCGGCGGTGTTCACGACGACGCCCACGGTGTGCGGCCGGCCGTCCAGCAGCAGCCCGACGTACGGCGTGAGGTCGAGCCGGTAGGCGGGCAGGTCGAAGGCGAATACGCCGGGTACGGGTCGCCAGAGCAGCGGGTCCCAGCCGCCGGTGTAGATCACCGGGTACGGCCAGACCGCGCCGGCCACCCGGCCGTCGACGGTCAGCCGGAGCTCGCGGAACGGGCCCTTGCCGCAGATGCCGCTGCCCGGGTTGGCGGCGGCGAAGGCGTCCGGTGCGGAGGCGTACGCGAACTCCTCGCAGGCGCCGCCGCCCCGGGCGTAGACCTCGGCGGTGAGGCGTTCGAGGTTCTGCGGGAAGGTGAGTTCGCGCCCGGCGGCGGGGGCGGCCTGGGTGAGCCCGAAGGGTCCGGTGGTGAGCAGCCGGTCGGCGGTGCGGGCGGCCGGCCAGTGGTCGTCCGCGGTGTAGAAGGTCAGGCTCGCGCTGATCGTGAAGACGCCGGTGTAGGTGGCGTCGGTGACGTTGGCGAGGTCGAAGGAGAACTCCTGCGGGCCGCCCGCGAACAGCGGGGCGTAGCGGGTCACGTCGTGCTCGACGCTCCAGGCGATGCCGTCCTTGGACGGCTCCGGGGTGGAGGACAGGAGCACCTGGACGCCGCCGACGCGGACGCTGAAGATCCGGTCGAACTGCCGCCCGGCGACCTGTCCGTGGAGGTCCAGGACCACCGCCGACCAGGCCCCGGCGCAGTCGGCGGGCGGGGTGAGGGTGGCGTTGTACGGGGTGTCCGGCGGGTTGCCGTACCCGTTGCGGAACGCGCGCTCGTGCATCACCTCGACGGTGCAGGAGCGGGTGTCGGGGCGGGTTAGCGGCTTGGTGGCGGTGACCGGGTCGTGGTAGTCGGTGCCGTAGTCGGCACGGGCCGGGCCGGCGGCGGTGAGGGTGCCGGCCAGGGTGAGGACGGCGGCGCCGATCAGACCGGCGGCGCGGCGGAGCAACGGGCGCAGGGCCAAGGCGGGTTCCCGGGGTCGGGCGGCCCGCGGACGGTGCCGCGGGCCGGGCGGATGATCCGGGAATCCTTCCGGGGGTGGCATGTTGGCGTCAAGGATTCCGGGGTCAGCTCGTCGGCCTCTGGATTCCGGTGTGAACCCTCCCTACGCTGAGCCCGTTGCCCCTCCGCAGTGGCACCCTCACAGAGAGTTCGCATCATGACCGGACTTCAGCCCAGCACCGCTCCCGCCGTCCAGGTCTCCGAGGAGGTCGCCCGGGCCGTCGCCGACGGCCGGCCGGTGGTCGCCCTGGAGTCGACCATCTTCACCCACGGACTGCCGCGGCCCCGCAACCTGGACGTCGCGCTGGAGGCGGAACAGCGGCTGCGGGCGGCGGGCGTCGTCCCGGCCACGATCGGGGTGCACGCCGGGGTGCCCACGGTCGGGCTGAGCACCGGGCAGATCGCCGAACTGTCCACCACCGACGGCCTGGACAAGGTGAGCCTGCGCGACCTGCCGGTGGTCGCCGCGTTCGGCCGGCACGGCGGTACCACCGTCGCCGCCACCGCCTTCCTCGCCCACCGCGCGGGCATCCGGGTCTTCTCCACCGGCGGCCTCGGCGGGGTGCACTTCGGCGCCTCGGAGAGCTTCGACGAGTCGGCCGACCTGACCGCCCTGGCCGCCACCCCGGTCACCGTGATCAGCGCGGGCGTGAAGTCCATCCTCGACATCCGGGCCACCCTGGAGCGCTTCGAGACGTACAACGTCCCGGTCATCGGCTACCGCACGCGCAAGTACCCCGGCTTCTACGTCACCGACTCCGGCCACGAGATCAACTTCAGCGTCGAGTCGCCCGAGCAGGCCGCCAGGGTCATCGAGTCCCGTGACCGGCTCGCGCTGCCGCAGGCCGTACTGATCGCCAACCCGGTCGACCCGGCCAAGCAACTGCCGCCGGAGGAGCTGGACGGCATCCTGGCCCGCGCCCGGGCCGAGGCCGAGCGCCAGGGCGTCACCGGCAACGCCTCGACGCCGTTCCTGCTCGACTTCATCCAGCGGGACACCGGCGGGCGCAGCCTGGAGGTCAACGTCGAGGTGTACCGGGGGAACGTCCGGCTGGGCGGGGAGATCGCGACCGCACTGGCTGCGAGGGCCGCGGGGGCGGTCTCGGACGTCGCGTCGGGGGCCTCGGCGGGTGCCTCCGGCGCGGCCCCGGCCGTCGCCGCCGAGACCGGGGCCTGACCCGTGCTGGGGGTGCTCGGCGACCTCGTCGAGGACATCGTGGTCTGGGCCGACGGCCCGCTGCGGCACGGCACCGACTCCGGCGCCCGGGTGTTCCGGCGGCGCGGCGGCAGCGCGGCCAACGTCGCCTGCTTCGCCGCGGGGCAGCACCCGGCCCGCTTCCTCGGCTGCGTCGGCGAGGACGCGGTGGGGGACGGCGTGGTCGCCGAACTGACCGGCCACGGCGTCGACGTACGGGTCTCCCGGCGCGGCCGCACCGGCAGCGTGGTGGTGCTGATCGACCAGGACGGCGAGCGGAGCATGCTGCCCGACCGGGGCGCCGCCACGCTGCTGGAGCGCGTGCCGGACGCGTGGCTGACCGGACTGACCCATCTGCACGTCCCGGCCTACTCCTTCGACGGCGAGCCGGTCGGCAGCACGGCGGTGGACGCGCTCGCCCGGGTGCGGCGGGCGGGCGGCACCACCTCGGTGGACGCCTCCTCGACCGGCATGCTGGAGAGGTTCGGCCGGGAGCGCTTCCTCGCCCTGCTGGCCGGGTTGGCGCCGACGTTCGTGTTCGCCAACCGCTCCGAGTCGGAGTACCTCGGGCTGCTGGTGGCCGGCCTGCCCGGGCCGGAACGGGCCCGGCTGGCGGCCACCACGGTGGTCACCAAGGCGGGTGCCGAGGCGACCGCCGTCGACGTGCCGGGTGAGCCGCTGGTCATGGTGCCGGTGCCGCCGGTGGCCGAGGTGCGCGACCTCACCGGGGCCGGGGACGCCTTCGCGGCGGGCTTCCTGGCCGGGTTCCTGGACACCGGGGACCTCCGGCACGCGGCCGGGGTGGGGCACCGCACTGCGGCCCGGGTGCTGGCCTCGCCCGGGGCGTCCTGCCACGGGGAGTGACGTTTCGGCGGGTACCGGCGGCACTGAGGGCCCGGGCCTACTTCGGCACCGCGTCCTTGCGGAGGAAGCGCTTCAGCTTCTGCCAGGTCCAGGTGTTGACCACGTCCTCGGCGGTGAGCCAGCCGCGCTGCGCCGTGCCGATGCCGTAGCGCGGGTAGGCGAGGTGGCCGGTGGCGTGCGCGTCGCTGTCGATCGCGAAGCGCACGCCGTGCCGCCTGGCCCGCAGGACGTCCTCGTCGCGCAGGTCGAGCCGCTGCGGGGAGCTGTTGATCTCGATCGCGGTGCCGGTGCGCGCGGCGGCCTCGAACACCGCGTCCAGGTCGACGTCGATCGGCCCGCGCCGGCCGATCCGGCGGGTGGTGAGGTGGCCGATGACGTGCACGTACGGGTTCTCGCAGGCGCGGATCAGCCGACGGGTCTGGGCGGCCCGGTCCAGGGCGAAGTGCGAGTGCACGGAGGCCACGCAGACGTCGAAGCCGGCCAGGAACTCGGGCGGCCAGTCCACCCCGCCGTCCGGGCCGATGTTCAGCTCGGTGCCGTGCAGCAGGCGCAACCGCTTGTGCCGGTCGGCGAGTCGGCGCAGCTGCTCGCGCTGGGCGAGCATCTTCTCGTCCGTCATCCGCTGCATCACCAGGTCCGGGGCGTGGTCGGTGACGGCGAAGTAGGAGTAGCCGCGGGCGGCGGCGGTGTCGATCATCTCCTCCAGGGTGGCCAGCCCGTCGGTCAGGTCGGTGTGGGTGTGCAGGTCGCCGCGCAGGTCGGACTCCTGGACCAGGTCGGGGAGCCCGCCGTCCAGCGCGGCCTCGATCTCGCCCCGGTCCTCGCGCAGCGGCGGCGGGATCCACGGCAGGCCGAGCGCCGCGTACACCTCCTCCTCGGTCTCCGAGACCACCTTGGCGCCGCCGTCGACCTCGAACAGCCCGTACTCGGAGAGCTTCAGCCCGGCCCGGACGGCCATCGTGCGCAGCTTGATGTTGTGCGCCTTCGAACCGGTGAAGTAGACCAGCGCCGCTCCCCAGTCCTCCTCCGGTAGGACCCGCAGATCCACCTGTACGCCCTGGGTGGTACGGACCGAGGTCTTGGTGCTCCCACTGCCGATCACCTCGGCGACGTAGGGGAGTTCGGTGAGCGCGGCCATCAGCGGGGCGGAGTCGTCGGCGGTCGCGAGCACGTCGATGTCGCCCACCGTCTCGCGCATCCGGCGCAGCGAGCCCGCGTACGCGCAGCGGGTGCAGCCGGGGACGGCGGAGAGCGCGGCGACCAGCTGCTCGGCCAGCTCGGTGGCGGTGTCCAGCAGGGTGCGGCCGCCGGACTGCCGCATCAGCTCGATGCCGTGCAGGATCTTCTCGCCGCTGCGCTCGCCGAAGCCGGGCAGGTCGGTGAGCTTCTCGGCACGGGCGGCCGCGGCGAGTTCCTCCACCGAGGAGATCCCGAGGTCCCGGTAGAGGGCCAGGGCGCGCTTGGGGCCGACGCTGGGGACGGCCATCATCTCCCGCACGCCGGACGGGATCTCGGCGCGCAGCGCCTCCAGGGCCGGGACGGTCCCGGTGGCGAGGTACTCGGCGATCTTCTCGGCGGTGGACCTGCCGACGCCGGGGATCTGCTGGAGACCCTTGACGTCCAGGCCGGCCAGGTCCTCGGGGTGGCCGCCGACCGCGCGGGCGGCCTTCTCGTAGGCGCGGGCCCGGAAGGCGTCCCCGCCGGTGATGTTGATCAGGTCGGCGTACTCCTGGAGCAGTTCCCTGACCTGGTCGTTGAGCCGGGGCATGGGGCAAGTCTAGGTTCGCCGGGGCGGGGCCGCCGGGTGTGCGCCCGGAGCCGGGGGTACTCCTACCGTCGTATGCGGTCAGTCGTGCGCGTTCTAGCCGTACGTCACCCGTAGGCGCTCAGTCGGACGCGACGGTCAGCAGCAGGACCACGGTCAGGCCGCCGCCGGGGGTGGTCTCCACCGCGAGCCGACCGCCCGCGGCCACCACCAGGCTGTGCAGGGCGGGCCCTGCCGGGCCGTCCGCCCGCGCGCCCGCGACCAGCCACTCGCGTGCTTCGGGCAGCTCCTGGGAGCCCTGGTCGGAGACCCGGATCTCCACCCGGCCGCGGGCCGCCACCGTCCGTCCGGGCGCCCGGACGGACGCCCGCAGTGCGGACGTTCCGCCCGCCACGTCGGCCCGGACCAGCACCCGGCCGCCGAGCGGGCTGCGTCGGATCGCGTGGTCGACCAGCCCGGCGAGGGCGGCCTCCAGCCGTCGGGCGTCCCCGGCCACCACCGGGAGCCCGGGCGCCACCCGGACCGTGACGGCCGCCGCCCGGCCGCCGCCGCGGACCACCCGGCGGACCACGTCGGCCACCTGGACGTGCCGGGCCGTCGGCTCGCAGCCGGCCTGCCGGCCGGTCCACCGCAGGCGCTCCAGCTCCGTGCGGGTGAGCGCCCTGGGCGCGGCCATCGCGCCGGGCGAGAACGGGCCGGTACCCTCCTCGGGCTCGGCGGTCGCCGACGTGGCCGTGCGCCCGGACCCGCTCCGGTGCGCCGACCCGCTCCG
This sequence comes from Kitasatospora sp. NPDC114501, assembly GCF_055633695.1. Classification (NCBI taxonomy): domain Bacteria; kingdom Bacillati; phylum Actinomycetota; class Actinomycetes; order Kitasatosporales; family Streptomycetaceae; genus Kitasatospora; species Kitasatospora sp. NPDC114501. The sequence goes on along the minus strand of NZ_JBVKDS010000017.1, from coordinate 171,303 downwards.
GCGTCCGGCGCCGCCCGCGCCGCCGTACGCGCTGAGCGCGCCGAGCGCCCGGGCCCCCGACGCGACGTAGCCCCAGAGCCTCCGGTGTGCCATCGCCTGCCCCTCGTGCTCCCCGGCGGCCGTCATCGAATCCGCGGCCGACCGTGGCGGGCCGACTTCCGGGCCCTCTCTGACAGCCTGCGCCTCGGCCGCCCGGGTGACAATCCCGCTCCGGGCCGCGGTCCGTTCCGGGGCCCCCGCCGAGCGGCCGTCCGGGCCCCCGCCGAGCGGCGGGGCCGGGGAGCCGCGGCGTAGTCCCTGGCGATGAACCGCAAAGGCTTCTTCGCAAAAATCCCTTTGCAAAGAACCCTTTGCGGTCTAGCCTCGTGCCATGACCGAAGAGCACGGCTGGAAGCACAGTGACGACCGGCGCGCCATCGCCCTCACCGCCGAGAGCATGCGGGCGATGGCCCACCCGGTGCGTCTGCAGGTGGTGGGGCTGCTGCGCAAGCATGGCCCCTCCACGGCGACGCGGCTCGCCGCGGAGCTGGGGATCAACTCCGGCGCGACCAGCTACCACCTGCGCCAGCTCGCCGCCGCGGGCTTCGTCGAGGAGGACGAGGCGCGCGGCAACGCCCGCGAGCGCTGGTGGCGTTCGGCCCACCGGGTCACGGTCTGGACGGTGGACGACATGGCCGACGACCAGCTGGGGGACGCCGCCGGCTACCTGCGGTCCGTCCTCGCCTCGCACACCCTGGCGGCCCAGCGCTCGCTGGACGCCTTCGAGGCGATGCCGAGGGACTGGCGCAAGGCGGTGAACCTGAGCGACCTCGTACTCCAGTTGACGCCCGGTGAGGCCGAGCGGCTGTCCGAGGAACTGGGCGAGGTGATCCGGCGCTACCGCTGGGTGGGCGCCGAGGGACCGGTCCCGGAGGGATCGGAGCAGGTGTCCGTCGTCGTCCACGTCCTGCCGGACCTGCGCGACGACACCGACGAGGGGGGAGCCACATGACCGGCAGCACGACCACCAGCACGAGAACCGCCGGGGGGACCACCGCGGGAGCCGCCGTCGACGAACCCGGGCGCAGCTACCGGCCGCTGGCCGGCGTGCTGACCGCCACGGCCGTCTCGGTGACCGGCACCCGCGTCTCGGCCATCGCCCTGCCCTGGTTCGTCCTGGCCACCACCGGCAGCGCCACCATGACGGGCCTGGTCGCCTTCGCCGAGATGGCGCCCTACGTGGCGGTCAAGGCGCTGACCGGGCCGGTGGTGGACCGGCTCGGGCCACGGACGGTGTCCTGGACGACGGACGCGGTCAGCGCCGTAGCGGCCGGGCTGGTCCCGCTGCTGCACGCGCGGGGGCTGCTGCCCTTCTGGGTGCTGCTGGTGATGGTCGCGGTGATCGGGGCGATGCGCGGCCCGGGGGACTTGGCCAAGTCCGTCATGGTCCCCGAGGCGGCCGACCACGCGCGGGTGCCGATGGAGCGCGCCACCGGCCTGTCCGGCGTCACCGAGCGGCTGGCCTCCACCGTCGGCCCGGCGGTCGGTGGAGGGCTGGTCGCCGCGATGGGGCCGCTGGCCGGCCTCGCGGTCAACGCGGGCACCTTCGCGCTCGGGTCGCTGATCATCGCTGCCGCGCTCCCACGCGGCATGGGGCGCTCGGCGGTGCCCGCCACGCCCGCCGGTCCGTCCGAGGGGGAGCAGCCCGCGGGCTACTGGCGGATGTTCCGGGAGGGCTTCACCTTCCTGCGCTCGGAGCCGCTGCTGCTCACCGTGATCGTGATGGTCGGCATCACCAACCTGATCGACGCCGGGTTCATCACCGTCCTCGTCCCGGTCTGGGCACGGGAGTCCGGCAACGGCCCGGCCGCCATCGGCCTGACCGCCGCCGTCATGGGCGCCACCGCCGTCGTCGGCAGTCTGATAGCGGCGGCCGTCGCCGCCCGCCTGCCCCGGCGGACGGTCTTCTTCACCGGCTTCCTCCTGTGCGGCGCACCGCGCTTCCTGGTGCTCGCCCTGGGCGCGCCGATGTGGCTGGTGCTGACGGTCTTCGCGATCGGCGGTTTCGGCTCCGGCTTCCTCAACCCGATCCTCGGCGCGGTCCTCTTCGAGCGGGTGCCCCGCCATCTGCTGGGCCGCGTCCACGCCCTGAGCGACTCCCTCGCCTGGGCCGGCATCCCGCTCGGCGGGCTGGTCGCCGGTGCGGCGGTCGCCCTGGTCGGGCTGATACCCAGCCTGATCGCGGCCGGAGCCCTGTACTTCGCCACCACGAGCCTGGCCGGGCTGCGCCCCGAGTGGCGCGAGATGGACCGCCTCCGGGGGCGCGCGGGCCGTACGGGCGGCACGGCCGTCGATCCGGATCAGGCGCACGGCGGGTCGGCAGGCCCTCGGGTCGGCTAGCGGGCCCGACCGGCGGCAGGGGCAGGCGCGCCCACCTGCCGCCGGCCCGCCCAGCGGAGCAGCAGCAGGCTGGCCAGGGCGGCGAGCGCGCACCAGGTGGAGACGAAGGCGAGGCCCCAGAGCAGGGCGCAGGCGACGGCGCCGGCGCCGATGAGGAAACCGAGACGGCGGAGCAGGCGGTCGCCGCTCACCAGGAGGGAGCCGACGGTGGCAAGGAGATAGCCGGCCAGTAGGAGCGCCGGGTACGGGATCCCGATGGCGTAGTGGAGGGTGTGACCGCGCACGGTGGCCGTCACCGGGTGGGACCCGACGGCCACGGCCAGGGGAACGGCGACCACCGCCCCGAGCAGGGCGAGCGCGGTGAGAACCCGTCGGCGTGGCCCGCTGGTCGCGCACCACACGGCGGCCGGCACCATAACGGGCAGCAACGGCAGGGCGACCACCGCCCAGGCGGTGCGGGCCGCCCCGGCGAGGCCGTCCGGCAGCCCGCCGTCCGTACCGAGCCAGACCAGCGCCTCGATCAACTGGTGCGCGCCCAGCACCACGGGGAGCGAGGCGAGCGGCAGGCGCTCGGGCCGGCCGGCCCGACGGGCGCGGACCAGGCACGCCACCCCGACGCCCGCGACCAGTCCACCGGCCACGGCGTCCGCCTGCGTGCTCCAGCACATCGCGACCTAACCGGTGCTCCCGGGGCGGTCGTTCTCCGCGGACCCGCCCGGCGGCTTCTCCTCCGGCTCGTCCTCGGACTCATCCTCGGACTTCTCCTCCGCTCCGTCCTCGGGCGACGCCCCGATGCTCTCCAGGGTGTCGCCGACGGTCCCCGGCATCGCCGGATGGCGTCCGATCACGATCACCCCGATCACGATCGCCAACAGCCCGGCCGACTGCCAGGCCAACGCCCCCGGGGTCACCCGCAGCCGGTCGCCGAGGAAGCCCACCGCGCAGGCGATCCCGGACAGCGGCTGGGCGGCGGTCAGCGCCGGCAGGGACATCCGCAGCGGTGCGGCCTCGAAGGCGCTCTGCACCAGCAGCAGCCCGACCACACCCGCCACCACCACCGCGTACGGCTGCCAGCTGCGCAACACCGCCGCCAGCCCGTCGTGGTCGAGGCGCTGGGTGGTGGTCCGGGTCAGTGCGTCCTGGAGGCCGTAGAGCAGTCCGGCGGCGAGCGCCAGCAGGGTCGCCTCCTCGAACAGCGGCAGCCGCCGGGCCAGCGAGACCAGCAGCACGACCAGCCCCATCACGGTGCCGACCACCAGCCAGTGCCGGAACTCCCCGGCGGGCGGCCCGCCGCCGGTCGGCTGCCCGGCCACGATGAAGGCCGTCACCCCGAGGGCCAGCAGCAGCACCCCGGCCCAGCCGGAGCGGCCCAGGGTCTGACGGGTCAACACCCGGGCCAGGGCCATGGCGAAGAGCAGATTGGTGGCCAGCAGCGGCTCGACCAGCGACACCTCGCCCTGGTTGAGCGCGAACGCGGAGAGGATCAGCCCGCTGACCATGAACCCGGTGCCGAGCAGCCACTGCGGCATCCGCAACAGGTCCAGCAGCAGCCGCCAGCGCAGCAGATCGGAGCGCGGGGCTTGCTGCGCCGCGTGCTGCTGGAGGACGAAGCCGAGCCCCAGACAGCAGGCCGCACTGAGAGCGAGGAGGAAGACCGCCACGGAGGGACCACCAGGTTGTCGCTGCCCGCGCCGCGCCGACGGGTCCGAGAGGTGAGCCGGACGTCGCGGCCGCTCCCGTCAGCCTACCGCCGGGCCGGTGCCCGGGCCGATCGCACGACACGCGCGCGGCGTGGCCGGCACCGCGTCGTCCGGCAGCGCTTGCCGCCACCGGCGGGGCAGGCGCACGCTGGTGTGAGCGGCCGCCACGGGTCACCGTCCGTGCCGGTCCGGACAGGCGTGACGGGGGCCTGCGCCAGGAGGTGTGGCATGCACAACCAGTGGGACGTGGAGCTCAGCTTCGAGGAAGACGGCGTGCACACGACGTGTGAGGCCAGGCTGACCGGCGCCAGGGCGCCCGGCCTGAGCGCGCACGGCGAGTCCGTGAAGAGCGCGGAGGACCGTCCGCTCGCCAGGATCGGCGAAGAGGTCGCGGCCTCCCGGGCCCTGGAGGAACTGTCCGCCAAGCTGCGGACCCAGGCCACCGGGGAGATCGACGACGAAGGGCGACGCCCGGACTACCTGATCTACTGAGTCCACCGGTGCCCCGCCGATCCCGCCGATCCCGGCGCCCACGGCGGTTACGACGCCACCGCGTCCCGTGTCCGGCCACCGGGTGCCCGTCGTGGCGTTGGTGGCCGACGCGGCGTTCTGCGTCCGCCGGGACGGTCCTACCGACGCCACCAGGGATCGCGCAGCACGTCGTCCGGGTCGACGGCGCAGTTGGTGCCGCTGACCACCTCGTGGGCGGGGACGTCCCAGCCCACGACGCCCGCGGCCTGACGGTCCAGCTCGACCACTCGGGCCCGCTGCGGGCCGCCGCCGGTGTCGACGTCGCACACCAGCACGCTCGTCCAGGACCGGCCGTCGAGGGCGGCCACAACCGAGAGCGCCGGAAGCACCGCCAGGGAGAGCAGCAGTGCCACGACCCGGGCCGCCTCGACGACCCGGGACCCGAAGGCCACGGCCGGCTTCCCGGTGCGGCGGCCGGTGGCGGTCGACCGCGCGCCGGTCCGGTACTCGGCCACCACGCCGAGCCGCAGCAGACAGCCCAGGACACCGGCCGCCACACCCCACCACAGCCCGTTGAACGCCCCGACCACCACCCCGAGCGATCCCGGCACGATCGCCGCCCGCGCCGCCGTCTCCGCCAGGGCCCGCCCCTGGTGCCGGGCGGCCCCGCCGTGAGCGGCCCGGTAGGCGTAACTGAGGTGGGACAGCACCGCGGCCAGCACGACCGCCAGCACCGGCTCGGCGAAGAACATCCCGATGACGACGTCCACCCAGTTCGCCGGCCCCATCGCCAGCAGCGCGTCCCGAGCCGCGTCCCCGCCCCCGAGCGTCCACGCCAACTTCAGCACCGGAACGGCGAACACCACCGCCGGCGCCATCACATGAGCCGCACTCGCCCGCGCCGCCCCGCCGCCCCGCGTGGTTTCGGTCATCCGGCAACGCTACGCACGCCCCCGCCACCCCCTGGCCCCCGACACCGCCCACTGCACCTTGTGGCCTAGTAGTGCTTTGTTAGGAGGCTTGTCGCATCGTGTGGTCGGTAGTTCTCCGGTCGTATGAGGGCTGGGGAGTTGGCGTTGTGGCGGGGTCGGTTGGAGGAGGTCGCGGCTGAGGTGTTCGCGTCCTTGGCCCGGCGTGATCAGCGGGCCAAGGGCGGACTGTATCTGCGGGGGCTGCTGCTGGAGGGCCGGCGCAAGTCGATGCAGCCCATGGCCGGGCACCTGGGGGTCGATCATCAGAGGTTGCAGCAGTTCATGACGTCCTCGACCTGACCGGTCGAGGACGTTCCGGGCCCGCCTGGCGCGGCGGGCCGTGCGGGCGGTGCGGCCCGAGGTGTGGGCCGTGGACGACACCGGCTTCCCCAAGGACGGCAAGGCCTCACCCGGGGTCGCCCGCCAGTACTCGGGCACCCTGGGCAAGGTCGGCAACTGCCAGATCGGCGTCAGCGTCCACGCCGTGTCCGCCGACACCTCCTGCCCGCTGTCCTGGCGCCTGTTCCTGCCCGAGTCATGGGACGGACCCGAAGCCGCCGGCCGGCGAGCGGCCTGCCGGATCCCCGCGAACGAGCACCACCGGCCGAAATGGCGCTTGGCGCTGGACATGCTCGACGAACTCGCCGGCACGGGACTGCGGCCCGCCGTGCTGGTCGCGGACACCGCCTACGGCGCCAACGCCGATTTCCGTCACGGCCTGGAAGACCGCCACGTGGCCTATGTGCTGCGGGCCAACGGCGAGATGACCGCCTACACCGAGGACGCCGAGCCGCACCGGCCGCCCTACGGCGGCCTGGGACCGCGGCCGCCGCCGCCACTTGCGGACCGTGTCCGCCGAGATGCCCAGCTCCTTTGCCACGCCGACGATCGGCGGTACTTCCGGGCCGTCACAGGCGAGCACGGTCCGGGCTCGCAGAGCCGGCGCCTGGGCGGACGTCGCCCGGCGGGCCCGTCGCGTCGGCGCTCCCCGCTCCTTCCCGGAAAGCAACAACGGCCCCGACGCGGGACCGCGACGACGCACCGGCACATCCGACGAATCACTCACTCAAGGTCCGACGACGGATCTCCGGCGCAGGACACTGGTACTCCAGTCGGTAGATCGCTCCTGGGCTGGCGGTGTCTACGCTCTCCGTGGCTTGCGCCGCTTGCCCCAGCTGTCTTGCGGCCGGTCCTGGGCCAGCATCATCGCGTCGAACTGGGCTTTGCTGGTCACGGCTCGTGGTTCAGGTACCAGCGTGGTCGCCGTCGATCGCCAGGGGGCAGCCGAGGCCCAGCCGACCAGGGGCATGGTCTCGTCGTAGCGCGGAGCGAACTGTGCCACGGCGATGGCGGGCATCTGGTAGTTCAGGCTGCGGACGTGGTCGAGGAACGCCTGGGGCATCCGGACGTGGTGGGTTTCCAGGTAGTGCGGGAAGTCCTGGCGCCACAACCAGGTGCCGTCGGTCACCAGGGACGAACATCCCGGAGAGTGCCGGTGGATGCTGCCGGTGATGACGTCGCGTCCGGATTCCATGACGTCGATCAGCACGTGGCCGGTGTCCAGGTAGGCCACCAGGTCCGCCTCGTCCGGCTCGCCGACGGGCCGAACGGCGTCGAGGATCGATCCGCTCGGCTGGCCGGAGCGGTCGTCCAGTTCGTCGTAGAAGCCCAGCAATCCCAGCACTGCGTCTCCTTCGACGAGCCGTTCCGCCCTGCCGGCGCCGGCAGCTGCGGCTACCGTTGATCATCGGCGTGTGAAGACAAACGATCACGCGGTGGCCGCAGGTCACAGCGTAGGCGCCGCCCGCTGGCAGGAAGCGTTCGAGGGCCTGATGGACTGCATCGCAGGCCGGTTCGCCCGGGTCGAACCCCGACTGTGAATACGGCACCTGGTCCTGGGACTTGCTCGCGGACCTGCCCCGGAAGAACTGCTGGACCGTTGCCGAACGGGTCGGCGAGGCCACGCCCGACGCCATGAAGCACCTGCTCAGCCGCGCCAAGCGGACGCCGACGCAGTCCGCGACGACCTGCGCGAGTACGTGATCGAGCACCTGCACGACGACCAGGCGGTGCTCGTGGTCGACGAGACCGGTGACGTGAAGAAGGGCGGCCACACGGTCGGTGTACAGCGCCAATACGCCGGTATCGCGGGCAGAGTCGAAAACTCCCAAGTCGCTGTCTACGCCGAGAAGCTCCCAAGCGATCCTGGCCGAAGCTGTCCGCCGGAGTCGGCACCCCTGACAGTCCTGGTGCGGGTCGCAGGATCTCGGTGGCGGGTCGAAGAGACGTTCCAGCCCGGAAAAGGTCTGGCTGGACTGAACGAGCACCAGCTCCGCTGCTACACGTCCGGGTCCCACTGGGCCACGCTCGCCCATGCTCGCCGATGCCTCCCCGGCTGTCGTCCGCGCCGACGAGCACCTTCCCCGTCCCGGCCCCGACGAACTGATTCCGCTGACCTGCGACGAAATCCAGGGGCTCTTCATCGCCCTGGTCGGCCGACATGTTCACGGGGCCGACCACTGGCTCCGCTGGTCCTACTGGCGGCGTCGTCATGAAGCCCGTTCCCGGGCCAGCTGCAACAGCCGTCAAGCCGCGAGCAAGGCGTGATCCCCGGTGTAGTGAGGGCAGGGGGCGCGCGGTCGTGGTCCCGCCGCTTCGTGCGGCCCCCTCTCCGGAACGGCCCGCTCAACTCCTGCCGCTGGTCGGCCCTGCCCGCGTAGGAAGTCGGCCAGGCTGACTTCCTACGTAGGCCAATCCGGCGGCGTGAGAAGTCGGCCCCGCCGACTTCTTGTGCGGGGCGCGGGGTGTTGGTGTGGCTGGGGTGGCCTGGCGACCGTCGGGCGCGTGCGTGGGAAGCCGGGCGGGGTGACTTCTCGTGATGGTGGGCGGGGTCAGGTTCGGGGTGCGGGGCTGAGGAAGGTGGTGAGGCGGGGGTTGAGGTCGTGGGCGGCGGCCATGGGGAGGTTGTGGTGGGAGGCGCCCGGGAGGATGGCGACTTCTGCGGTGGGGAGGGTTCGGCGGGCGGTGCGGGCGATGTGGTGGGGGTCGTGGGTGCGGCTGTGCTCGGCGAGGAGGGTGAGGACGGGGGTGGTGAGGGTGCGGAGGCGTTCGGGGGTGGGGCGGGGGCCGGTGACGACACGGGAGGCGGGGAAGTCGGCGTAGCCGAGGGCGTAGAGCTCGCGCCAGGCGGGGTCGAGGCGGGAGGTGCCGCCGGTCTCCCAGTCGAGGAAGGAGAGGGCGCGGGCGGGGGTGCGGTGGGGGAGGAAGAGGGGGACGGCGCGCAGCAGGTAGCCGGGGCGGAAGCCGGCGAAGCACTGGGTGGGGTCGAGCAGGGCGAGCCGGCCGACCCGGTCGGGGGCGTGCAGGGCGTATTCCAGGGCGATCCAGCCGCCGTACGAGTGGCCGCAGAAGTCGGCCTGGGGGACGCCGAGTCCGTCGAGGACGGCGTCCAGCCAGCCGAGCAGCCCGGGGACGCCGTCGAGGGCGGCGCCGTCGTGGACACTGCGGCCGGGGTCGCCGATGAGGTCGACGGCGAGGACGCGGTGTCCGGCCTCGGCCCAGGCGCCGGCGTTGGCGAACCATACGGTGGAGGTGGCGCCGCCGCCGTGGAGCAGGACGAGCGGGCGGCCGTCGGCGGGTCCGCAGGCGTTGATCCGGGTGGTGCCGTGGGCGGTGCGGACGGTGAGCGCCTCGACCGGGACGGGCCAGCGGGCGAGCAGGGCGTCGTAGGCGGCGAGGAAGGGGGCGGTGCGGGCGGACATGTGGGCCTCCGCGGGTGTGGTGTGATGGGCGGCCGAGTCGGCCTGGCCACTCGTCGGGCAAGTATCACGTTGAACAAGTATCTCGCTGAGCGAGAGAATACTGGCACATGCCTTACCCGAGGAAGGACGACAGGGTGTCCGAAGTTGTGGAGCCGATGCGGCTGGTCCATCTGCTGCGTGGCCTGACGGTCGAACTCGATCTGTTCGGCGCCGAGTTCGCGGCCCGCAACGGTCTGCATCCGACCGATCTGCGGGCGCTGATCCACCTGCTGGACGCGGCCCGGGCGGGGGAGGTGGTCACCCCGGGCCGGCTCGGTGAGGCGCTGGGGCTGAACTCGGCGGGCACCACCGGTCTGGTGGACCGGCTGGAGCGGCTCGGGCTGATCCGGCGCGAGCGGGACCCGCAGGACCGGCGCCGGGTGCGGCTGCTGGTGGAGGAACGGGCGATGGAGCTGGGGGAGGGCTTCTTCGGCGGGCTGATCGGCGATCTGGTCGCGGCCATGCGGCAGTTCGAGCCGGGGGAGCTGGACACCGCCCGGCGCTTCCTGGCGGCCATGACCGGGGTGGTGGCGGCCGCCAGGGAGAAGTGAGCGGGCCGGATCTACGCGGGCCCGAGGGTCCAGCTGATCACGGACAGCGTCGCCATCGACGCCAGCGTCGACCAGAGCACCGCGTCCCGGGCGAGGGCGGTGCCCTGCTGGTACTCGCGGGCGTAGGTGTAGACGTTCTGCGCGGTGGGCAGCGCGGAGAACAGCACCACCGTGAGCAGTTGGTGTGCGGGCAGGTGGAGCACGGGGCCGGCCACCGCGAGGGCGACCAGGGGCTGGGTCAGGGTCTTGAGCGCGACGGTCAGCCCCACTTCGGTGCGGCGCGGTCGGCCGTCCGCCGGCGGGCGGTTGTGCAGGGAGATTCCGAGGGTGATCAGGGCGGTTGGGACGCCGGCGCCGCCGAGCAGTTCGCAGGAACGATTCAACTCGGCGGGCAGGTGCACCCCGGTCGCCGAGGCGACCGCGCCCAGCGCGGTGGCCAGCAGGATCGGGTTGCGGACGGGCAGGGAGAGCAGCGCCCGGCGGCCGGCCGCGCCGCCGTCCAGGACGGCCAGGGCGGCGGGGGTGACCAGCAGGATCTGGAACAGCACCACGGGCGCCACGAAGGAGGCGTCACCGAGGACCTGCACCGCCACCGGGATGCCGAGGTTGGCCGAGTTGACGTAGCCGGAGGCCATCGCGCCGATGGCCAGTTCGCCGGGCTTGCGGTGGAACAGCAGCCGCCCGGCGAGCAGCCCGAGGCCGATCGCGGCCACCGTGCCGGCCGCGAAGGCGAGCATCGAGGCGTTGGCGAAGCGGTCCAGCGGGGTGCGGGCGATCATCAGGAACAGGGCGGCCGGCATCGCCACGTGGAAGACGAACCGGTTGAGCACCGTCTCGGCCTGCGGTCCGAGCAGCCCGGTGCGGCCGACGACGTAGCCGACGCCGGTGAGCGCCCAGATCGGCGCGAAGGCGGACAGCAGGGGGTGCAGGGCTGGCATGGTTCCTCGGATCGCTCGGACGGATCTGCCGGTGCGACGGGGATCTCCCGTCGGGGGCGTCGAGTCCCGAGCGTGGTGACCCCCCCGAAGCCCATGAACCCCCGGGGCAGTAAACCAGTGGCCGTCGGCGGGGTGATCAACGGGCCTGGCGCGGGCACGCCACCCGGGCGCCGTCTCCTGGGACGAGCGTCCGCGCCGACCGCGCCGTCCGCGCCGACCGTGCCGACCGCGCCGGGCCTACGATGAGCCGATGGAGGACGACCAGTACCTGAGCCTGTCCGAGGTGGAGACGATCGCGCGCCGGGCCCACCGGGGGCAGGTGGACAAGAACGGCCACCCGTACGGCGAGCACATCGCCGCGGTCGCCCGGGGGACCGCGGCGCGCGGCGGCAGTGCGGCGCAGATCGCGGCGGGCTGGCTGCACGACACCGTCGAGGACGACCGGCTGAGCTGGGAGTGGCTGGCCGGGGCCGCGCTGCCGGCGGAGACCAAGGCGATCGTGGAGGCGCTCACCCGGCGCCCGGACGAGCCGGTCGAGGAGTACGCCGCGCGCATCCTGGCCACGCCGGGCGCGCTGCTGGTCAAACGCGCGGACCTGGCGCACAACTCCGATCCGGCCCGCCTGGCCACCCTGGACCCGGCGACCGCGGAGCGGCTGGTCGCCAAGTACGCGCGGATGCGTGAGCTGCTCGGGCTCACCGGCGAGCTGTAGTCCACGAGCCGCCGTTCACGGGCGGGAGTTCAGGGGCGGGAGTTCACGGGCAGGCGTCCACGGGCGGGAGTCCGCGAGCCGGGGCCGCCGGAGAACCACGAGAGGGCCCGGACCACGCGGGTCGCGCGGGTCCGGGCCCTCTCGGGCACCCGGTGGTCCCTGTCCGACCCCCGGGGTGTGGGGGAGTGGTCAGGTGGCGGGAGGAGGCTGGTGGGCCGATGGGGTCGGCTTAGTACCAGTGGTTGGCCTGCCAGAAGGCCCAGGCGGCGTTCGGGCTGCCGTAGCGGGTGTTCATGTAGTCCAGCGCCCACTTGATCTGGGTGGCCGCGTTGGTCTTCCAGTCCGCGCCCGCCGAGGCCATCTTGGAGCCCGGCAGGGCCTGGGCCAGGCCGTACGCGCCCGAGCTCGGGTTGGTCGCCGTCACGTTCCAGCTGGACTCGTGCGCGATGATCTGGCTGAAGGACGACAGCTGGTTGGCCGGGACGATCTGGGCGGCGACGGCCTGCGGGGAGGCGGTGGCGGCGTTCGCGGTGGCGGGCAGGACACCCGCGCCCAGGGCGGTCAGACCGGCGGCGCCGGCGAGAATCGCGGCGGAAGTGCGCATACGGAGCTTGAAAGCGGGCATGAAGAACAAGACCTCAATCAGGTTGGGCCGGGTCACACCCCGCCCTGGACCACGGCCGGACAGGGGCCGGAACGGTCGCGGGGCGTGACTCGGCAGTAAGCCGTTCACCGGCGGGACAGGTGCCGGTGCGGCTGACGACGGAAGCCATTGTTGCCAGACCGGATCGGCCGTCGCCAAGACCCCCTCGTTACGACCCGCGGTCGTACGCGGCGGGGCGCCGTGGATTCGAAGGACCTGTCGCGCGGGGCGCGCCGACCGGTGCTGAGCTGCGCGGACGCGGGGAGTGCGGGGGCGGGGCGGGTGTTCGGTGGACGTCTACTACGGCCCGTCGTGGGCCTTGATCACGTGTGAGCGCACTCACCGTTCGGGGGTCGCGAGGCGTCACTCGGCGACCCGGGTGCGGCACGTTGAGTGCAGGCGATCAAGCCCGCGCTGAGACCGGCGCCACACCCCGGAGGCGGGCGGCGGGGCAGGTGACGAGGTGCCTGGCCGGACACCTCCGGACGGGCACCTCGCCGTGCTCCGACACCTCCGGACGGGCACCTCGCCGTGCTCCGAGCGGCTAGCGCAGGTCGCCGAGCCGCCGGTGCCGGACGGCCCGGGCAGCGAGCCGGTCCGCTTCGGTGGCCGCCGCCAGGGTGCCGAGCGCCGCACCGACGGCCTGCCCGAGCCGGGTGCAGAAGGCCTCCGGCTCCTCGGCGGCGTCCGGCAGCTCCGGGACCACCTCGTCGACCAGCCCGACCTCGGCCAGGTGGCGCGCCCCGATCCCCTGGGAGCGGGCCAGCTCGGCGGCGTGGGCGCCGTCCCGGTGGACGATCGCCGAGGCGCCCTCCGGCGGCAGTGGCGCCAGCCAGGCGTGCTCGGCGGCGATCACCCGGTCCGCCGGGAGCAGCGCGAGCGCCCCGCCGCCCGACCCCTGGCCGAGCAGCACGGCCAGGACCGGCGTGCGCAGTGCGAGCAGGGTGGTCAGGCAGTGCGCGATCTCCACCGCGATGCCGTCCAGCTCGGCCTGGGCGGACAGCTCGGCGCCGGCCGTGTCCACCACGGTGACCAGCGGCAGCCCGAGCTGTTCGGCCAGCCGCGCGGTGCGCCGTACGGCCCGCAGGTCGGCGGCGGTGAAGGGGCGTTCGTGCTCGGGGGTCTGCCGCTGCTGGCCGACGACCAGGACGGGCCGCCCGGCGAGCAGGGCGAGCGCCCGGACCAGTGCGCCGCCGCGCCCGCCGGGGGCGTCCAGCAGCACCAGTTCCTCGGCGGTGTGCCGCAGCAGTTCACGGGTGCCGGGACGCTCGGGGCGCCGGGTGCGGCGGACGGCGTCCCAGGCGTCGGGGCGCTCGGGGCGCTCGGGGTCGGCCGAAGCGGTCGCGGACGCGGTGGAAGTGGAAGGCGCCGGAGGAGCGGACGGGGCTGAAGGAGCGGAAGGCGACGGCGGTGCGGCGGTGAGGACGGCGAGCGTACGGCGGAGCAGTTCGCGCAGCTCCTGCGGCGGGACGACGGCGTCCACCAGCCCCTGCCCGGCGAGCGTCTCGGCCCGCTGGACGTCCGGCGGCAGCTCCACGCCGCGCAGTTCCTCGTACACGCGCGGGCCGAGGAAGCCGAGCCGGGCGCCCGGCTCGGCGAGGACCAGCTGCCCCAGCGTGCCCCAGGAGGCGAAGACCCCGCCCATGGTGGGGTTGCGCAGATAGGTGAGATAGGGGAGGCCGGCGGCGCGGTGCGCCTGGACGGCGGCGGTGATCCGCAGCATGCAGAGGAAGGCGGCCGAGCCCTCCTGCATCCGTGTCCCGCCGGAGACCGGCAGGGCGAGCAGCGGCAGCCGCTCGGCGGTGGCGCGTTCGACGGCGCGGGTGATCCGCTCGGCGGTGGCGACGCCGATCGAGCCGCCGAGGAAGCCGAACTCGGAGGCGACCAGGGCGACCGGGCGGCCGTCGATCAGGCCCAGGCCGGTGAGGACGGCCTCGTCCAGGCCGGTGCGCTCGCGGGCGCGGTCGAGTGAGGCGCGGTAGCCGGGGTCGGTCCGGTCGACGGTCGGTGGCTCGTCCCAGCTGCGGAAGCCGCCCGGGTCGACCAGCAGGCCGATCAACTGGTGGGCCGTCAGTGCCGTGCCCGAGCCCGTACCCATGCCCACCCCGTCAGAGATCGTTCCGGCCCGCCGTGTCCGCCGCGCTGCGCGGCGCTCTGTTCGGCACTCTATGCGGCTCGCTTCGACCGGGACAGCTCCGGCATGAGTTCGACGACGGTCGACCCCTGTGCCGGGCGGGCGGTTCGTGGGCGCTGCGCGGGGCGTGCGGCGGAGGCGGCGCGGAAGTCGGCGTACGGCTCAAGTCGCCGGAGGGAAAGAGAAGTTACTTGCCGGTTAACATTTTTTCAGGGGACTTCCGGAGTTGACGGTGTCTCGCCACACTGGGGGGCATGACCCGCACTCTACGCGCGTGGAAGTCCCGCGCCGCCGCCGTCACCGCCGTCGCCCTGATGACCCTCGCCCCGGTCGCCGTCGCCACCGAGGCGCACGCCGACGTGAGTGGCACGGTCTGCCTCTCCGCCCTGCCCTCGCAGGCCGCCGACACCCTCGACCTGATCGCCTCCGGCGGGCCGTTCCCCTACTCCCAGGACGGTGTGGTCTTCCAGAACCGGGAGCGCGTCCTGCCCAGCGAGTACTACGGCTACTACCACGAGTACACCGTCATCACCCCGGGATCCCCGACCCGCGGCGCCCGCCGGATCGTGACCGGCCAGGCCTACCAGGAGGACTACTACACCGGCGACCACTACGCCTCGTTCTACCGGATCAACCAGGCCTGCTGAGCACCTGCCGAGCATCCTCCGACCGTTCCGGGCCAGCCTCGGCGCCGCGGGACTGGTCCACCACCGTCACCGCGCAGCGGACGGCGAGCTTGGCGTAGCCCGGTTCGGCCCCGCCCGCCCCGCCGACCTCGATTCGGCGGGGCGGGTCTTCGGTGTGCGGCTCGGCCCAGCCCCTCCTCGCCCACCACCATGAACGCCCGGCCGTGGGCCGGCCCGGCCCGGGTGAGCTCCGCCTGCGCGGCCGCCACCCCGTCAGGCACGCCGCCTGCCCGGTCCTGGCCGTCCCGCGCCCCCGCTGAAGCATGACCTGGAGGCGCTGGGGCTCGGGGCCACGGGCTGTGGGAGCCGGCGGGCGGTTAGGCCGGCAGCCCGGCCGCCTCGGCGAGGACGGCGGCGGTCCGTCGGCCGGCGGCCAGGGTGGCGGCGTCCGTGGCCGGGAGGCAGCGGCGGGCCTCGCGGCGGTAGACGGTCATCACCACACCGGCGTGGTCGGTGGGGAGTTCGAGGGTGCGTACCGCCGACATCTGCTTTGTAAGAGCAGCGCTCAACCGCCGGGTGTGCTCGACGGCCACGATGTCGTCCGCCGTGCCGTGGACCAGCCGGAGCGGGACGGGGGAGGGGGCCTGCGCCAGGTGGTCGAGCGGGGCCTCGCCGGTGGTGACGGCCTTGGTCGAGTAGTGGGAGGCGATGCCGACGGCGGCGGTGGGGCGCAGCTCCGCGGGGGTGTCCGGGTGGGTGGCCACGGCGATCGCCTCGCGGCCGCCCATCGACCAGCCGGCCAGGACGAAGCGGGCCGGGTCCCCGCCGTGCTCGGCGGCGATCCCGCGGGCCCGGGCCAGTGAGGCGAGCAGTTCGGCGCCGCCGCCGTCCGGCTGCTCGGCGCTCCAGTCCGGGACGAGTACCAGCAGCCCCAGCCCGGCGGCCTCCTGGGCCAGCGGCCGCAGCACGTCGCGCTCGTTCGGGCCGCTGCCGTGCCAGAGCAGCACGACGGGGGCCGACCCGGTGGCGTCGGCGGCCGGACGGTGGACGTCCAGCAGCCGCCCGTCCGCGTACGGGACGACGGCCGGACCGGCCTCGGGTCGAGCGTTCGTCATGCGGGATTCCCCTCCGGTTCGGCGAATGATCACGGAGCTGGTACTGTACTTCCCGTCGCGAGGGAGTGATTCCTCGTCAGGCGTCAGTGGTGCTACCAGAGCACGTCCTACTTTCAGTAGGAAGAGTCCGTGCGACCCGGGCCTGGCGCTCCGAGATCGGACAGGGTCCGGTGCCGTGGAAACGGTGCCGGGCCCTGTCCGCGTTCCCGGAGACCGGGCGACCAGCGGGCGGTCGGGCCGGCTGGCGGCCGGGACGGCTGGCGGTCAGGACGGCTGGCGGTCGGAGCCGAGTTCGCGGGAGATCCGCAGGCCGACCTGGGCGACCACCGGGCCCAGGGCACGGACCCGGGCGGCGGTCATCCGCGAGGTGAGGCCGGAGACGGACAGCGCGGCGGTGACCTCGCCGGTGTGGTCGAAGATCGGGGCGGCGACGCAGCGGACCTCGGGCTCGTTCTCGCGGTCGTCGATCGAGTAGCCGCGGGCGCGGATGCGGGCGAGGTCGGCGCGCAGCCGGGACTCGTCGGCGATGGTCCAGGCGGTCACCGGGCGCAGGCCCGCCGCGACCACCTCGGCGACGGCCTCCTCGGCCAGCCAGGCGAGGATCGCCTTCCCGGTGGCGGTGCAGTAGGCGGGGGCGCGGCTGCCGACCCGGGAGGCCATCCGGACGTTGGTCTCGTCCTCGACCTTGTCCAGGTAGACGATCCCGGGGGCCTGCCAGACGGTCAGGTGGACGGTCTCGCCCGCCTCGCGCTGGAGCCGGCGCAGGTGTTCGGCGGCGACGCTGCGCAGGTCGAGGGTGGTCAGGTAGGCCTGACCGAGCCGCAGCGAGCCGTGGCCGAGCCGGAACCAGCCGGTCTCGCGGTCGCGGTCGAGCAGGTGCTCGTCCAGCAGGGGGCCGGCCAGCCGCAGCACCGTGCTCTTGTTGAGGCCGAGTCCGTCGGCGAGCTGGGCGAGCGGGACGCCGCGCCCGTCGCCGTGGTCGCGGACGTAGCCGAGGACGGCGAGCGCGCGGCGCAGCGAGGAGGACTGGTTGCGTTCGGTCGCGGGCTTCTTGGGCGCCGTCTCCGTCATGGGTCCGTTCCCCTGGTGGTCGTTCTGCCGGTGTTCCCCCGCTGGTCGGCAGCGGTTGTCAGAACGTACCCGGTCGCGGCCGGATGGCCGCATCTTCGATACAACGTTGTGCAGTGCAAAACTTTGGCCAACTCCCTCTTGTTGGCGCCGATCGCCCCCGCCTAACGTCCCTGCCATCGAGCAGGCGACGTCGCCCCACCCGAGCGCTGCGCCCTGCCGTACCCCCACCACTTCACCCACCATCGGCCCCGGTCAGGGCCTGCTTCGACGTGCCCGCCCCCAGCGGCGGACGTCTCGGCGGCAGCTGTCGGGAGGGGAGGTCTCCACCATGCGACTCATCGGACGGACCGCCGCAGCCGTCGTGCTCGCCGCCGGCTGCCTGGCCGCCACCGCCTGCGCCCCCGGCACCGCCTCGCCGGCGAGCGACAAGGCCGCCGACGACCGGACCGGCACCCTGCAGGTCTGGCTGTACAACGAGGCGGGCAACGCCGCCAAGGAGGCCGTGATCGCCAAGGCGGTGACCGAGTTCCAGTCCTCCCATCAGGGCGTCACCGTCGACGTCAGCTACATCGACACCGACGCCTCGGCCCGCGCGGCCAAGATGAAGGGCGCGTTCAACGACCCGAACAGCGCCCCCGACCTGGTCGAGTTCGGCAACACCGACCTGCCCGGCTACGTCGCCGCCGGCGGCCTCGCCGACATCACCGCCGAGCTGGACAAGTGGCAGGACAAGGGCGACCTCGACCCGGCGATCGCCAGGACCGCCGTGGTCGACGGCAAGACCTACGGCCTGCCCTGGTGGGTCGGCGTGCGCGCGCTGTACTACCGCACCGACCTGTTCACCGAGGCCGGCCTCACCCCGCCGACCTCGTACGCCGAACTGGTCGCCGCCAACCAGAGGATCCACGCCGCGCACCCGGACACCTTCGGCATCGCCGTCGGCGGCAAGTACACCTTCGCCGCGCTGCCCTTCGTCTGGGACGCGGGCGGCGACATCGCCACCAAGGACGGCTCCTCGTTCAAGGCCGCGATCGACTCGCCCGCCTCGCAGGCCGGGATCAAGCGCTACACCGACCTGTTCGGCGCCGACGGTTGCCCCGCCCAGCAGTGCGCGGACCTGACCGGCGGCAAGACCGTCGACCTGTTCGCGGCCGGCAAGTCGGCCATGGCGGTGCTGCTGAACTCCAACCGCGGCAAGGTGGAGGCGGGCGCGGTCAAGGGGAAGTACGGCGTGGTGCCGCTGCCCGGCGAGAAGCCCGGCTCGATCGCCCCGGCCTTCGCCGGCGGCAACAACCTGGGCGTGATGAAGGCGGCCAAGCACCGCACGCTGGCCGTCGAGTTCGCCGAGCTGCTGGCGGGCCCCACGTACCAGGAGCAGATGTACGACGCGATGGGCAACCTGCCGACGCTCAAGTCCGTCAGCGGCAAGGTCGCGACGAAGGACGCGTTCCTGAAGCCCTTCACCGACACCATCGCGGCCGGCACCAGGTTCGTCCCGCTCGACCAGGCGTGGACGCAGATCGACGCCCAGGCGGTGATCCCGACGATGCTCCAGCAGGTCGTCACCGGCAAGGCGGACGTGGCCAAGGCCTCGGCCGACGCCGCCGCGCAGGTCTCCTCGGCCTTCGCCGCGCGCTGACGCCCGACAGAGAGACAGGTCCCGCACGTGTCCGTATCCACCTCGACCGCCCCGGCGCCGCCTTCCCCGCAGAGGCGCCGAGGGGGCAGGGCGCCGGCCGCACCCCCGGGCGGTCGGCGCCGGCGGCCCCCGCTGCTGCTGCTCCTGCCGGCCGCGGTCATCCTGATCCCGCTGGTCGCCTATCCGATCTACCAGCTGGGCCTGCTGTCCGTCCTGGACTTCGGGCAGGCCCAGGCCTCCGGCGGCGTCCCGACCTCCTTCGTCGGCTTCGGCAACTACACGAGGATCCTCGAGGACGAGCAGTTCTGGACGGTGCTGTTCCAGACCATCGGCTTCGCCGCGTTCTGCGTGGTCGCCACCCTGGCCGTCGGCGCCGCCCTCGCGGTGCTGCTCACCAAGGTCGGCCGGTGGCCGCGGCTGGTGCTGACCACCGCGGCGATGGCCGCCTGGGCGGCGCCGGCGATGACCGGTTCGACGGTGTGGAGCTTCCTGTTCGACACCAACCTCGGCCTGGTCAACCACACCCTGGAGGGGCTCGGACTCTCCGGCTTCCACGAGTTCAACTGGTTCTACGACAAGTGGACGGCGTTCCTGATCGTCGGCGCCGTGGTGGTGTGGCACTCCTACCCGTTCGTGATGGTCACCCTCTACGCGGGCATCCGGGCCATTCCGGAGGAGGTCATGGAGGCGGCCGCCCTGGACGGCGCCAACACCTGGACCACCTTCCGCCGGATCACCGCGCCGATGCTGCGGCCGATCCTGACCATCGTGGTGATCCAGTCGGTGATCTGGGACTTCAAGGTCTTCACCCAGATCTACGTGATGACCGAGGGCGGCGGCATCGCCGGCCAGAACCTGGTGCTCAACGTGTACGCGTACCAGAAGGCGTTCGCCTCCTCGCAGTACGGGCTGGGCGCGGCGATCGGCGTGATCATGCTGCTGATCCTGGTGATCCCGACGGTCCTGTACATCCGCACCCTGCGACGGACGGGGAACGAACTGTGAGCCCGGTGAACTCCCTTGCCGTGAAGCCGAGTCGGGACTCCGACGGCTCCGGGGCCGCCGACGGCCGAACCGGTCGGGGCCGGACCGGCGACCGGGACGGCCGGGGCCGGAGCACCCGGGGTCGGAGCACCCGGGGCCGGTGGCGGCTGGCCGCCAACACCGGCGCGGTCCTGCTGGGCGTGGTCACCGCCTTCCCGATCTTCTGGATGGTGCTCTCGGCCTTCAAGCCCAAGGGTGAGATCCAGTCGCTCGACCCCAGACCGTGGACCGCCCACCCCACGCTGGAGAGCTTCCGCCAGGTGCTCAGCGTGGACGGCTTCAGCCGCTACTTCGTGAACAGCCTGGTGGTCGCGCTGTCGGTGGTGGTGCTGTCGGCGGTCGTGGTCTTCCTGGCGGCGGTGGCCGTGACCAGGTTCCGGTTCAGGTTCCGCACCACCATCATGGTGATGTTCCTGATCGCCCAGATGATCCCGGTCGAGGCTCTGACCATCCCGCTGTTCTTCATGTTCCGCGACGCCGGCCGGTTCGCCCCGGGCATCGGGCTGAACACCCTGGCCTCGCTGGTCCTGGTGCAGCTGGCGTTCTCGCTGCCGTTCGGGATCTGGATGATGCGCGGCTTCGTCGCGGCCGTCCCGGTGTCGATCGAGGAGGCCGCGCAGATCGACGGGGCCGGCCGGACCCGCATCCTGTGGCGGATCCTGCTGCCGCTGGTGGCGCCGGGCCTCGCCGCGACCAGCGTGTTCTCCTTCATCGCGGCGTGGAACGACTTCGTCTTCGCCAAGACCTTCATCATCAGCGCCACCCAGAACCAGACGCTGCCCTCGGCGCTGCTGGTCTTCTTCAAGCCGGACGAGAACGACTGGGGCGGCATCATGGCGGCGTCCACGCTGATGACGGTGCCGGTGCTGATCTTCTTCATCGCGGTGCAGCGCAAGCTGGTCTCCGGGCTGGCCGGCGCGGTGAAGGACTGACCTCCGCCGGCCACCGGCCCACTCGGGAGTCCCGCCACCGGTCGGGACTCCCGAGGTCGTCCGGGGTCAGGCGGGGTCGTCCGGGGTCAGGCGGGGTCGTCCGGGGCCAGGCGGGGTCGTCCGGGGCCAGGCGGCTCAGGAGACGAAGCCGACGACGTCGCCGCCCTTCCGGTGCCGCGCGAGCCGGAGCCAGCCGACGACCTCCGCGACGGCCTCGGCCACCTCGCGCTCCGGCGCCGGTGTGCGGCCCTCGCGCTCGGCCCGTTCGAACTGCTCCAGGGCCCGCCGGCAGTCCTCGGCCGACCAGGCGGCGCAGGACGGCACGTCGCAGTGGGGCAGTCCGGCGGGGAGGCCGCCGCCGTACTGGAAGTCCGCGACCGAGACGGCGGTGATCCCGTACGCCTTCAGGCCGTCGTCGACCACCTCCAGCCAGTTGCCCCGGAACGGGCCGAAGGAGTCGACCTCCAGCGGCTGCCCGACCAGCCAGCACAGCCGCCGGTAGGCGTAGCCGTACTGGAAGGCGTGGTCCTCGTCCCCGGAGAAGGGGCCGCCGTGCACCACGGCGCGCAGCGCCGCCAGGGCGGTCGGAGCGCCCTGCGCGATCTCGTCGGCGAAGTGCTCGTCGGACCGGTCCAGGGACGGGCCGAAGTACGCGAGGGCCTCGTCGACCGCCCCCTCGTTGCCGCTGCCGACGCGGAGCCGGAGCTCCGCCGGGTCGACCAGGTACGCGCGCAGGAAGGAACTCATGCCAGCACGGTAGCGGTCGCAACGGACAGCCGGGTCGGCGGGGCCGATCGCCCAGTGCGGTGAGGTCCGGGTCGAACGGTCTTGCCAGGAAGGCAAATTGACTGACGGAAGGGGTGGCCGGGACCGGCGCGCGGGGCGGTCGGCCCCGCAGGCGAGTGGGCGGTCCGGGCTCAGGCCGCCGCCGCGGCGTCCCGGGCCGGGACGGCGACCAGCACGAACTCCGCGCCGGCGTCGTCCCGGACCCGTGCGGTGCGGCCGAACGGCGCCGGCGCCGGGCCGGTGACGACGGTGCCGCCGAGGGCGCGCACCCGGTCGGCCGCACGGTCGGTGTCCTCGGTCGCGAAGTGGACCAGCCAGCGCGCGCCCGCGCCCGTCCCCGGGTCGGCGGGGCCGATGCTGCACGCGGGCAGGCCGGCCACCCGGGCGAGGGCGTGGCCCGCCCGCGGGCGGTCGTAGCTGTAGCCGAGCACCCGGCGGTAGAACGCCCGGGCGGCGTCCGGGTCGGGGGAGAGGTGTTCGTTCCAGGCGAGCGCGCCCGGCTCGTCGACCAGGCCTGCGCCGTCGATGGTGCCTGCCTGCCAGAGCCCGAAGCGGGCGCCGAGCGGGTCCACGGCGAGTGCGGCGCGGCCCTGCTCGGGCACCTCGTACGGCTCCCGGGCGAGGCGGCCGCCGGCGGCCCGGACGGCGGTGGCGGTGTGCAGCGGGTCGGGGCAGGCGAGGAAGGTGGTCCAGGCGGCGGGCGGGTCGGCCGACCGGGCCCGTTCGACGGCCGCGACCTGGGCGCCGTACCGGGTGGCCACTGCCTCGGCGGGGCCGGTCGGGACGAACTCCCAGTCGAACAGCGCACCGTAGAAGGCCTGCGCCCGTGCGGTGTCCGGCGTCGTGAGCACGACCCAGCACGGGACCCCGGCGTGGTAGACGCCCGGCTTCGGCATGCGGCCTCCTGACGGGCCCGGTGTGCGGCGTTCGGGGTTCGGGGTCCGGCGTTCGGCTCCCGGGCGTTCGGTGCCCGGTGGCTGTGGGGTTCGTGCGTCCGGCCCCACTCGCCAGCCTCCGCGCCCGGCGGGTGCGCGGCAAGCGGGGGATCAGGACACCCCGTGCGGCCGGAACTGGATGCTGATCCGCGGGCCCACCGGGCGGGCCGTCTTGGGGATCGCGTGCTCCCAGGTGCGCTGGCAGGAGCCGCCCATCACCACCAGGTCCCCGTGGCCCAGCGGGTGGCGGACGACGGCCGCGCCGCCGGACCGGGGCCGCAGTGCCAGGGTGCGCGGCTCGCCGACGGAGAGGATCGCCACCATGGTGTCCTCGCGGGCGCCGCGCCCGATCCGGTCGCCGTGCCAGGCCACGCTGTCCCGGCCGTCCCGGTAGTAGCAGAGGCCGAGGGTGCGGAACGGCTCGCCGAGCTCCCGGGCGTAGTGCCGGCTCAGCGTGGCCCGGGCCAGGCCCAGCACCGGGTGCGGCGGTTCGGCCTGCGCCGGGTAGGAGGCCAGCAGGCGCGGGACGTCGACCGTCCGCTCGTACATCTCGCGGCGCTCGGCCCGCCAGGGCACGGTGGCGGCCAGCTGTTCGAACAGCTCGTCCGCCCCGTGCAGCCAGCCCGGGAGCACGTCCAGCCAGGCGCCGTCGCCGAGCGGCTGCCGCCGCAGGCCGTCGAGCGGGCCGAGGCGGATGTCGCCGCGGTCCGCGTCGTCGAACAGCGAGGGCTGGAGGTGGACGGTGCCGTGCATGGGATCAGCGTACGCCTTCATTCGAACATGTGATCGAGCATGGGTAGGCCGGCACTGGGGCGCCCGGCGGGTGGCCGGGGCATGGATATGCCGAGAGATGCAAGGTCGCATTCAGTTAATGCCTTGGATTTGCAGGCTAAAGGTGGACGGTGGCAACCTAATCGCAGACATCGAAGAGTTTTTGCATCGGAAAGTGAAGGATCATGTCGGACGGCGCCCGCGTCATCGTCGGAGTCAGCGGTTCCCTGCACAGCCTGACCGCCCTGCACCGGGCGGCCGAGGAGGCCCGGGTCCGGCGGGCCGTCCTGGTACCGGTGCTCGCCTGGACGCCGGTCGGCGGCGAGCGCAACTACCGCGCCCGGCCGTGCCCGCCGCTGCTGCGCGCCTGGCAGGAACTCGCCGAGGCGCGGATGGAGAGCGCGCTGGAGCAGGCCTTCGGCGGCCTGCCGATCGGTGTGGCGGTGCGGCCGCTGGTCATCCGTGGCGAGGCCGCGGCGGTGCTGACCGGGCTCGCCGACCGTCCCGGCGACCTGCTGGTGGTCAGCACCGGCGAGCAGGGCGGCGTCCGGGCCAGGGTGCGCGGGCTGACGCGCCGCTCGGTCACCCGGCGCTGCCTGAGCCGGGCCGGCTGCGGGGTGCTCGCCGTCCCGCCGTCCACCCTGCACGAGGACCTGCGCGCGCTGCACCGCGGCATCGACCTGCGGGAGCTCGCCGCAGTCTGACATACCGTCACATGCGGTGCGTCGTGCGCCCGTCGACCACCGTCCGGATGGGTCGCAGCTCGCGCAGCGCGTCCACCGGGCAGTCCAGCGGATCGACCGGCCACACCGTGAGGTCGGCGAACGTCCCCGGCCGCAGGCTGCCGCGCACCGCGCTCTCGCCGGTCAGCCGGGCCGCGTTCACCGTGTGCAGCGCGACCGCCTCGGCCCGGCCGATCGCGTGCTCCGGCCCGACCACCCCGGCCGTGGTGCCCCGGGTGGTCATGCCCCACACCGACACCATCGCGCCGTACGGGCCGACCGGGAAGTCCGAGCCGCCGGTGATCAGCGCGCCCTCGTCCAGCCACTCGCGCAGCGGGAAGAGCGCGGCCGTGCGCTCCTCGCCCCAGGCCCGCTGCTGGGTGAGGGCGCCGTCGTGCAGCAGCGGGTGCTGCACCGTCACGGGGATGCCGAGCGCGATCGCCCGGGCCCGCTGCCCCGGGCGGGCCAGGCCGCCGTGCTCGACCACCAGCGTGCCGGGCAGCAGGCCCGGGCGACGCTTCAGCACCTGCTCGAAGACGTCCAGCAGCACCCGCAGCCCGCGGTCGCCCCAGGCGTGCACCCCGACCCGCCAGCCGCGCTCCACCACCCGGTCCACCGCCGCGAGCAGCTCGGCCGGCTCCCAGAGCAGCCGGCCGTGGTAGCAGGCCTGCCCCTGGTACGGCTCCTCCACCGCGGCCGCCTCGAAGCCGCCGTCGATGCCGAACTTGACACCCCACAGCCGCAGTCGGTCGTCGTCCCGACCGGCGGCGCGCCAGTCGTCCATCCGGTCCAGCAGCGCGTCCACCTGCTCCGGCGTGCGGGCGGCGAAGCCGGAGACCAGTGCCCGGACCCGGACCGCCAGGGCGCCCGCCGCCCGGGCGGCGTCCAGCACGTCGAGGTCCTCGACCGGGACCAGGCAGTCGCGGACCGTGCCGATCCCGCCGGCCGCGTAGTCGGCGGAGGCGGCGCGCAGGCCCTCGATCCGCTCCGCGAGGGTGGGGCGCGGCAGCACCCGTTCGACCAGCTCGACCGCCCGGTTGATCAGCCGGCCGGTCAGCCGCCCGTGCTCGTCGCGCTCGATCGCACCGCCGGGCGGCGCCTCGGTCGACTCGGTGATCCCGGCCAGCCGCAGAGCGGCCGAGTTGAGCACCATGTTGTACGCGCCGCGGCGCACCAGCACCGGGTGCTCGGCGGCGGCGGTGTCCAACTCCCCGGTGGTGGGCAGCCGTTGCTCGGCCAGCAGCACCTCCTGCCAGTTGACCGTGGTGTGGATCCACTCGCCGGCGGGGGTCGCGGCGGCGCGCTCGCGGATCAGGCCGAGGAAGCCGGCGAGGTCGCGGGCCCGGTGGACCGGCACGCCGTGGACGCTGTGCCCGGCCAGGATCAGATGGGTGTGGGTGTCGTCGAAGGCGGGCAGCACGGTCGAGCCCGGGGCGTCCACCACCTCGGTGGCCGGGCCGACCAGGGCGTCCAGCCCGTCGGGCGCGGCGGAGAGGGCGGTGATCCGGCCGCCGGTGACGGCGACCGCCCGGCGGGGCGGCGCGCCGGGCACCAGGGTCTGCACGGCGGCGGCGCGGATCAGCAGGTCGGCGGGGGCGGGGTCGGTCATCGCGGCTCCTGGGGGTGGGACAGCCCGGTTACCTTCTCGACGTACCGGAGGCTGGGCTCGGCGAGCAGTCCGTGCAACTCGGTGAACACCGCGCGGGCGGGCACCGCGTTCCAGTCGGCGGGCAGCAGCTGGGCGGGCAGCCCGGGGTCCAGGTACGGCAGCCGGCGCCACTGGGTGAGCATCGGCACGTAGTCGCGGAACGCCTCGGCCGGGTCGACCGGCGACCGTCCGCGAAACTCCTCGGCGGCCGGGCGCCAGGTGTCGGCGAACGCCGCGTACTGCGCCTCGATCGCCGGGAGGTCCCACCAACTCGCCACCGCCGCGAGGGGATCGGCGAAGCCGACGTACTCGGCGGAGAGGAACAGGTGGACGTAGGCGCTCAGCCCGAGCCGGTCCAGCAGCCGGCGGGCGTCCGGTAGCAGCCGGGCGGGGGCCAGCCAGACCCCGGGCGCGGCGTTGCCGAAGCCGAGCCAGCTCAGCCGGGAGCGCAGCTGGTGGCGGTGGGCGCGGGCGGACTCCGGCACCGAGAAGACCGCCACCACCCAGCCGTCGTCGAGTGCGGCGGGCTCCAGGCTGTGGAAGATCCGCCGGTCGCCCTCCTCGAACACCGGCTCCATCGCCGGGGCCAGCCGGTAGCCGGTCCCCGCGCGGCGCTCCTGGAGCAGGGTGCCGGCCTTCTTCAGCCGGGACGTCGCCGAGCGGACGGCCTGGCCGTCGACGTCCAGCTCGGCCAGCAGGGCGATCAGGTCGGCGATG
Source organism: Kitasatospora sp. NPDC114501 (assembly GCF_055633695.1). Taxonomy (NCBI): domain Bacteria; kingdom Bacillati; phylum Actinomycetota; class Actinomycetes; order Kitasatosporales; family Streptomycetaceae; genus Kitasatospora; species Kitasatospora sp. NPDC114501. The sequence continues at coordinate 144,998 of NZ_JBVKDS010000017.1, read as the reverse complement.
GATATCCAGCCGCCGAGGCGGCGCACGAACTCGCCGTAGACGGTGTGGATCAGGGAGCTCGGCCGGGGTGTGCTGTCGGACATGCGGGCCCTCCTCCCCGGCGACTGGTGGCGATCATAACGAGAGGGCCGGTCCGGGGGACGCGGATTCCTGCGTTTCCAAGTCGCCCATGGCCGGGGCCCCACGCGCGGGGCGGCCCGCAGCGCGTAGTGCGGGCCGCTGCGCGTGGGGCGGCCCGCGGCGCGTAGTGCGGGCCGCTGCGCGTGGGGCGGCCCGCGGCGCGTAGTGCGGGCCGCTACGCGTAGGCCCCGGAGAGCAGGTGCCCGGCCCCGGGCGCGAAGGCGGGCAGGCCGAGGGCCCGCAGGAGCTGGTGCGTGGTGCAGACGGCGGCCGAGACCACCGGCTTGCCCAACTGCCGTTCGGCCTCCTCGACGGCGGACAGCGAGGGCAGCTGCACACAGGCCGACAGCACCACCGCGTCGGCGTCGGAGTACGCGAGGCCGCGGGCGATCGCGGGCAGCCGGGCCGGGTCGTGGGCGGCCACGTCCAGGTTGTCGGCGATCTCCAGGGCGGCGTGGTCGAGCACCTCGATGCCCTCCGCGGCGAGGTACTCGACCACCGTCCGGGCCAGCGGCCGCAGGTACGGGGTGACCATGGCGACCTTCGCCGCCCCGAGCTCGTGCAGTCCGGCGACCAGGGCGCCGGCGCTGGTGACGACGGGCGCGGGGGCGCCGTTCCGGACGGTCCGCAGGTGCAGCCGCCGTTCGGCCTCGCGGTGGTAGCCGGGGCCGGCGGCCATCACCGCGACCAGGCAGGCGTAGCCGATCACGTCCATCCGGGCGTCCGAGAGCTCGGTGGCGCAGCGGTCGGACTCCCGGTCCATGGCGCGCAGTTGCTCGGGGGTGACCCTGGTCATCCGCATCCGGCTGGAGTGGAAGGTGAACCGCTCGGGGGCGACCGCCTCGCGGGCCCGCAGCAGGGCGGGGACCTCGGTCTCCATGGTGACGTTGGAACTCGGGACGATCTGGCCGATCCGGTAGGTGGTCATCGGGTGGACGGTCCTTTCCGGTCCGGACGGGTCAGCGGGCGTCGATCACCGGGTTGGCGAGCGTGCCGATCCGCTCGACGGTGGCCTCGACCAGGTCGCCGGGCTGGAGGAACTGCGGGGGCACCATCCCGGCGCCGACGCCCGAGGGGGAGCCGGTGGCGATCACGTCGCCCGGTTCCAGGGTGACACCGGAGGAGATGTCGGCGATCAGCCGGGCGACGCCGAACAGCATGTGGCGGGTGTTGGAGTCCTGCCGCAGCTCGCCGTTGACCTTCAGCGAGAGGTCGAGCCGCTGCGGGTCGGGGATCTCGTCGGCGGTCACCACGACCGGGCCGAACGGCGCGTAGCTGTCCTGGCCCTTGGAGAAGAACCACTGGCCGGAACGGCGCTGGTCGCGGGCGCTGATGTCGTTGACGATGCTGTAGCCGAACACGTACCGCAGCGCGTCCGCCTCGGCCACCCGGAAGGCCGGTGCGCCGATCACCACGGCGAGTTCGCACTCCCAGTCGAGCTGCTTGGTGAGGTCGGCGTTGTGCAGGATGGGGCCGCCCGGGCCGGTGACGGCGGTCGAGGGCTTGTCGAACAGCACCGGGCGGTCGGGCAGTTCGCGGTCGGTGTCCAGGGTGCGGTGCGACTCCGCCACGTGCTCCACGTAGTTGAGGCCGACGCCGACGATCTTGCCGGGGCGCAGCGGCGCGCACAGCGCGACCTCGGCGAGCGGCCTGGTGGCCGGAGCCCCGGCGAGCAGCTCCCGGGCGGTGGCCAGGGCAGGCTCGCCGGCGCGGATCAACCCGAGGAGGTCGGGGGGAAGTTGGGCGCCGGCGGCGGTGGCGAGGGCGGTCAGGTCGGCGACCCGGTCGCCGTCCAGCCGGGCGCCGAGGCGCGGGGCACCAGCGTCGCCAGTGTCGTCGGCGTGGTGGGTACGGAAGGTCAACAGGTGCATGGTGGTGGGGCTCCTGGTCAGGCGGTGGTGGTGGGCTGCTGCCCGTCCGGGTGGGCCTCCTCGCGGTGGAGGCCGAGCGCCCGCATCACCGGGAAGTCGTTGAAGGAGAACAGGCAGGCGTCCTCGCCCTGGTCGAGGTTCGCGTGCTCGTGCCAGGCCCAGGACGGGACGACGAAGATGTCGCCCTGCTGCCAGGCGAAGCGCTGTCCCGCGATCACCGAGACGCCCCGGCCCTTGGCCGCGGTGTACACCACGGAGCCGGTGTGCCGGTGGGCGCGGGTGGCCTGGCCCGGGCGGAGCAGCTGGAGGTGGGCGGACATGGTCGGCATCACCGGGCCGCCGGTGACCGGGTTGGTGTACTCCATGATCACGCCGTCGTACGGCGATCCCGCGGTGGCGCGGGCGAGTTCGCACAGCGCGTGGTAGCTGGGCTCCCAGGGCCAGCCGAACAGCGGCGAGTAGGGCCTGGTCCACTTCTCGGCGCCGTACGGCAACAGGTTGCCGCCGTAGCTGAGCAGCGAGGAGTTGATGACCGGGCCCGGCCGCTGGTACAGCTCCGGGTGGACCTCGTAGAAGTTGGCGTCGAGGGTGTTGACCAGCGGGATGTCCAGGCCGTCCTGCCAGATCACCGGGGCGTCGTCGGCCTCGTTGCCGTGTTCGTGCCAGGTGTTGTTCGGGGTGATCGCGAAGTCGCGCGGGCCGACCCTGAGCTTCTGCCCGTCCACGATGGTCCAGGCGCCGGTGCCCTCGTGGACGAAGCGCAGCGCGGAGGCCTGGTGGCGGTGCGCGGTCATCGCCTCGCCGGGGCCCATGATCTGCAGGCCGGTGTACAACAGGCCGACGGCGGCGCTCAGTTCGCGGCGGCCGGGGTTCACCAGCATCACCACCCGGCGTCCGGCGTCGTCGGCCTTCACCAGCGGCAGTGCCTTGCGCACCAGCGGGCGGAGGTCGGCGTAGCGCCAGAGCACCGGGACGGACTTCGGCTGGGGGTACCAGGGCTCGATCTCGTTCGCGACCGTCCACAGGGCGCCGGCCTCGTGTGCGGCCAACTCCTCGTAGTAGGCGAGCAGCTCGGGGCTGTCGGTGACCCGGGACCGGCCGATCCGGTCGTCGTCGAAGTCGTCGTGACGGTCGGGGACGTGCTCGGGGCTGGTCATGCCTCCTCCTCGGGGAACACCAGCGGCCGCAGCGGGCGCTTGTCCACGTGCAGCCGGAAGACGTCGAAGCGGTTGTAGTGGCCGACGATGTCGTGCATCTGCCGGGGCCGGACGCAGTGGCCGAGGTCGATCTCGGCGTAGACGATGCCCTCCTCGTCCACCAGCGGTTCGGTGACGGGACGGCCGTCCGGGCCGAAGATCCCGGACAGGGCGCTGTGCGGGCGGGCGAGCTGCTTGCGGACCTGCGGGTCGTCGCCCGCGATCAGGTCCACCATCTCGGGTGAGACGGTGGAGCAGGAGACGACGGAGAACACCTTGCCCTCGAAGCAGTGCGCGGCGGTGCGCAACGCGATCGAGTCCGCCATGTCGTAGTCCTCGGGGCCCACCGGCAGCGCGATGTAGCAGGCGGCGTGGACCAGTTCGCCCTGGGCCAGCAGGGTGAAGCGGGCCAGCGGGTTGGTGTTCTCGCCGCAGGCCAGCGCGCCGAGCGGGCCGACGGCGGTGGGATGCACCGTGAGGGTGGAGCCGTCGCCCTGTGCCCAGGTCAGCTTCTCGGCCCAGGTCGGCATCAGCTTGCGGTGCGCGCTGAGCAGTCCGCCGTCCGCGTCGATGACCAGCACGGTGTTGTAGAGCGGCCCGAGGCCGGGCCGGCCGCGTTCGTTGATCCCGATCACCAGCACCACGCCGGCCTGCCGGGCGGCGGCCCGCAGGGTGTCGACGTACGGCCCGGGGACGTCCACGGCGGCCCGGTACAGGCGCTCGTACCAGGTCGAGCCCTGCACCGGGTTCATCGTCCAGTTCCAGTACGGGTAGCCGGGCACGAAGACCTCGGGGAAGACCACCAGTTCGGCGCCTTGCCCGGCCGCCTCGTGGACCAGTGCGACGGCCTTGTCGACGGTGGCGGCGGGGTCCAGGTAGACCGGGGCGGCCTGGACGGCGGCGGCGGTGAAGCGGGGCAGCTGGGGCATGGCTCCTCGGCTCTCCTCGGGACGGCTCGAGCGCGGGCGGCTCAAGGACGGGACGGCTCAAGCACGCGGTGGCTCAGAGCGCGGCGGATCCGGGCGGGGTGACCAGCGGCGGTGGACGGGCGCGGGCGGCTCGCGCAGCAGGTGCAGGCGCGGGGCGACCCGGTCGGCGCTCGGGCCCGGCGGCCTGCGGCTGCCCGCCCGCCAGGGCTCGGGCCAGCGGGCGCCCGGCCCGGTGTAGCCCCGTTCGGCGGCGGCGTGCAGCGTCCAGAGCGGGTCGTACAGCTGGGCGCGGCCGACCGCGACCAGGTCGGCCCGCCCGGCCAGCAGGACGGAGTCGGCGTCGTCGGACCCGGAGATCGCGCCGACCGCGATGGTCGGCAGCCCGGTGGCGGCGCGGACCAGCTCGGCGAAGGGCGTCTGGTAGCCGCGCCCGTACGGCGGCCGCTGGTGCGCCACCACCTCGCCGGTGGAGACGTCCAGCGCGTCCGCCCCGGCCTCGGCGAGCGCGCGGCAGATCGCCACGGCCTCCTCCTCGGTGGTGCCGCCGGGCGCCCAGTCGCTCGCCGAGATCCGCACCAGCAGCGGCCGTCCGGTCGGCCAGACGGCGCGCACCGCCGTCAGCACCTCCAGCGGCAGCCGCAGCCGGTGGGCGAGCGGGCCGCCGTATCGGTCGGTGCGGCGGTTGGTGAGGGGGGAGAGGAAGGAGGAGAGCAGGTGGCCGTGGCCGAATTGGAGCTCCAGCGCGTCGAAGCCGGCCCGGGCGGCCCGCTCGGCGGCGGCCGCGAAGTCCGCGGTGACGGCGGCCAGTTGGATGTCGTTCGCCTCGTGCGGCAGCGCGCTGTCGGCGTCCCAGGGAATGGCTGAGGGGGCGAGCAGCGGCCAGCCCTCGGCGAGCGGGCGCCCGACGCCGTCCGGCCCGGGGGCGGTGGTCGCGCCCCGGCGGCCGGCGTGGGTCAGCTGGATGCCGAGCGGGGTGTCGCTCACCGCCCGTACAGCGTCCACGAGTTGACGCCAGGAGGCCTCCTGGTGGTCGGTCCACAGGCCCGGGCACCGGTCGGTGGCCCGGCCTTCGGGGCCGACCGCGGTCATCCCGGCGATCACCAGCCCCGCGCCGCCGAGCGCGTGCCCGGTCAGCTGGGCCCGGTCGAAGCCGCTGGGCAGCGCGTCGGGGGAGGTGAAGGTGGCGAGCGGGGGCACCACGACGCGGTTGCGCAGCTCCAGCGCGCCCAGCTTCAGCGGTCGGAACATCGGCGGCACCCCGGGCGAGCCGCCGACGGCGGTGTCCACGGCGTCCACGAAGGCGGGGTCGCGGGCCCGCAGGCTGCCGTAGGTGACCCGCCGGCTGCGGGTGAGCAGGTTGAAGGCGAACTGGTCGACGCCCTGCCCGGTGCGCCGCCCGATCGTCTCGAACCACTCCAGGCTGGCCTGCGCGGCGCGCTGGGTGGACTCCACCACCGGGCGGCGCTCGGCCTCGTAGGCGGCCAACGCCTCGTCCAGGGAGGGCTGTTCGCTCAGCGCGGCGGCCAGGGCGAGGGCGTCCTCCAGGGCGAGCTTGGTGCCCGAGCCGATCGAGAAGTGCGCGGAGTGCGCGGCGTCGCCGAGCAGCACCACGTTGCGGTGGCGCCAACTCGCGTTCCGCACCGTGGTGAAGCGGATCCAGCGGGACGCGCTGGGGATCAGCCGGTGGCCGTCCAGGTGCCCGGCGAGCAGCTCCGCGCAGCGCCGCACGCTCGCCAGGTCGCTCTCGCCGCGCGTCAACTCCCGTGCGGCCATGGCCTCGAAGCCCGCCCGGTGCCAGGCGTCCGCGGCCGCCTCGACGATGAAGGTCGAGCGGGTGGCGCTGTACGGGTAGGCGTGCACCTGGAGGACGCCGAAGTCGTACCGCTCGACGATGAAGGTGAAGGCCTCGAAGACCTTGTCGGTGGCGAGCCACATGTAGCGGCAGTGGCGCTCGTCCAGGTCCGGGCGGAAGCTCTCCGGGAACGCGGCCCGGGTGCCGGAGCGGATGCCGTCGGCGGCCACCACCAGGTCGTACTCGGCGGCCAGCCGGTCGACCGGCGGCGCCGGGGTGCGGTAGCGCACGTCCACCGCCAGTTCGGCGCAGCGCTCTCTCAGGACGGCGCGCAGCCGGTTGCGGTCCAGGGCGGCGAAGCCGTGGCCTCCGCTGGTGCGGACCTCGCCCGCGTACCGGACGTCGATGTCGCTCCAGCGGGCGAACTCGGCGCTGATCGCGGCGAACACCCGGGGGTCGGCCCGGGCGATGCCGTCCAGGGTCTCGTCGGAGAAGACCACGCCGAAGCCGGACTCGTCCTCCGGGGCGTCCCGCTCGAAGACGGTGAGCTCCCGGTCGGGCGCCAACCGCTTGGCCAGGGCGGCGAAGTAGAGCCCGCCGGGGCCGGCGCCGATCACCGCGATCCGGGCGGTGCCCGGTGCCGGGCTCATGCGAGCACCTCGGGCCGCTGCGGCCCCGACTCCGCCAGCGTGCGGCGGACCTGTGCGGGCCACGGCTCGCTGCCCCCGTCCTGCGGCGGGGAGTGCACCACCGACATCCGCCCGCTCGCGGCCAGCCCGTGCGGGCCGTGCACCTCGAAGGCGTAGTGCAGCGAGGAGCCGCCGACCCGGACCACCCGCAGTTCGGTGCGGACCAGGTCGCCGAACCAGAGCCGCTCGCGGTAGTCGGCCTCGAAGTGCACCCGGGGAATCCGCCCGAACAGGTCGGCCAGCCCGAGCCGGTGCAGCAGCGCCGCCTCCGCCGCCTCGGCCCAGCGCTGCACGGCGGAGAAGTGGTAGTGCCCGGCGGCGTCGGTGTCGGACCACTCCACCCGGCGCTCGACGGCGACGCTGGCCGGGGCCGGCGCGGCCCGTCGGCGCAGCTCGGCGCGGTGCAGCTTGCCGGTCGCGGTGCGCGGCAGCTCGGCCACGAACTCGACCACCCGCGGGTACTTGTACGGCGCGATGGTGCGCTTGACGTGCTCCTGGAGCCCGCGCGCCGTCTCCGGCCCGGCCGGGACGCCCTCGCGCAGCACCACGTACGCCTTCACCACCGCGCCGCGCCGCTCGTCCGGCGCACCGACCACCGCGCAGTCGGCCACGTCGGGGTGGGTGGCGAGGGCCTGTTCCACCTCGGGTCCGGCGATGTTGTAACCGGCCGAGACGATCATGTCGTCGTTGCGGGCGCGGAACCAGAAGTAGCCGTCCTGGTCCCGGACGTAGGTGTCGCCGGTGATGTTCCAGCCGTCGCGGACGTAGTCCAGCTGGCGTTCGTCGTCCAGGTAGCGGCAGCCGGTCGGGCCCTTGACGGCGAGCAGCCCGGGCTCGCCGTCGGGCACCGGGCGGCCCCGCTCGTCCAGGACCGCGGCCCGGAAGCCGGGGACGGGCCGACCGGTGGAGCCGGGGCGGACGTCCTGGTCGGCGGCCGAGATGAAGACGTGCAGCAGCTCGGTGGCGCCGAGGCCGTCGATCAGCCGCTGCCCGGTGGCCGCGCGGAAGGCCTGCCCGACCGCGGCGGGCAGCGGCTCGCCCGCCGAGACGCAGCGCCGCACCCCGGCCAGCCGGTCGGCCAGCCCGGCGGCCAGGATCGCCCGGTACCCGGTCGGCGCGGTGAACAGCACGCTCACCCGGTGCCGGCGGACCTGCTCGGCGAGCTGCTCGGGGGTGGCCTGCTCCAGCAGCAGGCTGGCGGCGCCCGCCCGCAGCGGGAAGACCAGCAGGCCGCCGAGGCCGAAGGTGAAGCCGAGCGGCGGGGTGCCGGTGAAGACGTCCTCGGGGGTGGGGTGGAGCAGGTGGCGGGAGAAGGTGTCGGCGATGGCGAGCACGTCGCGGTGGAAGTGCAGGGTGGCCTTGGGGCGGCCGGTGGTGCCGGAGGTGAAGGCGATCAGTGCGACGTCGTCGGCGGCGGTCGGGACGGCCGGGAAGCCGGCGGGCTTGGCGGCGCTGCGGGCGGTGAGGTCCTCGGGGCCGGGGCCGCCGTAGCGCAGGACGCGCAGGCCGGGGGTGCGCGCCCGGTGCAGCTCGTCCAGGAAGCGGTGGTCGCACAGCGCGAGGACGGGCCGGGCGATCCGGTGCAGCTCGGTCAGCTCGGCGGCCCGCAGCAGCGGCACGGTGGTGACGGCCACCCCGCCGGCCTTCAGGACGCCGAGCCAACAGGCCGCCAGCCAGGGGGTGTTGGGGCCGCGCAGTAGGACCCGGTTGCCGGTGGCGAGGCCGAGGTCCTCGGTCAGCAGACGGGCGATCCGGTCGGCGTGGTCGCGCAGTTCGCCGTATGACCACCCGCCGGTGGGGGTCAACAGGCAGGGGCGGTCCGGGCCGAGGCGGTCGATGGTGTCGTCGAGCAGTGCGGCGGCGCAGTTCAGGCGGTCGGGGTAGGCCAACTCCGGGAGTTCGAAGAGGAGTTCCGGCCACTGCTCGAAGGGCGGGAGGTGGTCTCGACAGAACGTGTCCACGTGCGCTGAGGGGGAGAGCTCCATGGGCGGGCACCTCATCGTGCGAGCGGGGAGTGAGGCCAGTATGGCGCGTCGGTGACGCCAGTCAAGAGAGCGATACATGCATTCGGGCTACGGCCCCGCCGGCCGCTCCCCGGGTGCGGCGTCTGCCCGGAGGCGCGAGTCCGACCGCAGGGTGCGCCCGGAGGCCGGTGGGGCCTGGACCCACGACGGGGTGGGCCCAGCCGCACCATTCGCCTGACCAGGGCGTCGACGGGCTCCCCAGGGTGCAGAGTGGGGGTATCGAGCGGAGAGCGGGGGACGCGGACATGGGACAGCCGGCGGCATGGGCCGAACGCGTGGGGGTGGGATTCGTCCGGTCGTGCGCGGTGGCGGCCGTCACCCTGGCGATACCGGCGGTGTGGGCCGCCGCCGTGGCCCTGGGCATCCGGTGGGGCCCGGCCAACCCGTGGTCGTGGCTGCTGCCCGTGGTGGTGGCGGGCACGGGCACGCTCGCCCTGGCCCGTCCGGTCTGCCGGGCGGTCCGCCTCCTGGTCGAGCGGTGGACCGGCACCGCCGTCCCGGCCGGCTACCGGACGGCCGGACCGATCACCCGGATGTCCACCGGCTACTGGTGGAACGGGTACACGTACGAACGCAGCCGCCGGGACGCCCTCATGGACCAGTCCTGGCGGATCCGGTGGCGCGACCCGGCCACCTGGCGCGACCTGCGGTTCACCGGGATCGCGCCGTTCACGGCGGGCCCGGTCGCGGCGATCCCGCCGGCGGCGGTGGCGGCGGCGGTGCTCGGGCTGCTCCGGCCGGAGCCGGTGGCGCGGGTGCTCGGGGCGCTCGCCGCGGTGGTGGCCGTACTCTCCGCCCCGTACGCCTGGCGGCCGGTGGAGCCGGTGGCCGTCCGCTTCCTCCGCCCGTCCGCCGCGATGCGGCTGGCCGAGCGGGTGGACGAACTGACGGCCCAGCGGGCGGACGTGACGGTCGCCCAGGCCGCCGAGATCCGCCGGATCGAGCGGGACCTGCACGACGGCGCGCAGGCGGGCCTGGTCGCGCTCGGGCTCTCGCTGGCGACCGCCGAGAAGCTGATGGAGACCGACCCCGAGCGGGCCAGGGCGCTGATGCGGGCGGCGCGGGCCGGGGCGGCGAGCTCGCTGGCCGAACTGCGGGACCTCGTCCGGGGCATCAACCCGCCGCTGCTGAACGAGCGCGGGCTGGTGGACGCGGTCCGGGCGCTCGCGCTGAACAGCCCGCTCGACGTGGCGGTCACCGCCGACGGGCCGTTCCGGCTGGAGCCGCCGATCGAGTCCGCGGTGTACTTCGGGGTCGCCGAACTGCTCACCAACGCGACCAAGCACGCCGGGGCGACCAGCGTGCGGATCGCCATCGGGCACAGCGGGACCGGCATCGTGGTGGAGGTCCGGGACGACGGCCGCGGCGGCGCGGTGCCGGGCGGCGGCCCGACGGAGGGTGCGGGCGGCCTGGCCGGGCTGCGCCGCCGCCTCGCAGTGTTCGACGGCACTCTGGAACTCACCAGCCCGGTGGGCGGCCCGACCAGAGCCACCATGATGGTGCCATGCGAATCGTTGTAGCCGAGGACCTGTACCTGCTGCGGGACGGCCTGGTCCGGTTGGTCGAGGCCTACGGGCACCAGGTGGTCGCGACGGCCGCCACCGGCCCCGAGGCCCTCGACGCCCTGCTGACCTGGCGCCCGGACGTCGCCGTCGTCGACGTCCGGATGCCGCCGACCCAGTCCGACGAGGGCCTCCAGGCGGCCCTCGCCGCGCGCCGGGAGGTGCCCGGGCTGCCGGTGCTGATCCTCTCCCAGCACGTGGAGCAGCTGTACGCCCGCGAGTTGCTGGCCGATGGCGCCGGCGGCATCGGCTACTTCCTCAAGGAGAGCGTGTTCGACGGCGACCAGTTCGTCGACGCCCTGGAACGGGTGGCGGCGGGCGGGACGGCCATGGACCCGGCGGTGATCGGCGCGCTGGTCTCCTCCGCCCCGTCGAACCGGCGGCTCGACCGGCTCACCGAGCGCGAGCTGGAGGTGCTCGGCCTGATGGCGGAGGGGCTGTCCAACCAGGCCATCGCGCAACGGCTGTTCCTCAGCGACAGCGCGATCGGCAAGTACACCACCTCGATGTTCGGCAAGCTCGGGCTCACCGACGACGCGAACGGCAACCGCCGGGTGCTGGCCGTGCTGGCGTACCTCAACAAGCCCTGACCAGCGGTCCCTTGTCGTCAGCCCGCCTTCCCGTCAGCCCGTCGTCCGGTCAACCCGCCGTCCCTCGGGCGGAGGCGTCCGGGGTGCGGCCGTCCTGGGCCTGCCTGGCGCGGTCGGCGAGCAGCCGGGCGAACACGGTGAGACCGGGCGCGGTGAGGGCGGCGCCCGGCCCCTCCTCGCGCACCAGGAGCAGCACGCCGCCGACCCGGACCAGCGCCACCGCCGACGAGGAACCGTGGGTACGGGTGGCGCTCCGGTCGCCGACCTGCGGGACGGCGACCGCCGTGGACTCCTCGCCGCCGGTGCGTTCCAACGCGCTGTCGAAGGCCTTGGCGGCGGCCTCGGGGGAGACGAAGGCCACCGCGCTGAACTCCACGCTCTGCACCGAGGCCGCGCCGAACGTCACCGTGGCGTACGAGAGTTGCTGGTCGCAGGCGTCCGGCAGCAGGCACGGCAGCTCCCCGGCCGTACCCGTCCCCGACCGTGGCTCCCGCTGCACCCGCCACCCGCCCGGCATCGCCTGTTCGTCGGGCAGCACCGCCCGCACCAGCGCAGGGTCGCTCAGCGTCGGCGCGGCGTGCGCCAGGCCCGGTCCGCCCGGCTTCAGCAGCGGGCGCGAGCCCAGGTGGACGCCGAGCGCGACCAGCGCGGCGACCAGCACCAGGACGAGCGCCACCACGATCCCGGCGCCGCTCCGCCGGGCGGCCGTGGGCCCGGTCCGCAGCTGGACGGTGGTCGGGCCCTTCGGCGGCGGCGCGGACGGCGGGCCGACCCGCAGCCGCACGGTGCCGGGCTCGCTCCGCAGCTGGACGGTCGGCGGATCGCCCGGCTTCCCGAGCCCGGTGGTGGCCAGGTACCGGGCGAACGCCTGGTCCGCGGCCAGCAGTTGCGCGACGGCGGCGGTCAGCAGCGCCCGCGCCTGGGCGTCCGCCGGGCTCGCCTCCGCCGCCGCGAGCGCCCGGGCCCCCTCCGGCACCATCCGCAACCGCGCCCGCACGACGTCCGCCACCGCCCGATGCGGCCCGTCACCCAGCATCGCCGCCGCCACCGTCTCCGCTGCCGGCCCCCGGCCGTCCCCCATGGCAACTCCCCTTGCCGTACGAGTGGTCGCCCCCACGATCCCGGACCGCCGCCCGGTTCGTACCCCCGCCGAACGGAACGGAGACGCAACTGCAACCCCACCCGGACGAACCCGCCCGGCCGGTGGACGTCCCGGCGCAGGCGGGAGCGGGCCGGTCGCTCAGCTCACCGGCATGGACATGTACACCGCCCGCCGCCCGTAGCAGGCGGGCACCGGTACCTCCCGGTGCGCCCGGTAGCCGAGCAGCCGCAGCAGGATGTCCGCGCCGCGGACCGCGACCATGGAGATCCGCTGGTACCCCTGCTCCTCCGCCCGCTCCCGGAAGTGCCGGATGAAGCCCAGCGCGACGTCCCGGCCGCGCAGGTCCTCGGCGATCACCAGGTCGTGCACGTGCAGGTTGTCCGACGCGTACGCCGCCGCCTCCGGCCGGGCCAGGTCGGGGCAGCGCAGCGGCGGGTAGGGCAGGCTCAGCAGGTAGCCGCGGACCGTGCCGTTCTGCTCCAGCACGAAGCAGGTCTCCGGCGAGCCGAGGGCACGCGACTGGAGCGCCTCCCGGCCCTCCGAGAGGCCGTCGGCCGCGTAGGCGTCGTGTTCCAGCGCGACCACGGCGTCCCAGTCGCCGTCGGTCAGGAGCCGGATCCGGAGGTCCTCGCTCACCAGGCCGGAGCCTCGGACGCGGCGCCGAGCCCCTCCGCGCGGGCGGCGGCCACCAGCCCCGCCCAGGCCTCCACCAGCACCGCCCAGCGCTCGGCGTCCTCCCGCGCCTCGTCGAGGAGCTGCTGCCGCTTCCCGGCCACCACGTCCGCGAGTTCGGCGTACTTGCCGCCCAGCTTGCGGTAGGAGCGGTCCAGGACGTCCAGGCAGTGCTCGTTCCCGGCCCGGTCCCAGTCGACGCTGCCGCGCACCAGGTCGAGGATCGGCTCGACCCTCAGCCCGTGCCGCTCGTCCAGCAGTCCGCGGCCGAGGTCGATCATCCCGCCGTAGACCGGGTACAGGTACAGCATCGAGAGCAGGAACTTGACGAACCGCAGCTGGTAGGAGACGAAGCCGGCGCCGGTGCGGCGCTCGGGCGTGTAGTAGTTGACGATGTGGCGGTTGTGGACGACGCCGGGCATCCGGGAGTGGACCAGGGCGTGCAGCAGGGCGTAGTCGCTGCCGATGGTCTCGATCGAGGGCAGCAGCGGCAGCACCTCGTAGGCCCGGTGGTCCAGGGCGATGTTGCACATGTAGACGTCCCAGATGTCGGGCACGCCGAGGACGGACTCGTCGGTGCCGAACGGCTCGGAGCCGGCGCCCTTGAAGGAGACGTCCACCATCGCGTCCCGCTCCTCCTCCGACCAGACCGGCGGGGTCCACAGGCGCACCACCTCGCGGTAGACGGCCGGGTCCAGCTCGTGGATCTCGCTGATGTCCACGTTGAGCTCGCCGATGAAGGAGCCGCTGACCAGCATCACCGGCTTGTCCGCGTCGGCCGGGTCGAGCTCGGAGCGGGTCACGCCGGCCGCGGCCTCGCCGGCCGGCCGGCCGATCGAGAGCAGCTCGTGGTGGATCGGGAAGATCTTCTGTCCGTCGACGACCTGGAAGTCGGCGTCGTCGTTGCGCAGGTGCGCCGAGGTGCAGCCCAGGGCGGCCGCGCCCAGGAAGAGCCGGTTGACGCAGGAACCGTACGCGACAGCTCGCGGGAGCATCAGGTCGAGCAGCAGCTCGGGGTCGGCGGCGCCGGTGCGCTCGGCCACCCGGCGCAGGAACTCCCGCTGCCGCGCCTCGCCGAGGTGGTGGACGACCACGCCGGGGGTGGGCTCCAGCGCGGCCACGGCGTCCGCGTTCTCCGCGAACCGGGCGGCGTCGGTGGTGTCGAGGATGAGGAGGTGCACCTCGACCCCGAAGTTCGCGACGGCGTAGGCCGCCTCCTCGGCGAGCTCCGTGATGGTGTCGGGGCAGGACCGCATGGTGGGCAGGGCGAGGCAGACTCTTTGCATGGTGCGGGTTTCTCCATCGGATCGTCAGATTCGGTTCCACAGCGGTCTGTTGGGCGCGCTGAGAGGCCCCGGGCACGGGCGGGCACCGGTCCGCCGGACCACCGTGGACTAGACCACTTGTGATGTCAACGATTGACAGCGGGGCCCTGGCGGGGGTGGAATGCGCCCCCTCCGCGCGATCGGCCGCCCCCGCACGGGCGGTCGAATCGCACGCGGGGACGAGCGCCCCCTGTGGAGTCGAACGGCCGCGCGGGTGCGGGGGGTTCACCGCCCCGCATTTGCGCCCTGGGGTCAATCCGCGAGCCGTACCTGCCGATAACCGAGGTGATGCCCTCACGCCGTTCGGAGGAGACCGCAATGCCCGAACAGTGGCTGCCCGGTGCCGAGATCCACGACCTCGGCGACCACGCACCGACCGACCAGCAGTACCCGCCGAAGGCCATCGCCCACATCACCTGGGACCGCAACGCGACCGCCGCCGCGCCGCAGGACTGGTGCTCCTACGAGGACCTGGTCGGCTACTTCACCGGCAGCGGCGCCGGCAGCGCGCCGCACCTGGTCTGGGACCCGTTCAGCGGCCGCGCGGCGCAGCTGTTCCCGGCCGACTCCCGCTCGAAGAGCCTGCTCAGCCCCGCCGAGAGCCCGACCCGCACCAACCGGGCCGGGCGGGTGGTGATCCAGATCGAGGCGGTGTTCTTCCCCTACTGCCGCTACCGGGGCGTCGTCTACCCCCGGCTGGTGGACACCCCGTGCGCGGGCTGGGACCGGATCCACGCCTGGGTCTCCTCCTGGGGCGTGCCCGACCTCTGGCCGATGGGCCGGCCCGGCGACTTCTCCGGCCACCGCGACGAACAGGCCTGGGAGACCCGCGGCGGCTGGTACGCGCACGCCCACGTGCCGTACAACGACCACACCGACCCCGGCTCCTGGCCCGACTTCACGGCCGGGTCCGGTTCCCCGGGCGACCCGCCCTCGCAGCAGCAGCCGGTGCCCCCGGGCGCGCCCGCCCGCTACCAGGTCAGCATCAACGGCCTGCCGTACGGCTACGGCGCCCAGGGCTACCAGGTGACGGCGGTCGGGCGGGCGCTGGTCTCGCACGGCTTCGGCGACCACTACCGCTCCGGCCCGGGCCCGGACTGGACGGACGCGGACACCCTGAACTACGCGGACTACCAGGCGAGCCTGGGCTACTCCGGGCAGGCGGCGGACGGCGTCCCGGGCGAGGGCTCGCTGCGCCGGCTGCTCGGCTACCTGCCCGGCCGGCGGACGGTCTCGGTGGCCCACGTGGTCGCGGCCGCCAGGACCGACCCGGGGGCCGAGCAGGGGCACCTGACGTACCCGGCCGAGGCGGCGATCGTGGAGCAGGCGCTGGTCGACGAGGGGCTGCTCGAACAGCGCTGGGTGGACGGTTCGTTCGGCAGCCGGACGGTCTCCGCGTACGCGGCCTGGCAGCGGCGCTGCGGGTACGAGGCGGGGGCCGCGGACGGGATTCCCGGCCAGGCCTCGCTGCACCGGCTGGGTTCGGCGCACGGGTTCTCGGTGACCGACTGAGTCCGGTTCCGGTAGCGGTCCGGCGGTGGCGCCACCGCCGGACCGCTCCTGGCCGCTCCCGGCCGGGGAATGCCCGGGCGGGAGCCGGGCGTTGTGCACCGGTGTGACCAGTGCCGCGACCACCACCAGGCTCTCCGTGCTCGACCGCTCCCGGACCAGGCAGGGCGAGGAGCCGGCCCAGGCCCTGCGGGACACGGTGGCCCTCGCCCGCGAGGCGGAGCGGCTCGGCTACCACCGGTTCTGGGTCTCCGAGCACCACGGCGTGCCGGGGGCGGCCGGGTCGGCGCCGACCGTGCTCGCCGCGGCGGTGGCGGCGGCCACCACGCGCATCCGGGTCGGCACCGGCGGGGTGATGCTGCCCAACCACCAGCCGCTGGTGGTGGCCGAGCAGTTCGGGGTGCTGGCCGCGCTGTTCCCGGGGCGGATCGACATGGGGCTCGGGCGCTCGGTGGGCTTCACCGACGGTGTCCGGCGGGCACTCGGACGGGAGAAGGACGCCGCGGACGCGTTCGGCGCCCAGCTGGCCGAACTGCTCGGCTACTTCGACGGCTCGCAGCAGGCCCACCGCGGGGTCCACGCCCGGCCGGCCGAGGGCCTGCACGTCCCGGCCTTCGTCCTGGCCACCGGCGAGGGCGCCGACCTGGCCGCCGAGGCCGGGCTGCCGCTGGTGATCGCCGCCCCGCGCGGGAAGGACCGGATGCTGGCGGCGATCGACCGCTACCGCAGCCGGTTCCGCCCCTCCGCGCGGGCCGCCGAGCCGTACGTGGTGGTCTCGGGCACGGTGGCGGTCGCGGAGACGGCCGAGCGGGCGCGCGAGCTGCTCGTCCCCGAGGCCTGGTCCAGTGCGTACTCCCGCACCCACGGCGAGTTCCCGCCACTGGCCCCCGCGGCCGAGATCCGCTCCCGGGAGATGACCGCCAGGGAGCGGGCCGCGTACGAGCAGTCGCTGAAGGGCCACATCGCGGGCACCCCGGAGCAGGCCGTCGCCGAGCTGGCGGCTCTGGTGGAGCACAGCGGGGCGGACGAGTTCCTGGTCACCACCAGCACCTACGACCGCACCGCGCTGTTCGACTCCTACCGGCTGCTCGCCGAGGCCGTCGGCCAGGTCTGAGCGGGTGAGGGGGCCGGAGCTTCATCCTCTTATCGCATTTTCGGTCTCAAAATCCTCCGGTGCAGCCCGGTCTCGGCCAAGGTCCCGTGCCAGGTGGCCGGTGAACGGTGCTCCGATCACCTTGGTCCGCCAGTGGCGTCGTCGCACCGTCCGGCCTGATGGTGTGTCATTTCTTGGCTGGAACTGGCCGCTGCCGATGTGAATATGCCATGGGAATGTTCGTCATATGGGATCCGGCAGTAGCCTTCCGTGTCGAACTAGCCACTGCTGGTGGTGAACCGGTCGGCGCCGCACTGCGTCCGGCCGCCCAGACCCCGCGAAGGAGCCGGTGTGCCCGGTATCGACGAATGCCTCTCCGGAGCGATGGCGATCCCCGGGGCCCGCGCCGCGAGCCTGGTCGACTGGAGCAGCGGGCTCGCCCTCGGCAGCCTCGGGGACAGCCCGACCGGAGAGCACGACACCTCGGCCGCCGAGGCGACCGACCTGGTGCGGGCGGCCGTCGAGAGCCAGACCTTCACCGCGGCGGAGGACCGGCGCGCCCCGCTGGAGGACATCATCGTCACCGCCGGCCGCAGCTACCACCTGATCCGCTTCATCGACACCGTCTTCGACAGCAGGCTCGTCCTGCACCTCTGGCTGGACCGTGCGGAGGGCAACCTCGCCGCCGCCCGCTTCCGCCTCCGGGCGCTCACCGAGGAACTGGTGCTGGGGTGAGCGCGTGACCGCCGCGACCGGCACCGCGCCGCCCCCGGTGGAGGCCGCCACCCCGAGGACGCCGGGCGAGGCCCTCACCCTGCTCGCCG
Organism: Kitasatospora sp. NPDC114501; assembly: GCF_055633695.1. NCBI lineage: Bacteria > Bacillati > Actinomycetota > Actinomycetes > Kitasatosporales > Streptomycetaceae > Kitasatospora > Kitasatospora sp. NPDC114501. The sequence continues at coordinate 127,700 of NZ_JBVKDS010000017.1, read as the reverse complement.
ACCGCCGCGCCACCGGCGCCCTGCACGGACCGCTCGGCAGCCTCCACCTGGTCGGCGGCCGGGTGACCGCCGCCGAATCCCCCCGGGCGCCCGGCCTGGCCGACCTGCTGACCGGCTGCGGCCGGATCACCCCCGAGGACTGGGCGGAACTGCTCCGGGTCCACGGCCCGCGGTCCAGGGTCGGCGAGGCGCTCGTCGAACGGCGGCTGCTCACCCGGGGAGAGCTCGAACTCGGCCATCTGGGAACGCTGTTCGACGCAGCCTTCTTCGTCCTCGCCGACCCGGCCGGCGGCGTCTGGCGGTTCGAGGCCGACGCCCGGCACTGGCTCGGGCCGGTCGCGGAGGTCGACCCGGCCCGGATCCGCCGCGAGGTCGAACGCCGTCGGCAACTGCTCGACGGGATCTGGCCGTGGGGGCAGCTCGACACCGCGCCCGTCCGGCCGGCCGGGCACGGCCGCCGGCCGTCCCACCGCCCGTCCGGCCGCCGGCGCCGCGAGCTGCTGGACCACGCCGACGGCCGCAGGACCCCGGCGGACCTGGCCCGGCTGCTCGGCCGCTCCGGCTTCGGGGTGACGGCCGACGTCCGCCGGCTGGCCGCCGCCGGGCTGCTGGACGCCGCGCGCCCGCCCGGTGCGGCGGCCCCGTCGGACCTGCCGGCCCCGTCCGGTGCGCCGGTTCCGCCCGACGTAGTGCTCCCGTCCGACGCGGTGCTCCCCTCCGACGCGGGGGCGGCCGCCCCGGTGCCCGAGGCGCCGCCAACGGTCTTGCCGATGCCCGAAGTTCCCCCACCGCTGCCGAGCGGACCGGCCGGAGGGCTGCACCGCCGGGTCCCCGGCGCCAGCCTCCGGGGCGCCGGACTCCCCGGCACCCCGGTCACGGCCGCCCCCGCCGCCGCCCCCGCCCCCACGCGCTGCGAACGCCCGCCCACCACGGCCGTGGCCCACCCGCCGGCCGTCCCCGACCCGGACATCGCGCTGCTGACCCGGGTCCGAGACCTTCTGGAGGCCCGACTTTGACCCACTCCCCGCCCGCGACCCCGTCGTTCCGGCCATGAGGCGGGCGCTCAAGCAGCGTGTCGGAAGGAGACAACTGATCGCCTTGGAGACCGAGTTGCTTGCCGAACTGCGTGCCGTCAAACACCGCGTTCCGCACCTCGCGGGCGGTCTGGTCGCCAGCGTGGACGGCCTGTTGATCGCGCACGACACCCATGGCACCGAGCCCTCGGGGCTGGCCGCGATGACGGCGGCCTCGCTCTCGCTGGCCCAGCGGCTCGCCGACACCACCGGCCAGGGCGAGTTCCGCGAGTCGCTGGTGCGCGGCGAGAACGGCTACGTCGCCACCTACGCGGCCGGCGGCAGCTGCGTGCTGACCCTGCTGGCGCACCCCGACGTCAACGTCGGCCGGCTGCACCTGGAGGCCCGCCGCAGCGCGCAGCGCATCGCCGGGCTGGTCAACGACGCCCTCGTGCCCAAGGACCCGCGCGACGCGGGCTGACCGGAACCAGCCACCCGTACCACCCGCCAACCATCGAACCACCGAACCATCCACCATCGAACGGGAGTTACCCAGATGACCGACGCAGCCGGCGCGCTCAAGCAGGCCATGACCAGCATCGAGGGCGCCATCGGCGCGGCCCTGGTGGACTACAACAGCGGCATGGCGCTGGCCACCCTCGACGGCCCCGGCGGCCTGGACCTCAACGTCGCCGCGGCCGGCAACACCGACGTGGTCCGCGCCAAGATGCGCACCATGGACATGCTCGGGCTCCAGGACGGGATCGAGGACATCCTGATCACCCTGAGCAGCCAGTACCACCTGATCCGCCCGCTCACCGGCCGCACCGGCAAGGGCCTGTTCCTCTACCTCGCGCTGGACAAGTCGCGCGCCAACCTCGCGATGGCCCGCCACCAGCTGGGCAGGATCGAAGCCGACCTGGAGGTCTGACGCGTAGGGCCGCGGACGGGTCCCGGCGGCGGCTCAGGCCCCCGCCGGGCTCCGTCCAGCGGGTCTCACCCCCGTGACAACCCCTGCGGCAGGTCCTGCGGCTGGTCCGGTCCGACGGCCCGCCCGCGCACCAGCTCGACCGGCCCGCCCGCCCGTCCCCGGGCGGCCAGCGCGGCGGCCGTACGGTCCCAGGACGGGCCGGTGAGCAGCGCCCGGGCCTCGGCCGGGTCGCAGAGCCGCCACTCCACCAGCTCCTCCTCCGGCAGCACGACCGAGCCGAGCATCCGCTCCGTCGCCGTGCCCCCGTCGAACACGTACACCAGGACGGCGGTGTCCCGGCCGGTCGCCGGGTCCGCCTCCGGGTCGGCCGCCGCACCAGGCTGCCAGTCCAGCACCAGCAGCGGCCCCGGCTCGACCTCCCAGCCGAGCTCCTCGCGGACCTCCCGCCGGGCCGCCGCCCGGGGCATCTCCCGGTCCGCCTCGACCCCGCCGCCCGGCAGCGTCCAGTACGGCTCCTGCCCGCGCGGCCCGTCCCACGGCCGCAGCCGTACCAGCAGGACCCGCCCGGCGGCGTCGGTGAACAGCGCCCGCGCCTTCGCCCGGATGCGCGGCCGGGTGGCGTAGTACGTGTCCCGGTCCATCGGCGGCTCCGGAGGTTCCCCGGCCGACGGCGTCAGCCCCGGCGCCGCGGCCAGCCCGGCGTACTCGGGCGCCGGTCCGTCGGCGGGCAGTCGTCCGAGCGTGTGCCCGACCGGCCGGCTGTCCTCCAGCTCCAGCGGTCCGGCGTCGCGCGGTGCCAGCAGACAGGCCGTCACCCGGCGCGCCAGTCGCGGCGGCAGCGCGTGCCCGGCCTGTTCCGCCGTCAGCCAGGTCCAGCCGCCGATCTCCGCCGCGTCCGGCCGGAACGCCGCCGCCTGCTCCGGTGTCAGCGGTTCGGCCCAGTACAGGTACACGACGATCGGCAGGTCGCCGTGGCGCAGCAGCGCCCAGTCCACGCCGGCCAGCGGCCCCAGCCGGGGCGTGAAGCCCAGTTCCTCGCGGATCTCCCGCAGGGCGGTCTCCCGGGGCGACCGGTCCTCCGGCTCCCAGCCGCCGCCCGGGATCGCCACCGGATGCTTCCGGTCGTACGGCAGCCGGACCACCAGTACCCGCCCCGCCCCGTCCGGGAACAGCACCCCCGCCGCCGCCATGACCTCCCGACCGCCCGTGCCCGCGTTCTCCACCCCGGCTCCCTCCGTCAGGTCTCCCCGGACACGACAACCCGGGCCACCCCGATGGTTCCCGCCGGAAGGCGCCACCGATCCCAGCCGTCGGGGTACCTGCGGTCCCGACGGCCTCGACCGACCCCTGCGGTCCCGCCGCCTCACCCCAGCGAGGCCAGCGCCTGCGCCGCCGCCCGCGCCATCTGCTCGTTGTGCCGCCCGCTCGCTCCGCGCAGTCGGGCGGCGCCCTCCGCGGCCGCCAGGGCGAGCAGGCCCGGCGGCAGGTCGGTGCTGCGGGCGGCGAGCCAGCGGGTGCCCCGGGTGGCCATCCACCAGAGGTCGGCGGCCGGGCCCGGCGGGGGTTCGGCGGGCGCCGCGGCCGGGGGCGGGCCGAGGGGGTGGCCGGCCTCGGTGAGCAGTTCGTGGAACCGTCGGGCGATCAGGTGGTGGCCCTCGGCGCTGGGGTGCAGGCGGTCCACGCTCAGCAGCCGGCGCTCAGCGAGCCAGGGCAGCCCGGCGATGTGCAGGTGCACCGCCCGGTGGCGTTCGGTGAGCGCGTGCACCACGGTGTTGACCGCCCGCATCCGGCGGGCCAGCGGACGGGCGAGCGGCGCCGGGAGCCGGAGCAGGCCGCCCGGGTCGGGCAGGCAGGCGGTCAGCAACCTGGCGCCGTGGCCGGACAGTTCGCCCATCGTGGCGTCCAGCTCCAGCGTGGTGCGCCGGATGTCGAAGCCCGACCGCAGGGTGTCGTTTCCGCCGACCACCACGGCCGCCAGCCGGGGCCGCAGCGCCAGTGCCGTCGAAAGCTGACGGACCGTCAGGTCGCTGGTGAGCGCCCCGCTGTACGCCAGGTCGGTGAACTCGACGGCCCGCCCCTCAGGCGCCGGCGAACGGGCCAGGACGGCGGCCCAGCCGCGCCGGCCCTCGCCGACCTGGTCCCCGACCCCCTCCGTCAGCGAGTCCCCGAGTGCGACGAACCGCAGCAGCTCGCCCGCCGCGGGACGCTCCTCGGCCGCCCGGTCACGCCCGGCTTCCCGCATGCTCATCCCTACCCCCGTCCACCGCCTCGTCGTCGGGTACGCCGTGCGCCGCCAGGAACGCCGCCACCGCCGCCGGCCAGCCGTACCGCTCGGCCCGCGCCCGGGCGGCGGCCCGCCGCGACTCCTCCGGCCGGTCCAGCAACTGCCCTACGGCGGAAGCGAATCCGTGGCCCGTGTCGACGGCCTCCGCCCCGGCGGTCCCGACCAGCCCGGGCAGCGCGGAGGAGCGGCTGACCGCGACCGGGGTCCCGCAGGCCAGCGCCTCCAGCGCGGCGAGCCCGAAGGTCTCCACCGGTCCGGGCGCGAGCACCACGTCCGCGCAGCCCAGCAGCCGGGCCAGCTCCGCGCGCCCGCCCAGGTGACCGAGGAAGCGCACCGGCAGGCGCAGCCCGGCGGCCCGGGCCGCCAGCCGCTCCCGCAACGGGCCGGTTCCGGCCACCACCAGGACGGCGGGTCGCCGCCGGGCCCGCAGGACGGTCAGCGCCTCGATCGCCCGCTCGGGCCGCTTCTCCGCAGAGAGCCGCGAGCAGAGCACCAGCAGAGTCTCCTCCGGGGCGGCGTACCGCGCCCGCTCGGCGGCCCGGGCGGCGAGCGGCAGCGGGCGCATCGCGTCCAGGTCCACCCCGAGGGGGGCCCGGACCAGGTTCGGGGTGCCGATCCGTCGGAACTCCGCCGCCGCCCAGTCGGTGGTGCAGAGCACCGAGTCGTAGGCGCGGGCCGTGGCCGCGTTGAGCCGGTCGGCCGCCGCGCCCGCCAGCGGCCCGGGCAGGTCCCAGGCGCGCAGCACCCCGGCGGCGCTCTCGTGCGAGACCATCACCGAGCGCACCCCGTGCCGCCGCGCCCAGGCGCCGGTCCAGCGCAGCGTGGTGCGGTCGGACACCTCCAGCCGGTCGGGGGAGAGCCTGGTCAGCTCGGCGGCCACCGCCCGCCGGTCGGTGAGCAGCCGGTAGCCGCCGCTGGCCCGCAGCACCGGGCCGGGCAGGGTGACCACCAGGCCCTGTTCGGTCTCCTCCTCGGAGCGCCGCTCCCCGGGGACGATCAGCACCGGACGGTGCCCGGCCGCCCGGTACCCGGCGCCCAGGTGGCGCAGCGCGGTGCGCAGGCCGCCGGAGACCGGGGTGACGAAGTTGGCGAGCCGGACGATCGTCAGAGCCCCGCCGCTCGCCAGGGCCCCGCCGTTCACCGGCGCGCCACCGATCGTCGGCGCCCCGCCGCTCACCGGAGCCGCGCCCACCCCCGGCGCCCCGCCGTCGGGAACGGAGGTCATGCCGGCAGCTCCTCCGGCAGGACGGGCGCCACCGGCTCGACCGCCGTCGGGGCGGTGGGCGCCGGCGCCAGCCCGCGGTGCTCGGCCAGCACCTCGGCGTAGTGCCGTAGCAGCAGGTCCCCGACCGCCTCCCAGGTGCGCGCGGTGACCTCGGCCCGCCCGGCCCGCCCGTACGCGGCGCGCCGCGCCGGGTCGGCGGCCAGGTCCGCGACCGCCCGGGCCACCGCCGCACCGTCCCGGGGCGGGACCAGCAGGCCGGTGCGGTGGTGGGCGACCAGGTCCAGGGGGCCGCCCGCCGCCGGGCCGATCACCGGCACGCCGCTGGCCATCGCCTCCTGGATGGTCTGACAGAAGGTCTCCAGCGGGCCGGTGTGCACGAAGACGTCCAGGGTGGCGAAGCAGCGCGCCAGTTCGTCACCGGTGCGCCGGCCGAGGAACACCGCGCCCGGCATCGAGGCCTTCAGCCCGGGTGCCGAGGGGCCGTCGCCGACGACCACCACCCGGACCCCGGGCAGCGCCGAGGCTGCCGTCAGCAGGTCGACCCGCTTCTCCGGCGCCAGCCGTCCGACGTATCCGACCAGGACCTCCCCGCCCGGGGCGAGCGCCCGGTGCAGCGCCTCGTCCCGGTGCCGGGGGTGGAACCGCACCGAGTCCACCCCGCGCGGCCACAGCCGCACCCGCGGCACCCCGTGCGCGGTCAGGTCCTGGGCGGCGGGGGTGGACGGCGCCAGGGTGCGGGCGGCCGCCCGGTGCACGGCCCGGATCCGCCGCCAGGCGGCGGCCTCCCCGAGCCCCCGCCCGGCCCGGTAGGCGTGCGCGTACCCGGCCAGGTCGGTCTGGTAGACGGCGACGGCGGGCACTCCGAGCCGTGCCGCGACCTGCGTCCCGCGCGCGCCGAGCACGAACGGGCTGGCCAGGTGGACGATGTCCGGCCGGTGTCCGGCGATCGCGGCGGCCAGCTGCCGGCTGGGGAGCGCGATCCGCACCTGCGGGTACCCCGGCAGCGGCACCGACGGGATGCGCACCACGGGGATCCCGTCCGCCCCGGCGCCCCCGAAGGTCTCCGGCGGGCACTCGGTGCCCCGCGCCGGGGCGGGGGTGACGACAAGGGGCCGGTGGCCCCGGCGGACCAGATGCTCGGCCGTCCGCAGCACGCTGTGGGCGACTCCGTTGACCTCGGGCGGGAAGGATTCGGTGACGATGACGACGCGCATGCCGGAGTTCTGTCCGCGCCCGGCGTGCTCCCGGCCAAAGGGATCTGTCGTACAGGCGAACGCGGGTCGGCGATTCGCACCACCCACCCGCGTTCCGGAACGCGTCCCGTCACACCGACCCGGCGGTCTCCTTGAGCTCCGCGTACGGCGCGAGCTTGCGGATCGACTCGATGCTCTTCAGGCAGTCGTCCTTGCTCTCCTGCGGGTCGCCGGTCACCACGATCGCCCCGTTGCTCGCCTTGAGCCGGAACCGGTGCATGCCGCCCTCGTCCATGTACAGCTCGAATTTGCCAGCCATGCCAGAAACAGCCTTCCGCTCGGATGACCCCCTGGCCGCACCGTAGGGTCAAATCCCTTGTGCGGCACGTCAGATGATCCATCCGAGTGCACCGGGGCGGGCGCGTCGGGCGTGGCCGGTTCAGGCCTGCGGCCGGCTCCGTCCGGCGGCCAGCCCGGTGAGGGTGGCGGTCAGGATGCGGGCGAGCCGGGGTTCGACCTCGATGACGGCGTGGGCCAGCCGGGGGTCGCCGCGGTAGAGGGCGGCGACCTCGGCGCCCGGGTTCGCGATCTGCCACATCGCCCCGGCCAGCGAGACGGCCGTGGCGACCAGGTCGACGACGTCCTGCTCGTCGAGGGCGGGCAGCCGTTCGCGGACGGCCGCGCTGATCGGTTCGCGGGCGGCGAGCGTGGCGAGTTTGAAGTCGCGCACCGCGTCGAGCGAGACGTTGCGTTCGAGGTTGAGCGGGGCGTGGGCGAGCAGGTCGCAGAACATCCCGCGGGCCGCGAGGGTGGCGGCGAACGCCCGGGCCACGGCGGCCGGGCCCGGCTCCGAGCTCTCCCGCAGCCGCGCGGTCAGGGCGTCCGACCACTCCGCCCAGCCCTCGGCGGTCAGCCGCAGGAAGATCTCCTCGCGGGTCTCGAAGTACCGCAGCAGCGCCGACTTGTGCATCCCCACCGCGGCGGCGATGTCGGTCAGGGTGACGTCCCTGACGCCCTGCTGGGCGCCGAGCGACCGGGCCGCCGCCAGGATCGCGGCCTCGCGCCGGCGCTTGGCCTCGGGCGAGCGTGCGCGCTGGAACTCCGATGCGTCTTCCACTCGCCCATGGTAGGGCAACGCCGTTGCCGTAATACCGCAACGGCGTTGCGCTAATAACGCAACGGTGTTTTACTAGCCGCATGGAGCAGAACATGCAGCAGGACAGCGAACAGACCTGGTTCATCACCGGCAGCTCGCGCGGTTTCGGCCGCGCCCTCGTGCGCGCCGCACTCGAAGCCGGCGACCGGGTGGTCGCGACCGCCCGGAAGCCCGAGCAACTCGCCGACCTCGTCGAGGAGTTCGGCGACCGGATTCGCCCGGTCGCACTGGACGTCACCGACCCGGCGGCCGCCCGCGCGGCCCTGGCCGAGGCGCGCGCCGCCTTCGGCCGGATCGACGTGCTGGTGAACAACGCCGGCTACGCCAACGTCTCGCCGATCGAGACCACCGAGGACGCCGACTTCCGCGCCCAGTTCGAGACCAACTTCTGGGGCGTCTACCACGTCACCAAGGCCGCGCTCCCCATCCTGCGCGAGCAGAAGGGCGGGCTGGTCGTGCAGTTCTCCTCGATGGGCGGGCGGGTCGGCGGCTCCCCGGGCATCGCCTCGTACCAGGCGGCGAAGTTCGCCATCGACGGGTTCAGCCGGGTGCTGCGCGCCGAGACCGCGCCGTTCGGCGTACGGGTGCTGGTGGTCGAACCCAGCGGCTTCCGTACCGACTGGGCCGGCACCTCGATGGTCGTCCACGACGTCCCGGAGGCCTACCGCGAGACGGTCGGCGCCGTGAACAGGCGGCTGCGGCAGGGCGGCGACGGCACCGCGGGCGACCCGGTCCGCGCCGCCGAGATCCTGGTCCGGGTGGCCAAGCGGCGCGACGTTCCCCACCACCTGCCGCTCGGGGTCAACGCCGCCGAGGGCTCGATCGCCATGGACCGGCGGCTCCTGGCGGAGGACACCAGGTGGCGCGACGTGGCCCGCTCGGCCGACTTCGCGGAGGCCTACCCGGTCGCCTTCCCGGCGGACACGACCGACTGGGCGGACTCGGCGGCCTGATCGGTCCGAGGGGCGCGGCCGTGCGGCCCCGCAGTCCTACGGCCCCGCGGCCCGGCGGCCCGGCGCGGGGTGGGCGCCGGGCCGCCGGGCCCGCCGGGTTCAGCAGTTGTCGAGGATGCCGGTGAGCGCGCTCTTCTCGGCGCTGTCCACACCCAGGCCGTAGTACTGCTTCACCTGCACCCAGGCGCGGGCGTAGGTGCAGCGGTAGGAGGCCTGGGGGAGCCACTCGGCCGGGTCGCGGTCGCCCTTGGAGCGGTTGCTGGTGGCGGAGACGAGCAGCAGCTGGGGGCGGGTGACGTCGTTGGCGAAGGACTGGCGCTGGGCGGTGGTCCAGGCCCAGGCGCCGGAGGCCCAGGCCTCGGAGAGCGGCACCAGGTGGTCGACGTCGAAGGAGGAGGCGGTGGTGGTGGTCGCGCCGTCGTACGGCGAGGACCAGTTGCCGCTGGTGGCCTTGCAGGCGGTGTCGGTGACGACGTTGCTGCCGTCCCGCTTGACGATCCACTCGCGGGTGTCGCAGGTGCCGGCGATGGTGATCCAGGTCGGGAACAGCGTGCGGTCGTAGGTGTCGCCGTGGGTCTCCGCGGTGGCGGGCATCGCGGCGAGGTAGCTGCGGGCGGTGGCGGCGGAGATCGGGGTCGGCAGGGCGGCCTGGGCGGGGGTGCCGGCCGTGAGCACGGTCACGGCGGCGAGGGCGGCGGCAGCCGCTATGGAGGACAGGAACCGGCGCGCGGGTGCGGTGGGGGCCATGGCGAACGCTCCATCATCAGATCGGAAGAACTGCTGAGTTGCGTGCGCCAGTGTGGCGATCCGGTCACCTACGCGGGTAGACCCGGGAAGTGAAATCCTCGTGCACATCGGACGTGCACCGGACAAGTCCGGCGCGCGGCACGGGGTTCGGGGTGGTGTGTCCGGTTTCCGGCTGCCGCCGGGAAGTTCAGTCGCGGCGGCGGCCCGCCATCCAGACGTAGACCAGGATGCCCGCGAACAGGAACAGGACGCCCTGGTAGACGGCGGCATAGCCGGCCCCGGCGAGCAGCCAGAGCGAGAAGGCGAAGGCGCCGAGGCCGAGGACGGCGTCCCGCACCAGCCGCCCGCGGTCGACCTTCTCGCCGGCCCCGCGCACCAGCCAGTACAGCTGGGCGGCGGTGGACAGCAGGTACGGCACGGTGGCGGTGAAGGTGGTGACCAGCACCAGCGTGTCGAAGGCACCCTTCGCGCCGCTGGCGAAGTTGAGCACGGTCAGCACCGAGGCCAGCGCCACGCTGACCAGCACGCCGAAGGTCGGCACCCCGCGCCGTTCCCTGCCGAAGGAGGCCGGGAACAGGCCGTCCCTGGCGGCCGCGTACGGGGCCTGGGCGGAGAGCAGGGTCCAGCCGTTGAGGGCGCCGGTCATCGAGACCAGCGCGGCGACGGCGATCGCCGTGCCGCCCCAGGTGCCGCCGAACATGGCGTCCACGGCGTCCGAGAACGGCGCGGTGGAGTGGACGAGCCGCTGGTGCGCCACGGTGCCGAACACCGCGATCGTGCCGAGCAGGTAGACCACCGCCGCACCGGTGGTGCCGAGCACGCTGGCCCGGCCGACGTTGCGCTCCGGGTCGCGGACCTTGCCGGCGCTCATCGCGGCCGACTCCACGCCCAGGTAGCTGAACAGCAGGATCGCCGCGGCGGCGGTCATGCCGCCCGCCCAGCCCCGGCCGTCGGCGTCGAAGGGGCCGAGGTTCTCCGGGTCGAAGAAGAACAGGCCGCCCACCGAGACCAGCAGCAGCGGGACGAACTTCAGCACGGTGGAGACGAGTTGGACCGCCCCGACGTAGCGGGTGCCGGCCAGGTTGGCCAGCGCCGGCAGCCACTGGATGGCCAGCGCGGCGGTGATCTCCAGCGGGACGGAGTGGTGGAGCGGCAGCAGCACGTCCAGGTACCCGACGGCGGCCACGGCCAGCGCGGCGTTGCTGACCCAGGTGGTGATCCAGTACGACCAGGCGGACAGGAAGCCGGCGAAGTCCCCGAAGGCCTCGCGGGCGTAGACGTACGGTCCGCCGGTGCGCGGGCTGCGGCGCGCCAGCTGCCCGAAGACCAGTGCCAGCGCGATCGCGCCCACGGTGAGCACCGCGAAGGCGGCCAGGCTGACGGTGCCGAACGGGGCGACGGCGGCCGGGATCATGAAGATGCCGCCGCCGATGATGTTGCCCATGACCAGGGCGGTGGCGGTCACCAGCCCGAAGCGGCGGCCGGTGCTCTGCGGCGCCAGGCCGGTCTTCTGCGATGCGGGGCCGGTCTTCTGTGGTGTGGGGCCGGTCGGCGCCGGGCCGTCCGACGGGGAGCCGACCGGCCCCGGGGTCTCCGGGCCGCTCGGTCGGGTCGCCTGCCGGGGTGCGGCGGGACTGGTCTGCATGAGGGTGGTGCGCCTTTCGTGGTGCTGCTCCTGTTGCTGCTCGCGCTCGGTGGAGCGTCGTGGAGCGACCGTTCATGCTCGGACTGGGCGGCACCTTGCACCAAATCGACGGGATTTGTTCAGTTCGCTCGGTCCCTCACCGCAAGACTTGCGGTCGCGGGGCGGCCCGACGGGCACTCGTCCGGCACCCTCCGCCGCCTGTTCGACCGGATTCGCAGACGTACGCCCGGATTCGTCCGGCCGGGGGAGTTGCCTCACCCGAATGCCTCAGCCCGGTTGCGGCGTGCGCCCGAAGCCGCGCGTTCGTGTGCCAACGTTGGCGCGGCGCCTCCCCGGTGGGGGCGCCGCCCGGCCCGTCGGGCGGTCGAACCGGCCGGTCGGGGGCGCGGGTTGAGGACCAGAGACGAACCAAAAGGACATCAGATGTCGCTTCGTGGGAAGATCCGCAAGCTCGCCGTGATCGTCGCCGTGGCCGGTGCCGTGGTGGCGGTCCCGACCTCGGCCATGGCGGGCGGCTTCGCTCCGACGCAGTCGGAGGGGCAGAGCCTGGAGTCCGGAACGGCGGGCGTCGGCCTGTTCGGCCCGCACGCCACCTGGTTCAACTACGCCGAGCACGGCCAGAGCGACTGCGGCTGCTGATCCCCGCACCCTCCGGGCCCGGAGGCCGTCCGTCGGCCTCCGGGCTCACGCCTGTCCGGCGCCCACCGGCTCCCGCGGCTGCGCCGCACGGGCCGCGAGGCCCCGGAACGCCGCCCGGGCCCGCAGCTCCCTCAGCACCGCGATGTCCGCCGCGTGCCCGGTGCCGTCCCCGCCGTGCTTGCGGTCCGGGGTCTCCACCACCAGCGGCACCCCGGCCGTCTCCGGGTGCTCGAACAGCTCGCGGAACGGCTCGGCGCCGATCATCCCGGCGCCGATGTTGGCGTGCCGGTCCTTGCGGGCGCCGACGACGTCCTCGGAGTCGTTGGCGTGGATCAGCCGCAGCCGGCCCGGACCGGCCGCGGCGGCCAGGGCGTCCAGCGCGGCCGTCACCCCGCCCGGCTCCGCCAGGTCGTGTCCGGCGGCGAAGGCGTGGCAGGTGTCCAGGCAGATTCCCACCTTCGGGTGATGGTCCAGCGCCTCCACGTACTCGGCCAGCTCCTCCAGCCGCGAGCAGAGCGAGCTGCCCTGGCCCGCCGTGGGCTCCAGCAGCAGCCAGGGCGCGTCGTCGCCCAGCCCGTCCAGCTCCTCCAGCAGCGGCCGGACGTCCGCGCGGACCTGCGCCATCGCCTCGGCCCGGCGCGAGCCGCCGCCGGGCGCGGTGCCGACCGCCGAGCCGGTGTGCAGGACGACGCCGAGCGCGCCGATGGCGTGGCCGCGGCGCAGCGAGTGGCGCAGCGAGTCGGCCGAGCGCTCCCGGGTGGCCGGGTTGTCCGAGCCGAAGTTGATCAGGTACGGGGCGTGCACCCAGGCCGGGATGCCCCGTTCGGCGCAGGCGGTGCGGAACACCTCGTCCTGGGCCGGATTGCCCGGGGGAGTGGCCCAGCCGCGCGGGTTGGCCACGAACACCTGCACCGTCTCCGCACCGACCCGGTCCGCGTACGCCAGGCCGGTGCCGGCCAGCCCGCGACCGGCCACCGGGACGTGGGCGCCGATCGGGTTGCGGCGGGCGGCGGCGGACGGTACGGGCACGGTGCTCATGGTCCCGAGCATGCCACGCGGCGGGCCCCCGGCGTCGGGCGGGCCGGTCCGGGAGGTCCGGAGGCGCCGCCCCGCCCGCCACCGTCCCCGGCGAGAAGGCGTCCACTCCCCTCCACCCCGCGCCCGCCGCGCCCGACCGCCCGCGACCGCGCCACGCCCGACCGCCCGCGACCGCGCGCCACGCCGGGCCGTCCCACCTCCGGCCGACACCCCGTCAGCCCCGCAGCCCAGCCCTGGTGGCGGGCCCACCAGGCCGCCCATACCGTCGACACGGCCGCACCCACCGGCCGTCACCGCCCGCGCACAGCGCGTCAGCCCACGCCGCCGGACCGTGCGGGACCACCACACCAGCTCGAACACCACGCGCGCCGAAAGAGACAGGTCACCACTCATGCCCACGCGACGGGTCCACCACCTCGCCGCGGCCACCGCCGCCGCCACCGCTCTGACCACCGCCCTCGCCGCACTGGCCGCCGCCCCCGCGGCCCGCGCGGACATCGGCAGCTCCCCGCACTTCGTCCACCCCGGGCAGTCGATCCAGCAGGCCGTCGACGCCGCCAGGCCGGGCGACACCGTCCAGCTGCTCCCCGGCACCTACCGGGGCAGCGTCCGCATCACCACTCCCGGCCTCACCCTGCGCGGCTCCGGCGCGGACAGCGTGATCGTCCCCGGCGACGGTACCGAGAACGCCTGCGGCACCGCCGGGCACGGCCTCTGCGTGGTCGGCACCGAGGAGCAGCCGCTGTCCGGCGTGACCATCGACAACCTCGCCGTCACCGGCTTCCGCAAGAACGGCATCGACGCCAGCGGCACCACCGGCCTGACCGTCAGCGGCACCTACGTCCACGACAACGCCCAGCAGGGCATCAGCCAGGAGATGTCCACCCGGGCCGTCATCCGCGGCAACCGCTCGACCGACAACGGCCAGTCCGGCGTCTTCCTCGCCAACTACGCCTACCGCGAGGGCGGCTCGCCCGACACCGGCGGCACCGTGGTCGAGGGCAACGTGCTGACCGGCAACCGGGTCGGCGTCACCGTCCGCCGGCTGCGAGGTCTGGCCGTCCAGGACAACGGGATCAGCGGCAACTGCGCCGGCGTCTTCGTGGTCGGCGACGAGGGCGTGCCCCGCGCCGGGAACCTCGACATCCGGCGCAACACCGTCATCGGCAACAACAAGTTCTGCGCGGCCAACCCGCGGCTGGGGGCCATCCAGGGTGCCGGCATCGTGCTCACCGGCACCGAGGACACCCGGGTGACGGACAACGAGGTCCGCGACAACACGGGCACCTCGGACTTCTCCGGCGGCATCGTCCTCTTCCGGAGCGTGGTCGGCGTCTCCAACGCCCGCGCCGTGATCACCGACAACCAGCTGAGCGGCAACGGCCCCGCCGACCTCGCCGACCGCGACCCCGGCGCCGACAACACCTTCGCCCGCAACGCCTGCGAGCGCTCCGAGCCGGCCGGCCGCTGCTGAGCCCCGGCACCCCCTCGCCGCCCGCCGCCCCAGGCACTCCCATGGATCCGAGGAGCCACGCCATGACCACCGCCCCCGCCCACACCAGCCCCCAGTCCGCGATGCGCCTGCGCGAGCTCGTCTTCGGCGCCGCCTGCGCCGCCGCCGTCCGCGCGGCCGCCCGGCTCGGCGTCGCCGACGTGCTCGGCGACACCCCGACCGCCGTCACCGACCTCGCCGCCGCACTGGACATCGAGCCCCGCCAGCTGCGCCGCCTGCTGCGCGCCCTCTCCTGCTACGGGATCTTCGCGGAGAGCGGCGACGACCGCTTCGAGCACACCGAGATGTCCCGGCTGCTGCGCGAGGACGCGCCCAACTCGCTGCGCTACATCTCCCTCTGGTGCACCGAGCCGTGGACCTGGGAGGCCTGGCCGAAGCTGGACGAGGCGGTCCGCTCCGGCCGCAACGTCTTCCCCGAGCTGTTCGGCAAGGAGTTCTTCGACTACCTGCACAGCGACGGGGGCGACTCGGCGAAGGTCTTCGACAAGGCGATGACCACCTCCAGCCGGCAGTCCGCCGAGGACTTCGCCGACTACCTGGACCTCACCGGCGTCGACTCGGTGGCGGACATCGGCGGCGGCCAGGGCCACGTGCTGGCCAGCCTGCTGGAGCGGCACCCGGCACTGCACGGGACCCTGCTCGACCTGCCCAAGGTGGTGGCCGGCGCCGACCCCCGGCTCCAGCCCGGCGGCGCCTTCGCCGCCCGGGCCCGCCTGGTGCCGGGCGACTGCCGGGTGGAGATCCCGGTCCGCGCCGACCTCTACATCATCAAGAACATCCTGGAGTGGGACGACGAGAGCACCCGCCGGACCCTCGCCAACGTGGTGAAGGCGGCCGGCTCCGGCGCCCGGGTCGTGGTGGTGGAGAACCTGGTCGACAACAGCCCCTCGATGCGGTTCACCACCGCCATGGACCTGATGCTGATGCTCAACGTCGGCGGCGCCAAGCACTCCGAGGAGAGCATGGTCGGGCTGATGGCGGAGGCCGGGCTGACCGTCACCGCGGTCCGCCCGGTCAACCCCTACCTGCACGCCTTCGAAGCCACCGTGAGCGGCTGAGCCCCGCCGCCCCCCCGCACACGACCGCCGGCCCCCGACACTCGGGGGCCGGCGGTCGTCGGCGTCGAATCGGACGACCGGCGTGCGGGTCAGCCGGGGTGCGAGGACTCCAGGTGGGCGAAGACCACCACGTTGTCGAGGTAGTCCCGCCGCTTCTTGTCGTACGTGCCGCCGCAGGTGATCAGCCGCAGCTGGGCGTCGGGGGTCCTGCCGTAGACCTTCGCGTCGGGGAAGGCGTCCTTGGCGAAGGTCTCCACCGAGTCCACCGAGAACACCGCGACCGTGCCGTCCGCGCGGCTCACCTCGATCTTGTTGCCCGGCAGCAGGAAGCTCAGCAGCAGGAACACCGCCGGGCCCTTGGAGGTGTCCACGTGGCCGGCCAGGACGGCGCTGCCGCGCTCGCCCGGGGTGACGCCGTCCCGGTACCAGCCGACCAGGTTCTTCTCGTCCGGCGGCGGCGCGTCGAGCTGGCCGGCCGGGTTGAGCGCCAGTTCGGTGAACGGCGCGTCCACGGCGATCTGCGGGATCCGCAGCCGGGTCGGCTTGGCGCGCTTGAGCACCGGCGTCCGCGAGCCGCCGGCCGGGGCCTGGGGAGTGGCCCCCGACGGCCCGGGGACGGCCGGCCCGGCGGCCGCCGGGGGAGCGGGCTTGCCGTCCTGCGCGTCGGCGTCCGACCCGGTGTCCACCGAGTTGTAGATCAGCAGCAGCCCGACCGCTGCCGCGCCCATCCCCGCGCGCAGCAGCCGGGGCATTCCAGAGGCGGGACCGCCCGTCATTCCTGTCCTCCGCTCAACCGGTTCCGCGACGGACCGCCGCCCCCGGCGCGCCCGCCCCGGTGCGGGGAGGACGCCCGGAGGCGGCGGAAGCAGGTGCCCTACGCGTCAGGCGTCAGGCGACCGCGCCGGAGGCGCGGCGACCGCGGCGCAGGGCGTACGCGCCCGCCCCGAGGCCGCCGAGCAGCAGCACCGCGCCGGAGGCGAGCCCGCCACCGGACAGCGCCAGACCGCCGCCACCGGTGTGCACGCCGCCGTGCGGGGTCCTGTGGTCCTCGTCCTTGGCTTCGGTGGCCTTGTGCTCGTCGGTGCTCTTGTGCTCGTCGGTGGCCTTGTGCTCGTCGGCGCCCTTGTGCTCCTCGGAGGCGGCACCGACCTTCTTCTCGTCGGTGGCCTTGGAGTTGTCGGAGGTCTTCGTCTCGGACTGCTTCTCCTGCCAGGTCAGGTTCTTGCCCTGGTCGGCGGCACCGTCGGCGAAGGCCATGGGGGTACCGACGGTCAGGACGGCGGCGACGGCCGCCCCGGCGAGCAGCGTGCGTGCAGAACGCATGAGGATGATCCTTCCGGCGCGCAGGACCGCGACTGCCGGCACGGTGCCGGACAAGGGGACTCGCGGGGGGTGCGCCTGATCCACCGTCATCCACCGTGCGGCCGCCTGCCACCGGAGCGTGGCAGCGCCGGTGCGCAGGGTGCGCCCTTCGGGTGGAGTCCCGGGTGTGTTCACCCGACCGGCCGGTGGATCCGGGTGAATCCGAGCCGGGTGAATCGGGCCGGTGAATCGGGGTCGGGCGGGCACGCGCCGAGCGTGCCCGCGCGGGGTGGACCCGAGCCGGGCGAGCCCGGCCGGGCATGCGCGGGCCCGCCCCCGGCACACGGCCGGGGGCGGGCCCGTCGGGACGCGCGGTCAGCGCTCCCAGCGGTAGAACTCCCGCGCCATCGCGTCCTTCGGCTCCCGCCAGGTGGCCGGGTCGTACGCCTGCACGTAGGCGGTCAGGCGGTCGCTGACGGTCCGGAACTCCGGGTGCCCGGCGACCTTGGCGACGGCCGGTCCCGGCGGGCGGTCGGCCTCGATCAGGTGCAGGTAGACGTCGCCGAACTGGAAGAGGCTGCGGCCGGTGACGCCGATCAGGTGGGGCAGTTCGCCCCGGTCGGAATCGGCGAACACCTCGGCGATGTCCGGCGCGGCCTCGGGCTTCATCCGGGCGACGATCAGCGCCCGGTGCGCGCCGGTCACAGCTCCGCCGCCCGCTTCTCGACCTTCTCCCGGATCAGCTGCATCTGGATCTTCGAGTTGCGGTTGATGTGGCCGGTCATGCCCTCGTCGTCGACCGGGGCGGTCGGCTTCATCGCGAAGTCCTGGATCCAGCGCATCTTCGTCCCGGCCGGCACCTCCGCGTAGTCCCAGCGGATCTCCATGAACTCGAACGGGCCGGGCTCCACCCGGCGGGCGCGCACCGTCAGCGCGTCCCGGTCGGTCTCCCGCTCGGAGACCCAGCTCCACACCTGGCCGTTGTCGTCCGGGTGCATGGTGAGCCGGAACCGGACGAGGTCGCCCCGCCGGTCCAGCACCTCCACCGAGGCGTACTCGCTGAACAGCTGCGGCCAGTTCTCCAGGTCGTTGGTCATCTCCCAGACCAGGTCGAGCGGAGCGGCGATGACGATCTCGTTGTCGGTGTGTCCGGGCATCTCAGGCACCAGCCTTCGTGGCGAGGGAGGAGTTGACCAGTTCCAGGAACTCGGCGGGGGTCTTGGCCGACTCGGCGCCCGAGGTGACCTTGAGGCTGTGCCGGTTCTCCAGCTCGCCGACCACGCCGAGCAGGCCGAGCGAGTCGATGCCGAACGCGTCGAACTCCGCTCCCGGCCGCGCCAGGTCGCCCGGGTCGACGGTGACCCCGGCCCGGGCCTGGAGCAGTTCGGCGAGTTCCGGATAGCTGAGGGTGTTGCTCACGGGGTGTGTCCCTTCGATGGTGTGACGGGAGTGGTTCAGGGCCGCGCGGACCGGACCACCAGCGCGGAGTTGGAGCCCATCAGTCCGCGGCTGACCACCAGGGCGGTGTTCAGCTCGGCCGGGCGGGCGCGGTCGGTCACCAGGGCGAGGTCGTGGCAGACCTCGGTGACGTTGGGGGTGGGCGGCAGCACGCCGTCCTCCATGGCGAGTACGGCCGCGGTCACGTCGAGCATCGGGGCGCCGCAGTAGGCCCGCCCCGTACCGGACTTGGGCGCGGTGACCGGGACCCGTTCGGCGTACGGGCCGAGCGCGTCGGCCAGCGCCAGGGCCTCCGCCCGGTCGGCGGCCGGCACCCCCAGGGCGTCCGCGAAGACCACGTCGATCTCCTCGGGCGCGATGCGGGCCTCGTCCAGCGCGATCCGGATCGCGGCCGCCATCCCCTCCCGGGACTCCGCCCAGCGGGAGGGCCCGGTGAAGGTGGCGCCGTGGCCGGCCAGCCGCGCCCGGACGCGGGCGCCGCGCAGGCGGGCCGTCCGTTCGTCCTCCAGCAGCAGCATCGCGCCGCCCTCGGCGGGGGAGAAGCCGCAGGCCTGCGCGGTGAACGGCAGGTACGCCCGCTCGGGGTCCTCGGCCAGGCTGAGCTCGGGGTAGCCGAGCTGGCAGACCATCGAGTACGGCGCCAGCGGGGCCTCGGCGGCGCCGACCACCACGGCGTCGGTGCCGCGCTCGATCGTGCGCGCGGCGTGCGCGAGGGCGTCCAGCCCGCCGGCCTCGTCGCTGGCGACCACCCCGCAGGGGCCCTTGTAGCCGCCGCGGATCGAGATCTGGCCGGTGCTGGCCGCGTAGAACCAGGCGATGGACTGGTACGGGCCGACGAACCTCGGTCCCTGGCCCCAGAGCTGCTGGAGCTCGCGCTGGCCGAACTCGCCGCCGCCGGAGCCGGCCGCGGTCACCACGCCGACCGCGTAGGGCTCGTCCGGGTCGGACCGGAACCCGGCGTCCGCCACCGCCAGGTCGGCGGCGGCCATCGCGTAGTGCGTGAAACGGTCGGTCTGCACCAGGAAGCGGTTGTCGATCGTCGACTGCGGTTCGAACCCGTTCACCTGGCCCGCGATCCGGAGCGGCAGCCCGGTGCAGCCCTCGCGGGATATCCGGTCGAGGACGCTCACGCCCTGCCTGGTGGCCTTCCAGAAGGCGTCGGCCCCGACCCCGTTCGGCGCCACCACGCCGAGGCCGGTGACCACCGCCCGGCGGCCCTGTTGACGTGACGTCATGGAACTCACCCCGTTCTGTTGAGCACGACGGCGGACTGGAATCCGCCGAATCCGCTGCCGACCGAGAGGATGTGGCTCAGCGGCAGCTCGCGCGCGGTGCGCGGCACGTAGTCGAGGTCGCACTCCGGATCCGGAGTCTCGTAGTTGGCGGTCGGCGGCACGACGCCGTGGGCGAGCGCCAGGGTGCAGGCGACGACCTCGATGGCGCCGATCGCGCCGAGCGAGTGCCCGACCATCGACTTGATCGAGCTCATCGGCGTCCTGAAGGCGTGTGAGCCCAGCGAGCGCTTGACCGCGGCGGTCTCGTGCCGGTCGTTCTGCTTGGTGCCCGAGCCGTGCGCGTTGACGTAGTCCACCTCGGTGCGGTCCACCCGGGCGTGGGCGAGCGCGTGGTCGATCGCCCGGGACATCTCCAGCCCCTCCTTGGTGAGGCCGGTCATGTGGTAGGCGTTGCCGAAGGTGGCGAAGCCGCCGATCTCGCCGTAGATCCGGGCGCCGCGGCGGCGGGCGTGCTCCAGTTCCTCCAGCACCAGGACGGCGCCGCCCTCGCCGAGGACGAAGCCGTCCCGGTCGGCGTCGAAGGGCCGGGAGGCGTGCCGGGGGTCATCGTTGCGCTCGCTGGTGGCCTTGATGGCGTCGAAGCAGGCGACGGTGATCGGCGAGATCGGGGAGTCGGAGGCGCCGGCGACGCAGATGTCGGCGCGTCCCTCCTCGACCGTCTGGAAGCCGTAGCCGATCGCGTCCAGGCCGGAGGTGCAGCCGGTGGAGACGGTCTGCACCGGGCCGTGCGCGCCGGTCCGCTCGGCCACCGCGGAGGCCAGCGTGCTGGGGGCGAAGGCCCGGTGCAGCTGCGGCTCGGCCTGCCGGTGGTCCACGTCCCAGCGGGCTCCGGCCGCGCTCACCAGGGCGTAGTCGTGCTCCAGCCGAGTGGTGCCGCCGACGGCGGTGCCGAGCGAGACGGCGATCCGCCACGGGTCCTCGGCGGCCAGGTCCAGGCCGGCGTCGGCGATCGCCTCGTCGGCCGCGACCATCGCGAACTGCACGTAGCGGTCCGCCCGTTGGACGTCCTCCCGGCCCAACCCGTGGGCCGCCGGGTCGAAGTCGACCTCGGCGGCGATCCGGGAGCGGAACCCGGTGGGGTCGAAGAGCGTGATGCCCCGGGTCGCGGTGCGGCCGGCCGTCAGCAGGTCCCAGAACGCCGGTACGCCGACCCCGCCGGGTGCGACCACGCCGATCCCGGTGACGGCGACGCGCCGGGTCACGAGCCCACCTTGGCGTGTTCCGGCGGCCCGGACGCCGCGGTCCCCTCGGTGCTCACGTGCCCGAGGTCGGGGCGCGGGGCGAGCGGGCCGAGGTGGAAGACCATCCGGGCCTCGGTGTCGCCGACGTTGCGGAAGCGGTGGCGCATGTTGATCGGGATCATCAGGCCCTGGTCCGGCTTGAGCGGGTGGGGCTTCCCGTCCAGGTCCACCTCGAGGTCGCCGCAGACGACGAACACGAACTCCTCGGAGTACGGGTGGTAGTGCTCGCCGATCCGCTCGCCGGGCTTGACGATCGCCAGGCCCATGAAGCCGCTGGTCGCGCCGCAGCTGGTCGGAGTGAGCATGGTGCGCAGTTCGGCGCCGTGGCGGCGGTTCTCCGGTGCCTCGTGGACGCTGACGATCCGTGGGGACTGCGTGGTCATGGAGATCCTCCCGTGTGGAGTGACGGAACGTCAGTTGTTGATCGGGTCGGCGGAGACGCGGTCGGTGACCGGGTTCATGGCGCGGGCGGCGAGGAAGGCGCCGAGCCCGGCGGAGGTGCGCAGGTCGCCCTGCGGGCCGAGGTCGAGCAGCCCGGCGAGCACGGCGGCCTGCCGGTCGTCGGTCACGCCGAGGGCGGCCGCCGGGTCGGCCTCGGCCGGCACCCGCAGGTCCACCAGGCGCACCACCACGTCCTCGCGGTGGAAGACGGTGGCCGCCGCGACCGGCCCGGTCGGGTCGGCGGTGGCCAGGTCGTCGTGCTCGGCCAGCAGCTCGGCCACGGCCTGCCCCCGGCCCGGGCGGACCGGGTAGAGCACGGCGTGCCGGTGCAGCCGGGCGGAGGCGGGGGAGCCGGCGACCGCCTGGTGCCGGGCGGGCAGCGCGGCCCTGGCGAAGAACGCCCGGGCGGCCTGCGGGTCGCCCAACTGGCGGGCCTCCTCCAGGTGCGGGTTGAGCGCCTCCTCGACGGCCCGCACCTCGGGCTGCATCGCCACGTGGCGCAGCGCGTCGCCGAGGTCGCCGATCACCTCGACGGCGCGGACCACCCGGTTGCCGAGCATGAACAGCGAGGTGCGGCGCAGCCTGGTGTGCTCGTCCACCTCGGCCCGGGGGGAGGCGTAGCCGGAGAGGATCCGGGCCACCTCGGGCTCGCTGCCGGGCTTGACGGTGAAGGTCAGCGCGTGGCGGACCACGCCGTCCGGGCCCGGGTCGGCCCTGGGCGGCCCGACGTGTCCGGCGGGCGTGGTGCGCGGCAGCCCGGGCGGCACCTCCATCGGGGCCCGGGTGCCGGTCGAGCCGGCCGCCGAGGTCTCGCGCAGCACGGCGTAGCGCAGCGAGCGGAAGTTGTCGCTGACGCAGCCGTGCATCGGCTTGACCATCTCCCGGTGGGCCGGGCTGTCCACCCACTTCAGGAAGGTCTCCTGGTCCTTCCACTCGCTGGTGATCAGCCACTGGCGCGGGTCGTTGATCGACTGGCACAGCTGGTCGCTGACGTGGCCGGGGACGGAGGCCACCTGGTGCCGCAGCTGCTCGTACACGTCGAGGAAGCGCTGCTGGGCGCCGTCCTGGATCTCCAGCATCAGCACGACCCGCAGCCGGGTGTCGGCCTCGTCGTGCTGCTTCGGCTGGGGTTCGGACAGAGTTGTCATGGTCCACTTTCTGCTCTGGGCCGCACGCTGCGGGCCGTGTCGGCCTGCCCGGCGGGTGCTCCCCGGCCTGGGAGGGCGGTGCGACGGCGGTTCGGCCGGGCGAGTCGGCGCCAGGCCTGAGGTCGATCGTGGGCGGCGCACCGGGCGCGGCGCGAGATTTGCGGGCCATCCGGGCGAAGGGGCGGCACGGACGCCCTCCAGCGGGGGATGGAAGACCGGGGCCCCCGGCTGAGCGGGCCCGTCGGGCGGCGCCGGGCCCAGTCGCCGGGCCGCGGAATCCCCTGACAGGGTGGAGCAACTGATGAATCCGAAGGTTGACGACCGGGTGCCGGTCCTGATCGTGGGCGGCTCGCTGGTGGGGCTGTCGGCCTCACTCTTCCTCGGTCGGCTGGGGGTTGGACACCTGCTGGTCGAGAAGCACGCCGACACCTCGCATCATCCGCGGGGCCGCGGCAACAACGTCCGCACCATGGAGCTGTACCGGGTGGCCGGGGTCGAGCCGGCGATCCGCGAGGCGGCCTCGATCCTGGCCCCCAACCACGGCATCCTCCAGGCGCCCTCGCTGACCGGCGCCGAGCAGGAGTGGCTGTTCCGGGACATCGACCCGGGCGGCCGGCTGGCCCGGTTCAGCCCCAGCTCCTGGTGCCTGTGCAGCCAGAACGACCTGGAGCCGGTGCTGGTGCGGGCGGCCCGCGAGCTCGGTGGCGACCTGCGGTTCAGCACCGAGCTGGTCTCCTTCGAGCAGGACGCGGACGGCGTGACCTCGGTGCTGCGCAGCCGGGAGAGCGGCGAGGAGCGGGTGGTGCGCTCGGAGTTCCTGATCGCCGCGGACGGCCCGCGCAGCCCGGTCCGGGAGGCGCTGGGCATCGGCCAGAGCGGCAAGGGCGAGCTGTTCCACAACGTCAGCATCACCTTCCGGGCCAAGCGGCTGGCCGAGGTGGTCGGCGACCGGCACTTCATCGCCTGCTACCTGACGAACCCGGAGGCGGACGGCGCGCTGCTGCCGGTGGACAACCAGGAGGAGTGGGTCTTCCACGCGCCCTGGCACCCGGAGCACGGCGAGCCGCTGGAGGCCTTCACCGACGAGCGCTGCGAGCGGCACATCCGCACCGCCGTCGGCCTGCCGGAGCTGGACGTCGAGGTCACCGGCCGGGCGCCCTGGCACGCCGCCGAGCGGGTGGCCGAGCGGTACGGCGCGGGGCGGGTCTTCCTCGCCGGGGACTCCGCCCACGAGATGTCCCCGACCGGCGCGTTCGGATCCAACACCGGCATCCAGGACGCCCACAACCTGGCCTGGAAGATCGCCGCGGTGCTCTGCGGCTGGGCCGGGCCGCGGCTGCTGGAGACGTACGGGCAGGAGCGCCGTCCGGTCGCCCGGGTGACCGGCGAGCGCGCCTCGGCCCGCTCCGCCGAGCACAGCCACCCGGGCTACGCGGTGGTGCCGGGCGTCGGCCGGCAGGCCGGGGTGCTGGCGGTGGCGCTCGGCTACCGCTACCCGGTCGGCGCCGTGGTCGGCGCGGACCGCGACGGCCCGGTGGTCCCCGAGCAGTTCGAGTCGGCGGGCGAGCCGGGCAGCCGGGCGCCGCACCAGTGGCTGCTGCGGGCGGGGGTGCGGCTGTCCACGCTGGACCTGTACGAGCAGGCGATGGTGCTGCTCACCGGCCCCGAGGGCGGTGCCTGGCAGGCCGGGGCCCGGCGCGCGGCCGACCGGCTGGCCGTCCCGCTGGACGGCCACCGGATCGGCGACGGGGCGGAGGACGACCTGGCCCCGGAGCCCGGCGCGGACTTCGCCGCGCTGCACGGCATCGGCCCGCAGGGCGCCGTGCTGGTCCGCCCGGACGGCTTCGTCGCCTGGCGCTCGCCCGGCCCGGCGCAGGACGCGGAGGCCGAGATGGTCACGGTGCTGCGGACGGTGCTGGGTCTGTGAGCGCGCGGAAGGGCCCGCCGGTCGCACGGCCGGCGGGCCCTTCCGGGGTGTGCGGGGTCGGTCAGTGGCCGCCCGCGTCGACCACCTCGATGTCGGCGACCTCGTGCTCGATCGCCTCGGCGGGCAGCGCGACCCGGATCGCCCAGAAGTAGATGACCAGCGCGAACACCGCCACCAGGGCCATGTCCCACCACATCGGGATCCGGCCGGTGCCGTCGCCGAAGCCGCCCTGCCAGGAGATCAGGCCCAGGCCCACCAGGTAGACCGGCAGCCACTGGGCGGACTTCCAGCTCAGCCGCGGCGCGTTCGGCAGGCCCTTGCGGATCGCGTACGCCGCGTAGCCGCCGAGCAGGACGTAGCCGAGCACGATCGCGATGCCCAGGCGGGACAGGGTGTGCCAGCCGGCCCAGTAGATGATCAGGCTGGAGACCACGAACGCGGCCGGGGAGATCACGCCGCCCAGCGGCAGCCGGTAGGAGCGCTCCCGGTCGGGCAGCCGGCGGCGCAGGGCGCCGAAGGCCAGCGGGGCGCCGGCGTACATCAGCACGCTGGCCGAGGTGATGAAGCCGACCAGCTCCTGCCAGCTCGGGAAGGGCAGGAAGCAGATCACGCCGGTGACGAACGACATGGCCAGGCCGAACCACGGCACGCCGTTCTTGTCCAGCTGCTCGAACTTCTGCGGCGCGTAGCCGTTCTTGCTCAGGCCGTAGGAGATGCGCGAGGTGGAGGTGGTGTAGATCAGGCCGGTGCCGCCGGGGGAGACGATGGCGTCGAAGTACAGCACCCAGGCGAGCCAGCCCAGGCCGACCACGGTGGCGAGGCCGGCGAACGGGCCCTCGATGCCGGGGAAGTCGAGCTTGTCCCAGCCGTTGACGAAGGAGCTGACCGGCAGCGCGCCGATGAAGGCGACCTGGAGCAGGACGTAGATCAGGGTGCCGATGGCGACCGAGCCGAGCACGGCGCGGGGGATGTCGCGCTTGGGGTTGCGGCTCTCGCCGGAGATCTGGATGGCCTGCTCGAAGCCGAGCAGCGCGAAGATGATGCCGCTGGAGCTGATCGCGGCGAGCACGCCGTGGGCGCCGAACGGGGCGAAGCCGTGCGAGGTGAAGTTCGAGCCGTGGAAGTTGTTGATCGACAGCGCCAGGATCGTGAGCAGCGGGACGCCGATCTTGAGCCAGGTCGCGACCGAGTTGGTGGCCGCCAGGACCCGGACACCGAGGAAGTTGACCGCGACGAACACGCCCATCAGGAGCACCGCGACGACGAACCCGCTGGTGGTGAGGGTGCCGTTGTCGTTGAGGAAGCTCTTGGCGAACTCCCAGTGGCCGGCGTAGCCGATCATCGCCTCGACCTCGATCGGGGCGACGGTGGCGGCCTGGAGCCAGGAGAACCAGCCGAACGACATGCCGGCCAGGCCGCCGAAGGCGTAGTGCGGGTAGCGCGCGGTGCCGCCGGCGACCGGGAACATCCCGCCGAGCTCGGCGTGCACGAGTGCCAGCAGCACGATCGCCACGGCGCCGATGCCCCAGGAGACGAGGGCGGCCGGTCCGGCGGCGACGACGGCGTTCTTCGCGCCGAACAGCCAGCCGGAGCCGATGATCGAGCCGACCGAGGCCCACATGAGGCCGATGAGGCCTACGTGGCGCTTGAGCGACCGGTTGGTCGTGCCGGGTTCTGAGCCAGTGCTCTGTCCGGGCGGCGAGATCTGGTTGAGGGAAGCCATGAACGATCTCTCTGTGGGTGGGGGCTCCGGGGTGGGCGGAGCGCGGAGAGTTGCCACACAGTAGGTCTATTCATAGAGGTCTGCACAGATTTCATTACTGAATGTTTACCTTCTTTGCCGGATATCCGTGCAGGTAGGAGGCATTCTGTTCAGTTGTCTGTTACGTTACCGGGCGGTAGGTCCAGCATTTGAGCATGCCTTGAGCTTGGTCATTCCGGTCCGGCAATATTGTCGCCCCCGGGGGTTATAGGAATAGCGGGCCATGCATGGTCATGCCGGCCGGCCCGGAGCGGGCCGGCCGGGCCAGGCCTGACGTGCCGTCAGTTCGCCAGGTCGGACGGGTCGGTGTTGGCGCCGCAGAGCAGGACGGCCACCCGCTCGCCCTCGGCCTGCCCGAGCGCGGCGAGGGCGGTGGAGGCCGCGTACTCGACGGCGATCCGGCGGTCCTCCCAGAGCTGCCGGCGGGCGCGCACGATGGCCTCGTCGTCGACCAGCACCGAGCGGACGCCGGGGTGCGCGGCCGCGTCCACGGCGAGGGCGGTGGCGCGGCGGGCGCCGAGCGCGTCCTGGGCGACGGAGTCGACCGGGACGTCCACCGGGCGGCCCGCCTCCAGGGCGGCGTTCAGCGCGCGACTGCCCGTCGGCTCCACGGCCAGCACCCGGATGCCGTGCTCGCGGGCCGCCACCGCCACCCCGGCGAACAGGCCGCCGCCGCCGACCGACACCACCACGGTGTCCAGTCCGGGCACCTCGGCGCGCATCTCCGCCAGGATCGTCCCGGCGCCGGCCGCGATCAGCGGGTGGTCGTACGCGTGCGAGGGCAGTGCCCCGCTGTCGGCCGCGAACTCCTCGCAGGCGGCCAGCGCCTCCGCGTACTCACGGCCCGTCAGCCGCACGTCCGCGCCGTACGAGCGCAGCCGCGCCAGCTTCACCGGGGAGGCCGTCTCGGGCAGGAACACCGTTGCCCGGACGCCGAGTTCACGGGCCGCCCAGGCGCAGGCCAGCCCGGCGTTGCCGCCCGAGGCGATGGTCACCCCGGTGTCCGGGAGGGTGCCCGCCTCGGCGTGGGCGAGCAGGAAGTTCTGCGCGCCGCGGGCCTTGAAGCTGCCGGTGTGCTGGAGGAACTCCAGCGCCAGCCAGGTCCGTCCGCCGTCGTCCCCCGGTGCCACCGCCACCGGGCGCACCCGCCCGGCGATCCGCTTCCCGGCGGCCTCGACCTCGTCGTACGTCAGCTGGTCCATCGTGTTCCGCTCCTTCGTCGAGGGGGTGCGTTCCACCGGGAGTCCCGGCCAGGGCGACGGTACGTCCCGTTCGTGGACGGGGGGAAGCTCGCGATCACCGGCGCCGGGCGGGGCGTAGGCTGCCCCCGTGCGTCCTGTGATCCTCGCCCCGCCGACCCGCTAGCGGGCGGCCCACTCCACCCACTCCGGCCCGACGGGACCAGCCCGCAGCCGGGGCGATGACTGCCGCCCGCGTTCAGGGACCCCGACCGGCGACTCATCGTGGAGTACCGACGCATGACCTCGTACGCCGCCGTGCCCTTCCGGCACGGCCTCCTGTCCATTTCCGCCGCCGCCGTCGCCTGGGGCGTGGGCGGCGCCGTGTCCGCGCTGCTGATGCGCACCAGCGGGCTCGGTCCGGCGGGCGTCTCCTGCTGGCGCTTCGGCGTCGCCGCGCTCTGCCTGGCCCTGCTGCCGGGCCGCGAGCCGCGCGCCGAGCGGGGCGCCGCCCGGTGGCGCCCCGCCGTGCTGACCGGGCTCGGCCTCGCGGTCAGCCAGTGCGCCTACTTCGGCTCGGTACGGTACGCGGGCCTCGGCCTGGGCACCCTGGTCACCATCGGCGCCGGCCCGGTGTTCACCAGCCTCGGCGCCCACCTGCTGCTCGGCGAGCGGCTGACCCGGCGCGCGGCGGCCGCGGTGGTCCTGGCCCTGGGCGGCCTCGCCCTGCTGGTGGCCGCCCCGGCGGCGGGCCCGCGCCCGGCCCTCGGGGTCGCGCTGGCCGTCCTCGCGGGCGCCGGCCAGAGCGGCCTCACCCTCTGGGCCCGGGGCGGCGGCTCGGCCCGGGCCGGCACCGGCGCGTTCACCGCCGGCCTGCTCTGCCTGCTCCCGCTCGCGGCCGTCCAGGGCGTCCACGGCGTGCTGCCGACGGGCGGGGACCCGGTCGCCACCGCGGTGGCGCTGCTCTTCCTCGGCACGGTGCCCACGCTGTACGCCTACCGCTGGTACTTCACCGGCCTGACCGCCGTGCCCAGCACGACGGCCGCGGTGCTGGTCCTGCTGGAGCCCGCGACGGCGGCGGTGATCGGCGTGCTGTTCCTCGGCGAGCCGCTGACGGCGGGCCTGCTGGCGGGCTCGGCGCTGCTGCTCGCGGCCATCGCGGCGCTGGCGCGCGAGTAGCCGAGGGCGGCGGGCTCCGGCGGCCACCCGGGCGGGCGCCCTGTGGTCGCCGAGGGCCCCGTGGCGTGCTGTGGTGGTCCGCATGAACAGCTCACTCCCGGCCCGGGTGGCCGCCGCGACCGCCTCCGTCCTCCTGCTCACCACCGTCGCCGGGGCCGTGGTCGCCGCCGCCGGACCGGCGGCGGCCGGCGGGCGCCGGGACGTCACCGCGGAGCAGTGCCGGGGCGCGGGCGGGCACGTCGAGGGCAGCGGCTACTGCGTCGACGCGGTCGGCGACGACGCCTGGGGCCAGCCCGTCGACGGTCAGGCGATCAACCCGGATCCGCGGCCCGGGGAGGAGTGAGCACGGTACGGGCCCCGCGACCCGCCCCCGGTCGGGGAGCGGGTCGCGGGGCCCGTGGCGGTTCGGGTCAGGGCACCGGGCGCAGGGTGACCGGGGCCGGGGTGAGGGCGCGCAGGACGAGGTCGATGTGCACCCTGGCGGCGCCCGCGCGGTGCAGGGCGGTGGCGATCGTCCGCAACTCGTCGGGGCCGGTGCAGGCGAGGCGCAGTTCGAGGTCGGCCTCGCCGGCCAGCGCCAGGCCGCTCTGGACGGCCGGGAACTCGGCCGCGAGGCGGTCGAAGTCGAGCGGGACCGGGCCGTGGCTGATCCGGGGCCGGGTCGCCGGGCGGCGCGGTGACGGATGACGTGGCGACGGAGGGGGCGGTGACGGACGGGGCGACCAGCCTCGGGTCCAGCACCACGGTGTCGATCCCGAGCGGGGCGATGAGGCCGCGGAGGGCGGGCTCGCCGAGCTCGGTGTGGGCCTGGTCGGGCCCGAGGAGGGCGGCGAGGGCTTCGAGGCTGGAGAATCCGACCGCGCAGCGGCGGCCGTCGCGCAGGCGGAACAGGCGGAGTGCGGTGGTGCTCCCGGTGCCGGAGGTGGTGACCGGAACGTGCCAGACGTGGCGGGCCATGCGGATGCTCCCGAGTGGGGTGGTGGTGCCTGCCGGAACTACTTCCTCGAAGCTAGGGCGACCCGGCCCGGGGGTCGCCGGTCCTGACGCACCGTTGACCGAATGGGGTCGCGCGTTGACGCACTCCTGACGTCCGGCTCACCCGGGTGGAGCAAACCACCGGTCGGGCGTTCCGCTTGCCACCCGCCCCGACCCGGACGACCGTGGAGTCCGCGCCCGCTCACACCTCGCTCCGTCCCCCGCCGCGACCGCCGGAACCGCCCCCGTCGCGGGGGCCGCCGCACCCGCCGCGGCACCCCCCGACGCGCCCGGTGGGCGCTCGGAGGCGGGGGGAGGTGGAGTCGGAGCCCCGTGACGAGATATCTTGACGTCAAGACGTTGGAGACGTGAAGCGGAGTACCGATGACTGACTCGACCATCATCTATACGCACACCGACGAGGCTCCGGCCCTGGCGACCTACTCGTTCCTGCCGGTGGTCCAGGCCTACGCCTCGACGGCGGGTGTGCGGGTGGAGACCCGCGACATCTCCCTGGCCGGGCGGATCATCGCGAGCTTCCCGGAGCGTCTGACCGAGGCGCAGCGGATCGGCGACGCCCTCGCCGAGCTGGGTGAGCTGGCCAAGACCCCGGGCGCCAACATCATCAAGCTGCCGAACATCTCGGCCTCGGTGCCGCAGCTCAAGGCCGCCATCGCCGAGCTCCAGGCCCAGGGCTACGCCCTGCCGGACTACCCGGACGACCCGCAGACCGACGAGGACAAGGACGTCCGCGCCCGTTACGACAAGGTCAAGGGCAGCGCCGTCAACCCGGTCCTGCGCGAGGGCAACTCGGACCGCCGCGCCCCGCAGTCGGTCAAGAACTACGCCAAGACCCACCCGCACCGCATGGGCGCCTGGTCGGCCGATTCCAAGACCAACGTCGCCACCATGGGTGAGAACGACTTCCGGTCCACCGAGAAGTCCGCCGTGATCGCCGCCGACGGTGCCCTGCGCATCGAGCTGCTCGGCGAGGACGGCACCACCACCGTGCTGCGCGAGAAGGTGCCGGTGCTGGCGGGCGAGGTCGTCGACGCCTCGGTGCTGCGCGTCGCCGCCCTGAACGAGTTCCTGGCCGCGCAGGTCGCCCGGGCCAAGGCCGAGGGCGTGCTGTTCTCGGTGCACCTCAAGGCCACCATGATGAAGGTCTCCGACCCGATCATCTTCGGCCACGTGGTCCGCGCCTTCTTCCCGAAGACCTTCGCCAAGTACGGCGAGGCGCTGGTCGCCGCCGGTCTGAACCCGAACAACGGCCTCGGCGGCATCCTGGCCGGCCTCGACAACGTGCCGCACCTGGGTGCCGAGATCAAGGCCTCCTTCGAGGCCGAGCTGGCCGAGGGCCCGGCCCTGGCCATGGTCGACTCCGACAAGGGCATCACCAACCTGCACGTGCCGAGCGACGTCATCGTCGACGCCTCGATGCCGGCCATGATCCGCACCTCCGGCCACATGTGGGGCCCGGACGGCAAGGAGGCCGACACCCTCGCCGTGCTGCCGGACAGCAGCTACTCCGGCGTGTACCAGGCCGTCATCGACGACTGCCGCGCCCACGGTGCCCTGGACCCGGCGACCATCGGCTCGGTGCCGAACGTCGGTCTGATGGCCCAGAAGGCCGAGGAGTACGGCTCGCACGACAAGACCTTCGAGATCGCCACCGCGGGCACCGTCCGCCTGGTCGACACCGAGGGCAACGTGGTGCTGGAGCAGGCCGTCCAGCCGGGCGACATCTTCCGCGCCTGCCAGACCAAGGACCTGCCGATCCAGGACTGGGTCAAGCTGGCCGTCACCCGCGCCCGCGCCACCGGCGTCCCGGCGGTGTTCTGGCTGGACGAGGACCGCGCCCACGACGCGGTGCTGATCGGCAAGGTCAAGCAGTACCTGCCGGAGCACGACACCGAGGGCCTGCAGATCGAGATCAAGTCGCCGGTCGAGGCCACCAAGTTCTCGCTGGAGCGCATCCGCCGCGGCGAGGACACCATCTCGGTGACCGGCAACGTGCTGCGTGACTACCTGACCGACCTGTTCCCGATCCTGGAGCTGGGCACCAGCGCCAAGATGCTGTCGGTCGTCCCGCTGATGGCGGGCGGCGGCCTGTTCGAGACCGGTGCCGGCGGCTCCGCCCCGAAGCACGTCCAGCAGCTGGTCAAGGAGAACTACCTGCGCTGGGACAGCCTGGGCGAGTTCTTCGCGCTGGCCGCGAGCTTCGAGCACCTGGCCAGCACCACCGACAACGCCCGCGCCAAGGTGCTGGCCGACACCCTGGACCGCGCCACCGGCACCTTCCTCAACGAGGACAAGTCGCCGAGCCGCCGCCTCGGTGGCATCGACAACCGCGGCAGCCACTTCTACCTGGCCATGTACTGGGCCCAGGAGCTGGCCAAGCAGGCCGACGACGCCGAGCTGGCCCAGGCCTTCGCCGGACTGGCCGCGACGCTGACCGAGCAGGAGTCGGCCATCGTCGAGGAGCTGATCGCCGTCCAGGGCGCGCCGGTCGACCTCGGCGGCTACTACCAGCCGGACGCGGCCAAGGCCGCCGCGGTGATGCGCCCGTCCAAGACCTTCAACGAGGCGCTCGCCAACCTCGGCTGAACCAGGGCGAGTTGAGCTGACGAAGGCCCCGGGTCCGATGCGGACCCGGGGCCTTCCGGCTGCTCGGGCACCGGCGGGCGGGGCGGGGTCCGCCGGGGGCCCGGACTCCCGGGTCAGGCGCGGCCGAGCAGGGCGAGGGCGGTGCCGACGGCCTCGCGCAGCAGCAGGTACGGGCCGTGTGCCAGCGGGCCGTCCGCGCCGAGCACGGCGGCGGGGACGCCGGCCCGGCGGGCGGCCAGGGCGGAGCGGACGGTGTGGAAGCCGTTGGTGACCACCGTGCAGCGGTAGCCGGGGCGCTCGGCGGCCATCAGGGCGGCGCTGAAGCGCAGGTTCTCGGCGGTGTTCACGGCCCGCTCCTCGCGCCGGATCCGCTCGGCCGGGACGCCCCGGGCGACCAGGTAGCGGGCCATCGCGGCGGCCTCGGTGCACTCCTCGTGCGGGCCCTTCCCACCGGTCACCAGGACCAGCGGGGCGTACCCGGCCTCCTCCTCGGCGGCGAAACGTTCCAGCGCTGCGTCCAGCCGGGCCGCCAGCGGGGGCGCGGGCTCGCAGCCCTCCAGCGCGGCGCCCAGCACCACCAGGTAGTCGGAGCCGGCCGGCGCGGGCCGACGGCGGTGGTGCAGCGCCAGGCCGAGGAAGCCGAGCAGCCAGAGCAGGACGGACCCGCAGAGCAGGACGGCGACGATCAACAGGACGTGCATGTCCGTTCGAACGCGTACGGCGGAACGACCGTTCCGGCGTCCGGCGCAACCGTCCGGCGCAACCGTCGTTCCGGGGCGGGCCGGAAACGGCGGAACCCCCGTTCCGCAGGTGGAACGAGGGTTCCCGGGGAACGGGGGTTCCGCGGTGGGCGGCGGCGGGCTCAGCCGGCCTCGGCCGCCGGGGCGGCGCCGGTGACCGGGGCCGGCTGAGCGGCAGGGGCGGTCGGAGCCGCGCCGCCCGCGCGCCGGTCGCGCTTGTGCAGCGAGGCCAGGTAGGCGTTGTACGCCTCCAGCTCGGCGTCGCCGGTGCGCTCCTCGGAGCGGTCGCGACGGCGGGCCTGCCGCTGCTCGGAGCCCATCCACTGGTAGACCAGCGCGATCAGCACGATCGCGGTCGGGATCTCGCCGAACGCCCAGGTGATCCCGCCGGCCAGCTTCTGGTCCTCCAGCAGGTTCGTCCCCGGTGGTGCGCCCTCCACGGTGAAGGTGGTGACCAGCGGGTGGCCGGCCATCATCACCGCCACGCCGAAGAAGGCGTGGAACGGCATCCCCATGAACAGCTCGATGATCCGCATCACGTGGCCGGGGCGGTGCGGGCCCGGGTCCACGCCCATGATCGGCCAGAAGAAGGCCAGACCGGTGAACAGGAAGTGCACCATCATGAAGATGTGCCCGAGGCGGTACTGCATCAGGAAGTCGAACAGCGGGGTGAAGTAGACCCCGTACAGGCTCGCGATGAACATCGGGATGGTGAACGCCGGGTGCGAGATGATCCGGACGTACCGGCTGTGCAGCAGCGCCACCAGCAGCTCGCGCGGCCCGCGCGGACGCCCCTTGCCGGTCGGGCGCAGCGCGCGCAGCGCCAGCGTGATCGGGGCGCCCAGCAGCAGCAGGATCGGGGTCAGCATGGAGAGCACCATGTGCTGGATCATGTGCGCGCTGAACAGCACCATGCCGTAGTCGTTCAGCCCGGTGCAGGTGACCAGCAGCATGCTGGCGACACCCGCCGCCCAGCCGACCATCCGGCCGACCGGCCAGCGGTCGCCGCGCCGGTACAGCCGCACCACGCCCGCCGCGTACAGCCCCAGGACGACCAGGCCGCCGAGCAGGAACACCCAGTCGGGGGACCAGTTCCAGACGTTCGACAAGCTGAACGGGCCTAGTCGGGTCATCCCGCCGTGGTGGTGCATTCCTGACATTCCGTCGCCCATCGGCGGGTCCCGCTTTCCGTCCTGGTGGTCCCTGGTGAGGGTCCGGTTCGCCCGTTTTGCTTGACATACAGCCTAGGTGGGCCTTACCTCGGGCCACCCGCCGCCCCCTCCGTACGGGTGTCTCCCCGCCGGTGCCGCCCGCTGGCTAGACTGACCGGCCGGTCGGCAGGGAGGCTCGGAGATGGCGACGGAGGACGGACCCGCGGCGCACCCCACGGTCGCGCTGACCGGGGCGACGGGTTTCATCGGGTCCGCCGTGCTGGCGGCCCTCGCGGCGCGCGGCGTCCGGGTGCGGGCGCTGGCCCGCAGACCGCCGCAGGAGGCCGCGCCGGGCCCCGCCTGGGTACCGGGCGACCTCGCCGACCCGGCGGCGCTCACGGAGCTCTGTACGGGCGCCGGGGCGCTGGTGCACCTCGCCTCCCGGGTCGACGGCGGCGCCGAGGAGTGCGAGGCGGTGAACGACCGGGGCACCGCCGCCCTGATGGCGGCCGCCACCCGCGCCGGGGTGCGGCGGATCGTCCACCTCTCCACGGCGGCGGTCTACGGCGAGGGCCCGCACGCGGGCGTCGAGGTGGACGAGGTGCCCCCCGCGCCGGTGTCCGAGGCCAGCCGCACCCGGCTGCTCGGCGAGCGCCACGCGCTGGCGGCCGGCGGGCACGTGCTGCGCCCCGGGCTGGTGACCGGGACCGGCGACCGCTGGGTGGTGCCCGCCCTGGCCGAGCTGGTCCGCCGGGTGCCGGTCCGCTGGGAGGGCGGCAGCAGCCGGCTCTCGATGGTGGACCGCGCCGACCTGGCACGGCTGATCACCGCGCTCGCCCTGGACGGGCACGCCGCCCCGCCGGGCGTCCACCACGCCTCCCACCCCGAACCGGTCCGCGGCGGCGACCTCCTCGACGCCCTGGCCGCCCTCGGCCTGCTGCCCGCCCCGTCCGGCCCGGCCGTGCCCTGGGAGGAGTGCCGCCGGCTGCTGGCCGCCGCGCCCGGCCGGGTCTCCGAGCGCCAGTTCGGCCTGATCGCCCGCGACCACTGGTACCGCAGCGAGCGGATCTGGCGCCTCGCCGCCTGCCCACCCGGCCCCGGCCCCCTGGCCCGCCTCCCGCAGGCCGCCGCCTGGTACCGCGAGGTGCTCGGCCGGGGGACGTCCTAGCCGGCCGCGTCGGTGCCGGCGGGTCGGCGTCCGGGGCCGTGGCGCGGCCGCAGGGTGTGGCGCGGAGGCGGGTCGGGGCCGAGGCCGCCCGGGGCCCGCTCAGTTCCTGGGCACCAGGGTGTTCTCGCTGGTGCGGCCGGCGGCGAAGTCGTCGATGTTGCGGGCGGTGGCGTCGATGATCTGGCCGACGGCGGTGCGGGTGAAGTAGGCCTGGTGGCTGGTGACCAGGACCTGGGGGAAGGTGACGAGGCGGGCGAGGACGTCGTCGGTGATGCCGTGGATCGAGCGGTCGGTGAAGAAGACGCCGGTCTCCTCCTCGTAGACGTCGAGGCCGACGCCGGAGAGGCGTCCGGCGCGCAGGGTCTCGACCAGGGCGGCGCTGTCGACCAGGCCGCCGCGGCTGGAGTTGATGAGGATGGCGTCGTCCTTCATCCGGGCGAGCGCGGCCCCGTCGATCAGGTGGCGGGTGGCCGGGAGGAGGGGGACGTGGAGGCTCACCAGGTCGGCGCGGCCGAGGAGTTCGGGCAGTTCGGTGTAGGTCATGCCGAGGTCGAGGCAGGCCGGGTTCCGCGCGATGTCCCAGCCGAGGAGTTCGGTGCCGAAGCCGGCGGCGATGCGGGCGAAGCACTCGCCGATCTTGCCGGTGCCGATGACGCCGACGGTCATGCCGTGGATGTCGCGGCCGAGGAGGCCGTCGAGGCGGAAGTCGAACTCGCGGGTGCGGTTGGCGGCGCGGGTGAGCCGCCGGTTGACCGCCAGGGCGAGCGTCCAGGCGTGTTCGGCGACCGAGTACGGGCTGTACTGGGAGACTCGGGCGACGGTGAGGCCGAGTTCGGCGGCGGCGTCGAGGTCGATGTTGTTGAAGCCGGTGGAGCGCTGGGCGACCAGTTCGGTGCCGCCCGCAGCCAGGACGGCGAGGGTCTCGGCGTCGAGGACGGCGTTGACGCTGCTGCTGACGGCCGGGTAGCCGGCGGCGAGCGGGGCGGTGTCGCGGTTGAGGAACACGTCCAGGCAGCGCAGGGCGTGCCGGCCCGCGAAGGCCTGCTCCAGCAACGGCCGTTCGTCGGCCTGCACCCCGTACGCGAGGATCTCCATCTCCGGTCCCTCCGGTCGGCTCCTGCGGCCACGCTAGCGGGCCGGGCCGGGCGCCGCCCACCGGGCGCGGGCAGCGCGGGGCCCCCGGACCGCGCGGTGCGGGGGCCGGGGGCCTGGGGAGGGCGGCGGACGGTCAGATGACCGTCTCGGCCTCCAGGTAGCGGTCCTGCGGCACGGTCTTCAGCTCGGCGACCGCCTCGGCCAGCGGCACCAGGTTGATGTTGGTGCCCTGGAGCGCGGTGATGTGCCCGAAGGCGCCCTTGTGGACGGCCTCGACGGCGTGCCAGCCGAAGCGGGTGGCGAGCACCCGGTCGTAGGCGGTCGGGGTGCCGCCGCGCTGGGTGTGGCCGAGGATCACCGGGCGGGCCTCCTTGCCGAGGCGGTGCTCCAGCTCGCGGGAGAGCTGGGTGGCGATGCCGGTGAACCGCTCGTGGCCGTAGATGTCCTTGGTGCCCTCCTCCCAGTGCATGGTGCCGGGCTCGGGCTTGGCGCCCTCGGCGCAGACCACGATGGCGAACTTCTTCTGGCGGTCGAAGCGTTCGCGGACGACGTCGGTGAGCTTGTCGATGTGGAACGGGCGCTCCGGGACGACGATGGCGTGGGCGCCGGCCGCCATGCCCGCGTTCAGCGCGATCCAGCCGGTGTGCCGGCCCATGACCTCGACGACCATGACCCGCTGGTGGGACTCGGCGGTGGTCTTCAGCCGGTCCAGCGCCTCGGTGGCCACCGAGACGGCGGTGTCGAAGCCGAAGGTCACGTCGGTGGCGGCGATGTCGTTGTCGATGGTCTTCGGCACGCCGACGATCGGCAGGCCCGCGTCGCTCATCAGCTTGGCGGCCTTCAGGGTGCCCTCGCCGCCGATCGGGATGACCGCGTCCAGACCGAGGTCGGAGCAGTACTTCCGGGCCCGTTCGACGCCGTCCCGCAGGTGGCTCGGCTGAACCCGGGAGGAACCGAGGATGGTGCCGCCCTGGGCCAGGATGCCGCTCACCGAGTCCAGGGTGAGGGGACGGTGGTGGCCCTCCAGGAATCCGCGCCACCCGTCCTCGAACCCGATGATCTCGTCGCCGTGGTCGACCACCCCCCGGTGGACCACGGAACGGATCACCGCGTTCAGGCCGGGGCAGTCACCGCCGCTGGTCAGCACTCCGATACGCATTAGCTTTGCAACTCCCGAGCAGAACCGAGGAACGGCCGGACTACAGGCTGGGACGACGAGCCGTCACCGTAACGGGGCGCTCCCACACCGTGGTGGCGGGGAGGTGGCCGTGGGGTGAAGGACCGGCCGATCCGGACGAAATGCCCGAAAACGGCCGCGAAGTCGAGCATACGGCCCCTGGTCCGGCCGGGCAGGAGCCGACGCGGGAGCGGCGCCGTCGGCGCCCCCGCGCGGAATTGCAGCCTGCTGCCGAGGAGGGTGTGCAGTAGGCAGCCCCATTGTGGTACGTCCGGGGCCGCCCGCGGACCGGGTGACCGCATGGCGGGCACCCGGCCGGGGCGTACGGATGTACTACTGGGGGCGCGTCGCGGCCGCGATGCGCTCGGCGCGCAGCGCGTCGTACCAGGTGGTGTCGGCCGGCGGCAGGGCGCTGACGTCCAGCGCCAGCTTCAGCAGCATGTCGGCCACGGCGGGGTTGCGGGCCAGCACCGGGCCGTGCAGGTAGGTGCCGAACACGGTGTCCCGCCAGGCGCCCTCGGTGCCGTCGCCGGTGCCGTTGCCCCGGCCGACGTTGACGGTGGCGAAGGGCTGCACGCCCTGGCCGAGGTGGGTGACGCCCTGGTGGTTCTCGAAGCCGGTCAGCTGCGGCAGGCCGAGCCGGGGGTCGACGTCGGCGAGCACGTCGCCGACGCAGCGGGCGCCCTCGCCGCGGGTGGTCCAGACGTCCAGCAGGCCCAGGCCCGGCTCGCGCTCACCGAGGTCGTTGATGAACTCGTGGCCCATGATCTGGAAGCCGGCGCAGACGCCGAAGATGATCGCGCCGTTCTCGGCGGCCCGCACCAGGCCGCTGTCGGCGCGCAGCCGCTCGGCGGCCAGGCGCTGCGGGCGGTCCTCGCCGCCGCCGATCAGGTAGATGTCGCCGCTGGTGGGGATCGCCTGGTCGGAGCGGACGTCGATCCGGGTCACGTTGAGGTGGCGCTGGCGGGCCCGGCGCTCCACGACCAGGGCGTTGCCCCGGTCGCCGTAGGTGCTGAGCAGGTCCGGGTAGACCCAGACCACGCGCAGGCTGCTCTCACTCATCCTCGAAGGCCTTCCGTCACGTAAAGACTGGTGTGCGGGCGCGGCATCAGCCGGCCACGACCTTCCGCAGCTGCTGGAAGGCGGTGTAGTTGGCGATGGCCTCGATCCGGCCGGGCGGGGCCATCCGGACAGCCTGCTCCAGGGTGTCCACGACGTGGAACTGGAGCCCGGCGACCTCCAGGCGGACGGCCAGGTCCAGCTTGCGCTGGCCCATCACGAAGACCGGGTGCCCGGCGAGGCGCTCGTAGTCGACGTCCCACAGCCACGAGGTGTCGGTGCCGTCGGCGTCGAGGGCGTTGACGGAGAGGATCACCGGGGCGGGCGGGCCGTCGATCAGCGAGAAGGTCTCCAGCCAGCCGGCCGGGTTCTTGGCGAGCAGCAGGCGGATGTCCCGGCCCTGGTACTGGACCACGTCGTAGCGGCCGGCCACGGCGGCCACCGAGCGCATCCGCTCCAGGGCGACCTGCGGGGCGACGCCGAACACGGCGGCGACGGCGGCCGAGCTGGTGGCGTTGGCCAGGTTGGCCCGGCCGGGCAGCTGGAGCTGGATCGGCCAGGCGCCGCGCTGCGGGTCGATCACGTGGGTGCCCTGGAGCGCCCAGTGCGGGTTGGGCCGGCGGAAGCCGCAGTCCTGGCAGAACCAGTCCTCGCCGGGGCGCTGCATCACGCCGCCGCAGGCGGGGCAGGACCAGGCGTCCTCCTTCCAGGCCTGGCCGGCGGCCACCCAGACCACCTTCTTGCAGGAGGAGGCGGCCCAGGTCACCAGCGGGTCGTCGGCGTTGGCGATGACCACGGCCTCGGTGTTCTGGAGGCCCTCGCGCCACTTCTCGGCCATCATCCGGGTCTCGGCGGCGCGGTCGAGCTGGTCGCGGGAGAGGTTGAGCAGGGCGATCGCCTTGGGGCGGGTGTCGCGGGCGACCATCGCCAGGTACTTCTCGTCGACCTCGATCACGCCGAAGCGGGCGTCCGTGCCGCCGGCCAGGGCGGAGGTGATGCCGGCGGGCATGTTGGCGCCCAGGGCGTTGGAGACCACCGGGCCGGCGGCGCGCAGCGCCTCGGCGATCAGGCGGGTGGTGGTGGTCTTGCCGTTGGTCGCGCTGACCAGGACGACGTCGAGGTGGTCGGCGAGGGTGGCGAGCAGGTCGGGGTCGAGCTTGAGGGCGACCTTGCCGCCGATCACCGAGCCGCTACCGCGCCCGGCCTTGCGCGACACGGCGGCGGCGACCCGGCCGGCGGTGACCGCGATCTTGGCGCGTGCCGGCAGCGAGGCGTCGCGTGCGCCTGTGGGCTCCGATTCGGTGCCTGCCATGCTCAGTGGTTCCTCCTTGCTGCGGCACCACCCGTGGCCGGATAACGGGCCGTCGGGCGGCGGGGACGGGGATCAGCCTACCGACTCCGTCGCCCGACCGGACGAACCGGACCCCACGCCGCCTGCTGCGACGCGTTCGCGGGTACTGCTGACGGCCCGTCAAGGAGGGCGGTGTACGGAGCGACCCCGAGGGATCGGCTCCAACCCCTTGCTGCTTGACGACGCTCCACGGGCACCGCCGGGTTCCCGGGGCGGCCGGGTGAGGATCTGGTGAAGAAATGATCAGTGGCCCGGACGGTGGGCGCGATCGGCCGGATCCCCGGCGGCCAGCGCGGCAGTGATCACCAGGGTGCCGTCCTCGGCCCGGAAGTCCAGCGGCGCGTCCAGCCG
The DNA here is from genome assembly GCF_055633695.1 of Kitasatospora sp. NPDC114501. Lineage (NCBI taxonomy): Bacteria > Bacillati > Actinomycetota > Actinomycetes > Kitasatosporales > Streptomycetaceae > Kitasatospora > Kitasatospora sp. NPDC114501. The sequence goes on along the minus strand of NZ_JBVKDS010000017.1, from coordinate 87,700 downwards.
TCGCATCGCGGCGATCAGCCCGGTGTTGCCGCCCTGGGTCACCGCGTACGCCGTCCGGACGCCGGCCGCCCGGGCCGCCGCCGACAGCCGCCGCAGCAGCGCCAGGCCCAGCCCGCGCCGCTGCCAGGCGTCCTCGACCAGGACGGCCAGCTCGGCCTCGTCGTCGTCCCACATCAGGTGCCCGAGCGCGACGACCCGCCCGTCCGGGGCGGTCACCGCGTAGCTGCGGCCGTGCCGGGGGTCCAGCAGGTGGTCCAGGTAGCGGCCGGCGTCGCGGACCGGGCCGTGGTAGCGCTGCCGCAGGGAGTCGGGGGAGCAGCGGCCGTGCATCGCCAGCGCCGCCGCCCGGTCGGCCGGCCCCGCCGGGCGTAGCAGCAGCTCCGTCCCGTCCGGCGGGGACAGCCGGGACGGGGCCTCCGGGGCCTGGCCGGCGGGACGGGCCGCGGGCGGGTGCGGGTGCGGTCGGGCGGTCCGGTACGGGCCGCCGGTGAGCGCGGGCAGCCGGGTGGCCTGGCCCTCGGGCGCCGCGCACCTGCGGTCGGACCTGCGGAAGGGCCGGTGCCAGAGCCGTTCGGGGCGAGTGCGTGATGCCGTCATGCCGCCGACGCTACCGACGGTGCGCTTCCGCTCGGTTACGTGACCGTGAACGGCCGAATGCCCTGCGGCCGGGCCTGGCGGTGGGACACCGGGCCGGGCGGCGGTGGGACCGGCCCGGGACACGCCCGGGACCGGGGGCGGGTCGGCCGGGACGGCGTCGGCGCAGGTCACGACCGGTGCCTCAGGCGGCCGGGACGGCGGGCGGCCGACGGTGGACGACATACCCGGCGCCCCTGGTGAGCAGGAGACCGGGCCCCGTACGTCCACCCACCGAAGGCCGTTTCCATGCGCAACACCCCGTCCGTCCCCACCACCGGCACCTCCACCTCGACCTCCACCGAAACCGCCACCCCTGCCGTCCCGCACGCCCGCCGCGTGCAGGTCGGCACCGCGCTCACCGGGCTGCTCGACCGGCAGGCGGGCACCCGGCCCGGCTCGCCGGCCGTCCTCGGCGAGGGCGGCGGCCTCACCTTCCAGGAGCTGTCCGCGACCGCCCGCCGACTGGCCGCGCGGCTGCGCCGCCTGGGCGCCGGCCCGGACGGCTGCGTCGGCCTGTACGTCGAGCCGTCCGTCGAGCTGGTCGCCGGGGCCTGGGGCGTGCTGTACGCCGGGGCCGGCTACCTGCCGCTGTCGCCCGAGTACCCCGAGGAGCGGCTGCGCTACATGATCGAGGACAGCGGCACCCGGATCGTGCTGACCCAGGCGCACCTGCGCGAGCGGCTGGCCGCGCTGGTCCCGGCCGGGACGGCGGTGGTCACCTTCGAGGACGCCCCGCAGGTCGAGGACGCCCCGCCGGTGCGGGACACGGCGCAGGAGGAGGCCGTCGAGCCGGAGTCGCTGGCCTACGTGATCTACACCTCGGGCAGCACCGGCCGGCCCAAGGGCGTGATGATCGAGCACCGCTCGGTGGTCTCCCAGCTGCGCTGGATGCACTCCGCCGGGCACCTCGACCCCGAGGTCACCGTGCTGCAGAAGACCCCGATGAGCTTCGACGCCGCGCAGTGGGAGATCCTCGCCCCGGCCGTCGGCGCCCGGGTGGTGGCCGGCACGCCCGGCCTCCACCGGGACCCGGAGGCGCTGGTCGCCGCCGTCCGGCGGCACCGGGTGACCGCGCTCCAGTGCGTGCCCACCCTGCTCCGGGCGCTGCTGGACACCGAGGGCTTCACCGACTGCACCGGCCTGACCCGGCTGTTCTCCGGCGGCGAGGCGCTCTCCCGGCGGCTCGCCCGCGAGCTGGGGCAGGCCCTGCCGCAGGCCGCGCTGGTCAACCTGTACGGCCCGACCGAGTGCACCATCAACGCCACGTCGCACCTGGTCGACCCAGCCGACCCGGCCGACGGCGCCGGCTCGGTGCCGATCGGCCGGCCGGTGGCCGACACCCGGTGCTACGTCCTCGACGAGGAGCTGGTGCCGGTGGCCGCCGACGGCGTCGGCGAGCTGTACATCGGCGGCGTCCAGCTGGCCCGCGGCTACCTGAACCGCCCGGAGCTGACCGCGGAGCGGTTCGTCCGCTCCCCGTTCGCCGCCGACGAGCGGCTCTACCGCACGGGCGACCTCGTGCGGTGGAACCCGGACGGCACCCTCCAGTTCGCCGGCCGGGTGGACAACCAGGTCAAGCTGCGCGGCTACCGGGTCGAGCTGGACGAGATCGCCCGCGCGATCGAGGAGCACACCTGGGTGCGCCGCTCGGCCGCGGTCGTCACCGGGGACGACCGCACCGGGCACCCGAGCCTGGTCGCCTGCGTGGAGCTCAACCCGCGCGAGGCCGCCCTGATGGACCAGGGCAACCACGGCGGCCACCACCAGTCCAAGGCCAGCAAACTCCAGGTCAGGGCCCAGCTGTCGGACCCGGGCCTGCGCGAGCCGGCCCGGCTGGCGGGCCGCGAGCGGGTCGAACTGCCCGGCCGGAAGGAGACCGAGGCCCAGCGCCGGGAGGCCTTCGCCCGCAAGACCTACCGCTTCTACGACGGTGGCACGGTCACCCGGGACGACCTCACCGCCCTGCTCGCCCCTCGCCCGCCCGGCACCTTCGGCCGCGACCTGGCACTGCTGAGCCTGCCCGAACTCGGCCGCGTCCTGCGGTGGTTCGGCCAGTTCCACAGCGAGGAGCGGCTGCTGCCGAAGTACGCCTACGCCTCGCCCGGCGCGCTGTACGCGACCCAGCTGTACCTGGAGACCGGCGGCCTGGACGGGCTCGCGGCCGGGCTGTACTACTACCACCCGGTCGAGCACGTCCTGGTCCGGATCGGGCCCGCCGAGCCGCGGTCCGAGGCGTACCTGACGCTGCACTTCTCCGGGAAGCACGGTGCCATCGAGCCGGTCTACCGGAACAACATCCGGGAGGTGCTGGAGTTCGAGACCGGCCACATGCTGGGCGTCCTGGAGGAGGTGCTGCCCGAGTACGGGCTGGACGTGCGCCCGCTCGGCCTCGACCCGGCGGTCCGGGAACGGCTGGACGTCGCCGAGGAGGACCACTACCTGGGCGGCTTCGCGGTCGTCCGGGCCGACGCCGCGGCACGGGCCGAAGGCGCCACCGAGCTGTACGTCCAGGCCCACGAGGACCGGGTGGACGGACTGCCGGGCGGCCTCTACCGGTACGCCGAGGGCGAGTTGACGCACGTCTCGGACGCGGTGGTGGAGTCCCGGCACGTGATCGCGATCAACCAGGCCGTCTACGCCCGGGCCGCGTTCGGCATCACCGCCGTCAGCCGCGCCGAGGAGGAGTGGCTGGAGTACATCGCGCTCGGCGCGGTGCTGCACCGCCTCCAGCGCAACGGCCTGGGCCTGGGCTTCATGTCCTCCGGCTACAGCTCCAGGTCCGGCCACCCGCTGCCCGCCTCGCGCCGCATCGACGAGATCCTGGCCGGTCGCGGCATCACCCCCGGGCCGTCGTACTTCTTCCTCGGCGGCAAGGTGAGCGAGGAGCAGGTCCGCAGCGAGGGCATGCACGAGGACACCGTCCACATGAAGGGCCCGGCCGAGATCATCAAGGACGAACTGGCCAACCTGCTGCCCGACTACATGCTGCCCAACCGGGTGCTGGTGGTGGACGCCCTGCCGCTCACCGCGAACGGCAAGGTGGACCTCAGGGCCCTGGCCGCCTCCGAGGCCGTCCGCACGGCCGACGTGCGCGGCGAGTACGTCGCCCCGGCCACCGACCACGAGCGGTGGCTGGCCGGGGCGTGGGGGAGGGCGCTGAAGTACGAGGACGTGTCGGTGACGGACGAGTTCTTCGCCGTCGGCGGGAACTCGCTGATCGCCGTCGCCCTGGTCAACCGGATCAACCGCGAGTTCGGCGTCACGCTGCCGCTCCAGGTGCTGTTCGAGTGCCCCCGGCTGGGCGACCTGGCCGCGCGCATCGAGCGGGCCCGCGGCGCGGCCGGCGCCCAGGCGCCCGGCTCCCGGCTGATACCGCTGCACCCGGGCGAGTCCGGCCGACCGGTGTTCTGCTGGCCCGGGCTGGGCGGCTACCCGATGAACCTGCGGCTGCTCGGCCGGGAGGCCGGCGCGGGCCGGGCGTTCTACGGGATCCAGGCGCACGGCATCAACCCCGGCGAGACGCCGTACCCGACCATCCGGGAGATGGCCGCCGCCGACGTCGCCGAGCTGCGCCGGGTGCAGCCGGAGGGCCCGTACACGCTGTGGGGCTTCTCCTTCGGCGCCCGGGTCGCCTTCGAGGCGGCCTGGCAGCTGGAGCGGGCCGGCCGGCGGGTGGAGCGGCTGCTGCTGATCTGCCCCGGCAACCCGAAGGTGCGCCAGGACGACGGCCGGCAGTGGGGCCGCGAGGCCTCGTACGCCAACCCGGCGTACCTGACCATCCTGTTCGGGGTGTTCACCGGCCGGATCAGCGGTCCGGAGCTGGAGCGCTGCCTGGCCGGGACGACGGACGAGCCGACCTTCGTCGCGGCCGTGCACCGGCTGCTGCCGGAGCTGGACGAGGAGCTGATCCGGCGGATCGCCGGGATCGTCGGGGAGACCTACGAGTTCGAGTACAGCTTCCGCGAACTCGCCGAGCGGCGGCTGGACGCGCCGGTGACCGTCTTCAAGGCCGCGGGCGACGACTACTCCTTCATCGAGGGCAGCACCGGCTACTCGGCCGCCCCGCCCACCGTGGTCGACCTGGCCGGCGACCACTACGGGGTGCTGCGGGAGCACGGGGTGGCCGAGCTGGCCGCCGCGATCCGGGAGGTGGAGCGGACGGTGCCCGGCGATCTCCCGGGCCGCTGATCGGATGATCAGACACGCTCACGGATGGCCCAGGATCCGTGAGCGGGGGCGCCCCTTCGGATAGGGATGGCTCGGCTCTCCGCCGATCCCGTCCCGATCCGAAGGGGTTCGCTGTGTTCCAGAAGTCCGTACGGGCCGTCGCCTGTTGCGCGTTGTTCCTCGTCGCCCCGGTCGCGCTCGCCCAGCCCGCCGCCGCCGTCTCCTCCTCCGCCGTCACCTCCTCCTCCGACGGCAACGGCCCGAAGACCCCGGAGGAGGCCGCGACCTGCAAGGCCGTCACCAGCGCCCTGCTCGGCGGCTTCGGCTCGATGCTGGGCAACGCGGTGTGCGTCGTGCAGCCCGCCCAGAAGGGCTGAGCCGCGCACGACCCGTCAGCGCGCGGACTCCCCGGAAGGGGGGCGTCCGCGCGCTGACGCGCATCCGGCGCCCTGAACACCGTGCTGACCGTCGCGCCGCGCGCCGGTCAGGCGATCCGGGTGGGGGCGTCCTGGACGGTGTGGCCGGTGGTGGTGAGGAGGTCGGCGAGGTCCGTCGGGGTGACGGAGTGGGGGGTGCGGAGGAAGAGCTCCTCGGGGTGGAGGGAGAGCAGGGTGATCCGGTGGTCGGCGAGGGCCGCGGGGGTGTGGGCGAGCGCCGTGGTGCGGACCCGCCACACGGTCGTCGGGGGCGGCGCGTGGGGTGACCACCAGGTGTGGAACAGGGCGGTGGCGAGCAGCGCGAGGGCGGAGGTGGCCAGGACGACCGGGCCGTCCGGGCCGTCCACCACGAGCTTGGCGATGAGGTCGGCGGCGGTGACGGAGAGGAAGACGGCGGCGAGTTCGACCGTGTCGCGGCGCCAGTGGTGGGCACGGCGCACGGTGGGCTTCGAGTGCTCCATGGCCACTACCGTGCCCGACCGGTGTTTCCCGGCCGCGAGCCGGTCGTGACCTGCTGGTTAAGATCCGTCGCGGTGTGTTACGGGAGCAGTTCGCAGGCGGCGGCCTTGACCTCGGCGAGCAGCAGGTGGAGGTCCTCCTCCGTCGTGGTGGCGTTGAGGAGGCAGGCGCGGAGCATCTCGTGCCCGCCGAGCCTGGCGCCGGTGACGAAGACCCGGCCGCGCCGCTGGACGGCGACGGGGAGGTCGCGGTTGAGGGCGTCGCGGGCGGCCGCGTCCAGGCCCGGGGCGCGGTGGCGGAACGCCACGATCGAGGTCTGCACCTCGGCGAGCAGCTCCAGCTCCCCGTCCGCCTCGACGAGTTCGCCGAGCCGGCGGGCCAGGGCGGTGCAGTGGGCGATGTCCCGGGCGAGGCCGGTGCGGCCCTTGTGGGCGATGGTGGCCCAGACCTTGAGGGCCCGGAACGGGCGGGTCTGCTCGGTGCCGTACTCGGCGAACCAGCCGAGCGAGCCGGCCGCCTCGTCGCGCAGGTAGGACGGGACGAGGCTGAAGGTGCCGCGCAGCTCCTCGGTGTCGCGGACCAGCGCGCAGCCGCAGTCGACCGGGACGCCGAGCCACTTGTGCGGGTCGAGGGCGAGGGAGTCGGCGCGCTCCAGGCCGGCGTAGCGGTGGGCGATGGCCGGGTCGAGCCGGCCGAAGGCGCCGTACGCGCCGTCCACGTGCAGCCAGAGGCCCTGCTCCTCGCAGAGGTCGGCGATCGGGTCGAACGCGTCCACCGCGCCGGCGCCGACGGTGCCGGCCGAGGCGACCACCAGGAAGGGCAGCAGTCCGGCCGCTCGGTCGCGCTCGACGGCCGAGCGCAGGTCGGCGAGGTCCAGCCGGCCGTCGGGGCCGGTGGCCACGGTGCGCAGGTGCCTGCTGCCGAGGCCGAGGAGCTCGGCGGCCTTGCGGACGCAGGAGTGGGTCTCGCCGGTGACGTAGCCGACCAGCGGCGGCAGGCCGGACAGGCCCTCCTCGCGGACGTCCCGGCCGGCCCGCCGGGCGGCGCGGTTGCGGGCGGCGGCGAGGCAGACGATGGTCGCCATCGACGTGCCGGAGGTGAGCAGGCCGCCGCCGGCCGGGTGCGGGAAGCCGACCAGCTCGGCGATCCAGCGGACCACGGCGCGTTCCAGGTGGACGTCGGCGTGGTCGCCGCCGGCCGAGCTGGGGTTCATCGCGGAGGCGGCGAGGGTGGCGAGCACTCCGGCGGGCGCGGGGGCGGAGTTGACCCAGCCGAAGAAGCGCGGGTTGCCGTTGCCCATCGGGTACGGCAGGACGTCCCGGCCGATGGCGCCGATCAGCTCGTCGAGCGGGCGGCCCTCGGCGGGCAGCGGGGCGTCGAGCAGGGCCCGGCGGGCGGTCTCGTCCATGGGCTGCCAGACCGGGCGCCCGGGCAGGTCGGCGAGGTAGTCGGAGACCAGGTCGGCGGTGGCGTGGGCGGCCCGGCGGAAGTCGGTGGCGGGGGCGGTCCGGCGGGAGTCGGTGCCGGGGCGGTCGGTGCCGGGGAAGTCCTCGGTGGTCATGGCGTGCTCCAGGGAGGCCGGGGGACGGGCGGGGCGAGGCGCGGCGTCCTTGGCGCACCCTGATCAGGCGATGATCGGGCGATCCTACGCAAACGGGCCCGCGCCGTGCGGCGCGGGCCCTCATGGTGAGACCGGGGAGGCGGTCCGGGGACCGGGGGGTCCAGGGGGAGAGTGGTCCGGGGGACCGGCGGACGTCAGTCCAACGAGCTGGACAGGCCGCTCGCCGAGCGGCAGTAGCCCTGCATCTCCTTGTTGGTGATCTTGGCGCAGAGCCGGCCGGCCGCGCCCCCGTCCGTGTAGTTGACCGTGTAGTAGCTGACCAGGCCCTCGGCGCAGGCCTTGCGCTGCCAGCCGTCGGCGGCGGTGGCGCACTGCTCGGCGGCCCAGTCCTCGCGGTCCAGGTTGTACTTCATGGTGCGCGAGCCGACACCGCGGCTGCAGTCCACCGCCCCGCCGCTGGCCTTGCCGTTGAGGCACCACTTGAGGGCCTCGGCGTAGACCTCGGGGTGGTTCGGGTAGTCGTGCGAGGACAGGAAGAAGGTCGGGGCGTAGAAGAAGCAGGCGGACTGGAACAGCGCCGGCTGGTCCTTGCACGGGTAGAGCGGGTCCTGGGCGAGCTTGTCGGCGGGCAGGTTGGCCTTGGCCTGCTCGTCCTCCTCGTCCGGGCCGAAGAGCTGCATGAACAGGCCCTCGGAGCAGCGGATCCGGTTCTGGTCGGAGGGGAACTTGTTGCACAGGTCGCGCGCCTTGGCGACGTCCTGCTTGACCACGAACATGGTGCCGTGGCCGACGCCGTGGATGCAGGGCCCGGAGTTCTTGGGCGCGCAGAGCTTGAGCAGGTCCGTCTCGGGCTGGGCGGAGGCGTTGAGCATCTCCTCGACCGCGCCGTGCAGGTAGCCGGCCGCGCAGGTCTCGTGCGGGAAGGAGATGACCTTCTGGAAGTCGGCGTTGAAGCGCTTGACCGCCGCGTGGCCGAGCTCGTGCGCGATCGGGTGGCAGAAGCGCACGGTGTACGGCTTCTCCTTGCTGATCTTGTCGAGGTCGGCCAGGGCGACGCCGGGGTCGGTGGCGTCCATCTCGGCCATCAGCTTGTTGCGCAGGGTGGAGCGGGTCCACACCGCCGGGTCGCCGGTCGGGGTGGCGCTCGCGGGGCCGGCCGCGGCCGGCTGGGCGCCGGCGGCGGAGGTCCCTGGGGCGGCGGCGGGCTGGGTCGCGGTGGCCGCCGCGGGCGACCAGTCGGTGACGGCCACCGACCCCAGGCCCAGGACGCCCAGGAGCAGGGCGGTGAGAATCGCGAAGACTCGCGGCTGCATGACGGGATCCCCCGGCGGATCGAGGTGAACGTTTCGCTCCCATCCTGACGGCACGTGAGCGGGTGGTCCGCGAATTCGCCCGCCATTCGGGAGGTGTCGGCGACGCTACCGCACCGTGGGACCGCCGGGACCGGCGGGATGGTTCCGCACAATCACCCGAACGGAGTATGGGGATGCGGGCGCCGTCCACTGCGCCGTCCGAGGGGCGGCACCCGCGCCCCGGCGTCCCGCCCTCCGCCGTTCGGCGCCCCGGCGCCGCCTACCCGGCCGGCGGTCACAGCTCCAGCGTCACCCGGTAGTCCGTCAGCCAGGCGTCGAAGTCCAGGGCGAGGTCGACGGCGAGCCGGACGGACTGCGGGTCGGTGTCCGGGGCGAGCGCGTCGGCCAGGCGCCGCCGGTCGAGCAGGCCCAGGGCCGGGGAGGTGCCCTCGGCGGCGAGCCGGGCGAGTTCGGCGCGCAGCTTCGCCGGGTAGTGCGGGTCGGTGGTGACCGGGTACGGGCTCTTCGGCCGCTCGGCGACGGCGGTCGGCAGCACGTCCCGGACGGCGGCGCGCAGCAGGCTCTTCTCCCGTCCGTCGAAGGACTTCATCGCCCACGGGGCGTTGAAGACGTACTGGACCAGCCGGTGGTCGCAGAACGGCACCCGCACCTCCAGGCCGTTGGCCATGCTCATCCGGTCCTTGCGGTCGAGCAGGATGCAGACGAAGCGGGTGAGGTTGAGGTACGAGATCTCGCGCATCCGCCGTTCCAGCGGATCGGCCGCCGGCAGGTGCGGGACCTCGGCGACCGCCTCGCGGTAGCGGGCCCTGCGGTAGCCGTCCAGGTCGAGCTTGCGGAGCAGCTCGGCGTCCAGGAGGTGCTCGCGCGGGGTGGCTCCGCCGCCGGCGATGTCGGTCAGGCCGAGGGCCCAGGGGAAGTCCTCGACGGCGATGGTCCGCGGGTCGTGGAACCAGCGGTAGCCGCCGAACAGCTCGTCCGCGGACTCGCCGGACAGCGCGACGGTGGAGTGGCGGCGCACGCCCTGGAAGAGCAGCAGCAGCGAGGTGTCCATGTCGCCCACGCCGTTCGGCAGGTCGCGGGCGCGCAGCACGACGGAGCGCCGGGACGGGTCGGTCAGGTCGGCCGCGTCCAGCTCGACGACGCTGTGGTCGGCCCCGATGTGGTCGGCGAGCAGCCGGGCGAACGGGCCGTCCTGGGTCTGCCGGACGTCGCTGGCGTGGAAGGTCTCGCTCTGCCCGGCGAAGCCGACGGAGAAGGAGCGGACCGGGCCGGCCCCGGCGGCTTCCAGCGTCCGGGCGGCCAGGGCGGTGACGGCGCTGGAGTCCAGGCCGCCGGAGAGCAGCGAGCAGAGCGGGACGTCCGCCTCCAGCTGACGGTGCACGATGTCGTCCAGCAGGGCCCGGACGGTGGCGACGGTGGCCTCCAGGCCGTCGCGGTGCTCGCGGGCCTCCAGCGCCCAGTAGCGGCGGACCGAGAGGCCCTCGCGGCGCACCCGTACGACGTGCCCGGGCCGGACCTCGTGGATGTCCCGGTACGGGGTGAGGCCGGGGGTGCGGGTGTAGCCGAGCAGTTCGCGCAGCCCGTCCAGGTCCACCACCGGGCGGACGGCGGGGTGGGCGAGCAGGGCCTTGACCTCGGAGCCGAAGACCACGCCGTCCGGGGTGCGGTGGTAGTACAGGGGTTTGACGCCCATCCGGTCGCGGACCAGGAACAGCTCCTCCTGCCGGACGTCCCAGACCGCGAAGGCGAACATGCCGTTGAGCCGCTCGGCCAGGTGCTCGCCCCACTCCAGGTAGGCGCGCAGCACGACCTCGGTGTCGCTGCGGGTGCGGAAGCGGTGCCCGGCCGCCTCCAGTTCCGCGCGCAGTTCGCGGTGGTTGTAGACCTCGCCGCTGTAGGTGAGCACGGCCAGCGTCCGGCCGTCGTGCTCCACCGTCATCGGCTGGACGCCGCCCGCGATGTCGATCACCGCGAGCCGCCGGTGGCCGAGCGCGGCGTGCCGCTCCAGGTGCACGCCGCCGGCGTCCGGGCCGCGCCGGAGCTGGGTGGCCGTCATCGCGTCGAGGACACCCCGCTCGGCGGTGAGGTCGCGCTCGAACGCGACCCATCCGGTGATCCCGCACATCCGCAAGCCTCCGGTCTTCCGCTTCGTGTTCAGAGGGTCACGCTACGTGCGGAGTTGGCGCCGCTTCAAGGGGCTTTCGAGAACGGGGGCGAACGAGCGGCCGCCCGACGGTCGAATGTGAAGGAATAGTGGACGTGGGCTGAAAGTCGTAATGTCTGCCCGATTTCGGGCAGGAACTTTGGCTTCGCCGGTCCGCCCGGCCTAGGCTCCTCACTCGTGCCGAGCTCACCCCACCCTCACGAAGACCTCCTCGCCCACCTCACCCGGACCAGTCCGCTCGGGCCCCGGGAGGCGGCGCGGGTCGTGGCTGAGGTGCTGGCGTACTTCTCCGAGAGCACCGAGGAGTACGTGCGCCGCCGCCACACCGAGCTCCAGGCACGCGGTCTGACCAACGAGCGGATCTTCGCCCGGCTCGCCGAGGAACTGCCGCAGCGCCGGGTCTCGGCGCCGGAGCTCTCGGCCCGCCAGCTGCGGCGGATCGTCTACGGCTGAGCCGCCGCTCCCGCCCGTCCGAACTTCCGAAGACTTCGAAGAGGAGACCACGCATGTGCGGAATCGTGGCCTACATCGGCCCCAAGGACGCGACCCCCTTCCTGCTGGAGGGGCTGGCGCGGCTGGAGTACCGCGGCTACGACTCGGCCGGCGTCGCCGTCACGGGGCGCAGCGGCGGGATCAAGCTGCGCAAGGTGAAGGGCCGGGTCGCCGACCTGGCCGCCGCCGTGCCGGCCCGGTTCAAGGGCACCACCGGCATCGGCCACACCCGCTGGGCCACCCACGGCGTCCCCAGCGACGCCAACGCGCACCCGCACCTGGACAACGCCGAGCGGATCGCCGTCGTCCACAACGGCATCATCGAGAACGCCGACGAGCTGCGCGCCAAGCTCGCCGCCGACGGCGCGGTGTTCCGCTCGGAGACCGACACCGAGGTGCTCGCCCACCTGATCGCCGCGAACGTCGCCGAGGGCGTCGAGCTGGAGGACGCCGTGCGCGCCGCGCTCGGCCGGGTGGTCGGCACCTACGGCATCGCGGTGCTCGACGCCGAACAGCCGGACCGCATCGTCGTCGCCCGCAACGGCAGCCCGATCGTGCTGGGCATCGGCGAGAAGGAGATGTTCGCCGCCTCGGACGTCTCCGCACTGGTCCGGTACACCCGCCAGGTCGTCCACCTGGAGGACGGCGAGCTGGCCACCGTCCGGGCCGACGGCTTCCGCACCTTCACCGAGGACGCCCGCACCACCCACCGTCAGCCGTCCACCGTGGACTGGGAGGTCGACTCCTACGACACCGGCGGCTTCGAGCACTTCCTGCTCAAGGAGATCCACGAGCAGCCCGGCTCGGTCGAGCGCACCCTGAGCGGCCGACTGGACGAGCGCTTCGCCACCGCGCACCTCGGCGGCCTCAACCTGGACGCCCGGGAGCTGCGCGAGATCCGCCGGGTGAAGATCCTCGGCTGCGGATCGGCCTACTACGCGGGCGAGATGGGCGCGCAGCTGATCGAGGAGCTGGCCCGCATCCCCGCCCACAGCGAGCCCGCCTCGGAGTTCCGCTACCGCAACCCGGTGATCGAGGCGGACACCCTGTACGTCGCGGTCAGCCAGTCCGGCGAGACCTACGACACGCTGGCCGCCGTCCAGGAGGTCAAGCGCAAGGGCGGCCGGGTGCTCGGTGTCGTCAACACGGTGGGCAGTGCCATCGCCCGGGAGTGTGATGGCGGTATCTACCTGCACGCCGGTCCGGAGGTCTCGGTGGCCTCCACCAAGGCGTTCACCTCCACCGTGGTCGCCTTCGCGCTGCTCGCCCTGCACTTCGGGCGCATCCACGACCTGTCGCCCGCCGACGGGCGCCGGATCGTCTCGGCGCTCCGGGCGCTGCCGGACCAGATCCGCGAGGTGCTGGAGCAGAGCGAGGCCATCGCCGCACTCGCCGCCGAGTACGCCGACTCCGTGGGCATGATGTTCATCGGCCGGGTGCGCGGCTACCCGGTCGCCCGGGAGGGCGCGCAGAAGCTCAAGGAGATCTCCTACGTGCACGCCGAGGCCTACCCGGCGAGCGAGCTCAAGCACGGCCCGCTGGCGCTGATCAGCCCCGAACTGCCCACCGTGGCGCTGGTTCCGGACGACGAGCTGCTGGACAAGAACCTGACCACGCTGGGCGAGATCAAGGCCCGCTCCGGGCGGGTCATCGCCGTCGCCCACCGGCGGCCGGAGGAGAAGCTCGCGGACCACTGCATCCTGGTGCCCAAGAGCGAGCCCGAGCTGGACCCGCTGCTGCTCAACATCCCGCTCCAACTGCTGGCCTACCACGCCGCCGTCGCCCTCGGCCGCGACGTGGACAAGCCGCGCAACCTGGCGAAGAGCGTGACGGTGGAGTAGGCCCTCGCCTTCGGGGGGGGCGACGGCGGAACCCTCAGAACACCGAGCAGCCGGAGAGGGTGGTCAGGGTGTCCAGGGCGGCGACCGCGGCGACGGAGTTGCCGGCCTGGTCCAGGCGCGGGCCCCAGGCGCAGACGGCGGCGCGGCCCGGGAGTATGGCGAGGATGCCGCCGCCGACGCCGCTCTTGCCCGGCAGACCCACGCGGAAGGCGAACTCGCCGGCGGCGTCGTAGGTGCCGCAGGTGAGCAGGACGGCGTTGATCCGCTTGGTCTCGCTGCGGGACATCAGCCGGGTGCCGTCGGCGCGCACGCCGTAGCGGGCGAGGAAGGAGCCGGCCAGCACCAGGTCGCGGCAGCTGGTGGCGACGGCGCAGTGGGCGTAGTAGTGCTCCAGGACGGTCTCGACCGGGTTCTCCAGATTGCCGTGGCTGGCGATGAAGTGCGCCAGCGCGGCGTTGCGGTGGCCGTGTTCGGCCTCCGAGGCGGCGACCACCGGGTCCGTGTCGAGCAACGGGTTGCCGGACTCGCGGCGCAGGAACTCCCGTACCGCGCCCGAGGCGTCGCCGGTCATCGTCTGGAGGCGGTCGGTGACCACCAGGGCGCCCGCGTTGATGAACGGGTTGCGCGGGATGCCGTGCTCGGTCTCCAGCTGCACCAGGGAGTTGAACGGGTTGCCGGACGGTTCGCGGCCGACGCCCTGCCAGAGGGCGTCGCCGCCGTAGGCCACCGCGAGGGCGAGCGTGAACAGCTTGGAGACGCTCTGGACGGAGAACGGCCGCTCCCAGTCCCCGACACCGTGCAGCTCCCCGTCGACGGTGGCGACGGCCATGCCGAAGGCCTCCGGGTCGGCGGAGGCGAGGGCCGGGATGTAGTCGGCGACCCGGCCCCGGCCCGTGGTCGCCCGGGCGGCCGCCTCGGCGGCCTCCAGCAGGACCGGCCAGTCCAGGATCTCCCCACCGGGCACACCGTTCAACGCTTCTCCTCCACCGGCACCGACTGGGGACATGACCGGGACCGGGCGCGCGGTGCGGGTGCGTCCGGTCCGACCAGGATTATCCGTGTATCGGGTGGCGGGTTCGGGAGGGGGTGGGTGGTCGGCCTCGTCCGGTGTCCTGCGGCGCCGCGTAGGCGGTGTCGCTCCGGCGGTGCCGTGCGGTGCGGCGGCCGGTGTCGGGCGGGCCGGTCACGGCGCGTTGGTGGGGGCCTGGATGGGCGGGCCGGTGAGCAGGGTGCCGGAGTCGGAGTACGGCCAGCCGTTGGGGACGCAGCCGTGCAGCCCCTTGATCTGCTGCATCATCACCGGCGCCGGGGCGCCCGGGCCGGGGCAGTCGACGTGGCCGTTGCCGAGGATGTGGCCGACCTCGTGGTTGACGGCGAGCGCGTGGTACAGCTCGGGCCGGCCCCGGTAGAACTCGGACAGCTCGGTCCAGCGCTTGAGGTTGACGACCACCTGGTGGGTGACGCCGCAGTTCACCCAGCCGCCGGTGTCCAGCCCGTACTGGCCGCAGATCCGGTCGGTGGACTTCGGGGTGGCCAGGTAGACGGTGAAGTCCACCGGGTCGGCGGGCATCCGCTGGAACGCGACCGTACCGCCGGCCGCCCAGCCGTGGGTGACGTCGCCGAGGATGGCGTCCACCTCGGCGGCGAACCGCGCCGGGCTCTCCGCGATCCCGTCCTCCACCCGGACCTTGTAGCGGTACAGGCGCTCGCCGGTGCCGAAGCGGGCGGAGCCGCCGGGGGCGGTGGTGAACGCCAGCCGGTCCCCGTCCCCGCCGCTCCACGGCTGCCACCAGAGCAGCCCGGCGGTCAGCGCCGCGACCAGGGCGAGGGCGAGCCCGCCGTGCCAGGGCTTCCAGCGGCGGAGCCGCGCCAGGGCCCTCAACGGCCCGCTCCCGCCACGTCCAGGGGGCCGTACACCCCGCGCGTCCGCCGCTGGTGGGCGGGGAGCGTCGGGCGGAACGGGCGGAGGGAGTGGGGGGCGCGGAGGGTACGGAGGGCGAGGCGGGCGGACTCGCCGCGCAGGGCGGGGTGGGTCATCAGCGGGTCGGTGGTGTCCGGTCGGGCGTGGACCGGGGCCAGGGTGGACATGGCGGAAGTGCTCCAGGGCGGGATCGGCGGGCCGGGCGGCCGATCCTCGGCCGGGCCGTCGCCCGGTTGTGCGAAACGGTGGTACCTGGAGAACGGTACGGGGCGCGGCGGCGGTTCAGGACGTGGCGTGCGCCACGGCGCGGGCCGCCGTCGGACGGGAGGCCCGGACGGTTCCCGGAACCGCTCGATGGTGTCACCCGGGCGGCGTGTCCCTGGGCGGTGCCGTCGGATTCGGGTGTCGTAGGGCGGGTCGGTCCGTCCGGGCCGATCCGTCCGGAGCGATCCGTCCGGATCGACTCGGCGGGGCCGATCCGTCAGGGGCGGCCCGCCGGGTCGACCCTTCCCGTCCGGCCAGTCATCGGAGGCGCCGTCATGTCCACCACCGCTGTATTCACCGTCGACGGCATGAGCTGCGGCCACTGCGAGAGGACGGTCAGCGCCGGGCTCGCCGCGCTGCCGGGCGTCACCGACGTCAGCGCCGACGCGCCGAGCGGCCGGGTCACGGTGGCCTCCGCCCAGCCGCTGGACGAGGCCCTGGTCCGCGGCGTGGTCGACGGGGCCGGGTTCACCTTCGTCGGGCGGACCTGAGTGCGGTGCCGGGGCCCGTCCGGTCGTCGGACGGGCCCCGCGACCGGGCCGCGGGCCGGGCTCAGCCCATGCTCTTCGCGCCGTCCAGGGACTCGCGGACGATGTCGGCGTGACCGGCGTGCTGGGCGGTCTCGTTGGCGATGTGCAGCAGCACACGGCGGGCCGACCACTCGGCGTCCGCCTCGAACCAGGGGGCCTTCGGCAGCGGCTGGGTGGCGTCCAGGTCGGGGAGGGTGGCCACCAGCTCGTCGGTGTGCCGGGCCACCTCGGCGTAGGCCGCGAGGACGCCGGCCAGCGTCTCGCCGGGCAGCATGCGGAACTCGTCCGCGCGGCGGGCGAGGTCCTCCTCGGTCCAGTTGGTGAAGTCGGGCATCGCGGACGGGCCCTTCACGATGAACTCCGCCCAGAGCCGCTCGACGTTGGTCACGTGCTTGATCAGGCCGCCCAGGCACAGCTCGCTCGCACAGGTCCGCAGGCCGGCCTGCTCGTCGGTGAGGTCACGGGTGGTGAAGCGCAGGAAGTGCCGCTGCTTCTCCAGGGACACCAGGAGGTCGGCGCGCTCGCCGGTGAGGTTCTGGGCGGTGGTGGTCGGGGTCATCGTCATGGCCTTTCGGTCGGTTCCTGCTCCCTCGGACAAGAACAACGTTACGGACCATTGCGGTCACTTCCTGTCCTGAATCCCAGGGAGAATCGGCGGCATGGCGAACACCAGCACCCGGACGCTGCGACTGCTCTCCCTGCTCCAGACCCACCGGTACTGGCCGGGCGAGGAACTGGCCGACCGGCTCGGCGTCTCCGTCCGCACCCTGCGCCGGGACGTCGACCGGCTGCGCGAACTCGGCTACCCCGTCGAGGCGCAGCGAGGCGTCGACGGCGGCTACCAGCTGGCCGCGGGCGCGGCGCTGCCGCCACTGGTGATCGACGACGAGGAGGCGGTGGCCCTCGCGGTGGGCCTCCAAGCGGCGGCCGAGAGCCCGGTGGAGGGCGTCGCCGAGGCCTCGGTGCGGGTGCTGGCGAAGGTGGCCCAGGTGATGCCGGCCCGGCTGCGCCGACGGGTCGAGGCGCTGCGCGCGGTGACCGTCCCGGTGGACTGGGGCGCCCAGACGGGCGCCGGCGTCGACCCGGACGTCCTGACGGTGGTGGCGCTCGCCTGCCGGGACGGCGAGCGGGTGCGGTTCTCGTACACGGCCGCCGACGGGCGCGGTACGGAGCGGCACGTCGAACCGCACCGGCTGGTCTGCCTGCACCGCCGCTGGTACCTGGTCGCGTACGACCTCGACCGCGCCGACTGGCGCAGCTTCCGCCTCGACCGCCTCACCTTCCCGTCCGGCAGCGGCACCCGCTTCGCCCCGCGCGCCCTCCCGGCCGCCGACGCGGCGGAGTTCGTCCGCGCGGGCCTCCACGGCATCCCCCGGCCGCACCAGGTGGAGGCCCTGATCGAGGCCCCGGCGGACCACGTCCGGGCCCGCGTCGGCCGCTGGGCCACCGTGGAACCCGTCACCCCGCACCGCTGCCGCCTGCGGATGACCGCCGACTCCCTCGACTGGCCCGCCATGGCCCTGGGCTCGATCGGCGCCGAGTTCCGGGTCGTCGCCCCGGACGCCCTCCGCACCCTCCTCGTGGACTGGAGCGCCCGCTTCGCGCGGGCTGCGGGGGAGTAGGAAGTCGGCCGGGCCGACTTCTGGTGCGGGCGGGGGCCTCTGGGCAGCTGGGCGGGGTAGGGAAAGCCGTTGCCCGCGAGGGCCGGGGGAGTGACCATGGCGGGATGTCGGATCTGCTTGCCCGCGTGACCGCCTTCCGCGCCGCCTTCGCCCGCCGCCAGGCGGCCGAGCTCGTCGAACGGCCCGAGTTCCCCGGGGTGTTCGCCGTCCGGGACGCCGGGTTCGCCCTCTCCGAGGAGCACAACCAGCTGATCGTGGAGGGCCCGGGCACCGACCCGGCGGCGCTGCCCGAGCTGGCCGCCCGGTGGCTGGGGCGCCGCCGCCGGCACTCCGTCACCGTGCTGGACCCGGAGGTCGGCGAGCGCGCCGCCCCGGTGCTGGCGGCGGCCGGGTGGGAGCGGCAGGGAATCGTGATCCTGGCCCGGCCCACGGACGGCTGCCTGCGGCCCGAACCGGCCGCCCTCCCGGTGGAGTTGACCGAGATGCGGGAGGCGGTGCTGCGCCAGCAGCGGGAGTGGAGCGAGGACGAGGAGGTCGCCCGGCAGCTCACCGACCGCCGCGCCGCCCGGCTGCGCGGTGCGGAACAGGTGCACTTCCTGGCGGCGCGGATGCCGAGCGGCGAGGTCGCGGCCTGGAGTGACCTCTACCTCGAACCGGCCGTCGGACTCGCGCAGATGGAGGACGGGGTGACCGGCTCGCGGCACCGCGGTGCGGGGCACGGTGACACCCTGCTGGCGACCGGCCTGGCGCTGGCGGCCGAGGCCGGCATCCCGCAGCTGTTCCTGCTCGCGGACGCGGCGGACTGGCCGCGCGAGTGGTACGGCCGCCGGGGCTTCGTGGAGATCGGGCGCAACTCGTCCTTCAGCAGCCGGTGGCGGACAGCGGCAGTCAGCGGGAGCCGGTGACGGCCGGGCGTGCGGCGTGGGCCGGGGCGCCACGCGGGCCGGGGCGTACGGCGTGGGCCGGGGTGTGCGGCGTCGGCCCGGGAAGGCGACGGGTAGCGGCGCCCGGGCGGAACGGCTCAGGCCGTCTCCGGGCCGGCGGCCGGCGGGTCCTCACGGCCGCAGTGGGCGGCGACGGTGTCGGCGAAGGCGTGGGCGAGCGGGCCCAGGTTCTCCCAGTCCCGGACGGCCCAGCCGGCGGTGAGGGCGGGCAGGTCGGGCAGCGGGAGCAGCCGCAGGCCGGGGTGGCCGGGGCCCTGCCACTGCGGGAGGGCGGGGACGACGGCGTGGCCGAGGCCGAGTTCGGCGAGCAGGATCGCGGTGTCCCAGTCCGCGACGCTGGTGTCGAAGACCGGCCGGACGCCCGACTTCCCCAGCCAGGCCTCGACCTGGGAGCGGGAGACGGAGTTCTGCGGCAGCCCGATCAGCCGGGCGTCCTGGAGGTCGGCGGGCGAGATCCGGGCCCGGGCGGCGAGCGGGTCGCCCGCCGCGACCGCGAGCACCCAGGGCAGGTCGATCACCGGCCGCTGGTCGATGCCCCGGGCCGGGACGCCGAGGGTGATCCAGGCGAGGTCGACCCGGCCGGCGTTGAGCGACTCCAGACAGCTGCGGCTGGAGACCTCGGTCTGGAACTCCAGGCTGACCTGCGGGAAGCGCCGCCGGAAGTCCACCACGGCCGCGGACATGAAGTGCCGGATGCTGGTGGCCCCGGTGGTGATCCGGACGGAACCGCCCTCGCCGCGGGTGAGTTCGGCGATCCGGTGGAGCGCGTGGTCGATGCCGCCGAGCCCGGCGGCGATCGCCGTGCGCAGCAGGCTCCCCGCCCGGGTGGGGACGACCCCGCGCGGGTGGCGCTCGATCAGGGGGAGCCCGACCTCCCGTTCGAGCCGCTTCACGTGCTGGCTGACGGCGGACTGGGTGCGGTTCAGGTCCCGGGCGACGGCGCTGAGCGAGCCGGCCCGGCAGACCGCGGCGAAGACGCGGAGGTCGTCAAGGGTCACGGCTACCCAAGGTATCGCTTGGAGGTGTCCCAGTAAATCGGCGGATTGACTTGGGTGTTCGGTGGATCGATCATCGAGTCAGGGCCCAGGGCGGCAACCCGCCCGCTGCCCCCGCCGGCGTTCCGGACGCTGTGACGGGGGTGCGGGCGGGTGTCGACCCGCATCGATGCGCGAGCGCGATGCGCGAGAACGATGACGTACGGAAGAGGGGGAACGGGCATGCGGTACGCCGATGGTCCGGGTACGCAGTGCGAGGTGTTCGTCGGGGCGCCGGTGGAACGGGTGTGGGAGCTGGTGACGGACATCGCTCTGCCCGCCCGGCTCAGCCCCGAGCTCCAGCGGGTCGCCTGGCTGGACGGCGCGGACGGCCCCGCGGTGGGCGCCCGCTTCGAGGGGCACAACAGCCGCGCGGGCATGCCCGACTGGCGGACGGTCTCCGAGATCACCGAGGTGACCGAGCTGACCGAGCTGACCGGGACGGTGGGACAGGCCGGATCGGAGGGGCCGGACGGCCGGAGGGTCTTCGCCTGGGGCGTGATGGACGCGGACGGCCGCTACGGTGAACCGGTGTCCGACCTCGCCGGGTCGCTGGCCCGGTGGCGCTTCGAGCTGACCCCCGAGGACGGCGGCACCCGGCTGCGCCAGTCGGTGGTGATCGGCCCGGGCCGCAGCGGCCCCAGCCTGGTCATCGACGCCAAGCCGGAGCTGGAGGAGAAGATCGTGGACTTCCGGCTGAACGAGCTGCGCACCGGCATGACAGCTACCCTCGAAGGCATCAAGTCGCTGGCCGAGCAGGCTTCCTAGCGCGCCGAAGCCCGGTTGGGTCTCCTCCCGACGCACGCGTCGTACGCGTTGCACGGGCCGTACGGCGAGGAGCCCAACCGAGAGGCCCCGATCCCCGATCCCCGATCCCCGGTCAACCGGTCGGCCGGGCGCAGGCCCGAGCGGGCGGGCAGCAGGCAGACGCTGATGGTCAGTGCCGGCGGCGGGTCGTGCCGGACAGCCGCAGCACGGCGAAGTCCGCGGTCCGCTGGGCGGTGGCCATCGGCAGGGTGTTGGCGACGGCCAGGCAGGTGCAGCCGAGCGACATGCCGATCAGGATGACCAGGAGGATCCGGACCAGGGCGTCGTCCTCCGAGCTGGTGCGGGCGGCGTACTGGTCGCTGCTCCACGCCTGGGCCGAGCGGGGCGAGGACGGCCGGCGGGGCGGTGCCGGGGGTGATCTCGGCGACGACGGTGCCGCCCGTGTAGAGCCGGGTGGGCAGCAGCAAGGCGTTGCCCGGCACGGCGGCCACGGCGGCGTCGGACAGCCCGGGCGTGTCCTGCGGGACGACCACCGTGGTGGCCTGCGGCGGAGGGTCTGGATTCCGCCGGGGACCGGGGCGCGGGCACTGGCTACCTGTTCGAGGACCGGATCGGCGAGGCGCGGGACTTCGTCGCCGCCCTGCCCCGGGTTGCCGAGGGCGGGACGGTGGTCGCCCTGGAGGTGGTCCGCCAGCTGCTGGCCCGTCGGCACGACCCGCTGCGGCGCCTGAGCCCCAAGGAGCGCGAGGCGCCGGCGCTGATCGGAGGGCTGCCGGGTGCTGGCAGTGTTGACGTACCTGGGGTACTGAGGCGGTGCCTGGGCCGGGCGGGTCGGCTCAGTGGTCGTCGCCGGTAGCGGGGGGATGGCCGACACGCGGCCGTAGCAGTTGCGGCGGGTGAGGTTCGGTCCGCCGGGAGCAGGGCGTGCAGCATGGGGACGCTGTCGGTGATGCCGGTGATGCCGGTGACCGGCCAGGGGCTGTTCAGCTGCGCGTCCTGGGCGTTGACGTCCGCTCCGGCCTCGACCAGCAGCCGGGCGACGGCGACCGGGTCTGCGGCGGCTCGCAGCAGCGGGGCACGGCCCTCGACGTCGCCGTGGTCGGCGGCGTCCAGCAGGGCCTGGTCGGCGGGGCGGTCGTCCTTGTCCCGGGGAACGGACGACGGCCGGGCCATCCGATCGGATGACCCGGCCGTGGGCGTTCGGCAGGAGGGTGGAGAGCCGGTCACCAGGGCGGTCCCGGCGGCCGGCCGGCCGCGGGTGTGGTCGGTCGCTACGGCGCGGCCGTCACCAGGACACCGGGTAGCGGACTGGGTGCCCGCCGACCCGGCCGGGCAGCAGGCCGATGACGACCAGCAGTCCGGTGGCCAGTGCGAGCAGCGGGAGGAAGGGCACGGGGTGCGGCGCCTCCAGGACCACGATCAGGGCGGTGGCCGCGGCCGGGGAGTGCGAGAGGTGGGTGAGCATCATCGCGCCCAGCGCGAGCCCGGCGGCGACGGCCGCGCCCCAGGTGGTGCTGCCGGTGACGGCCAGGGTGGCGTAGCCGATCAGGGCCGACATCAGCTGACCGCCGACCAGGTTGCGCGGCTGCGAGATCGGCAGGCCGGGCGCGCCGTGCACCAGGGCGGCGCTGGCGGCGAGCGGCGGGATCAGCAGCGGTTGGTCGAGCAGGACGCCCACCCCGACCAGCAGGAGCAGGGTGCCGATGGCGAAGACGGTGTCCCGCAGGGCGTGCAGCGGGTGCGGTCGGGGGGTGGCGGTGGGCGGGGGTATGGACATGCGTGAGCGGCTCCGGGCAGGGGACGGGGACCCGGAGATGATAAGCAGACTATTGAAGGAAAGGTGGGACGTTTTTCCTGCGGGCTGACCGGGCTGACCGGGCTTACCGGGCTCGCCGAGGTGCGCGAGCGGCTGGTCGGCGTGCTGGACCTCCACCTGGTGGCCTTCCCGCGGCGCGGGGTCCGGGGGACGCGCGGCTCGGCTCGGACGGCGTGCGCGACCCGTGGAGCCCGTACGGCAGCGCCGACATGCCGCACCGCGCCCACCTGCTCGGCTGGACCACCGACGCCCGCACCGACGCCGCACCGACGAGTAGCCGGCCGACGGCTTCGCCCCGGCGGCCGACGGCGGCGCCGACCTGCTGGACCTGCCGGCCGCCACCCTGGAGCCGGGCTCGCCGGCCGACTTCCGCGCGGGACGGGCGGTGCACGGGCTGACGGCCGCGCGCCGAGAGCGCACTCGGCGGCCGGCACCGACAGGGTTCACAGGAGGCGGGCCTCGGTGGTCCGGTGGAGGTGGACCAGGACGTCGTAGGCCGGGCCGATGGCCAGGGTGGGCAGCGGGTCCTCCTGGAACACCGACCCGGCGTCGTAGGTCGGGCGGGCGGCGGCGAGCCAGGCGCGGGTGGCCGGCGGGGCGGTGCGCAGGTCCGCGAAGTAGTCGCGGTGGCGGGCCCGGTCGAGGGTGTGCTCGTTCATGTCCGGGGTGGCCGGGGGAACGGTGACCTTCTTCCACGCGGGCGAGAACGGGTCGGCCTTGGTGAGGAAGGACCCGCGGCCGAAGGTGGATCCGACGGCTACGTAGTCCGCGCCGAGGGCGTCGCGCAGGTAACCGCCCTGAGTCCTGGGGTAGAGCTCGGGGTGGGCGGTCCCGTATCCGACGTGGCCGTTGTGTGCGGAGAGCAGCACCTTCCCGCCGGTGCGGCGCTGCCACCAGAGGACGTTGTCGGCCATCGCCCGGTCACGGAGGTTCTGCAGTGCGGCCACGTCGGCGGTGTCATCGCGGTCCATGCCGGCGAAGGTGAAGGTCCGGGCGATGCTCCGGGCGTGCTGCACCGCCCACTCGTACGCATCGCCGCCGCCGGCCCGGCCGTCCTCGCCCGTGGCCGCGGTGACCAGTTCCAGTGCCTGCCGGGCCGCGGCGGCGTTCTGCCGGCGTTCGGCGAGCGGGCGCGTGGTCATGTAGCCGATCACGTCGTCGACCGGGCGCAGCCCGGCGTACAGCCGCTCCAGCTGCGGCATCGACCCGGGGGCGGCCTCGCGAAGGTAGGCGGCCACCCCGTCGAAGAGCCGGCCGTCGACGGCGGGGAAGTCCAGGTCGTCGCCGAGGAAGTGGACCGGGCGCTGCGGGTGTTCGCGGTTGTGGTCGCGCATCCAGCCGATCAGGTCGGCGAACTCCCGCCGCTCCCAGGGGGTCCGGCCCAGCGCCTCCTCGACCACCTGCCGGGCGTCGCCGCCGGTGCGGCCCTGGACGTAGTCGTCGATCCGCAGGCCGGCGGACCAACTCGTCTCCAGGGCGAAGGTGGTGAAGCCCTTCTCCTCGACCAGATGGCGCAGGACGCGGTGCTTCATGGCGAAGAACTCATGGGCGCCGTGCGAGGCCTCGCCGAGCCCCACCACCGTGGCGTCGCCGACCATCGTGCCCAGCGGCCGCAGATCGGTGGTCCGGCCGCCGGGCTCGGTGGAACGCAACGGGTGGGCCAGGGCGTTCAGTTCGCGGACCACGGTGGACGTCCGGCGGCCGGTCGCCTCCGTGTCGGCCGGCTGGTCCGCGCGCGCCGCCGGGGCGAGCAGGGCGGTGGTCGCGACGGCCGCCGTGGCGGCCAGCAGGGCGCGTCGGCCGACGGGCCTGCCGTGCTCCTCGCTGCGTACGGTCATTCCGGGGTGCTCCTCAGGTCGCCACTTCGTCGAGCCGTCAATGCGCCCGGCCGCCGGGGCGGTTCGGGCGGGTGGGACGAGCGGTTCGGACTGTTCGCCGGCGAACGCCGGTCCACGAATCGTCGATCACCGGAGCCCTCGACGCGCTGAGGAACGCCGCCGGATCGACCAGGGGGATAACCCCCGGTCGGCCCCGCGACCCCGTTCGGGGGCACGCGCCGGGGACGCCGGGCGGTCAGGCGATCGGACCGGGCGGGAGGTGGTTCGGAGCGAGGCGGCGCGGTGGGTGGGGCGGCCGTCCAGGTCGGCCAACAGGACGGGTGGGTCCGCCAGTGCGGTGATTGCCTGGCCCGGATTGTGCGGGGCCTGGCTCACGTCGCGGGTGGGGCGGCGGTGGCGGGCACCCACCATGACGCCCAGGGACGGGTTGGGGGTGGTCGGCCGGTCCGACCCAGGACGACGGCGGCGCCGGAGTCCCGGAGGCCCCGGCAGCGCCGGGCGCGGTCGGCCCGCTCCTCGCCGAGGCGGCGGGGACGGGTCGTCGGTGTGGTGGGTCCGGGGGCGGGCTGGGCGGGGCGGGCGGGGCGGGGGGTGCGCCGCGAGGCGCCGGCACCGGGCCGGATTGCGACGGTCCGGCCGGTTCGGGGGAGCGGGTGGGACCGGATGGCCAACGAAAAGGGCAGGAGGAACGAATCCTCCTGCCACTATCAAGCTATAGCGTGACCCGGGGCTTGCGGCAAGCCCCCCGTCGTGCCGCAGAATCCCGGCCGTAAGGCCATGACCTGCGAAAACGGGAGCCGTGAAATGCGCGTATTGATGACGTCGTGGGGATCACGCGGGGATGTCGAACCGCTGGCGGGGCTGGCGGCGGCGCTGCGGGGGCTCGGTGCGGACGTGCGGGTGTGTGCGCCGCCGGACGAGGAGTTCGTGGCGCTGCTGGCGCGGGTCGGGGTGCCGCTGGTGCCGCTCGGGCCGTCGGTGCAGTCGGTGGTCGCCGGGCCGAAGCCGCCGACGATGGAGGACGCCTTCCGGCTCGCCCGCGAGCTGGTCGCCGCGCGGTTCGAGACGCTGACCGCGGCGGCCGAGGGCTGCGACGTGCTGCTGGCGACCGGTCTGATGCCGGCCGGGGCGCGGGACGTCGCCGAGAAGCTCGGCCTCCACTACGTGTTGGCCTGCTTCCACATCTTCGGACTGCCCTCGCGGCACCACCGGCCCGGACGGCGGCCGGGCACGCCGTCCCCGGAGGACGAGACCGACTACGAGAAGCTGTGGGAGCAGGACGCCCAGCGCGTGAACGGCCTGTACGGGGAGGCGCTCAACAGCCACCGGGCGGCGATCGGCCTGCCGCCGGTGGAGAACGTCCGCGACCACGTCTTCACCGAGCGGCCGTGGCTGGCGGCGGACCCGACGCTGTGCCCGTCCGAGGGCATGACGGAGCTCGACGTGGTGCCGACCGGGGCGTGGATCCTGCCCGACGACCGCCCGCTCCCGGCCGACCTGGAGGCGTTCCTGGACGCCGGTGAACCGCCCGTGTACGTCGGCTTCGGCAGCATGGCCGCGTACGCCCCGGAGGACATCGCGCGGGTGGCCGTCGAAGCGGGCCGCGCGGTCGGCCGCCGGGTGCTCCTGGCCCGCGGCTGGGCCGGGCTCGCCCCGATCGACGACCGCGAGGACTGCCACGTCGTCGGCGAGGTGAACCAGCAGGCCCTGTTCCGCCGGGTGGCCGCCGTCGTCCACCACGGCGGCGCGGGCACCACCACGACCGCGGCCGTGGCGGGCGTGCCCCAGGTGGTCGTCCCCCGGATCGCGGACCAGCCGTACTGGGCCCGCCGGGTGGCCGAGTTGGGCATCGGCGTGGCCCACTTCGACCTCACCCCGACCGTCGAATCGCTCTCCGCGGCGTTCACCACGGTTCTGGCGCCCGAGACCCGGGTCCGGGCGGAGGCCGTGGCCGGCGGCATCCGCACCGACGGGGCGACGGTGGCCGCGAAGCTGCTGTTCGAAGCGGTGGGCCAGGAGGTGCCGGCGGTGTCCGGGTGAGGGGTCGGGCGAGTGCCCGGTGAGTCGTGCGGCGCCGGTGCCGGGTGAACGGCCGCGTGGGCCGGGTGAATTCGGTGTCGGGGAGGTCTCCTTCCGATCGGTCAGGGGTGATTGTCGGCCCGCCCGCGCCCGGTTCCGGCACCGATCAGGCGACCGGCGGCCGGGGTGTCGGTCGGGTGTCGGCCGGGTCGGTTAGGGTGCCCACCGGCGCGACCGGTCACCGCAGGCCGGGCGCGAGGGGAGGGCGGCATGACCGACGGCACGCACGGGGGATCGGGGCAGGACGGCGACGGCATCCAGTGGCTCGCGGAGATCGGTCGGCCGGGTGTCGGCCGATCGCCGAGGGGCGGCCCCGACCCGGACGGTGAGCCCGCCGGCGTCGTCTTCGCCCGGGGGATCACGCCCGAGGAGCTCGCCCACCGAATGGGCGCCGAGCCGGCCACCGCGACCGAACCGATCAGCGACGCCGAGATCCGGGGCCTGGACATCGAGGTGTACCGCCCCGGTGACGACGACGGCGACGGCGTGATCCGGGTCGGCACGTGCGCCGGCTGGTCGTTCGCGATCGAGTACGGCGACTCCACCGGTGGTGAACTGCTCACCGAGATAGCGCGCGACGGAGCCGAGGTGGTGCACTTCCGCCCGATGCCGGAGCAGCGGCCGGCGCTGCTCGACTACGCCCGGGACGGCGCGGTGCTGTGCGGCTTCGGCCTCGGTGAGGAACGCTGGCGCTGGGGCCAGGAGCCGGACCTGCTGGTGCCGGACCTCGTCGCCGCCAAAGTCCTGGAGGCCGACGGCGTGACCTCCTGCGCCCCCGGGCGGGAGACCGACGGGGCCGCCCGACGCCGCACCCTCGGCGCCGTCGAGCGGCGCTTCGGGCTGAGCCTGCCCCGGGCCGCACTCGGCGGGCTGCGCCTGCCGGCGTACGCGGTGCGGGGAACCCCGGGCATGGTGCTGCGCTGAGGGTGCGCGCCGGCGGCCCGTGACCAGCAGGAACAGGAGAAGGACCAGGACCAGGAACAGGGACCGCAGGCACACGGACGACAGACAACGGGTGGTCACGGCAGGGCTCCTCTCCGGGCCCCGTCGGCGGGGCCCCGATGGCTGTCATCCTGGCGCCTCGCCAGCCCGTCACACATGTGCCGATCGGGAGGTTCCCGCGGTGCGATCCCCGTCCCCACCCTGCTGATCGGCAGGGGTGGAGAGGGGGCACGGGGGCGGAGACCGCGCCGGGTCGCGCGGATCGGCCCGCACTCGTTCGGCCGATGGCAGCCGGTTCGGCGCACGCCCCCGTCCGGCGGTCTCCGCACGGCATGGGAGGGCTCCGGCCCCTAAGGTCTGTCTTCGAACTCGCGTCGGCGAACCGAGCGCCGGGCGCACGAGCCGCCCCTGTCGTACGCCGGGGTGCCCGGCCGACCGAGAGGTGGACCCCCATGCACACCGTCGTCCGCGGCGTCGGAGCGTTCGGCCTGACCGTCCTGCTGCTCACCGCCGCCACCGGCTGCCAGGACGCGGGCTCCTCCGCCGCCGAGCCCGCGCCGACCTCCCCGGCCACCGGCACCCCCACCGGTACCGGTACCGGTACCGGGGCCGCTACCGGCGCCGGCACCGCCGCAACCACCGGACTGGCCGCCCAGCAACTGGACTGGCGCGCCTGCGCCGCCCCCACCAGCGCCCAGGGCAACGGCACCGCGCCCGCCGCCGCCGACTGGCAGTGCGCCACCCTCAAGGCCCCGCTGGACCACGGCAAGCCCGACGGCGCGACGATCGACCTCGCGCTGATCCGCAGCCGGGCCAGGGACGAACAGCACCGGATCGGCTCGCTGCTGTTCGACTTCGGCGGCCCCGGCGCCTCCGGCGTGGCCACGCTGCCCGCCTTCGCCGCGACCTACGCCTCCCTCAACTCCCGCTACGACCTGGTGGGTTTCGACCCGCGCGGGGTCGGCGCCAGCGCCGGGGTGACATGCCTGGACGACCGGGCGATGGACGCCGCCACCGCCGCCGAGAGCACCCCCGAAACCCCCGACGAGGTGAAGGCCCTGGACGACAGCAACGCCCGCTTCGTCGCCGCCTGCGAGCACAACTCCGGTGCGGTGCTGCCGTACGTGGACACCGAGAGCGCCGCGCGCGACCTGGACCTGATGCGGCAGGTGCTGGGCGACCGGAAGCTGTCCTACTTCGGCATCAGCTACGGCACCCAGCTCGGCGGCGTCTACGCGCACCTGTTCCCGCAGCAGGTCGGCCGGATGGTGCTGGACTCGGTGGTGGACCCGACGAAGGACCCGCAGCAGTCCGCGCTCGGCCAGGCCCACGGCTTCCAACTCGCCCTCGGTGACTTCATGAAGGCCTGCGCCGCCCAGGCCGGGACCGCCTGCCCGACCGGCGCGGGCGGCGACGCGGGCACCGCGAAGGTCGCGGAACTGGTGCAGCAGCTGGAGCGGTCGCCGCTGCCCACCAGGCAGGGACGGCAGCTCACCGAGAGCCTGGCGGTCACCGGCATCGCGGGCGCCCTGTACAGCCAGGAGACCTGGCCCGCGCTGGCCGCCGGGCTCAGCGAGGCGATGGAGCAGGGGACCGGCGACACGCTGCTCCAGCTCGCCGACGGGCTGAACGGGCGTGACCCGCAGGGGCACTACACCAACCTGAACGCCGCGAACCGGGCGATCAGCTGCGTGGACGCCCAGCAGCGCTACTCCGACCAGGACGTGCAGCAGCAGTTGCCCCGGTTCCGCGCCGCCTCCCCGGTGTTCGGGTCCTTCGCCGCCTGGGGCCTGACCGGCTGCACCGGCTGGCCCGTCCCCGGCAAGGCCGCCCACCCGGAGGTGTCCGCGCCGGGCGCCGCCCCGGTCCTGGTGGTCGGCACCACCGGCGACCCGGCGACCCCGGTCGAGGGCGCCCGCACGATGGCGCAGCAGCTCGGCGCGGGCGTCGGCGTGACCGTCACCCTGCACGGCGAGGGGCACGGCGGCTACAACACCGGCAACCCGTGCCTGAAGCAGACCGTGGACGCCTACCTGCTGGACGGCACGGTGCCGGCGGACGGGACGACCTGCGGCTGAGCGGCCGACCGGCGGGCAGCGGGGCAGCTCGGGCGGCCGGGGGGAGGGCGGGAGGGCGGGAGGCGGAGAAGTGGCCCACCGGGCCAGCCATCGATTGGCACTGGAGAGTGGGCCACTCGACCCACTAGCCTCTCCGGTGTGACCAACGAAGCGACGAACAGCGCGCCCACCCAGCACCTCGACCGGCAACCCGCCCAGCTCCTCGACGGCGGCCACAAGCCCGCCGACGACACCGTCAAGGTCGACTTCTACTTCGACCCCGTCTGCCCGTTCGCCTGGATAACCTCCCGGTGGATCCTGGAGGTCGAGCGCCACCGCGAACTCGACCTGAACTTCCGGGTGATGAGCCTGTCCGTCCTCAACGAGGGCCGCACCGACCTGCCCGAGCGCTACCAGCGCCTGATGACCACCGGCTGGGGCCCGGTGCGGGTCTGCATCGCCGCCGCCGAGCAGCACGGCCCGCAGGTGCTGCGCGAGCTGTACACGGAGCTCGGCACCCGGCTGCACGACCAGGACCGGGCCGCCGACGACACCGTCATCCGGGAGGCGCTGGCGGCGGCGGGCCTGCCGGAGGAGCTGGCCGAGGCGGCGAACAGCACCGAGTACGACGAGGCCCTGCGCAAGAGCCACCACGAGGGCATGGACCCGGTCGGCGAGGAGGTCGGCACGCCGACCATCCACGTGGACGGCGTCGCCTTCTTCGGCCCGGTGCTGAGCGCCATCCCGCGCGGGGAGGACGCCGTACGGGTCTTCGACGGGGTACGACTGCTGGCCGGGTACCCGAACTTCTTCGAGCTCAAGCGGACCCGGACGGGCGGGCTCGACTTTTCCTGACCCGCGGCTCCACCCGAACCACTGATCCGTGCCGCCGACCCTGCCGAGGGGGCGATTCTCGCCCGGGTGGACCGTTGCCACCCCGTTCGGACTCCCGTCCGGGCGCGGAGCGTCCGACCATGGAGGGGCGGAGGCTGTCCGGCCTCCCGAGAGGCGGTGAGCGTGGATGATCGTACGAATCCGGCTGCGCGCTTCGCATCATCCCGCGACCCCGCCCGGCACCGGTCCCAGCCCCGGCACCGGTTCGAGCCCCAGCCCCGGTTCCAGCCCCGATCCCGGTTCCGGACCGGGACCGGGCCCCAGGCCGGGCTGGGGCCAGCCGCGGGGCCCGGGCCAGGGCCGCAATCAGGGCCCGGGACCAGGCCCCGGCGGCCCGGGAAGGACCCCGCCGCCCTCCTGGCGCCGCTGGCTGCTGCCCGTCGCCGTGCTGGTCACGCTGCTCCTGCTGGTGCTCTTCTCCAACCCCGGCAAGCCCGGCAACCGCTACGGCTACACCGACTTCCTGAACCGGGTCGACGCCGGCCAGGTGCAGACCGTGGACGTCAGCGACACCGGCGGGGTGAGCGGCACGCTCAAGGACGGCACCCACTTCACCAGCCAGATCCCCACCGCCCTGGACACCTCCCGGCTCAGCAGCGCGCTCTCCGACCACCACGTGACCGTCACCGGCAGCCGGACCAGCGGCGGCGGCTCGATCTGGTCCACCCTGCTGCTGTTCCTGCCGCTGCTGATCTTCGGCGCGCTGTTCCTCTGGTCCGGCCGGATGGCCGCCCGCTCGCTGGGCGGCGGCCTGAGCGCCATCGGACGGTCCCGGGCCAAGATCATCGAGGCCGAGCGGCCGGACACCGGGTTCGCCGACGTGGCCGGGTACGAGGGGGTGAAACAGGAGGTCAGCGAGGTGGTCGACTTCCTGCGCAGCCCGGAGCGGTACGCCGCCGCCGGGGCCAAGGGGCCGCGTGGGGTGATCATGGTCGGGCCGCCGGGCACCGGCAAGACGCTGCTCGCCCGGGCGGTCGCCGGCGAGGCCTCGGTGCCCTTCCTCTCGGTGACCGGCTCCGGCTTCGTGGAGATGTTCGTCGGCGTCGGCGCCTCCCGGGTCCGCGACCTCTTCGAGGACGCCCGCAAACGCGCGCCGTCGATCATCTTCATCGACGAGATCGACGCCGTCGGCGGCCGCCGCGCGGGCGGCACCCGGATCGGCGGCAACGACGAGCGCGAGCAGACCCTCAACCAGCTGCTCAGCGAGATGGACGGCTTCGACCAGAGCACCGGCATCGTCGTCATCGCCGCCACCAACCGCCCGGACGCCCTCGATCCGGCCCTGCTGCGCCCCGGCCGCTTCGACCGGCAGGTCACCGTCCCGCTGCCCAACCAGGCCGAGCGGGCCGCCATCCTCGCCGTGCACGCCCGCGGCAAGACGCTGGGCCCGGACGTCGACCTCGGACGGCTCGCCCGCGGCACCCCCGGCTTCTCCGGCGCCGACCTCGCCAACCTGGTCAACGAGGCCGCCATCAACGCGGTCCGCGCCGACCGGGCCACCCTCACCGCCGACGACCTCGACGCCGCCCGCGACCGGGTGCTGCTCGGCCGCCGGGAGTCCTCCAACGCGCTGCTCCCCGAGGAGCGGCACGCCGTCGCGGTGCACGAGTCCGGGCACGCGCTGGTGGCCGCCCTGTGCGAGCACGCCGACCCGGTCGCCAAGGTGACGATCCTCCCGGCCGGCGTCGCCCTCGGTGCCACCGAGCAGCTGCCCGAGGCCGAACGGCACCTGTACAGCGAGGGCTACCTGACCGACCTGCTCACCGTCCAGCTCGGCGGCCGGGCGGCGGAGCTGGTGGTCTTCGGCGAGGGCTCCACGGGCGCCGCCAACGACCTCGCCAACGCCACCTCGGTCGCCACCCGGATGGTCCGCGAGTTCGGCCTCTCCCCGGAACTCGGCCCGGTCGGCTACTCCAGCGGCACCCCGAACTACCTCGGCGACAACCCCGAGGACCTGCTGCGCCGCCCGTACTCCGAGCAGACCCAGCGCGCCGTGGACGAGGCGGTCGCCCGGCTGCTGCGCCGGGCCGAACGGCGGGCCCTCGACCTGCTCACCGAGCACCGGCACCACCTGGACGAGCTGGCGGCGCTGCTGGTCGCCCAGGAGACGGTGGACGGCCGGGTGGTGCTCGACATCCTGGCGCACCTGGCGCCGGGGCCGCGGCCGCCGGTCTCGCTGCACAAGCCGGAAGGGACGGGAGAGCCGGGAGGGACGGCGAAACCTGGATAGCCCGCGGACCCGGCGGCCCCGCGGAACCCCCGGAGCCCGTGGAACCCCGGGAGGCCCCCCGCCCGTCACGGCCGCGTCGGCGGTGGTCGTATCCTCGAGACCGCGTCACGTACCCACCGTCCCGAGGAGTCGGAATGACCGAGCCCCTGCCCGCCGACGTCCAGCGGGAGATCGCCCGTGCCCTCGGGGTCGCCCCCGTGCCGGACCCCGCGGCGGAGGCCGAGCGCCGGGTGGAGTTCCTGGCCGAGCAGGTCCGGACCACCGGCGCGCGCAGCCTGGTGCTGGGCATCAGCGGTGGTGTCGACTCCACCACCACCGGGCGGCTCTGCCAGCTCGCCGTCGAGCGGCTGCGGGCCGAGGGCCGCCAGGTGACCTTCACCGCCATGCGGCTGCCGTACGGCGTCCAGGCGGACGAGGCGGACGCCCAGCTCGCGCTCAGCTTCATCCGCGCCGACGAGGTGCTGACCGTCGACGTCAAGCCCGCCACCGACGGCGCGCTGGCCGCGCTGAAGGCCGCCGGCCTGACCTACGACGACCACGGCCACGAGGACTTCGTCGGCGGCAACGTCAAGGCCCGCCAGCGGATGGTGGTCCAGTACGCGGCGGCGGGCGCCAAGGGCGGGCTGGTCGTCGGCACCGACCACGCCGCCGAGGCCGCCGTCGGCTTCTTCACCAAGTTCGGCGACGGCGCGGCCGACGTGATGCCGCTGTCCGGTCTGACCAAGCGCCAGGTGCGGGCGATCGCCGAGGCGCTGGGTGCGCCGGCCGAGCTGGTCAAGAAGACCCCGACCGCCGACCTGGAGAACCTCGCCCCCGGCCGCCCCGACGAGGACGCCCTCGGCGTCAGCTACGACGCCCTGGACGACTTCCTGGAGGGCCTGCCGGTCACCGAGGACGTCTTCCGCACCGTCCTCGGCCACTACCGCCGCACCGAGCACAAGCGCAACCTCCCGGTCACCCCGCCCGTGGCATGACCGGCCCGGCCGAGCGCGCCGCCGGAGCCGTCCTCGGAGCCGCCGTGGGCGACGCCCTCGGCGCGCCCTACGAGTTCGGCCCGGCCGGCGCCTTCTCCGCCCGCTTCCCGGACACCCCCGGTGACCTGGTGGCGGGCGGCGGCTGGGGCCTCGGCGAGGCCACCGACGACACCCAGATGGCCGTCCTGGTCGCCGAATCGCTGGTCGAGCGGGGCGGTCTGGACCTCCCGGACATCTTCGACCGGTTCCGCCGCTGGGCCGCCGCCGAACCGCACGACATCGGCATCCAGACCGAAGCCGTCCTCACCAGTGGCCTGCCCTGGGACCTCGCCGCCGCCGTCCACTTCAACACCACGCTGCGCGCCGCCGGCAACGGCGCCCTGATGCGCGCCTCGACCTCCGCCGTCGCCTTCGCCCGCGCCGGGCGGCGGGCCACCATGGACGCCGGCCGGCGCCTCGCGGCACTGACCCACGGTGACCGCGCCGCCTGGGAGGGAACGGCGATCTTCCACGAGCTCGTCCGGCTCGCCCTCGACGGTGCCGACCCGCCGGCCGAACTCCCCGCCGTCCTGGCCCACGTCGACCCGGGCCACCGCGAGCGCTACGCCACCGTCCTCGCTCCCGACTGGCATCCGGAGCGCGCCACCGAGGCCAACGGCGCGGTCTGGCCCTGCCTGGGCTCGGCGGTCTGGGCGCTGCGCACCACCGACGGTTTCGAGCAGGCGCTGCGCGCCGCGATCGACCTCGGCGGGGACACCGACACCGTGGCCGCCGTCACCGGCGGCCTGGCCGGAGCCCGGTACGGGTCGGCGGCGATTCCGGCGCGCTGGGTCGAGCCGCTGCACGTCGCGCTGCCGGGCTTCGGCGGGCGGGTGCTGCGGGCGCCCGAACTGCTCGATCTGGCGGCGAGGTTGACGGGCGGTCGGCGATGAGGGCGGAGCCGGTGCGGTCTACCGGAGGAAGACGGCGAGGATCCCCGGCGGGATGCCGGCCCGCTCACGTGACTGGCTACGGTAGCGGGAGCGGACTCTGACCCGTAGGGGTGGGAGCGGCGTGCGGGGTGAGGGGGCCGCCGATGTGGCGGCCGGAACGAGGTGCGGTGGCACCGAGGGTGGGCCAGGGCGGCCGGCTGTGCGGCCGGCTGACGGACGAGGGGGGACGGAGTGATGACGGTGGATCGGCTCGCGGTGGTGTCCGGGGGCGGTACCGGGATCGGCCGGGCGATCGCGGCACGGCTGGCCGGGGACGGGCACCGGGTGGTGATCCTGGGCCGCAGGGCGGCCGTGCTGGAGGAGGCCCGGGAGCAGATCGAGCGGGCTGCCGGGCCGGGGCGCGTCGTGCCGGTGGCGGCCGATCTGACCGACCCGGCGGCGGTCGAGGCGGCAGCGGCCCGGATCACCGGACTCGGGCCGGTGGACGTGCTGGTGAACAACGCGGGTGCGATCGTCACGCCGCCCGCCGACGGCAGCCTGGCCGCGCTGGCGGCGTCCTGGCGGCGGGACCTGGACGGCAATCTGCTCACCGCCGTGCTGCTGACCACGGCGCTCCAGGACGGGCTGCGCCGCCCCGGCGGCCGGCTCGTGGTGATCAGCTCGGCGGCGGCCCAGCGCGGCGGCGCCGGCCCGCACTCGGCGGGCTCGTACGCCGCCGCCAAGGCCGCCCTGCACGGCTGGGCGTTCGGTCTGGCGCGGCAGTTGGGCCCGGACGGGATCACGGTGAACGTGCTGGCGCCCGGTTACGTCGAGGAGACCGAGATCTTCGGGGCGGGCTGGAGCGAGGAGTTCCACGCCCGGAAGGTCGCGGACACCCTGGTCGGCCGGGCGGGCACTCCGGCCGACGTGGCCGAGGCGGTCGGCTACCTGGCCTCGCCGGGCGCCGGGTATCTGACCGGTCAGGTGATCGGGCTCAACGGCGGTGCGGTGCTGGGTCGTTGAGCCGCGCCGCCGGGGGCACGGCGGCGCGGTCCGTCACTCCCCGTCGGCGTCGGCCTCCGGGGTCGGGGCGGCGCCGGAGCCGGTGCGGACGGCGAGCCTCGCCTCGGCGGTCGTCCAGTCGGTGGCGATCGCCTGCTGGGCGGCGGCCAGGGTGACCTGGCCCTTGCAGATCGCGGTGTGCAGGTGGGTCTCCACCGCGTCCTTGGGGTTGTTCGGGCCCTTGCCGGGGACGTGGCCGGGGGAGGGCGGCTGGACCCACAGGTTGCGCGGGTCGTTGGGGTCGCCGCCGAGCTGGAGGCTGATCAGGTGGTCGTACTCGGCGTCGCCCATCGGGCCGGTGTAGCCGTAGGACTTGGCGTTCTCGGCCTTCTCCCTGCCGGTGATGTTCGACGGCGGGCGGATGGTCGAGGTGTAGCCGCCCTGCTTGCAGATGGTGTCCTTGAGGTTGTCCTGGTCGACCGCCGGACTGATCGCGCCCGGCGTGCAGCCGGGGTCGGGCAGCGGCTGCTTGTCCGCGGTGTAGCGGTAGTGGCAGCTGCCCGGCGCGGGCTGCGGCTGGGCTTCGTAACTGCTCTTCGGGCCGGGGCCGGTGACGATCGCGGCGGACGTGGGCGGGGCGGCGGCCGCGGCGTCGCCCGCGCCCGCCGGGGCGGACCCGGCCCCCTTGGCGTGGTCGCCACCGGGCGAGCAGCCCGCGGCTGCGGCGGCGAGCAGGACGGCCGCGGCCGTGGCCAGGGCGCGGCGGACGGAAGCCGGCACGGTTCCTCCATCGGGGTGTGCGGGAGCGGTGGCCGCCGGGCGTGCCGGAGACCCGCCGGCGGACACTACCCTGTCCACAGGGCCGATGGAGTGACGCCACGTCCGGGCGCGGGAAGCCTTGACCGGGCGTGCGGAACCGTTTCCGCGACGGCGCGGAACCGAGGGCGCCGGTCCTTGCCGCGCCGACCGCGCCCCGACCCCTTACGGCTCAGAACACCTAGTGCTCCAGGATCCAGTCCGTCACCAGCTCCTCCAGTACCCCCAGCGGCAGGCTGCCGTGCCCGATCAGCTGGTGGTGGAACTCCCGGACGTCGAACCGGGCGCCGAGCACGGCTTGGGCCCGCTCGCGGTGCCGCACGATCTCCCGGCGGCCGATCAGGTAGGCGGTGGCCTGGCCCGGCCAGGCGATGTAGCGGTCGATCTCGTTGCGGACGTTGGCCTCGGTGGTGGCGGTGTTGGCCCGCAGGTAGGCCTTCGCCCGCTCCCGGGACCAGCCGTAGTGGTGCATCCCGGTGTCCACCACCAGCCGGGCCGCCCGCAGCGCGTCCAGCGAGAGCATGCCGAACCGGGACAGCTCGGAACCGTACAGCCCCATCTCGTCCGCGAGCCGCTCGGTGTACAGGCCCCAGCCCTCGACGTGGGCGGTCAGCTGGCCGCTCGGGTTCCGCCGGAACCGCGGCAGGTGGTGCAGGGTCTGGGCGACGGCGAGCTGGAGGTGGTGGCCGGGCACGCTCTCGTGGAAGGCGATCGCCTCGTACTCGTAGCTGAACCGGGTCTCCGGGCGCAGCGTGTTGATCCAGTGGGTGCCGGGCAGCCCGCCCGGGCCCGGCGGCTGGTAGTAGGCCAGCGGCGCGGTCTCGGCCTCGATCGGGTCGATCTCCCTGGTCACGCAGTCGGCGATCGGGTACGGGCGGAACCAGTCGGCGGAGGCCAGGCGGGCCCGCTCCAGCGCGCCGTCCACCAGGGCGACGATCTCGGCCGCGCTGCCGAAGCGCAGCGCGGGGTCCTCGCGCAGCGCGGTCAGGACGGCCGCGGGGTCGGTGACGCCCAGCACCTTGCCGCCCAGCTCGGCGAACTCCTCGCGCAGCGCCTCGACGGCCTCCAGACCGATCCGGTGCACCTCCTCGGGGGTGAGTCCGGGCCGGGTGAAGCGGGCGACGGCGTCCGCGTAGCCCTCGGTGCCGCCCGGCACGTGGCAGACCCCGGCCTTGTCGTCCGGCCGGGCGCCCGGCGCCAGCTGCTCGGCCAGCCCGGCCCGGAAGCGGGCCACCGCCGGGCGGACGGCGTCCCGCACGAGGGTGTGGGCGCGCTCGAACTCCGGGCGGCCGGCCAGCGGCCGCAGCAGCTTGTCCTCGGCCGGGGCGGTGGCCAGGTGGGCGTCCAGCTGGGCGACGGCGGCGTCCACCCCGCTGCGCAGCGGGCGGCGGCCCTCGGCGGCGGCGTCCAGGGTGCGGCGCAGGACGGCGTCGAAGTAGCCGGGCAGGGCCGCGAGGCGCTCCACGAAGGCGGCGGCGCCCTCCTGGTCGACGGAGGTCATGGTGAGCGCGGTGAAGGCCTCGTTCTGCGGGGCGACGATGGTCGCCGAGACGCTGAACTCGGCCAGCCCGTGGGTGATCCCGCCGACGCCGTTGTCGATCAGCCGGGCGAGCACCCGGTGGGTGATCCGGTCCTCGCCGGCCAGCGCGTCCAGCGGGATCGCGGCCAGCCGGCCGGCGAAGCCCCGCAGCGCCTCGCGGTGCCGGTGCGCCGCCGCGCGGGACGGGTCGGGCACCAGATGGCCGAAGCCCTCGACGCCGCTGAGGGTCGCCTCGAACGGGTTGTGGGTGTTCTCGGCGGTGAAGAACTCCTCCGCGAGTGCGGCGAGTCCGGCGTGCTGAGGCTGCTCGATCACTGGTCCCCCTGGTCCGGTGCGGTCGGTGCGGCACGGGGGGCCGGTGGGGCGCCCCGATCCCGCCGATTATTCGGAGCGACCGGCGGCGCGGTCAATACGCGCCGGAGGGAGGGGAGTTCCACCCGGGGCCGGTGCCCGCCACACCGCCGACGGGGGCCGAACCGTGCCGTACGGCCTCGTCCGCCGGACCCGTACACGACGGTGCCGGCGCCCGTCGGGACGGACGCCGGCACCATCGTCGGGCAGCGGTCCGGCAACCGGCGCCGGAGCGCCGCCGTGCCGGGCGGTGGGAGGACGGGTCAGCGGGCCTGGGCGGCCTTGCCCTCCTTGCCCTCGTTGGCGGCCTTGGCGGCGGCCTCCTTCTCGTGCTTCTCCTTGATCCGGGCGGTCTCCTTGCGGACGTCCACCTGGTTGGCGCGCTCGTGCTGGAGCCAGAGCGGGTTCTCGGCCTTGATCGCCTCGATCTGCTCGGTGGTGAGCGCCTCCGTCACGCCGCCGCGGGCGAGGCCGGAGATCGAGATGCCGAGCTTGGCGGCGACCACCGGGCGCGGGTGCGGGCCGTTCTGGCGCAGGTCCTGGAGCCACTGCGGCGGCTCGGACTGCAGCGCGTTGAGCTCCTCGCGGGAGACCACGCCCTCCTGGAAGTCGGTCGGCGCCGCGTCGAGGTAGATCCCCAGCTTCTTGGCCGCCGTGGCCGGCTTCATGGTCTGGCTGGTCTTCTGCTTGAGCGATGTCATGGAGACAAGGGTAAGGGAGTGCGCGGGCGCTTCCGGTCACGGTCGGTAGCCTTGCCCTGTGACAGACATGCAGGTGAACCCCTCCTTCCGGCTCGTGTACGTCCCGGGCGTGACCCC
This sequence comes from Kitasatospora sp. NPDC114501, assembly GCF_055633695.1. NCBI lineage: Bacteria > Bacillati > Actinomycetota > Actinomycetes > Kitasatosporales > Streptomycetaceae > Kitasatospora > Kitasatospora sp. NPDC114501. The sequence goes on along the minus strand of NZ_JBVKDS010000017.1, from coordinate 49,279 downwards.
CGGCAAATGGGTCCGGGTCTGGAGCGAGCGGCTCCCGGACGTCCCGCTGGAGCTCCTCGCGGTGCCGTTCGGCGACGGCGAGCGCACCCTGCGCGAGGGCGGCGCGGACGCCGGACTCGTCCGGCTGCCGGTCGACAAGGACGTGCTGAGCGCGATCCCGCTCTACACCGAGACCACCGTCGTGGTCTTCCCCAAGGACCACTGGCTCGCCGCCGCCGAGGAGGTCCCGCTGGACGACCTGGCCGACGAGGTGGTCTTCCACCCGCTCGACGACACCCTCGGCTTCACCGCCGACACCCTGCCCGGACGCCCCGCCGTCGCCCGCCCGGACAGCACCGAGGACGCGATCGAGCTGGTCGCGGCGAACGTCGGCGTGCTCCTGGTGCCGCAGTCGCTGGCCCGGCTGCACCACCGCAAGGACCTCACCTACCGGCCGGTGGTGGAGGCGCCGCAGTCCCAGGTGGCGCTGGCCTGGCCGCAGGACCGGACGACGGACCTGGTGGAGGAGTTCATCGGGATCGTCCGCGGCCGTACGGTCAACAGCTCGCGCGGGCGCGGGGCCGGGCAGGCGGCGCCCGAGGCGCAGCCGAAGAAGGCGGCGGCCGGCCGGGGCAAGCCGCAGCAGAAGGCCGGCGGGCAGCGGAGCGGTGCGCAGAAGTCGGGCGGGCAGAAGCCCGGCGGGCAGCGGGCGGGGACCCAGAAGACCGGGGGAGCCAAGGCCGGCGGGCGGGGCGCGGCGGCCCGGCGCGGCAGGCCGAAGCGGTGACCGTGGCGTAGCGTCGGCCCCGTTCCCAGCAGCCGAGGCGGGAGGAGCGGGGCAGTGTGGCACGACCTGGTGGCCGTCCAGATTCCGATCGTGGAGAAGGTCCTCCGCACGATCGCCGTCTACGCGTTGATCCTGGTGCTGTTCCGGCTCGTCGGGAAGCGCGGGCTGGCGGGGATGAACACCTTCGACATGGTGGTCGTCTTCCTGCTCTCCAACGTGGTGCAGAACGCCGTCATCGGCAACGACGACAGCCTGCTCGGCGGCGTGATCGGGGCGGTCACCCTGATCGTGGTGAACGCCGCCGTCACCCGCTGGCTCGCCCGCGACCCGAAGGCCGCCCGGCTGCTGGAGGGCACCGCCACCACCGTGGTGGAGGACGGCCGGCTGGTGCCCGGGGCGCTGCGCAGCCTGGCGCTGCGCCCGTCCGAGCTGGAGCACGCGATCCGGCTCCAGAACGGTGACGACCTCGGCGAGGTCGCCCGGGCCCGGCTGGAGCCGGACGGGCAGCTGCTGGTCGCCCTCAAGCCGGACGAGCAGAACGCCACCCGGGGCGACGTCGAGGACCTGCGGCGCCGGCTGGCGGAGATCGAGCGGCTGCTCACCGCCCTCGCCGCCGACCGCCGGCCGCCGCACTGACGCGGGGTCAGCGCTCCGGCCGGACGGGGCGGACGCCGGGTGGGCCGGGGACGGCTCGGACGATCACCGGTGGAGGTCCGCCGGGGCGAGGGCCCCGGCGCGGCGCCGGCGGGCGGCGGCGAGCGCCACGCCGGCGGCCAGGGCGAAGCCGAGGGCGGCGGCGAGGAGGTGGCCGACGGTGGTGAAGTCCGGCAGGGGGCCGGGCCATTCGCCGTCGCCGGACAGCGGCCAGGCCACGACGAAGGCGGCCCAGGGCAGCCGGGCCCAGCGGGGCACGGCGAGGGTGGCGAGGGCGAGGACGGTCTGGGCGCCGTAGCTGATGCCGTAGTCCGAGGCCTGGCGCACGCTCTCCGGGTACCAGCCCTGCCGCAGGGCGAGCAGGATCACCGCGGCGGTGACCAGGGTGGCGGCGATGTGCCCGCCGAGGAAGACGGCGGCGGCGCGCGGGCCGCCGAAGCGCCGTTCGGTCCAGGCGAGGCAGCAGCAGACGCCGAGGCCGAGGGTGATCAGGGTGCCGCCGAAACCGGTGGTGAGGATCTCGGTGAGGGTGCCGTCGAAGAGCAGCGCGCTGCCGAACAGGGCGGTGACCGGGTGGTCGTGCAGGTTGTCGAGGTTGGTGCTGATGTGGTCGCGGAGCGCGTCCGCGCGGTCCGCCGGGACCAGGTTCTCGACCCAGACGTGCCCGAGCAGGAGGAAGAGGACGTAGCCGAAGGTCAGCGGCGAGCGGCGCGGATACGTCCGGACGGCGCGGAGCGGCCCGGTCAGGAGACCCCGTGGGGTGCGAGCGTTCATGGTCTGGTGGTGTCCCGGTCGAGCGGCCTGGTTCCGGCCGGCGCCCGTGCGGCCGGCCACGCCGGGACAGTACCGAAGCCCGGTCACGGGCGTCCGGCCGGATCCCGGGTCGGTGACGCCGGGGTTCCCGGGTCCCGGCATCCGGTCAGCGGACCCGGCGGGTCAGCGTCGCGGTGAAGGGCCGTGGCGCGAGGAGGGGGCCGCGGGTGGGGCGGACGGGCCGCCCGGGGGTGGGGGCGACGGTCCAGCGGGCGGCGACGGTGGCGATGGCGAGGACGGCCGTGGTGGTGCCGAAGGCGTCGCCGATGCAGCGGTGGGCGCCGAGGCCGAAGGGCGCGTAGGTGCCGGGGGCGGGCCGGGCGGTGGTGAGCCAGCGGTCGGGGTCGAAGCGGTCGGGGCGGGGGAACAGGTCGGCCCGGCGGTGCAGCAGGTAGGGGCTGTACAGCAGGGTGGTGCCGGCCGGGATGCGGTGGCCGCCGAGTTCGGTGTCGGTGGTGGCGGTGCGGCTGAGGATCCACGGCGGCGGGTAGAGCCGCAGGGTCTCGCTGACGATCCGGGCGGTGAGCGGGAGCGCGGGCAGGTCCTCGTGCCGGGCGGGGCGGCCGTCCAGGACGGTGTCGAGTTCGGCGTGCAGCCGCATCCGGACGGCCGGGTTGGCGGCGAGCAGCGTCCAGGCCCAGGAGAGGGTGGCGGCGGTGCTCCCCAGGCCGGCCGACAGGAGGGCGGCCACCTGCTCGTGGACCTCGGCGTCGGACAGCGGCCGGCCGTCCTCGTCCGTCGCGGCGAGCAGCGTGGAGAGCAGGTCCTGCCGGTCGGCGCCGGCGGCGCGGTGGTCGGCGATCAGCCGCCGGGTGATCTCCCGCAGGTCCTGCCGGGCGCGGCGGAGGCGGCGGTTGCCGGGGGTGGGCAGGAGGTCGGCTCCGGGCAGCGGCAGCGGCAGCGGCGGCGGCGTCCGCCGGCCGGCGCCGCGGGTCGGCGCGCCGAGGCCGCGGTGCACCGGCGGCGAGCCGGCCCGCTCGGGCGCGGCGAACAGGCATCGGGCGGTGACGGCGGTGGCGAGGCGGCGCATCGCGGTGGGGACGTCGATCACGTCGCCGTCGTGCCAGCGGGCGGTGGCGTCGGCGATCCCCTCGGCCATCAGCGCGGCGTGGCCGGGCAGCCGGTCGCGGTGGAAGGCGGGTTGCAGCATCCGGCGCCGGTGGGCGGTGGCGGGGCAGGTCGCGAGGCCGTCGCCGTGGACCTCCCGAGCCTTGCCGGGGAGGGGCCCGCCCTTGCCGAAGGTGCGGTCGTCGGTGAGCAGCCGGCGGACCAGCTCGGGGTGGCAGACCACGTACGCGTGCAGCGGGCCGAGCCGCAACCGGACGAGGTCGCCGTGGGCGGGCAGGCCGGCGACGAACTCGTGCGGGCGGTGCAGGAGGGCGGCGGCGTGGCCGAGCAGGGGGAGGCCGCCGGGGGCGGTGGCCGCGGTGAACCGGGTGGTCGGGAAGAGGGAGGTCGGCACGGGGCGGCACCTTGGTTCGGGCGGGAGGACCGGGACGAATCGTGAACGTGATCTTTCCCGGCGGTGTACGGCGAAACGATCGTGGACCGGCGGACGGAGTGAACGTGGGGGCGCGAGGCGAACGGTCGTGCGCCCTCGAAGATTTGATGGATCGTTGACCCGTCGAAGGCGGCCCCGGCCCGGCGGCCGCCGCCGGTCGCGCCTACACTCGGAGCCCGGTGAGATTACCGGTCAGTAGAACCGGGCAGGTACGACCAGCCGGTGCGATCGTCGGACGGCGGAACGTCCGGCAGGGAGTGGGGAGTTCGGATGACCGACGAGCGGGTCCACGCGTTCGCCGACGACGCCCTGGGCGCCCACGACGCGGTGGCGCTCGCCGCGCTGGTGCGCTCCGGCGCGGTCAACCCGAGGGAACTGGTCGGCGCGGCCGTCGACCGGGCCGGCCGGGTGGACGGCACGCTGCTGCCCGTCGCCCACGCTTCGTACGACAGGCCGCAGATCAGCCGGGAGGGCATCGGCGGTCCGCTGTGGGGCGTGCCGACCTACCTCAAGGACAACGTGGACCTGCGCGGTCTGCCGACCGGGATGGGCAGCGAGGCCTACCGGGCCCGCCCGGCCCGTCGCAACGCGCGCTTCACCGACCAGTTCCTCTCCACCGGCCTGGCCGTCCTCGGCAAGACCAGGCTGCCCGAGTTCGGCCTCAACGCCTCCACCGAGTTCGCCACCGCCCGACCGGTGCGCAACCCGTGGAAGCCCTCGCACTCGGCCGGCGCGTCCTCGGGCGGCGCGGCGGCCCTGGTGGCCTCCGGCGTGGTGCCGATCGCGCACGCCAACGACGGCGGCGGCTCGATCCGCATCCCGGCGGCCTGCTGCGGACTGGTCGGGCTCAAGCCCACCCGGGGCCGGCTGGTCACCAACGCCCAGGGCGGCAAACTGCCGATCGACCTGGTCACCGACGGGGTACTGACCCGCTCGGTGCGCGACACCGCCGCCTTCTTCGCCGCCGCCGAGCGGCACCGCGGCAACCCCGGGCTGCCCCCGCTCGGCCTGGTCGAGGGACCGGGCACGCAGCGGCTGCGGATCGGCCTGGTGGTGGACTCGCCGATCGCCAAGACCGACGAACCGACCCGCCAGGTGGTCGAGGAGACCGCCGCCCGGCTGGAGGCGATGGGCCACCTGGTCGAGCCCACCGAGCTGCCCTTCGGCGAGGAGTTCTCCCGCGACTTCGTCAGCTACTGGGGCTACATCGCCTGGGCCATCGCGGCCACCGGCCGGCTGCTGATCGACCCGAGCTTCCGGGCCGGGAGGCTGGACGGCCTGACCACCGGGCTGCGCCGCCGCTTCCAGGCGGAGTTCCCGCAGACCCCCGGCGTGCTGCGGCGGCTGCGCCGGGCCGAGGGCGTGTACGCGCGGATCTTCCACCACCACGACGTGATCCTCTCCCCGGTGCTCGCCCACACCGCCCCGCCGATCGGGCACCTGAGCCCGAACGTGGACTTCGACGAGCTGATCGAGCGGCTGCTGCGCTACGTCGCCTTCACCCCGGTCAACAACGTGACCGGCGGGCCGGGCATCGCCCTGCCGGCGGGCTCGGCGCCCAGCGGGCTGCCGGTCGGGGTGCACCTGTCGGCGGCGCACGGGCAGGAGCGGCTGCTGCTGGAGCTGGCCTTCGCGCTGGAGGCGGACCGGCCCTGGCGGCGGATCCAGGACTGAGACCGGGCACCGCCCACCGGAGGGCGCGGCGGTGCCCGGGGCGTCGGCGCTCGACGGCACGGGTGCTCGGGGTGGCGGCGCTCGCCGGGATCGGGAGCGCTCAGGGCGCGGGTGCCACCACCGACCGGGCCGCGTGCACCTCCTGGTGCAGCCGGGCCAGCGCGCAGTCCGGCGCCAGCGCGTCCGGCTCCGCCTCCGGCAGCGGCTCGCCGGTGCGCAGCGCCTCGGCCAGGTCGGCCAGCTCCCGGGCGACGGTGGTGACCTCGGCGGCGGTCGGCACCGGCGCGCCGTGCTCGACCCGCACCCGGGTGGCGGTGGTGGCGTCCACGATCCGCTCGACCGCGATCACCACGGGCCACCACGCCTCCGCCCGGGCCCCGACCGGCGGCGGCTCGGTGAGCGCCCGCTGGAACTCGCCGCGCACGGTGGACAGGTCCCGGTAGAGCCGCCGCCGGTAGCGGGCGCGGGCCGGTTCGTCCCGTCCGGGCGCGGTGGTGAAGGCCAGCGACACGTACGCGGCGGTGTCCTGGACGGCGTCGGCGAGGCGGTCGCCGACCCGGGTGTGCCAGGACTCCGGCCACAGCAGGTAGCCGGCCAGCAGCGCGATACCGCAGCCGATCAGCGAGTCGTACAGCCGGGGCAGCACCAGCTGGAAGCCCCGGTGGTTGAGCAGGTCGGAGAGCAGCAGGATGACCGGGGTGATCGCCGCGGTCTGGAACGCGTACCCCTTGGCGGACAGCGCCGGGATCAGCGTCGCCAGCACCGCCATCACCGGGACGTCCCACCAGCCGTGCGGCACCTCGGCGAGCACCGGCATGGCGATCAGCAGCCCGGCGGCGGTGCCGAGCGCGCGCAGCACCGCGCGGGAGAACACCGAGCCGAAGTCGGGCTTCAGCACGAAGGTCACGGTCAGCGTCACCCAGTACGAGCGGGGCACCGCGATCACCGAGACCAGCACCTGCGCCAGCCCGATGCACAGCGCCAGCCGCAGCCCGTACCGCCAGGACGCGGCGGACAGCAGCAGCGCCCTGGTGGCCCGCCGGGCCCGGACCGCGAGGCGGGCGGGCCGGCCGATCCGGTCGTCGAAGGCGTACGGGTCGGGCGCGGCCTCGTACGCGACGGTGGCGGCGTGTCCGATCGCCGCGACCAGCGCGCGGGTGGACGGGCCGGCGGGGGCGGGCAGGTCGAGCGGCGGGGCCGGGCCGGTGCGGCCCCGCTCGACGGCGTCGGCCAGCGCGCGGACGGCGGCCGGGTAGCCGCCGGGCAGCGGGCCGAGACCGGACGGGCGCAGCTGGGCCGCCGGGGCCGCCTCGACGATCGGGATCACCGCGTTGAGCTGGGCGAGCAGCCGCGCCAGGGTGGGTGAGCGGCCGTGCCGGCGGGCGCGGCGGGCGAGCAGCAGGTCGTAGGACTGGTTGAGCGACTGGGTCAGCTCGCGGCGGCGGCCGTCGTACTCCGGCGTGCCGGTGGCCTCCAGCAGGTCGGCCACCGCCCGGTAGGTGCCCGCCACCACCGAGCGCTCCGGGACGCCCAGCCGCAGTGGCCAGGCGAGCAGCGTCAGGGCGAGCACCACCAGGCCGCCGAGCAGCAGCAGGGCGGGCGGCAGCCACCAGGGGGAGGGCAGCGGCAGGCCGGCCCCGACCACCGAGTTGAGCAGCAGGAGCAGTCCGGAGACGGAGGCGACCGCGCCGATCGAGGAGATCATGCCGGAGACCAGGGCGACGACGGTGACCGTCGCGACGGCCGGCCAGCCGGTGCCGAACACCAGGGTGCCGAACAGGAGCCCGAGGGCACCGAACAGCTGGGGCACGGCGATGTTGAACACCCGCATCCGGTACGCGTCGGCGGTGTCCCCGATGACTCCGGACAGGGCGCCCATCGACACCAGCGCGCCGTAGCCGGGCCGTCCGGTGGCGGTGCCCACCGCGAGTGGGGCGGCGAGCGCGACGGAGGCGCGGGCGACCGCCGCCCAGGGGATCGGAGCGGCCCGGGGCCGCAGGCTCTCGGTCAGCCACGGGGGAGCCGTCAGCGCGCGTGCCATACGGCCAACGTACGGCCGACCCGGCCGGTTCACCGTTTCACGGTTATGTCAATTCCGGAAACATACCCGCTCTTATGTCCGCCTCCGAAACATAAAGCGAACCCCGAGAGGCGCGGTGAGCTGCGCTGATTTCCCAATCGGTAACCCGCGGGAAAGGGTTGACACCATTAGTTGGTCTAGTCCAACGTATGAGGGGCGCGGCTCGGCAGGGGCTGATGTGACGTGAGAGGCCCCGCCGGGCGAGCGAGTTGGTCCCCTGACGTGGCGCTGCTCCGCGCCCGGGGGGCCGGAGGCGGGAAAGGTCGTGCGCGGACGGCCCTTCGGCCCGCGCTCGAATTCCTGTCGCGGCCGGTGAGCGGCCGTCGACCCGCCGTGCCCGCACCGAGCGCCGAGGAAGCGCCGCGCCGACTACGAACCATGGAGTGACTGCCCGTGCCGAGCCCTGCCGAACAACCCGACGCACCCGCCGGCGAATACCTGTACCGGGCCGCCTCGCAGCGCCCCTACTTCAGCGCCGACACCGAGAGCTACCTCGCCCGGACCGCGCTGCGCGAGGTCCGCAAGAAGCACCCGCTGCGGGTGCTCTCCGAGGAGGACTTCGCGTTCTGGCAGACCTACGGCTACGTGGTGGTGAAGCAGGCGGTCCCGGCCGAGGCCGCGCGCCGACTGCTCGACTTCGCCTGGGAGTTCCAGGGCCTGTCGCCGGACCGTCCCGAGGAGTGGTACCGCGAGCGCGAGTACCGCGACGAACTCGACCGGCACCTGCACATCTACGGCTTCGTCGAGGCCTACCACCACCAACTCCTCTGGGACAGCCGCCAGTCGCAGCGCGTCTACGACGCCTTCGTGGACGTGTGGGACTGCGAGGAGCTCTGGGTCACCCTCGACCGGCTCAACCTCAACCCGCCGAACGTCCGCAACCGCGACCGCGCGCTGATCGAGCCCACCGACCGCGGCTTCGACATCGAGCTGCACTGGGACGTCGACACCACCCAGGGCATGCTGCCGCAGCGCGTCCAGGGCATCATCGCGCTCAACGACACCGCCCCCGACCACGGCGGCTTCCAGTGCGACCCGGAGCTGTTCCGCCGCTTCAACGAGTGGCAGGCCGCCCAGCCGGCCGACCGCGACCCGATCCGACCGGACGTCGACCGTACCGAGTACCCCGTCGTGCGACCCGAGTTGAAGGCCGGCGACCTGCTGATCTGGAACGGCCTGCTGGCCCACGGCGTCGAGCGCAACACCTCCGAGAACGGCGTGCGGGCGGTGCAGTACCTGTCGATGATGCCCGCGCTGGAGGAGGCCGAGAAGCTGCGCCGCTCCCGGGTGGAGTCCTGGCGCACGCTCGCCACCCCGGACTGGAACCGCACCCTGGTCGGCGACGCCGACCGGCCCGAGGCGGAGCGCTACCCGACCGCCGAACTCACCGAGCTGGGGGAGAAGCTGCTCGGTCTGCGGTCCTGGAGCGGCAAGCCGTTCGAGGAGCACGAGCCGTTCGAGGAGCACGAGCCGTTCGAGGGACGCGGGGAAGGCCGGCGGGACGCCGAGGGGGAGCGGGAATGCGCGACGTCTGCCTGACCCTGCCCACCAACCGCGAGTGCACGGACACCATCACCGCCGTCGGCGCCGAAGCCGCCCACGCCGTACGGCGGTTCGACGTCCGGGTGCACCTGCTGGTGCTGGACTCCGCCGACCCCGACGCCCGCGCCCGGCACGCCGCGGCGCTCGCCGCCCTGCCGCCCGTCGAGGGCGTGGTCGTCCACCACCTGGACGAGGACGCCCAGCGCGCCTTCCTGCGCCAGGTGATCGACCGGTCCGGCGCGGCCGCCCCGGACCGGCTGCTCGACCTGATGCTGCCCGACGCCGTCTCCTACGGCGCCTGCACCAACCGGGCGTTCCTGCTGGCCGCGGCCCTCGGCTGCGCGTCGGTGCACCGCCGCGACTCCGACAGCCGCTACCAACTGCTCGACGGGGAACCGGTGTTCCCGATCGAGCACGAGCTGGCCACGCTGGGCCTCAAGGCCGCCGACGCGGCCGCCGCCGTCACCCGGAACAGCCTCGACGCGGCCCACGCGGACAAGCCCGTCGCGCTGGTCGGCGCCTCCTTCGTCGGTGAACTCTCCGTCGACATCGGCGAGATCCGCGAGCTCGACCCCGAGGTCTACCACGACGTGGTCGCGCTCTGGGCGCCGACCGGCGCGAGCGAGGAGGAGAAGCGCGAACTCGTCGCCGACTCCTTCACCGGCGGCGGCACCGAACCGTTCACCGTCGACCGTGCCGTGCTCGACCTCCCCGACATCTGGCGCATCGACATGTGCAACATCGGCCTCCACCACGAGGTGTACGAACGGGTGCCGCTGCCGCCCGCCACCGACACCATCGGCAGCGACTACTTCCTGCACCACCTGGTGCGGGACGCGACCCTGCCGGGCGTCACCCACAACCGCCACATCGTCAACTACTACACCCCGGAACGGCGCACCGGCCACGGCTTCACCGCCTACCAGCTGCGCTACGCCAAGTTCCTGCTCTCCATGCTCTACCTCCACCCGGTCTACCACGAGATGGAGGCCGCCGGCGGCGCCCTGCTGGACGAACAGCACCGCGTCCGCCCCGAGCCGATCGCCGACTCCGCCCGTCGCAGCGCCGCGACGGACCGCGCGGAGAACCACCGCAGGCTCGCCGAACTCGACCGCTGCTACCGGCGGCTCGGCGGGAAGTACGCCGAGTTCGCGGACCACCTGGCGCCCCTTCGGGCGCGCCTGCTCGACGAGGCGCAGACGGACATCGAGGACTTCGCAGCACTGATCGACGCGTGGGGCCCGCTGGTGCGGGCGAGCAAGGCCACCCCCGCCGACCTGCTGCCGCGCTAGTCGGACGGGACCTCTCACGTGACACGCCAGACCACCAGCCACGCCACCGGCCACGCCGGGAGCCATGCCGTCGGCCACGCCACCGGCCACGCCGACAACCACCCGCCCACCCACCGCGCCCCGGCCGTCGCCGTGGTGCACACCGACGCACCCCGCCCCGACGAGCACGACCGCAGCGCGCTGCGCGCCGCGCTCGCCGCCGCCACCGACGACCGGATCTTCTACGACCTCGACGGCATCGGCCGCCAGTACGCCGCACTCCTCGCCGAACTGCCCGGCGTGGCCGTCCGGTTCGCGATGAAGGCCTGCCCGGTGGACGAGGTGCTGGACCACCTCGCCGCGCTCGGCTCCGGCTTCGACGCGGCCGGCCCGCAGGAGATCGCGCAGGCCCTGCGCACCGGCGTGCCGCCCGAGCTGATCCACTACGGCAACACGATCAAGTCCGACCGCAACATCGCCGAGGCCCACCGGCTGGGCGTGCGGGACTTCGCCACCGACAGCCTGGAGGACGTCGCGGCGATCGCCCAACACGCCCCCGGGGCACGGGTGTTCTGCCGGATCGCGACCAGCGGCGAGGGCGCGCTGTGGGGCCTCAGCCACAAGTTCGGCTGCTCACCCGAGGACGCGCTGCGGGTGCTCGGCGAAGCCCGTACCGCCGGGCTGGTGCCGTCCGGCCTGTCCGTGCACGTCGGCTCGCAGCAGATGACCGCCGAGGCCTGGAACGCCGCCGTGGACTCGCTGGCCGCCGTGCTGGAGGCGCTCAACTGGCGCGGCATCACCCCGACCCGGATCAACCTCGGCGGCGGGCTGCCCGCCCTCGGCGTCCTCGACCGGAGCGGGCGCCCGCTCGACCCGCCGCTGGACAAGATGTTCGCGGTGATCCGCGAGGGCATGGAACGGCTGAACGCCGTCAACGGCGCACCGCTGGAGTTCCTGCTGGAGCCCGGGCGCCACCTGGTCGCCGACCACGGCGCGATCCGCGCCCACGTCGCCCGGCTCACCTCCCGCCACCGCCTCGACGGCGCCCGGGAGGACTGGCTCTACCTCAGCTGCGGCAAGTTCAACGGCCTGTACGAGATGGACCAGCTCCAGTACCGGCTGGAGTTCCCCACCCACCCCGGCGGCCAGTTCGTCAACGCCGTGGTGGCCGGCCCGACCTGCGACAGCGACGACGCGTACGCGCAGGACGGCGGCCTGGTGCGCGTCCCGCGCGCGATCGGCTCCGGTGAGCCGGTCTGGATCCACTCCTGCGGCGCGTACGCCACGGCCTACGCCACCCGCGGGTTCAACGGCTTCGCGCCGCTGCCGTACAGCTGCATCGGCGGGCACCGCGACGGAGGAAGCGCATGAGCGAGTACCGCATCCGGCTGCTCCGGGAGGAGGACTGGGACGCCGTGGTCGCGCTGGAGGAGCGCGCCTACGCCGCCAGCGGCCTGTCCGAGGGCCGCGAGGCGCTCCGGTCCCGGCACCGCGCCTCACCGGACACCTGCTTCGTGCTGGAGCACCCGGGCGGCCTCGGCGGCTACCTGCTCGCCCTGCCGTACCCGCTGTTCCACTGCCCGGACCTCAGCCGCAGCGAGGACGCGGACGGGCCCGCGGGCGGCCGCGCGGACGGAGGCGGGGCCGGGGGCGGCGCGGGCGGTCGGCAGACCAACATGCACGCGCACGACCTGGTGATCTCCGAGGACCTGCGCGGCCGCGGCCTGTCCCTGCGGATGCTGCGGCACCTGGAGGACACCGCCCGGAAGGCCGGCTACCGGACCGCCTCGCTGGTCGCCGTCCGCGGTTCGCACGTGCTGTGGACCCCGCTGGGCTACCGCGCCCGGCCCGAGATCGACCTGCCCGAGAGCTACGGCACCCGGGCGGTCTACATGGCGATGCCGCTGGACCCCGTCCCGGCCCGGCCGCTGCCGCACTCCACCGTCCCGGCCCCCGGGCCGCACCCCAGAGCCGAAGTGGGCTGATACCGATGTCCCCCGTTCGCGACGACTTCCGCCGGTCCCAAGTGGCCATCGGCGCACTGTTCTTCGTCCTCGGATTCCAGTACGCGACCTGGGTCTCCCGGGTGCCCGCGCTGAAGGCCAGGCTCGACCTGGGCGAGGCCCAGATCGGTCTGCTGCTGATGACCTGCGGAATCGGCGCGGCGGTGTCCTTCCCCCTGGTCGCGGTGCTGACGCGGCGGCTCGGCTCCCGTTCGCTCTCGGTGCTGTCCGCCCTCGCCCTCGGGGTGATCCTGCTCGCGCTGTCGGTGGTGCCGAACTACCCGGTGACGCTGCTGGTGCTGTTCCTCGACGGCGTCGCGGTCGGCTGCCTGAACGTCGCGATGAACGCCCAGGGCGCCGCGCTGGAGGCCCGCTTCGAGCGGACCACGATGTCCCGGCTGCACGCCACCTTCAGCGCCGGCTCGCTGCTCGCCGCGCTGCTGGCCTCGGGCGTCACCTCCTTCACCGACACCCTGGCGGTCCACTTCGGGCTGGCCGCCGCGCTGCTCGCGGTGCTGGTCGTGGCCGCCCGGCCGGGACTGCTGGCGGACGGCCCGGCCGCCGACGCCGACGCCGCCGACGCCGCCGGACCGACGGAGCGGAAGCGGCGCCGCGGCTTCGTGCTGCCGACCGCCGTGACCCTCTGGATGGGCCTGGCGATGGTGTTCGGCACCGTCACCGAGGGCGCCATGAACGACTGGTCGGCGCTCTACCTCAAGGACTACGTGCACGCCGGAGCCGGGCTCGCCCCGCTGGGCATCGCGGTGGTCTCGGTGATGATGGTCTGCGCCCGGATCTTCGCGGACGGCTGGCGCACCCGTTTCGGCGACAGCCTGATCGTGCGCACCGGCAGCCTGCTGGCCGGCCTCGGACTCGCCCTCGCCCTGGCGGTCGGCGGCGTGGTCCCGACCCTGCTCGGCTTCGCCTGCGTCGGCCTCGGGGTGGCCGCGGTGACCCCGTGCGTCTACGTCGCCGCCGCCCGCCAGGGCGCCGACGCCCTCTCCCTGGTCGCCGCCATGGGCACCACGGGCCTGCTGGCCGGCCCCGCCGTGATCGGCTTCATCGCCGGTGCCACCAGCCTGCTCTGGGGCATGGCCGCCGTCGCCGCCTCGGCGGCCGTCGTCTCCCTCTGCGCCACCCGGATCCGCTGGCCCGACCGACCGGTCCCCGCCACCCCCGCCGCCGCCGCTCACCTCGCCGCCGACCCGACCTGACACCCCCCGAACCCCGCCCGGGACCTCGCGCGCCCCCGTCGCGAGGTCCCGGGCGAGCCTTCCTCATCCGGCCAGGGGATCCTGGGCCCGGACCTCGGTGCCGCCGGTGGCGATGTGGTGGGCGAGTCCGGCGCGCCGGGCGGTGAGGCGGGCGATCTCGGCGTCGAGGACAGCCAGCCGGGCGTGGACGACGGGGGCGAAGGTGTCGGAGCCGGGGTCGTCGGAGCAGCGGACCGGCGGGTTCTGGCCGAGCAGGTCGAGGCGGTGGGCGCGGCTGGCCAGGTCGTCCACCGTCAGCCCCACCGCGAGGAGTCGGCGGATCAGCCGGACCCGGGCGACCTCGGCCGGGCCGTACTCGCGCTGGCCGGACGGGGAGCGGGCGGGCGGGTGGAGGAGGCCGCGCTGCTCGTAGAAGCGCAGCGCCCTCGGTGTGGTGCCCGCCGCTGCCGCCGCGTCCCCGATCCGCATGCCCGCTCCCTGGTCGTCAGAGTTCCACGATGGTGGTCCCGAAGGTGTCCCCGGTGAACAGTTCCGTCAACGCTGCGGGAGCCCGGTCGATGCCCGGAACCGACGTCCGGGGAAGGACGATCCCGCCGGTGCGCAGCCAGCCGGCGAGGCGCTCTCGCCACTCGGGCTCCAGGCCCGGGTGGTCCGATCCGGTGAAGCCGCGCAGGGTCAGGCCGTGGGTGATGACCCGGAAGCCGTCGATCACGGCCGGGGCGTCGCCGCCCGGGCGTTCCGGATCGAGCTGGCCGGCCAGCGCGCCGACCAGGGCGAACCGGGCGCCGCGCCGGGCCGCGTCCACGGCGGCGGTCAGCTGCTCGCCGCCGACCAGGTCCAGCACCACGTCGAGCCCGTCCGGCGCGGCCTCGGCCAACTGCTCGGCGAACGGCCGCCCGCCGGGCACCAGCACGGCGTCGTAACCGAGTTCGGCGGTCAGGCGCTTCCCCTTGGCCGGGGAGCGGGTGGTGCCGATCACCCGGGAGGCGCCGAGCAGTCGGGCGACCTGCCCGGCCACCGTGCCCACCGAGGCCGACGCGCCCGTCACCAGCACCACGTCCCCCGGGCGCACCCCGGCGGTGCGGGTCAGGGCGCCGTAGGCGGAGGAGGCGGAGGAGACCAGCGCGACCGGATCGGGGAAGTCCGCCGGGACGGCCGTGAACCGTGCGGCCTCGGCGACCGCGTGGTCCCGCCAGCCGGCGAGGTGGGTGACCAGGTCGCCGGGGCGCAGCGGCCCGTCCGCGGGGGCGGCCAGCACCTCGCCGAGGGCCGGCCCGAACAGCGCGTCCCCCGGCCGGATGTGCGGCAGCGGCAGACCGGAGCCCCCACCGCTGATCAGGGTGCGCAGCGCGGCGTAGACCAGGAAGGCCCGGTTGCGGACGAGCACCTCCCCGGGGCCGGGCGCCGGCAGTGGCTCCTCGGCCACGGTGAAGTCCCCGGGGGCGGGCAGCCCGGACGGTGCGGCGGTCAGCCGGACGACGCGGGCGGTGGTGGGCGGGGTCATGGCGGCGCTCCTCGGCGGAGGGGGAGAAGGCGGCGGGGCGGTGCCGCCGCGGGACGCCCGGACGCTAACCCCTGACCCTTACGTCAGGGGCAAGTCGGCGGGGTGCGACGGTGTCTGACGGGGCGTGCGGGGCGGCGGTGTCCTGGAGTCGCGGGTGGTACGGAAGTGCGTCTGTGGTACGGATGTACGCCTGAGAGCCGCAGCGAGAGGAACGAGCAGGATGACCGAGCAGGCCCCCGAGCCCTTCGAGCCCGTCGACGAGGACTGGCAGACCGCGGTGGCGATCGTCGCCCACCCCGACGACATGGAGTACGGCGGGGCCGCGGCCGTCGCCCGCTGGACCTCGCAGGGCAAGAAGGTCGTCTATGTGATGGTCACCAGCGGCGAGGCCGGCATCGACTCGCTGGACCCGGCCGAGTGCGGGCCGCTGCGCGAGGCCGAGCAGCTCGCCTCGGCGCGGGTGGTCGGCGTCGACACCGTCGAGTTCCTCGGCCACCCGGACGGCGTGGTCGAGTACGGGCTGCCGCTGCGCCGGGACATCGCCCGGGTGGTGCGCAGGCACCGGCCGGACATCGTGATCACCAGCAACTTCCGGGAGACCTATGGCGGGGTGTTCCTCAACCAGGCCGACCACATCGCGGTCGGCCGGGCCACCCTGGACGGGGTCCGGGACGCCGGGAACCGCTGGGTGTTCCGCGAACTGCTGGCCGAGGGCCACGAGCCGTGGAACGGCGTGCGGCAGATCTGGGCGGCGGCCTCGCCGGAGGCGAAGCACGCGGTCGACACCACCGAGCACTTCGACCGGGGAGTCGCCTCGTTGGAGGAGCACAGGGCGTACCTGGCCGGGCTGGGCGGGGCGATGGCGGAGCCGCGGGAGTTCCTGGAGGGCTTCGGCCGGGGCGCGGGCAGCCGGCTGGGGACGCGTTTCGCGGTGCCGTTCGAGGTGTTCCCGCTGAGCTGACCCGCGGCTACCCGGGGCCGGCGTCTGACCCGGTGTCGGTGTCGGCGTCGCCGTCCGAGCGTCGCCGGCGCCGGTAGCGCAGCACCTGGCGGAGCAGGAAGGCGGCGACCAGCACGCCCAGCCCGACCGCGAACCAGACCTGGTAGCGCAGCGCCGTGTGGTAGACGGTGCCGATGTTGGCGCCGGCGAGGTAGCCGAAGGTGCCCCATACCGCCGTCCACAGCGCCGCGCCGAGCAGGTTGTACGGCAGGAAGCGGCGCCAGGGCATCTCCGTGGTCCCGGCGATGATCCCGTTGTACTGGCGCAGCCCGTCCACGAAGCGGGCGACCGTGACCACCTTGCCGCCGTGCCGGGCGAAGAAACCGTCCGCGCGCTCCATCCGGGCCGGGGTGAGCAGCACGTAGCGGCCCCAGCGGTGGACGAAGGCGCGCCCGCCGGTGCGGCCGATCAGGTAGCCGAGCGTGTTGCCGAGCGCGGCGGCGCCGGCCGCGATCAGCAGCACCGAGGCGAAGTCGAGGTGCCCGGTGCCGGCGTACACCGAGGCCAGCACCAGGACGGTCTGCCCGGGCACCGGGATGCCGCAGTTGTCCAGCAGGACGAGCACCGCCACCGCGAGGTACCCGTAGTGGTCCAGCAGTGGCGCGAGCCCGGCGAGTGCCCCGGGCAGCGGGGTCGCGGGGGCGGACACCGCTCCTCACCACCTCGCACGGGGGGCGCGCGGGGCGGCGGGGGTGTGGGTCAGCGCCCCGCCTGGCGCTGTTCGACGTTGCAGTCGGGGCCGGGGTAGATCAGACCCTCGTGGCCGTCCTCGAAGCGGACCACGTACGGCGGCTCGCCGTCGGTGCCGCGCACTTCGACGATCTCGCCCTTCCGGTCCACCATGCCCACCGACCTGCTGTGGATATGGAGCTGGTCACCTACCGCTGCGTGCATGGTCTGCTCCTCCGGTCGTGCGCGGCGACCGCCTCCGCGGCCGTTCGCTATCCACTGTGCTGCGGGTGCGGCGGGCTCGCAACGCCTCGGGCCGGCGGGACGACCTGGACCCGCGGGGCCGGGCGTCAGCGGACGGACGGCTGTTGCGCGAGGTAGCCGCGGACCAACCGCTTGCACTCGGCGATCAGGGCCGGATCGCCGTCCGGGGCCTCCCGGAAGGCCAGTTTGAGCACCGCGTCGGCGGCTTCCAGCGCCACCCGCAGGGTCAGTGTGGCCGTCGGGTCGCCGGCCCGGAACAGTTCGCCGCCGAGCGCCTGGAGCCGCAGCGCGACGGCGGTGTTGTTGTCCACCCCGGCGTCCAGCAGGTGCCGGTCGTTCTGGACGCCGGAGGGGACGGCCGGTCCGGCCAGGCCGAAGTCCAGCTGGCCGAAGCCCGGTACCGCGCGCTTCATCGCGACGAACTCCTCCACCGCGAGGTCGGTGAAGACGGCGGGGTCCACCGGTGCGGCGGCGGCCAGCCGGGCGTCCAGGCGCTGGAGGTAGTGGTCCAGGTTGCGGGTGGCGAGCGCGGCCAGCAGGTCCTCCTTGCCGGCGAAGAACTGGTAGAGGGTGCCGATCGGCACCTGGGCGCGCTGCGCGACCTCCTTGGTGGTGAGCGCGGTCGGCCCGACCTCGTCCAGCAGCCCGGCGCAGGCGTCCAGGATGCGGCCGTACCGCTCCAGGCTGCGCTGCTGGACCGGGCGACGCCTGACCGGTCCGGCCGTCTGCTGACTCCTGGCTCCCGCGTTCATGACCTCACTGTGCCGCATCCGCTGTTGCGGCGGCGAATCACCGGGGCGCGAACGGCCCGGCGTTCCCCGTGGGGCGGGTTCCGGAGCCGAACGGCACGGTGGCGGGTGGGTGTCCACGCGTCGGCACCGGCCTTGTCGTGGACGCGAGCACGGGTTCATACTCCTGGGGCGGACTACTTTGCGTGATCGACGCGTGCCTCTTCGTGGTGGCCGCGGTCCAGCCGTGGCGGCCGAGGCGCCTGTGACCCACCGGAACCGTCGTCTGAGGAGCAGGAGCGTACTGCCGTGGAGATCGTCACCGCCGTCGCCTATCCCGAGGTCCGCGACGCCTACCTGCGGGACCACCCGGTGGAGCGGGCCCACGAGGCGAACAGCAACCGGTACGCGGTGGAGAACCTCGAACGCGCCGACCGGATCCCCGGTGGCTGGTGGCGGATCCGGCTCTCCCGGGCGGACGTCCTGGGCATCGTGCTGCCCTGGCACCTCAGCGAGGGCGGGGAGCTCGAACTGGTGCCGCGCTGCGGGGCGACGGTGGCCGAGGCGGCCGAGCGGATCCGGGCCGGCGGAGCCGCCTGGAGCGCCGCCAACCCGGTCTGTGCGGCGAAGCTGCGGTTGCTGCGGTGGGCCCCGTTCACGCCCCTGTTCCTCAGCACCGACCCGGTCGACCACCCCGACTACGGGGCGCTGGAGGTCCGGTCGGGTCTGGTCCACCTCGACGGCCTGCACCGCATGCTGGCCTGGGAGTTGGCCGGACGGCTGCCCGGGCGGGCGCTGCTGGACGGCTACCTGGTGGGCGATCCGGGGGCGGCCGTCGGGCCCGCCCGGGCGGGGCGGGCGGACCGGGCGGGTCTGGCCGGGGGCGAGCCGGCGTGATCTCCGCGGTGCGGCACCGCCGGTCCGCCTCCTGTGGCCGCGCCCGGCCAGTTCCGCCCGCCCGCCCGCTGCGGGCGGAACTGGCCGGATGACACGGGCCGACCGGCGCGATCCGGGGTGGGCACGGTGACACGGGCCGACCGGCGCGATCCGGGGTGGGCGCGGCGGCGCCGCCCCGGTCGCCGGTCAGGTCACCGCGGCCGGGGTGCCACGGCGGCGGAGCCGTGCGCACCGCGGGCGGCCAGCCTGCGGGCGGCCCCGTCCGCGAGCAGCAGCAAGGCGGCGGTCACCAGCGCCGCCATGTGTTCGTAGCCCGCCAGCGACGGGTCCACCGCCGTGATCGCGGCCGTCAGCAGCACCACGCCCAGCGCGGTCCAGCGCGCCCCGAACCGCCAGGCGACCAGCAGGCCCAGGCCGATCACGGCCACCGACGGCCCGGTGTCCCGGACCTCGGCGAACGCGGCGGGCAGGTGGAGCAGGTGGCCGGGCGGCCGGGACACCCCGAAGCGCGCGTAGCAGGTGCCCACCAGCGAGCAGGTGTACCCGACGGCGAGCGTGCGCCACGGGCCGAGGGTCAGCTCGGCGATCGCGAAGACCACGAACACCTGGGCCAGCGCCCCCCAGACCGGCAGGTCCAGGGCCGGCACGAATATCGAGACCGGGAAGCGCAGCAGCGCGACGTCCCACGGCTCGGTGGCCCGGACCTCGCCCATCCGGGAGACGAAGGCCGCCCCGCTCGGTGACTCGTCGACCGCCGCGAACAGCAGCACAAGGCAGCTGGAGACCACGGTGAGGGTCAGTGCTGCGGCGCCCCTGGCCCGCAGCCGGGCGCGCGCCCGGCGGTAGAGCGGGCCCCACTCGCTCTCGGCCGCGCGCCGGATGCCGGGATCGTTCACGATGGTTCTCCAGTCCCGATCAGGAGCCGATGGCGGCCGCACACCGGTCCGCGGCACCGGCGTGCGGCCGGCCGTCGGAGCCCGAGGTGCAGGGCCGAAGCAGCGCGAAGTAGGCCAGGGCCGGTCCGGACTGCCGGATGACGTGCAGGCCGACGGCGTTGGCGTGCCGACCCAGGGCCGCCGGGCGGATCTGGTGGCGGTCGAAGAACTCGCCGACGACCAGGCGACCGGTCGGCTTGAGGACCCGGCGCAGCTCGCTCAGGGCGGCGGGGACGTCCGGGATCTCGCCCAGCGCGGTGACCAGGTAGGCGGCGTCGAACGTGGCGTCGTCGAAGGGAAGTTCGCGCGCGTCGGCCAGGGTGGGGGCGATGGTGTCGAGGCCGGACCCGGCGGCCCGGCGCATCACGTGGTCGAGCATCTCCTGCTGGATGTCGACGATGTCCAGTCGGCCGTCGGCGCCGAGCCGGGGCGCTACCTGGAGCGACTGCAGCCCGGTGCCGGGACCGATCTCCAGCATCCGCTCGCCCGGCAGCGGCTGGAGCTGCCCGGCCAGCCGCTCCCAGGACAGGAACGGCAGTGGCAGGTCGAGTAGCCGGTGCTGCGTGTAGGGGTACGGTGCGGAGTCGGTCACCCACCAGGCGGTGGCCGCGGCCGCGACCGAGGCGCCCGCGAGGGCCCAGACGCCGGCCTTGCCGAACGGGGCGCGCAGGGGTGAGGAGGGGTGGCGCATGCTTCTTCTCCAACGTCGGTCGTCGGCGTGGGGCGGTGGTGCCCGCTCAGTGGATGTGGAAGCCGCCGTTGGAGGCGGCCACGGTGAGGGAGGCCGACGCGCCGCCGGATCCTCGTTCTCGGGAAGGCCGGTGTCCTCCACCGGCGGTTCACGGCGGTGCTGCGGGGCGGTGTACCTGCGCCGCCCCGCACCGACCATCTGCCCTCCAGCCAACAGCAGTTCGGCTGGGCCGGACACGCGGCCAGCCCACGAACCGGGGTACGGATAACCCACCTGTCAGTCCCAGCCGTCGTCGTCGGGCGGGGTGGTGGTGCCGGTGGTGGTGTCGGCCGGGGCGGCCGCGGCCTGCGGCTGCGCGACGGCGCTGACTCCGGATGCGATGGCGGGCGTGACGGGGGTGGGGGTGATCGCCGCCAGTGCGGCGGCGGCCGCGGCCACGAGGCCCTGGACCCGGCAGGAGCGACCGGACGAAGTCATCGCCGTACCGGCCGGCTTGGCCTCCTCGCAGGACTCACCCGGCATCCGTGGTCCGGGCAGCTGCCGGTGCGCACACCGGCCTGCGGGATCTGCGGCTCCGACCCCCTCGATGGTCGACGGCTGATCGTCCGAACGACGGTGGCGTCCCCGGGAGACCCGGGGACGCCACCGTCGTTCGCGGTACGGGCGTGGTCAGTGGACCGTGATGCCGCCGCGCGTGGTCCTCACCACCACGCTGTGCGGCGCGTCCGTGGCGGTGTTCGGCAGCGAGACGCTCGGCGGCGACCAGGAGCTCTGCGCGTCGACGTGGTAGGTGGCGTCGTGCGGCACCTTGAGGTCGACCCCGCCGTAGCCCGTGGTGACCTTCAGGGAGGCGGGTGCCGCCGTGAAGGAGGCGCTGACCGCGCCGTCGGTGGTGGTCACCTCGGCGTTCGGGGCGCTGCTGTCGGCGAGGGTCACCTGGCCGTACGTGCTCCGCACGGTCAGCGGGCCGGACGACTGGTCCACCTCCACCCCGCCCAGTCCGGTGGTCAGATCCAGCCGGCCGGTCAGGCCCTTCGCCCGGATCCCGGCGTCCCCGGTGCTCACCTGCGCGGCCAGGCCGGCCGGCACCGTGATCCGCAGGTGCCCCGAGCAGTCGTCGGAGCAGCCGGCGGTGACCGTGACGTCCGACCCGGACCGGGTGACGGAGACCTGCGGGACACGGCCCGTGTAGCTGCCGCTCATGGCCGCCGTGACCTGGGAGGAGCCGTCTTGACTGAGCGTCACGTCGAGTCCGTCGGCCTGGACCGTCACCCGGCCGGCGCCGGCCGCGTCCTGCTGCCAGTCGCCGCTGTACGGGTGGTGCGCCGGAAGCAGGTCGACCACGATCCAACTGGCCACGGTGACGACCGCGACCAGGACGGCCAGCCCTATGAGGAGGCATCCACGGCGCTTCATCGGTGTGGTACTGATCTCAAGCTCCCAGGTAGCGCAGAACGGCGAGCACGCGGCGGTGGTCCCCCGCCTCCTGCTGCAGATCGAACTTCACGAAGATGCTGCGGATGTACTTCTCCACCGCCGCCGTGCCGATCACCAGATCGGCCGCGATCCCGGCGTTGGAACGGCCCTCCGCCATGGCCGTGAGGACCTCCCGTTCGCGCGGCGTCAGGGTGGACAGCGGGTCCCGCTGCCGGCTGCCGGCCAGCAACTGCTTGACCACCTCCGGGTCGAGGACCGTCTCGCCCGCGGCGACCCGGCGCAGCGCGTCCACGAACTCCTCGGCGTCCGACACCCGGTCCTTGAGCAGGTAGCCGACCCCGTTCTCATTGGTGTTGACCAGGTCGATGGCGTACCGCTCCTCGACGTAGTGGGAGAGCACCAGGACGCCGGTCTCCGGCCAGCGGGCGCGTACCGCGAGTGCGGCGCGCAGGCCCTCGTCCAGGAAGGTGGGCGGCATCCGGACGTCCGTCACACACGCGTCCGGCCGGTGTTCGGCCACCGCGCGCAGGAGCTGCTCCCCGTCGCCGACCGCGGCGACCACCTCGATACCCTGTTCGCTGAGCAGCAGTTCGATGCCCTGGCGCAGCAGCGCGGAGTCCTCGGCCAGCACTACCCGCATGGCAATTCCACCTCGATCACGGTCGGTCCACCCACCGGACTGCTGAGCCGGAACCGCCCGTCCACCCCGGACACCCGGTCCGCCAGACCGGTAAGACCCGTGCCGGCCGCGAGGTCGGCTCCGCCATGCCCGTCGTCGCCAACCCTAACGTCCAGTCGGGCGCCCTCCCGCCGGACCTCCACCCAGGCGCGGGTGGCACGAGCGTGTTTGGCCACGTTGGTGAGCGCCTCGGTCACCGTGAAGTAGGCGACCGCCTCGATGGCGGCGGAGGGGCGCGGCTCCACCAGGACGTCGAGGCGCACCGGCACCGGAGCCAGCGCGGCGACGGCGGAGAGCGCCGCCTCCAGGCCGCGGTCGGTCAGCACCGGCGGGTGCAGGCCACGGGCCAGGTTGCGCAACTCGGCGATGGTGCTGAGGGTTTCCCGCCGGACGTCCTCGACCAGCTCGTTGGTCTCGTGGTCGCCGGACTTCTTCAAGCGCGAACTGGCCCGGCCCAGGGTGATCGACATCGCCACCAGCCGTTGCTGGGCACCGTCGTGCAGGTCCCGCTCGATCCGTTTGCGCTCCGCCTCGGCGGCGTCCACCACCCGGGCCCGGCTTTCGGTCAGATCGTTGATCCGCTGTTCCAGTTCCATGCCGCGGGGCCGGGAGAGCAGTGCGACGGCCAGCGCTCTGTCGAGGGCCAGCAGGAGTTTGACGATCAGTGGGGAGAGGACCGAGCCGACCAGCAGCGCCACCGCCGCGACCAGCAGCGCCCGGGGCAGGGAATCCACCACGAACGGCCCGAGCTGGGCCTGCCCGCCGGGCAGACCCCGGTAGTAGGCCGGAAGCAGCACCAGGGTCAGCGGCACGGCCCAGATCAGCGCCACCCCGACCACGGTCACCACCGCCACCGGCATCAGCAGTACGAAGTAGCCGATCAGCCGCCAGGTGCAGGGGTTGTGGACGAGCGACTGCAGCGACTTGACCAACCGCCACGAAGAGACCGGCGCCGGCAGCTCGTCGAGCTCCAGCCCGCAGGTCACGGCGAACCGGGTGCGCTCCACGGCGGCCAGCCGGAACAGCGCCCACCCCGCCGCCACCGTGAGCGGCAGGCCCACCAGGCCGGCGGGCGCCAGGCAGACGGCGACGACCAGCACGACCAGCACGGCCAGTCCCGCCAGCGCCACCAGACCGTCAAGTGCCAGGTGGATCGACGCCCGCCACAGCACGGGGGAGGCCAGCGCGCGCAGCGGATTGCCCGGCACCACCTCGCGGGGTGGCCGGGCTTCCGTCCGGACTCTGCCGGTGGCACGGCCGGCGATGTTCTCGGTCAACTGCTTCGGACCCGCTCTCGTGGGCAGTGCGGGCGGCGACCAGGTCACCGTCCGCGCCTCGGTTCGACAAGGGGACGGTACCCAAGCCGACCACCCGTCGGCAGCGAGGAGAGCCCACCAGCGGGGGGTAGGGTTTACCCCCCTCCGGCCGGTGGGTTCACGCTGACGACCCGGCGCCGCCCCGTGCGACATCGTGGGGACATGACCGATCGACACGCGAACGCCGCCGGCCGTCCCTGCCCGGCCGGCAGGACCGACGACATCGAGCAGTTCCTCGTGCGCTACGGGGACACCATCGACGACCGGGTCGCCGAGATCGTCGCCGAGATCGTCGAAGAGGTCCTCGGCGAGCAGCTGAGGCGGTACCGGCGCGACGTCGTGCTGCCGGTCACCGTCGCGCTGCCGGCGGCCGCGGCCGTCTCGCCTGCGCTCATGTGGTGGAGCCCGTGGACAGTCCCCCTGGTGTGGGCCGCCGCCTGCGTCATCTGCGTGTCGCTGTCACGGACCGCCCGGATCCCGCGCCGCTCGTGACGGGGCCCCGGCCGGAGAGCCGGGTGACCGCCGCGGGCCAGGTTGGCGACGCTTCGCGGCGTTTCCGGGCTCACTCGCCGACTTTTCGTCAACAAGCGGAAAGGGCCGGAGGTTCTCGGTCGCGGTCTTCCCTTCGTCCGCCGGGAACAGCACTGTGGTGGGCGCGGACCTGTCGGACGGGGTGGGTGGATTGGGCGACCAGCACGAGACGCACAAGCACGAGACGCACAACAGGATCAACCAGAGCACCATCCACGGCAACGTGTTCATGGGCGGCGTCCTCTCGCTGATGGGCGGCCGCAGACCGCGACTGCGCCTGGTGATCGCCGTGTTCTGCGTACTGGCGCTGCTGGGCGCCGGCACGACGTACTGGGTGCTGACTGCGACGGACGGCGGCAAGGCGCCGGAGCTCGGCGCCCGCTACGACCCCGGGCACGGTGACGCCGACGCGACCGCGGTCGTCCCCAAGGTGGTGAAACCGGCCGAGCTGCCCGCCGTCACCGGTTGCGGCGCCGCCCGGACGTGGTCGCACGCGCAGGGCGGCACGGACGTGGGCGCGTCGCCGCTCTCGGTCTCGATGGTCGGCAACGGCCACACCGTGGCGATCGAGCAGGTGCGGGCGACGATCGTGGGCGAGCCCCGCGAGCCGCTGCCCGGGACGGTCGTGAACTGCACCGGACAGGGAGAGGGCAAGAAGATCGACATGGGCGTCGACCTGGACTCCCCGAACCCGGTCGCGCTGATCGGGGCCGCCGGACCGGTCTCGTTCGCGCCGTACTTCACCGACAGGTACCTGTACCTGGAGAACCAGAAGCCCGAGATCGTCAGCCTGACCGTGCTCGCGGCCCGGCACAGCTACGACTACGTGCTCACGGTCGAGGGCACGCTCGACGGCAAGCACCGCACCTGGACACTGAAGGACGGCGACCGCCCGTTCCGGATCTCCGGGGTGCGGACCGCCGAGGGCGCCGAGCTGTCGACCCACGGAAGGGGCTGGGAGACCGGCTACGGCCGGGGCTCCGGTGAGCGCGTCCGGTGCAACCCCTGCTACGACCAGGACGAGAAGGAGATCCCGGGCACCACGGTCGCCGTCGCCCCGGCCGGCTACACCTTCGCCTCCGCGCCGGACGCCGACCCGACGCAGCCGCCGCCTCCGCCGAAGGACCGGCCGACCGCGGCGACGCCGCCGCTGACGGTCGACGAGCACGACGCGGAGTCCGTCGCGATCGCCTGGGCCGTCACCTCGGGCAGCTTCGACACCTCCCGGGGCGACACCGGCCCGGCGGCCGTCCTCAGCCGGGTCCGCAGGTATCTGACGCCCCAACTGGCGGCCTCCGGCGGCGGGTTGAACGCCTGCGCGGTGG
This sequence comes from Kitasatospora sp. NPDC114501, assembly GCF_055633695.1. Taxonomy (NCBI): domain Bacteria; kingdom Bacillati; phylum Actinomycetota; class Actinomycetes; order Kitasatosporales; family Streptomycetaceae; genus Kitasatospora; species Kitasatospora sp. NPDC114501. Next base: position 23,785 of record NZ_JBVKDS010000017.1, on the reverse strand, counting down.
ACGGAACGGTCTGGCCCGCCGAGCTGACGGCGCGGCGCGGCTGGTCGGTGGTCACCGGGGCGACCGCGCGCCCCGTGGCGGGCCGCTTCGACCCGCACGACCTCACCGGCGACGTGGTCGAACTGGAGGTCCCCGTCGACTGCGCCTACGTCGCGGACGGCGGCTGGTCCCAGCGACCCAGGGGGCTCACCGCGCGCCTGCGGCTCCAGCGCCAGCCCGACGGCGGCTACCTGGTCTCCGACATCGGCAAGGTGACGTACGACTTCCCGGCGCTCACCGACCCGGACCCCACCCTGGAGCCCTGAGGGCCGCTCCACCTCCTGCGAGAATCCCGGCATGGCTGAACACGACAGCGACCACGGCTACCTCCTGGACAACCGCCGGCCGGAGGCGGGCGTCCGGTTCGGCGCCCTCGCCGAGCTGTTCGACCCGGTGACCTTCCGGCACGTCGACGCCCTCGGGATCGGCCCCGGCATGCGCTGCTGGGAGGTCGGCGCGGGCGGCCCGTCGGTGCCGCTCGGGCTCGCCGAGCGGGTCGGCCCGACCGGCGCGGTGGTCGCCACCGACATCGACGTCTCCTGGGCCGCCCCCGCCGCCGGCGGCGTGATCGAGGTGCTGCGCCACGACGTCGCCGCCGACCCGCCGCCGCCGGGCGGCTTCGACCTGGTGCACGCCCGGCTGGTCCTGGTGCACGTCGCCGAGCGCGCCGAGGCCCTGCGCCGGATGGTGCGGGCGCTGCGCCCGGGCGGCCGGCTGCTCCTGGAGGACGCCGACCCGGCCCTGCAACCGCTGCTCTGCCCGGACGAGTCCGGGCCCGAGGAGCGCCTCGCCAACCGGTTGCGGACCGGCTTCCGCACCCTGATGGCCGGGCACGGCGCCGACCTCGCGTACGGGCGGACGCTGCCCAGGGCGTTGCGCGAGGCGGGCCTGGTCGACGTCCGGGCCGACGCGTACTTCCCGATCACCTCGCCGGCCTGCGCGGTCCTGGAGGACGCGACGGTCCGGCAGATCAGCGGGGCGCTGGTGCGGGAGGGGCTCGCCACGGACGAGGAGATCGACCGCCACCTGGCCAACGTCGCCACCGGCCGGCTCGACCTGGCCACCGCTCCGATGATCTCCGCCTGGGCGCGCCGCCCGTGACCCGCTCCGTGACGCCGCCCGTGACGCCGCCCGTGACGTGTCCCGCGGGTCTCGGCGCGGCCGAGGCCGCCGCGCTGCTCGCCGAGGTGCGCGCCTCCGCCGGGCGGCTCCTCGCCACCGTCGGCGCCCTCACCGACCGGCAGACCCGCGACCCCTCCACGCTGCCCGGCTGGAGCCGCGCCCACGTCCTCACCCACCTCGCCCGCAGCGCCGACGCGTACGGGTGGCTGCTGACCGTGGCCCGGACCGGCACCGCGCCGGGGCCGCGCGCCGATGCCGCCGCGCTGGACCGAGCGCTGCACGAGGGCGCCGGGCGGGGAGCCGCGGAGCTGGTCGCCGACCTGCGCGGGAGCCTGGACGGGATGTTCGCGGCGGCGGCCGAGCTGCCCGCCGAGCGGTGGTCCGTCCTGGTGTCCGCGCTCGCGGGCTGGCGGCACCCGGCCTGGTTCACCCTGTACCGGGCGTGGCGGGAGCTCGAAACCCACCACCTCGATCTCGGTCTCGGCCACTCGACCGCCGACTGGCCCACCGGGTATGTCGCCTGGGCACTCGACGCGACGGTGGCCGCGCTGGTCGCGCGCGGATTCCCGGTCGCCCGGCTGAAGGCCACCGACCTCGCCCGCGAATGGCCCCTGGCCCCGGCCGGCCCCACCGTCAGCGGCCCCGGCCACGCCCTGCTCGGCTGGCTGTCGGGGCGCCGGCCGGCGGCGGCTCCGCGGACGGACGGGCCGCTGCCCGTGCCGCCGGCGTGGCCGCTGCCGCCGGTGCCGGGCTGGGGTTGACGGGCGGCCGGGCCTGACGGAGGCCGGGCGGGCCACCGGCAGGGGAGGTGGCGGGCGCCGGCCGGCCCGCGCAGACTCACCAGGCATGACGCCACCCCCGACCGCGGACCGACGCCCGGCCGCGCACCCGCTCGCGGCCGTGCACCCGCGCCCGACCGCCGACCGACGCCCCCACCTGCTCGTCGTGAGCGGCCCGCCCGGCGCGGGCAAGACCACGCTGGCGCACGCCCTGGCCGACGCGCTCGGCCGGCCGGCGGTCTGCCGGGACGAGATCAAGGAGCGGATGGCCGCCGCCCGGGAGGCGCCGGTCGAGGACCTGGACCGGCGGGCCCTCACGGAGTTCTTCCGCACCATCGAGGGACACCTGCGCACGGGTACCGACCTCGTGGCGGAGGCGGCCTACCAGGACCGGCTGTGGCGGCCCGGTCTGGCACCGCTCGTCGGCCTCGCCGAGCTGCGCGTCGTGCGCTGCGCCGTCCACCCCGACGCCGCCCGCGAGCGGATCGCCCGCCGGGCCGCCGAGGCGCCCGTGCGCGCCGTCCACGCGGACGGCGAGCTGCTGCGCCGGATCGCGCGCGGCGAGCGGCCGATCGAGTCCTGGGCGCCGATCACCCTGGACGCGCCCTGCCTGCTGGTGGACACCACCCGGGGCTGGGACCCGCCGCTGGAACGGATCGCGGCCTTCGCCACCGGCGCCGCCGAGGAACTGCCCCACCGGAAGGGGAAGCCCGGGCCGTCGGTCTAACCTCGACGGTATGGACGCGTTCGAACACCCGGGCGGGCGGGCCGCCCTGCCGGGAGAGGAGCTGGAAGCCCTGGTACGGCTGCTGGACCGGCGCGGCACGGTGGTGCTCAGCGGGGCGGGCCTGTCCACCGAGTCCGGCATCCCCGACTACCGTGGCGCCACCGGCCGGCGCCGCAGCGGCACCCCGATGACGTACCAGGAGTTCACCGGCAGCGCGGACGCCCGGCGCCGCTACTGGGCCCGCAGCCACACCGGCTGGCCCGCGATCGCCGGCGCCCGCCCCAACGCCGGTCACCGCGCGGTGGAACGGCTGTGCCGGGCCGGGCACGTCGCGGCGGTCATCACCCAGAACGTGGACGGCCTCCACCACGCGGCCGGCACCCGGGAGGCCGTCGAACTGCACGGCGGCCTGCGCCGGGTGGTCTGCCTCGACTGCCGCCGCACCAGCACCCGGGCCGAACTGGACCGGCGGCTGGAGGAGCTCAACCGGGGCTTCCGTCGGCCCGGGGCGCAGCTGCGGCCCGACGGCGACGCGCAGCTGCCCCAGCCGCTGGTGGACGGATTCCGGGTCGCCGCCTGCACGGACTGCGGTGGCGTGCTCAAGCCCGACGTGGTCTTCTTCGGCGAGAACGTCCCGCTGCCCAGGGTCGAGCACTGCTACGAACTGGTCGACGCGGCAAGCTCGTTGGTGGTCCTCGGCTCCTCCCTGGCGGTCCTGTCCGGGCTGCGCTTCGTGCGCCGCGCCGCCCGGGCGCGGTTGCCGGTCGCGATCGTCAATCAGGGGCCGACGCGCGGGGACGAGCTCGCCGGGCTCCGGCTCGACCTGCCGCTGGGGCCGGCCATGGCGGAGATCGCCCGGCTGCTCGACGCGGCCTGACCGGCCCGCGCAGCCCGTCCGGCCCGATTCGCGCAGCCAGCCAGCCCGCTCAGCCCGGCCGTTCAGCCCGGCTGCTGGGCGGGTCGGCCCGGTACCCAGAGCGGCACCCGGCCGCCGCGCGGCATGGAACGCGCCGCGTCCTGCTCCAGCCAGCCGGCCACCCGCTCCGGATCGTCCTCGCACAGCTCCACCAGCGCGGACGCGGCGATCCGGGTGCAGCACAGCACCAGTGCCAGGGTGTCCTGGCGGCGGTGCCGCTCCCGCACGTACGCCTCGCCGCGTTCCTCGATCCGGCGGGCGTGGCCCGGCCCGTCCTCGGCGGTCAGCGCCTGGACCCCGTGCCACACCAGGGTCAGCGCACAGGGTTCGGCCGGGTGCGAGGCGCCCTCCCGCTGCGCCTGCTCGCGGGCCTCCGCCGAGCGCTGCCCCAGCCATTCCAGCGCCGCCGGCCCGTCCTCCCCGCAGGACCGCAGCACCAGCTCCGCGGCTCGGGCCACCACGGCCCGCAGCACCGCCGGTGCGGGCACCCGCAGCCCGGACGCGGGCCCGTCACCGAACGCCAGCCAGGCATCCGCGAACGCGGCTGCCCGCAGCCCGCCCACCCAGGCCGGCGCCCCGTCCTCCGTGCCCAACCGGTCCCGCGCCCCCAGCCGGACCAGCCCCACGGCCGTCAGGCACGCCGCGTCCCCGTCCAGCTCCCGCAGCCATCCACTCCGCACCAGCAAACACCCCCGTCAGCGGTTGATCCCCGTGAGGCCTCATCCCACCACACCAGGACGGGAACGAACTAGACAGGGGCACGTCACAATCTGGAGGCGCGTCCTCCGGTAGCCCTCCGACGTGGGCGACTGCGAGCCGAGCGGGTCGGGGGCGAGGGCGAGGGCGAGGGCGAGGTCGGGATCGGGGTGGCCGGTCGGCCGGTCGGCCGGTCGCGGTGGGGCGGCCGCGACGTGTCTGGCTCCCGGGGTGTGAGCGTCGGGTGAGTTGGGCAGGGGCACGTCAGGACCCGGGCGGCTGTGCGGACGCCCGGTGCGTCGGACGTGGCCGGAGCCGGCCCGTCATCAGTGTGTCGCGAGCCCGTCGATCAGAGCGAGGGCGTCCGCCATGGACTCGTCCGGTCGATCACCGGCTAGCGGACGCCACAAGCGGTGCGGGCGGCCTCCAGCGCGAGGGTGAGCCGCTTGGTCGGTGGTGCCGGTCGCGGGGCGCGAGCCGTCGCCGAGGACGGCAAGGGCCGGGGAGATCGCGCAGGAGGAGTCCGCTGTTCCGCTGTGCAGCCTGAGCGCGGCCGGCGGATCGGAGGGCGGGCGGGGGGACGGGGCTCGGGGGCGGGTGGGTGGACGGGTTGCGACGGAAGGGGAGGGACCGAGGGTGGACACGACCACGCGAACGGCGGCCGTGGAGGTCCGCGGAGCGGAGCACGGGCCACAACTCCAGGCGTCGGCAGGGGCGTTCGGGCGCTACTGGGCCGGATCGCTGGTCAGTCGATTAGGCGACCAGGTGACCGCCGTCGCCCTGCCGCTGACCGCCGTGCTCACCCTGCACGCGACGGCCTGGCAGGTCGGCCTGGTCACCGGCGCCGGGTACCTGGCCTGGCTGCTGGTCGGACTGCCGGCCGGCGTCCTGGTCCACCGGCTCCCGCTGCGCGGCACCCAGGTGGCGGCGGACCTGGTGCGCGGGCTGGCCGTCGCCTCGGTACCGGTGGCGGCCGCCCTGGGGGTGCTCGGCCTGCCGCAGCTGGTGGCGGTCGCCCTGCTGAACGGGCTGGCGAGCGTGGTCTTCGACGTCGGCAACTCCACCTTCCTGCCCTCGATCGTCCCCAAGGAGGAGCTGACCGCCCGCAACAGCCTGCTCTCCGCCACCAGCGCCGCGACCGAGCTGGCCGGCCCCTCGCTCGGCGGGGTACTGGTCCAACTCGTCGGCGGGGCGGCGGCGATGGTGCTGGACGCGGCCAGCTACCTGGTCTCGGCGGCCCTGCTGCGCAGCCTGCCGCGCGCGGAGCGTCCCGTCGGCCGACCGGCCGGCGCGGGGATGCGCGAGCAGATCCGCGAGGGCTGGCACTTCGTCACCCGGCACCCTGTGGTCGGGCCGTGCGCCGCCGACGCCACCGCGGTCAACCTCGTCGGCGGCGGGCTGATGACGCTCACCCCGGTGTTCCTGGTCGACACCCTCGACGCGACGGCCGCCGCCGTCGGTGCCCTGATGGCCGCCGGCGGCCTCGGCAGTCTGATCGGCGCCGCCCTCACGCCCCGGGTGGTCTCCCGGGTCGGCAGCGGAGGCGCCCTGCGGTGGGCCGCGCTGACCTCCGCGCTCTTCACCTTCCTGCTCCCGGCGGCCGGCCCCGGCTGGGCGGCGCTGGTCTACGCCGTCGGCAACGCGGGCTTCTCGGCGGGCCTCGTGGTGACCACCATCGTCGCCCGCACCCACCGGCAGACCCACACCCCGCCGGAGCTGCTGCCCAGGGTGATGGCCACCGTCCGGTTCGTCTCCTGGGGCGCCATCCCGGTCGGCGCGCTCCTGGCCGGCGCGGCCTCCACCGCCTGGGGACCGCGTACGGCGCTGCTCCTGCTGGCGGTATGCGGCCTGGCCGGCCCGGCGATCCTCGCGGCGAGCCCGATCCGCCGCCTGCGCGACCTCGCCTGACCGGCCGACCGCTTCGACCCGGTGCTGAATGCCGCGCCCTGCCGCGTTCGCCCTGGTCGGGCCGGTGTCGGTGGCGCTCGTGGGTGTACTCCCCATACCCGTTCCCGGTAGGGGTACAAACCCCGGCCGGGCTGTTCCACGAGTTTCGGTCGCACATCTTGTGCGATGTCATGGCCCGGTTCACACTTCCGATTTACGAACACGCGTGTCCTTCCGCGTGAACGTCCTTCACCCCTTTTTTCGGGTGTCGGGCGGCCCCCTCCGGCTGGGTCCGGACGACGGCCGCCGGCACCGCCGGGCGCCGGTACCCGCCCACCCTGATCGGCCACGACGACAACCGGACGGGCGACGTCGCTTCCACGAGCTTCGACGACGTCGCGCCGTCCTGATCCGCACGCACCCCACCGGGGCGGATCGCCGTGCCCCCGACCGCGGTCCGCCCCTCGTCGTCCGCACTCCCACCCCCACGCAAAGGAGCTTCGGATGAGGCACCCGCGCACCCCTGCCCCCTGGCGGCGGCCGTTCGCCGCCCTCGCGGCGGCCGCCCTCGCCCTGGCCGGCGCGGCCTGGAACGCCGGCCCGGCCGTCGCGGCCCCGTACACAAGCCCGGCCGCCACCACCCATGTCGGCCACCGCGACGTCGGGTCCACCGGCTCCACCTCGGACGACTTCTCCCTCGCCGGCAGCCCCGCCGCGGCGATCGTGAGAGCGGGCTCGTCCGTGACCTCCACCGTCACGACGGCCGTCACGGCCGGCGAGGCCCAGACCGTCGCGTTCTCGGCGAGCGGCCTCCCACCGGGCGCCACCGCCGTCTTCACCCCGACCGCCGTGACGGCCGGAGTACCCGCCGGGCTCACCGTCTCCACCGCGGCCGGCACCCCGTCCGGCACCTACCCGATCACCGTGACCGGCGCCGGCACCTCCGCCACCCGCTCGGCGACCTTCAGCCTGACCGTCAACGGCCGCGGACCGAACCTGGTCCAGGTGAGCACCGACCCGTTCGCCGACAGCGGCAGCCAGCACGCCACCGTGGTGGAGCCCGACACCTTCGACTACGGCGGCACGATCGTCGCCGCCGCCCAGGTCGGCCGGTTCACCAACGGCGGCGCGTCGGACCTCGGCTGGAGCACCTCCCGGGACGGCGGCGTCAGCTGGCAGCACGGCATGCTGCCCGGCCTCACCACCCACCAGGGTGACGGACGCTGGGCCCGCGCCTCCGACCCGGTGGTCGCCTACGACGCCAGGCACGGCACCTGGATGATCGCCGGTCTGGTCATCGACTCGGTGCTCAACGGTGCCGGCGTGACCGTCAGCCGCTCCGCCGACGGGGTGAACTGGCAGGCCCCGGTGCGGGCGGTCGGCTTCGACGGGCAGAGCTACGACAAGGAGTGGATCGTCTGCGACAACACTCCCAGCAGCCGGTACTTCGGCAACTGCTACATCGAGGTCGACCTCCCCTCCTCCGACAACAAGGTGATCATGTCGACCTCCCGGGACGGCGGCACCACGTGGTCGGCCCCGGCGGGCCCGTCCGGCATCGACCTCGGCCTCGGCGGCCAGCCGCTGGTGCGGCCCGACGGTACGGTCGTGGTCCCCTTCTCGACCGACACCACCTCGATCCGCTCCTTCAACTCCACCGACGGCGGCGGCTCCTGGAGCTCCACGGTCCTGGTCGCCGACGTCTTCGCGCACGGCGTCGCGGGCGGCCTGCGCGACGGTGAGGGCCTGCCCTCGGCCGAGATCGACGCCGACGGCAGGGTCTACGTCGCCTGGCAGGACTGCCGCTTCCGCTCCGGCTGCCAGGCCAACGACATCGTCTACGCGACGTCGACCGACGGCACCACCTGGTCCGCGGTGACCCGGGTGCCGATCGACCCCACCACCAGCGGGGTCGACCACTTCATCCCCGGCCTCGGCGTCGACCACGCCACCGCCGGCCCCGCCGCCAGGATCGGGCTGTACTACTACTTCTACCCGAACGCCGACTGCACCGCCGCCACCTGCCAGTTGGAGGTCGGCTTCATCTCCTCCGCCAACGGCGGTGCCACCTGGAGCGCGGCGCAGACCGTCGCCGGTCCGATGCCGCTGTCCCGGATCGCCGCCACGTCGGGGGGCCGCATGGTCGGCGACTACCTCTCCACCTCCGTGGTCGACGGCAGGGCGGTGGCGGTCTTCGCGGTCGGCAGGACGCCGCCCGACGGCCAGGCCTTCGACGAGGCCATGTATGCCGTCGCCGGCGGCCTCCCCGTCCGCGCCGGGACCACCCCCTCCAGCACCGGGCCGGTGGTCTCCACCGCACCCGCCCGGGAGCGGCACGTCCCGCCGGTGATCCGCCACTGACCGCCCGGCCCGTCGTCCCGCTCCGGCGGGACGACGGGCCCTGCCGCTTCCCGCACTGGCCCTGCCGCTTCCCGCACCGGAGCCGGGGGCCGGGCCTGATCCCCGTCACCGGGGCGGCAGTTGTCGATGCGGGCCTCTGGTGTTCCGGCACCACCCCAGTAACATGAGTCCTCCTCACGTTCACGTCAGGAGACCGTCATGCCGGACCGCTTCGACCTGCCGGCGGACTTCCGCTGGGGTGCCGCCACCGCCGCCTACCAGATCGAGGGGGCGGTGACCGAGGACGGTCGCGGCCCGTCCGTCTGGGACACCTTCGCCGCCCGCCCCGGCGCCGTCCGCGACGGCCACACCGGCGCGGTGGCCTGCGACCACTACCACCGGTACCCCGAGGACATCGCCCTGATGAAGGGCCTCGGCCTCGACGGCTACCGCTTCTCCATCGCCTGGCCCCGCGTCCTGCCCACCGGCGCCGGCGCCGTCAACCCCGCCGGACTCGCCTTCTACGACCGCCTGGTGGACGCCCTGTTGGAAGCGGGCATCACCCCCCTCCCCACGCTCTTCCACTGGGACCTCCCGCAGGGCCTGGAGGACGACGGCGGCTGGCTCAACCGCGACACCGCCCACCGCTTCGCCGAGTACGCGGGAATCGTCACCGACCGTCTCGGCGACCGCGTCCCCGCCTGGATCACCCTCAACGAGCCCTTCGTGCACACGGTGTTCGGCTACGCGCTGGGCACCCACGCCCCCGGCCGCACCCTGATGTTCGAGGCCCTCCCGGCCGCCCACCACCAGCTCCTCGCCCACGGCCTGGCCGCCGCGGTCCTCCACGACCGCGGCCTGGAGGCGATGCTCTCCAACAACCTGACCCTGGTCCAGCCGGCCTCCGCCTCCGTCGAGGACACCGCCGCCGCCGAGGCCTACGACGCCCTCCACAACCGGCTGTTCACCGACCCCGTGCTCCTCGGCCGCTACCCCGACCTCTCCGCCCTCGGCGTCCCCGACGACCTCTTCGGCGCCGTCCGCCCCGGCGACCTCGACCTCGTCCACGCCCCCGGGCTGGACGGCCTCGGCCTCAACTTCTACAACCCCACCCGCGTCGCCGCCCCCACCGAACCGGGCCTCCCGTTCGACCTCGTCGAGATCCCCGACGTCCCCCACACCGCCTTCGGCTGGCCCGTCGTCCCCGACGCCATCTGCCAACTCCTCCTCAACCTCCGCGAGTTGTACGGAAAGGCCCTGCCGCCGATCACCATCACCGAGAACGGCTGCTCCGTCACCGAGGAGACCGTCCCCGACCAGCCCCGCATCGACTTCCTGGCCGCCCACCTCGACGCCCTCGCCCGGGCCGCCGCCGAGGGCATCGACATCCGCGGCTACTACACCTGGTCCCTCCTCGACAACTTCGAATGGGCGGAGGGACTGTTCCGCCAGCGCTTCGGCCTCGTCCACGTCGACTTCGAGACCCAGCGCCGCACCCCGAAGGCCTCCTACACCTGGTACCGCGACCTGATCGCCGCCCACCGGGCGCGGTTCGCGCGGTAGGTCCTCCACGGCGCCTGCCCCGGAGCCGTCGTCGCGGACGTCCCCGCTCGACGACGCACCGCACGGCTCCGACCCGGGAGCCGTGCGGTGTCCGGTGGCGGCGCGGACGTCAGCTCAGGGTGCGGAGGGCGGCGGCGTCGTAGGGGCGCAGGTCGGTGAAGCGGCCGGCGAGGACCTTGGCGGCCCACTGCGGGTCCTGGAGGAGCGCGCGGCCGACGGCGACCAGGTCGAACTCGTCGCGCTCCAGCCGGTCCAGCAGGTTGTCGATGCCCTGGAGCGCCGCGCCCTCGCCCATGAACGCGCGGACGAAGTCGCCGTCGAGGCCGACCGAGCCGACGGTGATCGCGGGGCGGCCGGTGAGCTTCCTGGTCCAGCCGGCCAGGTTGAGGTCCGAGTCGTCGAACTCGGGGACCCAGTAGCGGCGGGTCGAGGCGTGGAAGGCGTCGACGCCGGCGTCGGCGAGCGGGGCGAGGATCGCCTCCAGTTCCTGCGGGGTCTCGGCGAGCCGGGCCTCGTAGTTCTCCGCCTTCCACTGGGAGTAGCGGAAGATCACCGGGAACCGCGGGGAGACGGCCTCGCGCACCGCGGCGACGAGCTCGGCCGTGAACTTCGTCCGGGCGACCGGGTCGCCGCCGTAGGCGTCGGTGCGGCGGTTGGTGCCCGCCCACAGGAACTGGTCGAGCAGGTAGCCGTGGGCGCCGTGCAGTTCGACGCCGTCGAAGCCGATCCGCTCGGCGGCCGCGGCGGCCTCGGCGAACGCGCCGATGACGGCGTCCAGGTCGGCCCGGGTCATCGCCCGGCCCGTCCCCTCGGTGCCGTCCAGCCGGATGCCGGACGGGCCGACGGCGGGAGCGCCGGCGAACGGCGGGTCGCCCTGCCTGCGGACCATGCCGATGTGCCAGAGCTGCGGCACGATGGCGCCGCCCGCCGCGTGGACGTCCTCGGCGACGCGGGCCCACCCGGCCAACTGCTCCTCGCCGTGGAAGCGCGGGATGTCGTCGCTCTGACCGGCGGACTCGTGGCCGACGTACGTTCCCTCGGTGACGATCAGGCCCACGCCCGCGGCGGCGCGGCGGGCGTAGTACGAGCGCACGTCCTCGCCGGGCACGCCGCCGGGGGAGAACCTGCGCGTCATCGGCGCCATCACGATGCGGTTGGGCACGGTCAGCCCGTTGATCGTGACGGGCCGGGACAGGATCTCGGCCGCGCGGGAGGTGGAGGGCTCGGTGACGGTCATGGGGATTCCTCGCGGATAGCGGTGACGTGCGCCGGGACGGAGACGGTTGCCCGTGCCAACCGCCTCGGCGGCCCTCGCATTTCGCCGACCGCGGGAAACCCGCTGTGATCCACGTCACCGGGTCCCGGGGGGCGGCTCTCCTCCCGTCGGACGCCGGCGCAGGGTGGGCCGGGGTCAGGGCAGGGTGTCGTAGGCGTAGATCGCCGACACGTCCAGGACGGAGCGCGGGGTCGCGGAGGGGCCGAGGGGGGAGGCGATCGGGTCGTCGATCCGTTCGCCCTGGTAGATGTCGGCCGGGGCGTCCATGTCGGGGGCGTACAGCGGTCCGTAGCGGTTCAGCCAACCCGCCCAGATGCGGTCGACGTTGCAGTGGTGCAGGTAGAACAGCGGGTCGTTGGGCGAGGTGGCCGGGCCCATGTCGCCGCCGGTCCAGACGTGGACCTGGTTGTGCAGGTGGACCGGCCGGGCCGGGTCCTTGGGGATCCAGCCTTCGAGCAGGTTGCGGAAACCCTCGGAGGAGGAGTTGAAGTCGAGGGTGTCGTAGCGGTCGGCGGGGTCGTGGCCGGCCGGGGTGAACGCGAGGGCCTCCTGGACCTCGGCGCCGGTCGGCAGGGTGCGCCAGCCGAACGGCGGCGGCTGGGCGAAGGAGCGGCGCAGGCCGCGGCTGGTCTGGGCGAGCGCCATGCCGCCGGGCCCGGCGGCTTCGATGCGGACGGTGAAACCGGCGGGATCGCCCGGGTGGTAGGCGAACGGGCCGTCCGTCACCGGGTCGCCGTCGCCGCCCAGGTAGGCGGGGGAGAAGATCTCGGCGTCGGTCGGCGAGCCGGCGTCGCCGTCGGCCGACCAGTCCCAGTACGGGAGGGCGAAGTCCGGTTTCCCGAGCACCCGTTGAAGGTTCTTCTCGAGGAACCCGAGCATCACCCGGTGCCAGGGCAGGAAGATCGGCCCGCGGTGGGCGGCGTTGCGCACCCGGGGGTTGCCGGTGGGCGGGATCGGCGTCGCCATGGTCCGGCCGTGCCAGACGACGAACAGGTCGTACGTGCGGACCGGGACGACCGGGCCGGGGACGCCCAGCTGCTGGGTGGTGACCTGGCTGTCCTCCTGCTTGAGCAGGCCGATGCCGCGGACGTAGTCGTCGCGGGCGGCCGGGTCCTTGAGGATGTTCCTGCGGACGACGGGCATCTCAGCCGCCGCCCCGGAACGAGTCGGGGAAGGTGTGGATCAGCACCTTGACGGCGTCCACCGCGGAGACGAACTGGTAGGCGGGCAGGCCGTGGCAGGACAGCATGCCGCTGTCGTCCACGTCGAGCCCGGCCGTCAGCGGTCGGCCGTCCACCGTGATCTCGTAGGTCGTGGTGATGCTGATCCGGTGCCCCTCGTACTCCGCGGTGCGGACGGACTTCGCCGGGCCGTGCCCGTGGTCCATCGGCGCGTGCGGCAGGGCTGCCAGGTACCTCCCGAAGGCCGCCGGAGCGGCGGCGGCCCCGAGCTGGGTCGGATCGATGGTCGGGTCCATGGCGACTCCCTACCGGTGGTGGCCCCGGCCTGGCGGAGCCGGGCGTTCCCCTCCACCATCGCGCCGGACCCGCCCGCCCGCACCTGCCGGAACGAGGTCGCGCGATCACCCGCCTCGACATCGGCCGCGTCGCTGCCAGCGGCGGGGGCATCCACTGCATCACCCAGCAGCAGCCGACGGCAGGGCATGAGATCCGGAACGGGACCATTCGGTGTGACGTGGATCACGGTGCGGGTGAAAACCACGGGGCCGTGCGCCACGTAAGACCAGGGCGTGAAACGTTCACCGGCCTCGATGACCGAAGCCCAACTGGTCCGGCGGATCGCCCGCGGGGACGCGGCGGCCTTTGACGAGCTGTACCGGCGCAGCGCCCCCTGGCTGACCGCACGGCTGCGCCGACGCTGCGCGGACGACGAGATCGTCGCCGAAGTCCTGCAGGAGACGTACCTGGCGGTGTGGCGCGCGGCCGGGTCGTTCGCCGACAGCATGCGCGGGGAGGAGGCCGGCGGGTGGCTGTGGACGATCGCTGCCCGGCGGCTGGTGGACGCCTTCCGGGCGCGCGGCCGGCACGGCGCGCTCCCGCCGCTGTCCGTCGCCCCGGCGCCGGCACCCTCGGCCGAGCACGAGGTGCTGGAATCCGCGGTCGGCGGCGACGTCGGCGCGGCCCTGGACCGGCTCGCACCCGAGCTGCACCAGGTGCTCACCGCGATGGTGCTCGACGGCCTGACCGTCCGGGAGACCGCGGCGCTGCTGAAGATCCCCGAGGGAACGGTCAAGACCCGTGCCCGCCGTGCCCGCCTCGACCTGCGAAAGGCCCTGTCATGACTGCCCACGTCCCCCACCGGCTGCTGGTGAGCTACGTCCTGGGCGGTGATGCCCCGGGCGCCGCCCCCACCGCCGGCGAGCTGTGGGCGGTGGAGGCGCACCTGGAGCGCTGCGCCCCCTGCCGGGCCGAGCTGGGGAGGGTGTCCCGCGCCCACAGCCCGGCCGACACCGCGCTGGTGGCGCAGGTGCGCGAGCGCCTGTCGGAGGCGGTGTCGCTGACGCCGGTGCGCCGACGGCGGTGGCGGCGGGTACGGGCGGAGCTGGCCCGGTGGGCGGCCCCGGCGTTCGGGCCGTGGGTCGCGGCGCTCGTGCTGGTCGTGCTCGGCGCCCTGCTGCTGTCGTCGGCCGCCGCCCCCGACTCCCCGGTCCTGGTGCTGCTGGCCCCGGCGATGCCGCTGTTGGGCGTGGCCCTGAGCTGGGGGCCGCACTCCGAGCCGGTCCACGAGCTGGTCGCCGCGACCCCCCGGGCGGGGCTCGGGCTGCTCCTGCGCCGGACCGTGGCCGTCCTGGCCCTGGTGATCCCGGCGCTGGCGGTCGGCGGCTGGATCACCGGCACCGCGCCCGCGCTGGTCCTGCTGCCGGCCCTCGCCCTGACCTGCGCCGCCCTGGCGCTCGGCAGCCGGCTGGGCGTCCAGCGCGCGGCGGCGGGAGTCGGCGCGGGGTGGGCCGCGATCGTGGTCGTCCCCGCCATGGACGGCGGCACCGTGCCGTCGTACCTGCGGGACTCGGCCGCCCCCGGGTGGGCGGTCGCGGCCGGTGTCCTGGCCGTCGCCGTCGTCCTGTGCCGCACCGGCTACCTGCACCCCCGCGAGGCCCGCGCCCGCCGCGGCTGACCGCCCCGCTGAGGCTGGCCGCCCGTCTGTCGTCGGCCGTGGACCGCCCGACGCCGCGCAACACCCGTCCCGCCCTTCACCCGCACCGCGAGGAGAACCTCCCATGCCCGTCACCGGCATCGCCGCCGAGATCGCCCCCACCCGCTACGCCCACCACATCCGGGCCCGCGCACTGACCGTCCGGCACGGCCGCCGCCTCGCGGTCGACGGGATCGACCTGGACCTCGGCGCCGGCGTGCACGGCCTGCTCGGCCCCAACGGGGCGGGCAAGACCACCCTGATCCGCACCCTCGCCACCGTCCTGACCCCGCACGGCGGCGAGCTGGAACTCCTGGGCGCCGCCCGGCGCAGCCGGGGCGAACTGCGGGAGGTGCGCCGCCGGCTGGGCTACCTGCCGCAGGCCTTCGGGCACTACCGCCGGTTCACCGTACGGGAGTTCGTCGAGTACATGGCCTGGCTCAAGGAGGTGCCCCGGCGCCGGACGGCCGACGCGGTGCAGCACGCCATCGACCGGGTCGACCTCACCGGCCGGGCCGACGACCGGATGGGCTCGCTCTCCGGCGGCATGCTGCGCCGGGCGGGCATCGCCCAGGCGATCGTCAACGACCCCGACATCCTGCTGCTCGACGAGCCCACGGTCGGCCTGGACCCCGCCCAGCGCCTGGAGTTCCGCGCCCTGCTGCGCGACATCGGCGAACAGTCCTGCGTGCTGGTCTCCACCCACCTGGTCGAAGACGTCGCCGCGGCCTGCACCAGCGTCGTGCTGATCGACGAGGGCGGCACGGTCTTCGCGGGCCACGTCGACGGGATCCGCGCGGCGGGCACCGACGCCGACCCGGGCGACAGCGACATCGAGCGCGGCTACTCCGCCATCCTGCGCCGGCACCGCGAGGCGAAGGCCCGCACCCGGACGTAGGGCCCTGAACCGGTAGCGCCAACCGGTAGCGCCCCGCACCTCCCCTCCCCGACCCCTAGAACCCTGGAGACGACCTATGTTCCGCATGACGCGCCTGGAGGCGAAGCGCTCGGTCGCGCCCGCGCTGCTCCTGGTGCTGGCCGTCCTGGCCCGGATCTTCCTCTGGATGGACGTCCAGCAGTGGGCGGCCAGTTGGACGTCCCTGGTCCACTCGCTGCGGTCGACCGCCTGGATCTGCCTGCCGGTGGTGCTGGCCGCCGCGATCTGGCACGGCGGGCGGGAGCGGCGCAGCTCGGTGTCCGAGCTGTTCGCCGCCACGCCGCGGCCGGGCCCGGTGCGGCTGCTGCCGGCCCTGGTGGTGGTGGCCGGTGCGGCGGCGACCGCGGTGGCGGCGGTGATCGGCTGGGCCGTGGTGGTCGTCTCCGGGAACGCGACGTTCAGCGACGGCGCATGGCCGCTGGGCCTCGCGGTGGGGCTGCTCGCCGTCGTCGCCGTCGCCCTGTTCGGGCTGGGCATCGGCCGGGTGGCCCCGGCGCCGGTCGCGGCGCCGCTGGGGGCGGTGCTGCTGTTCCTGGTCCTGGCGGTCGCCCAGATCCGGGACGGCCGGCCGGCGAACCGGCTGGTGGACACGGTGCTGCCGATGCTGCCGGTGACGGACGACTTCCACCGGGTGCTGCCCGCGCTGTCCGCGGGCCAGGCCGTCTGGTTCACCGCTCTCGGCGTGACCGGCGTGCTGCTGGCGGTCGCCGGGACCACCCGGGCCCGGGTGCTGGCCGCCGCACCGGCCGTGGCCGGGCTGGCGCTCGGTTCGCTGGTGGCGCCCTCGGGCGCGGTCGTCCCCGAACCGCGGGCCACCGAGCTGGTCTGCGCACCGGAGGACGGCCGGGTCTGCGTCACCAGGGTGCACCGCGCCGCGCTGCCCGACCTGCTGCCGCCCGCCCGCAAGGTGCTCGACGCCTTCGCCGCGGTGCCCGGCGGCCCGACCCGGGTGCAGGAGGACCCGGTGAGCTGGATGCTGGACGACGGCAGGGCGGCGGGCGGAGCGGGGGATCCCGGCACGGTCCGGATCGAGCTGCCGTACCGGACCCAGCAGGGCGGCATCCGCTGGGAGCCGGACACGGTCGTCGACCTGGTGGCCCAGCACGCCGTCGTCGACCTCGACTGCTTCTCCGACGAGAAGGGACGGACGCGGGCGTCCGACGCCTCCCGGGCGGTCGCCGCCGTGCTCCTGGGTACTCCCGCGGACAGGCTGAACCCCGTCGCCCGGGCGGCCCACGACACCCTGCGCGCGCTGCCCGCCGACGAGCGGTACCGGCGGATCGGGGAGGCCCGGAAGGCCGGGCTGGCCTGCCAGGACCCACTGGCGGCCGTGACGGGCGACGTCGCGACGGGCGAGGGGGCCGGCCGGTGACCCCGGGACTGCGCGGCCTGGTGCTGCACCTGCGCAGCCGGGCGATCCCGACGACCCTCCTGGTCTTCCTGGCCGCCGCCGCCCTCACCTGGGCCGGGCACCGGCTGGACGATCCGGGGACCGCGCGCGCGGTCGGTCTGATCGCCGTCGTGCTGGGCGTCGCCGCCGTCGCCCGTACCCTGGCCGGCCCGGACGAGGAACTGGAGCGCGGCACGCCGGTCCGCTGGCGGCTGGTCAGGGCGCTGCACGTGGTGCTGCTCGGCGGCGTCCTGTTCGGCCTGCTCGCCGCCGCCCGGGTGGCCGCCGACCGGCCGACCCACGCCGTGCCCTTCGGCAGCCTCGCGCTGGCGGTGTCGGCGCTCACCGCGCTGACGGCCCTCGCGGCGGCGCTGTTCGGGGCGCAGGCGGCCTGGGCACCGCCCGTCGGCTGGGCGCTGCTGATGGTGGCGATCGGGCCCCGGCCGACCCGGTTCGAGCAGGCGCTCACGTGGCTGGTCCAGGAGCCCCGCACCGACACCTCGACGTCGGTGGCCGTGGGCCTGACGGTGCTGGGCGCCGTCGCCTACACCCTGCGCGGCAGCCGCCGGTGATCCGGCCCGGGGCCTGACGGGTGCCGGGGACGGTTACCGCTCACTGGCGCCGGGGACCGCTCCGGCTCACGGGCGCCGCGTCGAGACCGGGGACGGGCGGCCGGCGATCCGGCGCACCACCGGCGTGGCCGAGGTGGAGCAGCCCCGGATGGCGTGGACGATCCGGACGGCCCAGTCGGCGGGCCGCTCCCGGCCGAGCAGCTCGGAGAGCCGCTCCAGGCGGGCCCGGCGCTCGGCGGGGGCCAGGTCGAGGGCGCGGGCCAGCACGGCGGCGAGGTCCTCGGGCGAGCGCGGGTCGGTGAGCAGGGCGGCCTCGCCGAGTTCGGCGGCGGCGCCGGCGTGCCGGGAGAGCACCAGCGCTCCGGGCCTCGCGTCACCGGGCAGGAGGGCGGCCCGGGCGGCGACGTACTCCTTGGCGGTCAGGTTCATCCCGTCCTGGAGGGAGGTCACCCAGAGGACGTCTGCCGCCAGGTAGGCGTCGACGACGCCGGTGGCGGAGAGACCGCGGGGACGGTAGTCGACCGGCTGCCAAGGCCCTTGCCGCCAGCGGGCGTTCACCTCGGCGACGGACCGTTCGAGGCGGCGGCGGGTGGCGTCGTAGGCGGTGATGCCGGGCTCGGGCGGCGCGCAGACCAGCCGGAAGACGAACCGGCCGCGCAGCCCGGGCCGGCGGGAGAGCAGCAGGTCGACGGCCTCGACCTTCTGGATCGGGGCCTTGGCGTAGTCGAGGCGTTCGACCGAGAGCACCACCGGGTCGGCGGCCGGGGTGCGGTGCGGTGCGCGGAGGCGGGCGAGCCGTTCGACGGCCGGCCGGTCGATCCCGAGCGGGTGGACACCGGTGCGCGGCGGATCGGGCAGCCCGGCCAGGGCCTTGCGGAAGTGACGGGCGAACTCCTCGGTGTGGAAGCCCGCCCAGTCGAGGCGCGCCAGGGAGCCGCGCAGTTCGGCGGCGACCGGGAGGGTGGCGAAGACGTCGGGGGCCGGGAAGGGCGTGTGGTGGAAGATCCCGGTCCTGACGTCGGGCCGCAGGCGGCGCAGCAGGCCGGGGACCAGCCAGAGGTTGTAGTCGTGCAGCCAGACGGTGGCGCCCGGGGCCGCCTGGGCGGCGATGTGCCGGGCGAACCGGGCGTTGACCGTACGGTAGTCGGTCCAGGCCCGTTCGTCGAAGGTCGACCTGTCCGGTTCGGACATCAGGACCGGCCAGAGGGTCTCCTTGCAGGCGTCGTGGAAGTAGCCGCGCCAGGTGGCCGTGTCCAGCGGTACGGGGGACAGCGGCGGCGAGGTGGGCGGGGGGAGCGCCGCCGTCCGGTCGCGGCCGGTCAGGGCGGTGACCCAGACGCCCGGCAGGCCGTCGGTGAAGGCGCTGCTCAGGGTCGGCAGGATGCCGTTGGGGCTGCCGGGCGGCTGCCAGCTCCCGCCGTCCCAGTGCAGCGGCGGGCGGTGGTAGGCCACCACGAGGGAGTGCCGGCGCGGGGGGCCTTCGGGGCCGGGGCCTGCGGGGTCGGGGTGTTCGGGGCCGCGCCGTCCGGAGCCCGGGCCACCAGGTTCGGGGCGTCCGGAGTCGGCGGGCCCGGAGTCGGGGCGTCCGGAGCCGGGTTCGGGGGACACCCAGCCGAGGTTCAGGAGCGCCGAGTGGATCCCGGCCGCGCCGGCCCGGTCCGGGCGGTGGACGAGGGGGTCCTCGGCGAGGGCGGTGAGCAGTGCGGGCTCGGCCCCTGCGACGACCACGGCGTGCGCGCCGAAGCGGAACAGCGAGAGGTCGTTGAGCGAGTCCCCGGCGACCAGGATCCCGTCGGGCCGCCAGCCCAGTCTGCCGGCCAGGGCCCGTAGGGCGTTGCCCTTGGAGGCTCCCGGCGGCAGGACGTCGAAGTAGCGGTCCGCCGAGTACACCCAGGTGCAGCCGAGGGCCTCGACGGCGGCGGTGAGTCCGTCGGTGAGCCGGTCGGGGTCGAGGTGGTAGGAGCAGCGGCCGTTCTGGACGACGCCGCGCTGGTAGGTGAGCCCGGGGAAGCCGCGCAGCGCGGCCCGCACCCGCTCCGGTCCGGGCCAGCCGGCCCGCAGGTGTTCCTGCACCGGGCTGACGGGGGCGAAGTCCGTGCCGTCGACGACGGTGGCGCCGACGTCGGCGATGATCCACCGGGGCCGGGGGACGAGCGGATCGCGCAGGACCTCCCGGACGGAGGCCGGCGAGCGTCCGGTGGCGAAGACCGTGGTCACCTCGGGGTGGCGGACCAGGGCGTCCCGTAACCGGCGCCGGTCGTCCCGGGTGCCGCCGAGTAAGGTGCCGTCCAGATCGGTGACCAGAATCCTCGACATCCGAGGGACGCTAACACGATCACGCCCTGTGGTGAAGTGTTCACCTCACGCTGATGTCCGCCGGCCCTGCCGCCGATCCGGCGCGGCGGCCCGTCGACCGGTCGCACCGGCCGACGAGCCGCCGCACGGCTCGTCAACTCCTAACCGAGGTAGGCGCGGTAGGCGCTGACCCAGGCTCCGATGCTGCTGTAGCCGGAGGCGTCGATGGTGATCGACCCGCCGGTGCAGTCGTAGTTGTCCCACAGCTCGACCCGGTCGCCGCCCTCGGTTCGGGCGGAGCGGATCCGGTCGTTCCAGTTGTCGCCGACGTACGTGCACGCCCCCTGGTTGCCGTAGAACCAGCGGTCCGCGCCCGAGAAGCCGGTGCCGGTGAAGGCGTGGAAGCTGGGCTGGCGGGCGAGCGGGGAGGTGGCGGCGGCGTGGGAGGTCGCGGGCGCGAGGGGCTGGGCGGAGGAGGTGGGCGCGACGACCACGGTGGCGGTGAGGACCGCGGCCGTGAGCAGCACCCTGCGAACGACGGGCATGTGACGTCTCCTTCGGTCGAGCGCGTCCGGGTGAACGGGGCCGGGAGGGACGGAGCGCGCACAGCCGCTCCGGTCCCGTAGGCGCCTTCACTCGGCGGGCAGCTCAGAATTACCCGCGGCGGCGGCGGATAGTGACGTATGCGAATAAATGGCGGAAAGCGACACGGGTCCGGCTACCGGCGGCGATTCCGCGCGACCTCGCGCCCCTTACCGACTTCGGGCGGGGATTCGAATCCCCGGCCCTGGACGGATTGGTGGTTCCCGTGGGGCGCCTGGGTTCAGGCGGAGCGACCGTCCGTTCGAGGGCGGACGCCCGTCACCTCGGCCCGGGCGGCCGCGACGATGGCCGCCACCCGCCGGATCCGGCCGCACCCGAACGATCGTGGACGGGCGCGGGCCTCGTTCAGCGCTCATTCACCGTACGTCGACGCACAGTTGGTGATATCGATTGTCTGACCGCAGACAAGTCGGAACACGGACGACACCCGGAACACCAGCGAGAAGGAGTGCCCTCTTGAAGACTCACCACGGGCCCGGCACACGTGTGCGGACGCTGTCCGCCCTGACGGCGGCACTGTGCGGCATCGTCGGCACCACCACGCTCGGCGCGGCCCCCGCCGAAGCCGCCGACCAGCGCCACCCGATCTACGCCATCGCGCACCGGGTCGACACCCTGGACGGCGTCGACGCCGCGATCAACCACGGCGCCAACGCCATCGAGATCGACGTCTGCGCCTGGTGGAACCCGAACGAGTGGCGCGCCTACCACGACTGTTCCTCGGCCGGCGAGAACCGGCTCGGCCCCAGCTTCGACAGCATGCTCGACCGCATCGTCTCCAACGCCAACGCGGGCCGCCGGCTGTCGCTGGTCTGGCTCGACATCAAGGACCCCAACTACTGCGGAGAGGAGCCGAACCGCACCTGTAGCGTCGCCGGACTGCGCGACAAGGCCCAGCGGCTGACCGCCGCCGGCATCCAGGTGCTCTACGGCTTCTACGAGTACCACGGCGGCAGCACCCCGGACGTCGGCGGCCGCGGCTGGAAGAGCCTGGAGGGCAGACTCGGCCCGCTGGAGGGCATCACCACGACCGGCACCCGCGACCAGGTGCGCAGCGCCTTCGACCGGTCCGGGAGCGGCTTCCCGGCCGGCCGCCGGGCGATGGACTACGGCGACAGCGACATCACCAAGGGCTTCGGCAACTGCACGGAGCCCACCTACAACACCTGCGCGGAACTCAAGAAGGGAGCCGCGGACCGGGCCGCCGGACGGCTCGCGGCCACCCTCTCCTGGACGACCACCTACAACGACCCGTGGTACGTCGACAAACTGCTTGGCGACGCACAGGTGGACGGCATCATCGCGGGCTACGGCGCCTTCACCGGCGTGCGCGAGTACGACGACAGCTGGCAGTGCGCCAACGCCGTCAACCTCGTCCGTGACTGGGTGAACCGCCACAGCGGGACCCACCGCATGGCCACCAACGGGGACCGCCTGTTCAAGTAGGCGGCCGACCCTCACATCACGGGCCGCTGCTGCTCCCGTCCCCCCTCGTACCAGCGGACTCGGGCACCGGGACCAGATCCCGAAGTCATAGCACCTCGGGCACAGTTCGGCGCACGGGGCCGGCCGGAAAGGTCTCCGCACTCGGGCAGGAGGAGCGATCGAACAGCGTGACTACGCTGCGCGGTGCCTCCCGGCCGAAGAAGACCTCCAGATTCCGCGCCGACCGGTCGGCGGCGTCGCCACCACGCGGGAACAGCCGCTCCTCGTAGGCGGTGAGCGCGGCCTCGGTGTCGAGTTGCCCAGCCAGCTCGCCCGCCAGGTCGGCGCCGTCGTACATGGCGAGGTTCGCGCCTTCGCCGGCGAAGGGCGACATCAGGTGCGCGGCGTCGCCGACGAGCGTGACACCGGGCACCCTGTCCCATTCAAGCCCGACGGGAAGGGCGTAGATGGGTCGCAGCCACGGTTCCGCGTCGCTCTCTGCCACGAAGGCGGTGAGCAGCGGCGACCAGTCGTCGAACTCGTCGGCGATTCGACGGAGGCCCGCGGACGGGTCTCCGAAGTCGATCGACCTCATCCACGCCTCGGGCTTGTTCAGCGCCGCGTATCCGCGCACCCGTCCGTCGGCGTAGCGGTGGGCGAGGATGCCCTTGCCCGGCGCGACCGCCATCAAGGTGCCGCCGCCGATCGCGGCCACGCCCGCCCGATGGTTCCGGCCGCCCGAGGTGAGGGCAACCTCGAGGAAGCAGGTTCCGCTGTAGGAAGGCTCGGCGGAGGTGAGCAGCGGGCGCACCTTCGACCAGGCACCGTCCGCGCCGATGACGATGTCGGCGTGCGTGGCGGAGCCTTCCCTGAAGGTGAGGACGTAGCCGCCCTCCAGACGGTGCCGGATGGAGGCGAGCTTGTGACCCCACCTGATCGTCCCGGGCGCGAGCGAGTCGACGAGCAGGCGCCTGAGTTCTCCACGGTCCACCTCGGGACGGGCCGAACCGGGGTCCGCAGGCATGTCGAGAAGGATCGTGCCGTGGCGGTCGACCACACGTTTGGCGTCCTCGCCCGGTCGGACCAAGGTGAGGAACTCGTCGTACAGACCGGCTGCGCGAAGCGCGACCTGCCCGGTCACTTCGTGGATGTCGAGCAGTCCGCCCTGCGCGCGGGTCGTCGCCGAAGCCTCAGCCTCGTAGATCGTCGCGGCGACGCCGTGAACCTGAAGCACCCGGGCGAGCGTCAGCCCGCCGAGTCCGGCCCCGACGATGGCGATGGTCTTCTGCATGCTGCGCTCCTCTGTAGCGCCGACACGCGTCGGCGACGGTCAGTGCGGGGAGCGGACGGAATGCCCGGTCCCGGCAAGGAGACGCTCACCGATCAGAACCATCTGCGTCGATGTACGAGCGATGCCCGGCGGGTGGACCCTCGGGGCATCGTTTTTCGCGACCCAGGGACTATAGCCCGGGCCCCACCTCGCAGGGGCCGGGGCCGGGGCCGGGGCCGGGGCCGGGGCCGCTCGCGCCGCGACTCACCGCTCCCGCCACGCTCGTCCCCGCCGACCGCCTCGACCTGCTCGGCGGAGTCGTTGGGCGTGGAGCCGCCCGCCCTGAGCCACGGCATTTGTTTTGGGCGTGGCGGAGGAGTACTGTCTCCCAGTCGCTCGACTGGGAGCACCGGACACGCGTCAGCGCGGACGGTCCCGGGGCGGCCAATCCTCTGAACCACCACTTCCCGACTCGGGCGGATCTGTCATGTGCAGATGCGGTCCGGTCTGTAATTGGCGTGTTCATTTTATCGGATTGCGGCCGGATTCGCTTTTCGGAGCGGGGATCGGCTAGTGTTTGAAACGTCGGACAGGGCACCACGCCCCGAAAGACGCCGGCGAGTCGGAAGTGAAAGCCCCGGAAACGGAGCGGAAAACATCTGATAAGCTGGAAACACGAAAGAACGAAGCCCGGAGGGCTTGCCGGAAGGCAGTCCGAAGGAAGCGTCCGTTCCTTGAGAACTCAACAGCGTGCCAAAAGTCAACGCCAGATATGTTGACATCCCCGGCCTCGAT